>JBBQAN010000005.1:0-159618 GCA_038316385.1 Lysobacterales bacterium | reverse complement strand
ATACCCCGGCGCCTTGGACACCGGCGCGGCAATCGCCCCTGCACTGCAAAGCGCCGCGACCACGGCGAGGGCAAGAGTCGTTTTACGCATGCTTGTTGACGTCGATTTCATTCGGAACCCCAGATGTGTGTGTGGTGGGCGACGCTGCTGCGCCGCGTTGAGAGCATTCCCTGCGCCGGGCCATGCTTGTCTTTGTCCATCCAAACGTCGCATCGATACGTGTTGCAACCTCTACTTGCGTATGCACACAGCGTGACAATACTCAAAACTTTGACGCGTTCGCGGGTACATCAATGCGAACGGCGTGACGCTAACAGCGTGATAATCGGCCTAAAATTAATTATCTTTAATGATTTTGTGCAATGCACAAATGGATCTTGCGAGATCAATGGTTCATGCCGATCGCAAGACGGCTGCGCATAGCCATTTCAGAGTGCGATAGGAAAAGCATTAATGAGTCGCGATACGCCCTAGTGAGGCGATCCACCACAAAAAGACATTTTAAAGATATTTGCTGCAGTGCAATATTTTGTTTCGATTATGAACGAGGATAAAAATAATTTGCAGACACGTTCAGCAAGAAACGCGCCTGCAATCAGTGAATGAACCTTTCGTCTGATCAGAACATCCCGTTAGAACATCCCGGTTTCCAGTCGTGCGGCGTCGGACATCATGCTCTGGTTCCATGGTGGGTCGAACACCAGGTCCACGTCCGCTTCGGCGACGGTCGGGATCAGTTCGAGCTTGTCGGTCACGTCACTGACCAGAATATCGCCCATCCCGCAGCCGGGCGCGGTCAGGGTCATGCGCACGTTGACCTTGCGGCGGCCATCGTCCAGGCGTTCGATCTCGCAGTCATAAACAAGGCCGAGATCGACGACGTTGATCGGGATCTCCGGGTCGAAACAGGTGCGCAATTGGCGCCAGACCAGCTTCTCGACGTCGTCGTCGCTGGCATCGGCTGGCAATTCGGGCGCTTCGGTCGGCTCCTTGCCGAGCGCATCGGCATCCTGGCCGGCGATCCGGAACAGGTTGCCTTCGATATACACCGTATAGCTGCCGCCGAGCGCCTGCGAGATGTAGCCGATGCTGCCCGCAGGCAGAGTGACGAGCTCGCCCTGCGGCACCAGCACGGCGGCGCAGTCGCGTTCGAGCTTGAAAGGTTCGCTGTTGCGGCTGTACATGCCGCCATTGTACCGACGCCGTGTGCGTCGCGCGTCTGCGCTGCCGAGCCGACTCAGTTCCCGTCAATGCCCGCCGTCGAGCGCCTTGAGTTCGCTAACCAACCGTCCGGCCGCTTCTGCACCATCGCCGTAAAGCATGCGCGTGTTGTCTGCGTAAAACAGCGCGTTCTCGATGCCGGCGAAGCCGGTGCCCTTGCCGCGCTTGATCACGACGGTGTTCTTCGAGTTGACCACGTCCAGGATCGGCATGCCGTAGATCGGCGAGGCCTTGTCGGTGCGTGCCGCCGGATTCACCACGTCGTTGGCACCGATCACCAGCGAGACGTCGGTGTTTGGGAACTCGGGATTGATGTCGTCCATGTCGGCGATCAGGTCGTAAGGCACGCCAGCCTCGGCAAGCAGCACATTCATGTGGCCAGGCATGCGGCCGGCAACCGGGTGGATCGCGAACTTGACCTTCACTCCGCGCTTGATGAGTTGTTGCGTCAACTCCCAAATCTTGTGCTGCGCCTGGGCGACCGCCATGCCGTAACCGGGCACGATCACCACGCGTTCGGCGTAAGCCATCATCGCCGCGACGTCGCTCGCGTCGATGGGCTTTTGCGAGCCCGTGATTTCTTGCGCTTCGCCGCCGCCCGCGCCGAAGTTGCCGAACAGTACGTTTGCGAGCGAGCGGTTCATCGCCTTGGCCATCAACTGGGTTAGCAACGTACCCGCAGCGCCGACGACCATGCCCGCAATGATCAGCGTCTCGTTGCCGAGCACGTAGCCTTCAAACGCGACCGCAAGGCCAGTCAGCGCGTTGTAAAGGGAAATCACTACCGGCATGTCGGCGCCGCCGATCGGCAACGTCATCAGGAAACCGACCGCAATCGCCGCAACGAAGAAGCCGACGATCACCGGCTGCTGCAACCAAAGGACAGTTGCGATGCCGAGTGCAATCGCCGCGAGGAACACCAGCCCGTTGAACAGCTTCTGGCCCGGGAAGACAAAGCGCTTGTCCATCCAGCCCTGCAACTTGGCGAACGCAATCAGCGAGCCGGAGAACGAGATCGCACCAATCAGTGCACCGATCACGCCGAGCACGAGTTGCGTCTTGGTGGAAGGCTCGCCCGCCGCGAACTGGATCAGTTCCACCGCGCCGATACCAGCCGCCGAACCGCCCCCCATGCCGTTATACAGCGCAACCATCTGCGGCATATCGGTAATCGCGACTTTTTTTCCGGACACCCACGCGATGACCGTGCCGATGCTCGCTGCGACCAGGATCAAGGCCAGGTTGTGCATGCCTGGCAATGCGAACGTCGCCACGGTCGCGATGACCATGCCGACACCGGCCCACTGGATGCCGCTGCGCGCGGTCACCGGTGAGGACATGCGTTGCAGCCCGAGGATGAACAACAGCGCGGCCAGCAGATAACTCGCGCGCACCAGCAGCGGCAACCAGTCCGCGACGGTCATGGGCTTTCCGCCTTGCCGGGAGCGGGTCGGCTAGACTTGAACATGTCCAGCATGCGTTCGGTCACCACGTAGCCGCCGGCCGCGTTACCAGCGCCGAGCAGGACCGCAATGAATCCGATCACCGTCTCCAGCGTTGTTTCGGCGTGTCCCAACGCGACCATCGCGCCGACCAGCACGATCCCGTGCACGAAGTTCGAGCCCGACATCAGCGGCGTATGCAGGATGACCGGTACGCGCGAGATGATCACGTGGCCGCAGATGGCCGCGAGCATGAAAATGTACAGCGCCACAAAGCCGTCGCTCATGTCCCCTCCGGTTGTTGTGCGGAACTCCGTAAATGCGGAACTCCCCAAGTGCTCATATCCGCATCATAACCGCGCCGGCGCGCCGCGCGCTGCCTGCGTGTCAACCGCAGCCGAACCGGTGCGTTGTCGTCCACGAGTATTGGCACGTCGTAGCAATGAACGCTTGCACAGGCTGCAGTCATGCGTATGTCGCAGGTCATGAAGTTGCCCGGAGTTTCGAATCAAAGCAGGCATGATGGACGCATGATGGATGGCAGCATGCAGACAGCGACACCGTACGCGGAAAGCCTCCCGGCTTTTCTCGCCGGAATCGAACGACGCGCGTTCCGGCATGCCGAAATCGCACTCAAGCATCGCGAAGACGCGCTCGACGCGGTGCAGGATGCGATGCTCAAGCTGGTGCAGCGCTACGCCGACAAGCCGTCGGTCGAATGGTCGCCGTTGTTCTGGAGCGTCCTGCACAGCCGGATCACGGACATCCGCCGACGCCGGCGCGTGCGATCGGTGCTGGTCGGCTGGATGGGATCCGCGGACGCTGACGGCGACAGCCCGGTTTGGGAACCCGCCGACCCGACGCCCGGACCGGCGCATTTGCATAGCGACCGCGAAAGTTATCGGGCGCTGTCCACAGCGTTGCAGGCGCTGCCGCGCCGACAGCGCGAGGCTTACCAGTTGCGCGTGCTGGAAGGCCTGAATGTCGCCGATACTGCACGCGTGATGGGCTGTTCGGAAGGCAGCGTGAAAACCCACACCTCGCGCGCGATGGAAGCGCTGCGCAGACAACTGGAGGACTGGCGATGAATGCCAACGATATCGAACTCGCCCTGCGTTCGCGCGCGGCTTTCAACGACAGCGTCGCGTGCATCGACGCGGACACGCGCCGACGCCTGCGTGAGCTTCGCTTGCGCGCGCAGCAAGCCGAGCCGATCCGACGAACGACCGCTCGCTGGGCTTGGCCGCTGGGCGCCGCACTCACCGCAGCGATGGCGCTGGTCGTGTTCATGCCGCGCACACCGCATGCGTCTGCTGCGCCGATGCCGACAACAATCGTTGCGGTCGCGTCGCATGCAACGAACCAAGCCGTCATAAATCCCAGCAACACAACATCTGTCTCCATGGCCGTGTCCGCAGATGCATTCGATGCGGCCGATCCCGAAATGTTGAGCGATCTGGATTTTTACGGCTGGCTCGCAGAGCAGCCTGCAAACGATTCCTCGGGAGGTTGAAAGATGCGTTTTGGCGTCATCCAGCTCCGAAGCGCCTGCATGCGCGTTTCAACGCCGTTGTTGGCGATGCTATTCCTGGCCGCATCGGCGTGGGCAGGCTCGCCTCCAGATATGTCAACGCCGCGACAAGACGCGCGCGCGGGCATGCAAGCAGATAGAGTCGGCAACGAAGCCGACAACATCCACGCAGTCCCGCTTCCGTGGAGCCAGCTCGATCCGGCCCAGCGCATGCTGCTGGAACCACTGCGGTCGCAATGGGATCAGCTACCGCCGCGTCGTCAGCAACGCATGGCCGCGCATGCGAGACGCTGGACGCAGTTGCCGCCGGATCGGCGCGCGCAGATCCAGCAACGCCTCACGCACTGGGCGCAGATCACTCCGGAACAACGGCGTGCAGCATGGCGTGGCGAGGACAGATTCCACACGATGCCGGAAGCCGATCGCCAACGCGTGATCGACGCGTATCAACGCTTCAAGTCGTTGAGCCCCGAACAACGCAAGGCGCTCATGCAGCGGTTCCGCGACGAACGCAAGGAGCGACATGGCGCGAATGATTCGTCGCCGGCAAAGGAACCGGGTTCGCAGCACGAACCAGGGCAAATGCAGGAGCGAATCAGGTAGCGTTGCGCAACGCGCCAGCGTGCGTGTGGCAGGTTTTCGCGATCAATTCGTCGTCCCAATCGAGCGACAGCGCGCCATCCTTGATCAACAACTGCGAGAAGTTGAACAGGTTGCGCGCATACATCTCGCTGGCATGCATCGCGCCCTGACTGGCAAGGTTGCTTGGCCCGACGATGCTGACGCCGCCGCTTTCGATGGTTTCACCTGCGCGAGTGAGTTCGCAATTCCCGCCTGACTCGGCGGCGAGGTCGACGATCACGCTGCCGGGTTTCATACCGGCGACCATTGCCGCGCTGATGATCTTCGGCGCGGGCCGTCCGGGCACCGCCGCAGTGGTGACGATCACGTCCACGCCCTTGAGATGTTCGGCCAGCTTCTGTTGTTGCGCGGCGCGTTCCTCGGCGGTGAGCTCTCGCGCATAGCCGCCCTCGCCTTTCGCGCTGACGCCCAAGTCGAGAAATTTTGCGCCGAGCGATTCGATCTGCTCGCGGGTTTCCGGGCGCACATCGAACCCTTCCACCTGCGCGCCGAGTCTGCGTGCGGTCGCGATTGCCTGCAGTCCCGCGACACCAGCGCCGACTACCAAGACCTTCGACGGCCGGATCGTGCCTGCGGCCGTGGTCAGCATCGGGAAGAATTTCGGCGCGACTTGCGCCGCGATCAGCATCGCCTTGTAGCCGGCCATGCCGGCCTGCGACGACAATACGTCCATCGCCTGCGCGCGCGAGGTGCGCGGCAAACGCTCAAGCGGAAAGCTGGTGGTCTTGCGTGCCAACCACTGCGCTTCGCGCGCAGGATCGGTGTCGGCTGCAAGCAGGCCCATCACGATCGCGCCTTCCTTCAAAGCGCCCAGTCGTTCCGCACCGGGCGGTTGCACGCACAGCAGCACATCGGCGCGTTGCAGGATCGTATTCGCGTCGGCGTCGAACTCGGCGCCTTCGTAGGCAGCATCCGGAAAATGCGCAGCATCGCCGACGCCGGATTGCAGCAACACCGTCGCTCCGGCAGCACACAGCTTGCGACAGGTTTCCGGCGTGATCGCGACGCGGCGTTCGCCGATCGCGGTTTCACGGATGACAGCCAAGGTGAACGGCATGCGCGGCTCCGACATGAGGCAGACCGCTGCATCGTAATCGAATCGCCGCCTTCGAGGCAGCGGTGCTGATCAAACCGAGGCCCGATCAGCTTCGGCTAATCGGCGCTCCCTCGCGCAAACGGCCCAGAACCTGATGCATCGCCTGATCGAACGCGGCATCGGCCACGCGCAGACGCAGCTTGCCCTGCTTCATCATCGCGGCCAATTCCTCGGCCGATGCCACGTGCATGCGCGCGCCGCGCTTGTTGACGAACAACATGCGTGCGGAAATCGGACTGATCCATGACAGCTTGCCCGGCTGCACGCGCTCGTCTTCGCCGACGAACTCGACCCAACTGCCAACGGCCAGCTGACGCAGACGCGCGACATCGGCAGGTTCGACATCCAGCGGCGTGGCGACCAGCGCTTCGATCGCCGGCAACGGACGCGCGGTCGCCGGATGCGGATGCGTCGCATCGACGACAACATCCGGCTGTGCGACCGTTTGCGCCACCGTCGGCGTCGCAGTCGTAGGCGTGGATGCTTTCGCTTTCGTCGGCGGCTGCATCAGGTGTTGCGTCATCGTACGCGCGCACTCCACCGCGACTTCCGCAGTCAGGCCGGAACTGGCCAGCATCGCCATCAATCCTGGTTGCAGCGAATCGGTTTCTGCGAGCGCGGTCAGGCCGCCGGTATGGAATGCCGCATCGGCCAGCGAGAGCATCCGATCCAGCGTACGCACGGCTTGCGTGCAACCCTCGCCGTCTTCGCCCTCGCGCAGGAACAGCACCGCATAGTGATGCACCCAGTAACGGTTGAGATCTTCCTGCACCAATGGCGACACGCTGTGCGCGTCTAGCCGCTTCTGGAGCAGCGACTCGGCGCGCATGCGCGCTTCTTCCAGGCGCTCTTTCCCGCGTTGCGCTTCGGCAACGCGGCGTTCGGCCAGGTCGGCTCGACGCTTGTATTGTTCGATGAAGGTGCGCAGATCCTGTTCGAGCAACTCGAAGATCGCGATGTCTTCGTTGAACTCGGCGACCAGCCGGTCCACCGACTGCCCGACCTGCTCGAGCAGTTCGCGTTCGTATGGACCTTCTCCGTGATTGCCCTCGCAGGCTTCGGCGATCGCGTTAAGCAGCCGGCGCGCCGGATGCGCCTTGTGCAGAAACAGCCGACGGTCGATCAGCGCGACCTTGATGTACGGCACCAGCAGGCGCGCGATCTGCTCGCGCACGTCTTGCTTGATGTCGCGTTCGTCCAGGAAGACCTCGAACATCATGCCGACCACGTCGATCGCGTCTTCTTCGACGTCGCCGAGCCGGGCATTGCCTTGGCTGATGCCGAGCGCAGCCGCGCCGGTAATCAGCTCGCGCTTGAGTTGCTGCGCGAGGGAATGCTCGCTGGTCTGCAATGCAGTCTTGAGCCCATCCGGCAAATCGGCCTGGAACAGTTGCAATACGGACAGCATTTCACCAGAACTGAGTTCCGGCCCCGTCGGCTCAGTCGCAACCGGCTCGGCAACGCCAGCTTCCTTTTGCTGCATGTTGCGCCAGGCCTGCAGCATCTCGTGCAGGCTGTTGAGCATGCCGTCTTCGGTCTGGCCGTTCTGGAATCCGACCTGATACCCGCCGCGCCCGGTGCCGTCGTAGGACGATTGCACGAGAGTCTGCCGTTGCGGCACTTGTTCGGCGAGGTTGAAGTCGGGTGGCATGCTGCGCGGCAATGGAGCAGGCGGCGTCTGCGGAATCCGCGGTACATGGCCGGAGATGTAGCCGGTTTCGACCAGAATGCGCATGATTTCCGGATACAACGTTTCCAGCACCTGCAGCAGCTCACGCTCGTATAACTTGAACAGCACCAGTTTGACTTCGGCAGACGCCGCAAATCCTGCCAGTGCACTTCGAAATGCCATCGCGAGGCGTTCAGGCGCAACCGGGCTGCAGGTAGGGTCGAAATTCGGCGCGATCGAGATCGCCATCCGCGCCAGTCCGCGCATGATCGGCTCGATGACCAGCTTGAAACGCCGATGCATGCTGCTGGCGCTCTGCTCGGCAGCGAGTTGTTCTTCAAGCTCGTCCTGCGCAATCAGGCTCAACGAGCCACCATGCTGGGCCGGCATGACGGCGGCCACGTTTCCGCCCTGCTGGAGAAAGTCGGTGAACCCGGCATTGATATGCGTGCGATACACCAGTTCGATCTGCCGGCGCTCGCGACGGATTTCGCGCATCGAGTCGAAGTAACCCTGCTGACTGGCGCTGCTCTGCGCATGCTGGGCCAGATCGAACATCGCATCGTCGGCCTTGCTCAGGGCTTCGCCGCACGCCAGTTCGAACCGTGGCATCGCTGCCTGCCGCAAACGATCGAGCACCACCTGCGGAGTGCGCGACGGCGGCTGCGACCCTTGCGGATGCGAAGTACCGCCGACCGCTGTGAGATGTGAAGGTGTCTTTGACATATTGGAAGCACCGGGGGAAGGCTTCGGTATGATGCTGGCTGGATACGGTCAGGGCATTTTTGCAGCGCGACTATGCCCACCTTGTGCAAATTGAACCGTGATGCCCGGCACGCTTCGTCGCATCATCCCCAGCCCTTTGCGAATGTGCAAGCAATGACCCAACCCTCATCCCTCCTCGCGCGTCATTCCACTCCATCGCGCCAACTTGGCGCACCCGGCCCCGACGATGATCAGCTACGACGCATGCTCGAAGTCGCCGTGCATGTCCCCGATCACGGTCGTCTGTCGCCCTGGCGTTTCTTGCGCATCTGCGGCGACACGCGTGCCACTCTCGGCAGCGCCCTTGCCCGCCGTTTGCTGGAACGCGAACCCGAGGCACCAACGGCGAAAATCGCCAAGGAAGGCAATCGGTTCAACCATGCCCCGTGCGTGATCGCGGTCATTGCGACGCTGACGCTCAATCACAAGATTCCCGAATCCGAACAAGTGCAGTCGGGCAGTTGCGCGTGTTTCGCGCTGTTGCAGGCCGCCGATGCGCTCGGCTTCGGCGCGCAATGGCTGACAGGCTGGGCGGCCTACGATCCGACGATTCTTGCATTGCTCGGCGTCGTTGCGAACGAGCGCGTACTTGGCTTCATCCATATCGGAACGATCGTCACGCCGCAGGACGATCGCCCGCGTCCCGATCCAATGACCTTGCTGACCGACTGGCAACCGCAATGAATGCTGTCGCGCGCAGCCGCAGTCCGGCGTCCCTGAATGATGCTTATCTCGTCGATGCGAGCATGTACATCTTCCGGGCCTGGCACTCGATTCCGCCCGATTTGCTCGACGGCGACGGCTGGCCGGTCAACGCGGTGCATGGATTCACGCGTTTCATGCTCGAATTGCTCGAACGCCAGCGCCCGCAGTACATCGTGGTCGCGTTCGACGCGTCGCTGGAAAGCTCATTCCGCAATGTGCTGTACCCGGCCTACAAAGCCAATCGCGAACCTGCGCCGGAACAGTTGCGCCGGCAATTCGCGCATTGCATCGCGCTGTGCCGTGCGATCGGATTAAGTGTGCTGGTGGATGGACGCTACGAGGCCGACGATCTGATCGGCACTGCATTGCAGAAGCTACGAGCGCAAGGTCGGCGCGGAGTGATCGTCTCGGCCGACAAGGATCTATCGCAATTATTGCAGAACGACGACGAGCAATGGGACTACGCGCGCGATCAACGCTGGACAGCCGATGGCGTGAAAGCGCGCTACGGCGTGCACGCGCACCAGATCGCCGACTATCTCGGCCTGACCGGCGATGCGGTGGACAACATTCCCGGCGTGCCCGGCATCGGCGCGAAGACTGCGGCGATTCTGCTCGCGCATTTCGACAGTCTCGACGCGCTGTTGTTGCGCCATGCTGAAGTCGCCTACTTGCGCCTGCGCGGCGCCGCGTTGCATTCCGAACGCCTGCGCAACCACCGCGAACTCGCCCTGCTGTGCCGCCAGCTCGCGACCATCGCGCTGGACGCGCCGATGCCCGACGATTTCACCGACGCCACCCGCCGCCCGCACGACGATGCGGCGCTCAAGCAATTGTTCGAGCAACTGCGCATCGGTCCCATGACGCGTCGGCGCATCAGCGAACTTGCTGGCTGACGCGTTGACCTAGCGTGCTGCGTCACGTTCCCAACATTGGTAACGCATTCGTTCGCGCAACGCACGCTACCCTCCGCCAGATTATTGATTCCGTTCGTGGTAAGCCTGTCGAACCATGATCGGAACAATGCGGTGGTTCGACAAGCTCACCACCAACGGCAAATAAACATCAACGAATTGCGAATGCGTGAATTTGTAGCACGTCCCGGTTAGCATCCACTGATGAACGACCAGACATCCGACGACAATCAGGCAAAGACCGTTTACGAAGGCAAGTACCTGCGGATGAAAGTCTGCGGCACCTGGGAATACGCCGAGCGCACGCATGCCGGCGGCATGGCCGCGATCATCGTCGCAGTGACGCCGGACGACAAGGTGTTGTTTGTCGAACAATTCCGCGTGCCATTGCAGAAACGCACGATCGAAATGCCGGCCGGCCTGGTCGGCGACATCGACGCAGGCGAATCGATTGAACTCTCCGCCGCGCGCGAACTGGAAGAAGAAACCGGCTGGCGTCCCGCGCATTGCGAAGTGCTGATGATCGGCCCGACATCGTCTGGCCTGAGCACCGAACGCATCGCCTTCGTGCGCGCCACCGACCTGACGAAAATCAACGACGGCGGCGGCGATGCGACCGAAGACATCACCGTCCACGAAGTCCTGCGCACCGATGCGCCGCGCTGGCTCGTGCAGAAGATGGCCGAAGGCTACGAGATGGACGCGAAGATGTGGGCTGGGCTTTGGATGATTGAGCGGAATCCGGATGGCAGCAGTCCATTTCCCATGCCCCGCTAGGACTCACCAATCAATGGCATCCATACTGACGATCAGGAAAAGCATTTGCATAGCCGTCGTCACGGGACTTTTATGTAGTGCGGCACACGCACAACCGATCAAGCCATACACATGCAGAGGCACACCAACCCTTGATGAAGACCTTCGGTTTTCGGAGGTGGTCGCGGATCGCCAGGAGTCAATCTACTTCCGCTCCGACGTGGAAGGCTGTCCCGATGGGCCGGCCTGCCTGACAAAGGCATATCTCGTTCATGGGGACAAGCTGCTCGTTTCAGAGAGGCATCCGGATTGGGTGTGCGGCTGGTATTTCGGAAAGGCACGGGAGTTCGTCGGATGGTTGCCTTCCAGGAACATCAGACCTGTCGTGCCGCCCGAACGCCCTCGGCTACAAGACTGGGTTGGGGTGTGGATTCCCGATGCAAGCGATGACGAAATCACCATTCGTCGTTCAAGATCCACCGGCGCGATCTCGATCGTCGGTTATGCGACTTGGCGCGGCGGCAGAAACAACGACGGGGTTCAAGTTGTCCACACGGGCGATTTTGCCGGCGAAGCGATTCCCGACGGCATTCACGCAAGCGTTGGAGAAGACAAAATAAAGAAAGATCGATATGCATGCGTCGTACGCATGCAACTTGTCTCGGGAAATCTAGTTGTGAACGACAACAGCTTTTGCGGCGGAATGAATGTTCGGTTCAACGATGTCTACCGCAAACGCATCAAGGGCTTGTCGAAACCGAAGTCGCGCAAGCACTAGCCAGCAAATCCATCCGTCGCCCGCACCAGCGCATCCACGTTCTGCGTTTCGAATCCCGAGTGCCCCGATATCGGGCTGATCTCGAGCTTCGCTTTCGGCCACGCCTTGTGCAAATCCCATGCGTTCGCCATCGGGCACACCACGTCGTAACGTCCGTGGACGATCACGCCGGGGATGTCCTTGATGCGGTGGGCGTCGCGCAGCAACTGGTTCTCCACTTCGAAAAAGCCGCCGTTGACGAAGTAATGGCATTCGATGCGTGCGAACGCGAGCGCAAATTTCGCGTCTTCGTACGAGTCGATGAAGTTCGGATCCTGGCGCAGGAAACTCGTCGAGCCTTCCCACACCGACCATGCGCGCGCGGCGGCTAGGCGCGTGGCTTCGTCGTCGCTGGTCAGACGGCGGTGATAGGCGGAGATCAAGTCGTGGTGTTCGACGATAGGAATCGCCGCGAGATACATGTCCCACGCCTCCGGGAACAATCGCGATGCGCCTTGCTGGTAGAACCATTCCAGCTCCCAGCGCCGCAGCATGAAGATGCCGCGCAGCACAAGTTCGGTGACGACCTGCGGATGCGCCTCGGCATAGGCGAGCGCGAGCGTCGAGCCCCAACTACCGCCAAACACCTGCCAGCGCGCGATGCGCAAGTGCGCGCGCAGTGTCTCGATATCGGCGACGAGATGCGGCGTGGTGTTGTCGGTGAGGTCGGCGTGCGGTGTCGAACGCCCGCTGCCGCGCTGGTCGAACAGCACGATGCGGTATTTCGCCGGATCGTGGAAGCGCCGCATCTTCGCGCCGCAACCAGCGCCCGGCCCGCCGTGCAACAGCACGACGGACTTGCCGATCGGGTTTCCGCACTGCTCGTAATACATCGTGTGGCGACCATCGAGCTTGAGCATGCCGCTGTCGAACGGTTCGATGTCGGGATAGAGCGTGCGCATGGGATTCGCCGAGGACCGGGAAGCGGCAAGTCTAACCCGACCGCCGCTCATGCTTGACGCATGCTCGCTGCGTTGGGATGGTGCGCATTGGCAACGCGGCAAATCACCCAACGGCCGAGGACAACACGATTTCGACCGCACCCGTTTCAAACGATCGCCACACCCGGCGCCTCGCGCGCGTCGTGCTGCTGGTGTTTCTGCTGACCTTCATCTTCACGCGTGTGCTGGTGTTCCTTATCATGGCGCGGCTGCTGCCCGACCTGTACATGCACATGGGCGAAACGCATGTGCACCATCTCAACTACGGCATCTTCCTGCTCGGCAGCGTCGGCGCGTGGCTGCTGTTTTCGCCGCCGGAAGGCAAACGTCGGACGATTTGTGCGGTGCTCTATGCCATCGGACTCGCGCTCACCTTCGACGAATTCGGCATGTGGCTGCACCTCGGCGGCGGCTACTGGCAGCGCGCGAGTTTCGATGCGGTGACGGTGATCGCCGCCGTGCTCGCATTGCTGGCATATGCGCCGGCACGCGAGAACTGGACGCGTCGGCATATTTACGCGGCGATTCTGGTGGTGATCGCGGTTGCCGGGTTTGGAACGATGCTCGCGCACACGCTGCGGGTTCGGCACATCGGGCCGAGGCTGCAATTGCTGGAGCAGGCTGGCCCGCAGTAAATCGCTATCCGCAATGAGCCCGACAGCGCCGATTCAAATGCAGCGTGCGCTGCGCGCGCTGTCGATTTTGATCGAGATTCCGAGTTGATCGGGAGCCCGGCAGCGAGGCATTTGGCTTCAATTGAGAATCAAAGCAACGGCAAGCCTGAACTGCGGTTTCGTTGGCTCCGCTTGAAAATCAGAGCGAGCGTACTAATCAGGACTGCGTCGCCATAATTGCTGCTGCGGTTACTCATGGTCGGGACGGCGGGATTCGAACCCACGACCCCCTGCCCCCCAGGCAGGTGCGCTACCAGACTGCGCTACGCCCCGACGAGGACGATCACCGCGCACGCATGGCGTGCGGGAGGCGAATTATACGGGTTTATTCGGCGCGAAAGAGAAGCTCAACGCTTCAGCAGTTGCAGCACTTCCTCGAGTTCCTGCCGAACCTGGCGGACAATTTGCGACGACATCGTGTTCTCCACGCGTGCCACCTCGCCTTCAAGACGTTGGCGCGCGCCGCCTATGGTGTAACCGTTTTCATACAGCAGGCCGCGAATCTGGCGGATCATCAGCACGTCGTGGCGCTGATAATAGCGGCGATTTCCGCGCCGCTTGACCGGCTTCAATGTGGGAAATTCGGTTTCCCAGTAGCGCAGCACATGCGGCTTCACTTCGCATAGTTCGCTGACTTCACCGATGGTGAAATAGCGCTTGGCCGGGATCGGTGGAAGCTCGCGATTGCTGCCCGGATCAAGCATGATCACGACCGGTGTGGGCTTCGACGCGTTCTTTCAGTTTCTGTCCGGGCCGGAATGTCACCACGGTGCGCGCGGAAATCGGTATCTCCTCGCCAGTTTTGGGGTTGCGGCCGGGCCGCTGGTTCTTCTGGCGCAATTCAAAGTTGCCGAAACCCGACAGCTTGACCTGCGTACCGCGCTCCAGCGATTCGCGGAGCACGTCGAAGTACGCATCGACGAATTCCTTCGCCTCGCGCTTGTTCAGGCCTACTTGCTCGAAGAGGCGCTCGGCCATCTCCGCTTTCGTCAACGCCATGTCATCCCCTGTTGCATCGCGTCCTGCGATTATTCATCCGCTAACCCAATCATCCCGAAGCAATTCAGCCCCTCGCAACACCGCGCCGAATTCGCGTTCCAGTGCGGCGACGGCCTCGGCCACGGCGCGGTCTGCATCCTGATCGGTAAGCGTGCGCGAGACATCCTGTAAAATCAAGCCCATAGCGACACTCCTTGTGTCCGGGTCGAGGCCTGTCCCGCGATACACGTCGAACAGCCGAACCTCGCGCAGCAGCGCGCCGAGCGCCGATTTGAGGCTAGTCTCAACCGCCGCCCACGGCGTCGAATCGGGTACGACCAGCGCGAGGTCCCGGCGGACGAACGGATAGCGTGATAACGGTGTTGCGGCCGGAATGGCGCGCTCGGCCAGCGGTTCGAGGTCCAGTTCAAACGCCAGCACTTCGATTTCGAGATCGAGCGATTTCAGCAGCCGTGGATGCAGGTGACCGATCCAGCCAACACGCAGATCGCCACGCCAGACCTCGGCCGAACGCCCCGGATGCAGCCACGCCTCTGTCGTCGGCATGTAGCGCAGGCCGCCGATCGCGTCGACACCGGCCAGCGCGGCGATGCTTTCGAGGTCGGCCTTGACGTCGTAAAAGTCTGCCACGCGTGGGGGTTCGCCCCATTGCTCGGCGCTCGCCTTGCCGATGCAGGCGGCGGCCACACGCAAGGTTTCGATCGGCGCCGGAGCCGACGCATCGTTTTCTGCCGAAGCAGCACGAAAGACATTACCGACTTCAAACAACCGCACGCGCGATTGCTGCCGCGCCGCGTTGTGTCGCAGTGCCTGCACCAAGCCCGGAAGCAGCGCCGTGCGCATCGTTCCCAAGTCGGAACTCAGAGGATTTGCCAGAGCGACCGCGTCCTTGTCCAGTGACCACGCCGCAAGCAGGCCGGCATCGACGAAGGCAAAGTTGATCGCCTCGCGATAGTCTCGAGCCGCTAGCTGGCGACGGATGTCGGATTCCGGAACGCGCATTTCGTTAATCGCTGCTACGCGGACCTCGCCGCTCGGCATCGCCGTCGGAATCGCATCGTAGCCGTGGATGCGCGCGATCTCCTCGATCAGGTCTTCCTCGATCGCGATATCAAAGCGGCTACTTGGCGGGATGACGCGCCAGCCGTCTTCGAGCGCTTCAACCACCATCCCGAGTGCACGCAGGATGCGTTCGACTTCGGAGTCGCCGACCGCGATACCGAGAACGCGCCCAATTCGTGCCCGACGCAGATGGACCGTCGCTGGGGTAGGCAAGTCGCCTTCGCTAGGGACGTCAATCCGTGGTCCAGGCATTCCGCCGGCGAGGTCGACGATCAATCGTGTTGCATATTCAATAGCGATCGGCGGCAATTGCGGATCAACGCCGCGCTCGAAGCGGTGGCCCGCATCGGTGTGCATGCCGAGCCGGCGGCTGCGACCGACAATAGCCGATGGCACCCAATGCGCAGCTTCCAGAAACACATTGCGCGTTGTGTCAGTGACGCGCGTGTCGTAGCCGCCCATGATGCCGCCGAGCGCGACCGCGCGCGACGCGCGACCTTCGGTACTGTCAGACACCACGAGGGTGTCGTCGTCGAGATTCACCTCACGTCCGTCGAGCAGCTTCAGTGGCTCATCGCCCCTGTACGCCGGCGCTTGCTCGATCACCGGTAGCGGGCGCTTGTCCTGCTCGATTTTCAACAATAAGCGTGCGACATTCTCTCTCTCACTTCGCGGGGTTCGAGCCCAACGCACGACGATCGGCCCTGTCAACGTGTCGCGGTCGAACGCGTGCATTGGTTGGCCGAGTTCGAGCATGACGTAAGCGGTGACATCGACGACCAGACTAATCGGGCGAATGCCGGAGCGCTTGAGTCGCTCGCTCATCCAAAGCGGCGTCGGTGCTGTTGCATTCACGCCTTCAATCACGCGTCCGCAATAGCGAAGGCAATCGCGATCGGAATCTAGAACGATCTCGATCTGCGCCTTGGATGACACGGGCACGGGCTCGATCGTCAAGGGCTGCACGCTGCTGCCAAACGCTGCCGCGACGTCGAACGCGATGCCGCGCACACTGAAGCAATCCGCACGATTCGGCGTGAGCTTGAGTTCGATGCTGGCATCGGGCAACCCGAGATAGCCCGCGAACGCGGCGCCGACTGGCGCATCGTCAGGCAGTTCGAGCAAACCGGATGCATCCGGATCGATGCCGAGTTCCTTCGCCGAGCACAGCATGCCGTTCGATTCGACACCGCGCAGCGTTGCCGGCTTGATCTGCATGCCGCCGGGAAGGGTGGCGCCAACTGTAGCGAGTGGTGTTTTCAATCCCGGCCGCGCATTCGGTGCGCCGCAAACAATTTGCACCGCATCGCCGTTGCCGATATCGACGCTGCACACCAGCAGGCGATCGGCTTCAGGATGTTTCGCGCAACTCACGATCTGCGCGACGACAACGCCATCGAGGTCTTCGCCGAGCTTTTCGACATTCTCGACTTCGAGGCCGATAGCGCTGAGCCGCTCGACGAGAGCTTCATGCGTCGCGTCGGTCGCTACGTTTTCGCGCAGCCAATTCTCTGAAAATTTCATGAAGGCCTCACGCGAATTGTTGCAGGAAACGCACGTCGTTTTCGAAGAAACTGCGCAGGTCGTCAACGCCATAGCGCAACATCGCGAAGCGCTCGACGCCGAGGCCGAATGCAAATCCGGTGTAGCGTTCCGGATCGATGCCGCAATTGCGCAGCACGTTCGGATGCACCATGCCGGAGCCGAGCACTTCCAGCCACGATGTGCTGCCATCGGCGCGCGTCCAGCCAATGTCTACTTCTGCCGACGGTTCGGTAAACGGGAAATAGCTGGGGCGGAAACGCATCGGCAGGTCGCGCTCGAAGAACGCGTTGACGAATTCGGACAACGTGCCTTTCAGGTCGGCGAAGCTCGATGTTTCGTCGATCAACAGACCTTCGACCTGGTGGAACATCGGCGAGTGGGTCTGGTCGGAATCGCTGCGATACACCTTGCCCGGCGCGATCAAGCGGATCGGCGGCGTACGGCCTTTCATGCCACGGATCTGTACCGGCGAGGTGTGCGTTCGCAGCAGGCGACCATCCGGAAAATAAAACGTGTCGTGCATTGCCCGCGCGGGATGGTGCGGCGGGAAATTCAGCGCTTCGAAGTTGTGCTCGTCGTCCTCGATCTCCGGACCTTCGGCGACGGCGTAACCAAGCCGCGAAAAGATGTCGACGATGCGCTCCATCGCACGCGTGACTGGGTGCAGGCTGCCGCGTTCGCCATGTCGCCCCGGCAATGTGATGTCGATACGCTCGGACGCGAGCCGTGCCTGCAGTCCGGCTTCGTCGAGTTGCGCGCGACGCGCGGCGATCGCATCGGCAATGGATTCCTTCGCGCGATTGATGGCTTCACCAGCGGCCTTGCGCTGATCGGCCGGCATCGCGCCGAGCGACTTCAACAGCGCAGTGACGTTTCCTTGCTTACCGAGCAGTTGTACGCGCAACGCTTCCAGTGTGTCGGACGCATTGGCGCTCGCGATCTCGGACAACGCGATGCTGGTGAGTGTTTCGATCTCGCTCATCGATTAAATGCCCCAAACGATTCGATTTCTCATCATCCAGACTTTCATCTGGATGACCGCTATAAACGAAAACGGGGAAGGACTTTCGCCCTTCCCCGCTGTTTGTTTCGCTGTTCCGAAACTTACGCCGCGAGGGCGCGCTTGGCCTGTTCGGCAAGCTTTCCGAAAGCGGCGATGTCGTGAATGGCGATGTCGGAGAGCACCTTGCGATCCAGTGCGATCTCGGCTTTCTTCAGGCCATTCATGAAGCGGCTGTAGCTCAGCCCGAACATGCGCGCACCAGCGTTGATGCGGACGATCCACAGCGCGCGGAAGTGGCGCTTGCGCTGCTTGCGGCCGATGTACGCGTACTGTGCAGCCTTGGTGACGGCCTGTTTGGCAACGCGGAACACCTTGCGGCGCGCGTGGAAGTAGCCCTTGGCCAGCTTCAGGATTTTCTTGTGACGGCGGCGTGCCGTTACACCACGTTTGACTCGTGCCATGGTTCAGCCCTCCTCAGAGATAGGGAAGCATGCGATCAAGACGGCCTGCGTCTTCGGCGCGCACATGATTCTTGCCGCGAAGGACGCGTTTGCGCTTGGTCGACTTCTTCGTGAGGATGTGGCTGCGGTTGGCGTGGCCGCACTTGTATTTTCCGGATGCGGTTTTGCGAAAACGCTTCGCAGCCCCCCGGTTGGTCTTGATCTTGGGCATGACAGTCCTTTGGTGTTTTATTTGACTGGCCGAGGCGCCGCCCACATGAATTGAAGCAACCAGAGGTTGCAAATCCAGAGGATTGGTCTTTCCATCCTGCCTTGCCGGCTTATTACGCCCGATCCAATCGGGCCGCGTAGTATGCGGTCTGCGGCTGCGCAGTGCAATCCACAGCCTGATTCCGTACTCAGCACCTCGTTTTCGCGAGTATCAGGACTTCTTCTTCGGCGACATCATCATGATCATCTGCCGGCCTTCAAGGCGCGGGCGTTGCTCGATCACGACTTCGTCGGCCAGATCGGCCTCGATGCGCTTGGCCATTTCCATACCCAGCTCCTGATGGGCCATTTCGCGGCCCTTGAAGCGGATGTTGACCTTGACCTTGTCGCCTTCCTCAAGGAATCGACGCAGGTTGCGCAGCTTGATGTTGTAGTCGCCGTCGTCGGTGGTCGGGCGGAACTTGAGTTCCTTGATCTCGACGACCTTCTGCTTCTTCTTGGCGGCCGAAGCCTTCTTCTGCGCTTCGAACTTGAACTTGCCGAAATCCATGATGCGGCAAACCGGCGGATCGCCGTTGGGCTGGATCTCGACCAGATCGAGACCGGCTTCTTCAGCCATCTGCAACGCTGCGTCGCGTTCGACCACGCCGACGTTCTCGCCCTCGGCGTCAATCAGACGGACGCGGGGGACACGGATTTCGTGGTTCTTGCGATTCTGCTTGTCGGTATTGATTCGCGGTACCTCAGTGGATTATTGGATGTTGTGCCTGCTCAGTTTACTCCCGGATGGGATTCGCTGCGCAGGCGTTCGATGAAGTCGGCGAGGGTCATCGTTCCCAGGTCTTCCCCAGACCGGGCGCGCACTGCAACCGAGCCGGTTTCCTTTTCGCGATCCCCGATCACGAGCAGATACGGAATCCGCTGCATTGCATGTTCGCGAATCTTATAGCCGATCTTTTCATTGCGCAAATCGGCCTCGACCCGGAAACCGTGTTTTTCAAGGGTTTTGCGAGCGATTTCGACCGCGTCGGCCTGGGCGTCGGTGATGTTCAGCACCACCGCCTGAATCGGTGCGAGCCAAACCGGCAGATTGCCCGCGTGGTTTTCAATGAGAATGCCGATAAAACGCTCCATTGAACCGACAATCGCCCGATGCAGCATCGCCGGGTGCTGTTTCGTGGAGTGTTCGTCCACGTATTCGGCGCCGAGTCGCTCGGGCATCATGAAATCCACCTGCATGGTGCCGACCTGCCATTCGCGGCCGATCGAGTCCTTGAGGTGGTATTCGATTTTCGGCGCATAGAACGCGCCTTCGCCCGGAAGCTCGACCCATTCCACGCCAGCGGCGCGCAGCGCGCTGCGCAGCATTTCCTCAGTGCGATCCCAAAATTCGTCCGAACCGATGCGTTTTTCCGGACGCAGCGCGAGCTTGATCGCGAAATCGGTAAAGCCGAAATCGGCATACACCTTCATCGCCTGCGCGTGGAATGCGGTGACCTCGGCCTCCACCTGATCGGGCGTGCAGAAGATATGGCCGTCGTCTTGGGTAAACGCACGCACCCGCATGATCCCGTGCAGCGCGCCGGACGGCTCGTTGCGATGGCAGCCACCGAATTCGCCGTAGCGGATCGGCAAGTCACGATACGAATGCAGGCCGTGGTTGAACACTTGGACATGGCCCGGACAATTCATCGGCTTGAGCGCGTACTCGCGCTTCTCCGACTCGGTGAAAAACATGTTGTCCTGATAGTTGTCCCAGTGGCCGGACGCCTTCCACAGCGACACATCGAGGATCTGCGGGCAGCGGATTTCCTGATAGCCGCAGGAACGATAGACGCCGCGCATGTACTGCTCAACCACCTGCCAGATAGCCCAGCCCTTCGGATGCCAGAACACCATGCCCGGCGCCTGCTCCTGCTGATGGAACAGATCCTGCACCTTGGCGATCTTGCGGTGGTCGCGTTTCTCGGCTTCCTCCAACTGGTGCAGGTAAGCCTTGAGATCCTTGTCGTTGAGCCATGCGGTGCCGTAGATGCGGCTGAGCATCTGGTTGTTGGAATCGCCGCGCCAGTACGCGCCCGCGACCTTCATCAACTTGAATGCACGCAGCTTGTCGGTGCCCGGCACATGCGGGCCACGACACAGATCGATGAAATCGCCTTGGCGATACAGCGAGATGTCCTGCTCGGACGGGATCGAGGCAATGATCTCGGCCTTGAACTTCTCGCCCATATTGCTGAAGAAGGTGACGGCTTCGTCGCGCGGCATCACCGAGCGCTCGACCGGGATCGCTTCCTTGACGATTTTGAGCATCTCCGCCTCGATCTTCGGCAGATCATCGACGGTAAACGGGCGCTCGTAGGCGAAGTCGTAGTAGAAGCCGTTGTCGATCACCGGACCAATCGTGACCTGCGCGCCGAGATACAGGCGCTGCACGGCCTGCGCGAGCAAGTGCGCAGTGGAATGGCGCAGCACGTCGAGCGCATCGGGATGCTTGTCGGTGACGATTTCCAGTGCAGCATCGTGATCGATGCGGAAACTGGTATCGACAGCGTTGCCATCGACCTTGCCAGCCAGCGCGGCCTTGGCCAGGCCGGGGCCGATCGAGGCGGCGACTTCGGCGACGCTGACGGGATGTTCGAAGGGACGGATGCTGCCGTCTGGGAGGGTGATATTGATCATGGGCTCTTCTTCAAAAACAAAACGGCGCCGAAGCGCCGTTGGTCGGAGGCTTCGATAGGGATTAAGGGTGGCGGTTGGTAGTGCTCATGTCGCACGCTGCGCCGACGGTTTCCCGTGGCTTCCCTCGATTCGAGCCGTAGTCCAAACCACGGCAATCCCCATAAGCTAGATTCTGCAAGCCCCGGTGTCAACGTTGCGCCCATCGCGCGCTACCATCATCGTTTCTTTGATCCGAATTCCAATCAGTTATAACCGCCGGATCAATCCCCCACCCTTGCCCTCCCCCGCCACAGCAAGGGAGGAAATTCAGATGGCACTCGGAAGAGTGCCGAGTTTCTTTCGGAGATCCGCAATGGCTCAGAGCGTGCATGATTTCGTCGACGATCCGCGCAACGCCGATATCCTGATTTACGTCAATGGCGCGATGAAGCCACGCGCTGAAGCGGTTGTTTCGGTATTCGATTCCGGGTTCGTGCTCGGCGACGGTGTCTGGGAAGGTTTGCGCATCACCGGCGGGCAGCCGACGTTTCTCGATGCGCATCTTGATCGGTTGTTCGAGGGCGCAAAAGCAATCGCGCTCGATGTCGGAATGAGCCGCGCCGAACTCACGCGCGCGATCATGGACACGTTGGCGGCGAACCAGATGACCGACCACGTACACATCCGGCTGATGGTCACGCGTGGGGTGAAGCGCACGCCGTATCAAGATCCGCGCGCAGCGATCGGGCCGGCAACCATCGTCATCATTCCCGAACACAAAACACCACGCCCGGAATTGCTCGCACGCGGACTGAAACTGTTCACCGTGCACGTGCGTCGCGGCTATCCGGATGTGCAGGATCCGAAGCTCAATTCGCACAGCAAGCTCAATTGCATCACCGCCTGCATCCAGGCGACCGCTGCCGGCGCCGACGAAGGATTGATGCTCGATCCGCACGGCTTCGTTGCGACTTGCAATTCGACGCATTTCTTCATCGTGCGCAAGGGAGAAGTATGGACATCGTCGGGCGATTATTGCCTCGGCGGCATCACCCGCGCCAACGTGCTGCGGATCTGCCGTAACAACGGCATTCCCGCGTGCGAGCGTAATTTCAGCCTGACCGATGTGTACGGTGCCGACGAAGCGTTCGTCACTGGCACCTTCGCGGGCGTGGTGCCAGTGCGCGAAATCGATGGTCGCATCATCGGCGACGGCTCGCGTGGCCCGATGGTTGAGCGATTGCAGAACCTATACGTCGAACTTGCGCATCTGGATGCCGCAGCGCGCGCCGGCATACGCCTCGCATGAAGCCGACTTCCGATAAGCCGCTCCGCATCGGTCGTTCCCAGCATCCTGCCTCCCACGACGACCGCAGGGAGTGCAAAGACACTTGCGCGTCCTTGCGCATCGCCATGTGGAGCGGCCCGCGCAACATCTCCACCGCGATGATGCGTGCGTGGGAGAACCGGGACGACTGCGCGGTGAGCGACGAACCCTTGTATGCCGCGTATCTCGCAACAACCGGCATCGATCATCCGATGCGCGATGAAGTAATCGCTGCCGGCGACACCGATTGGCGCAGCGTCGTGCGTGCGCTCACCGGCCCGACGCGGAATGGCGAACCGATCTGGTACCAGAAGCACATGACCCATCACCTGCTGCCAGGTATGGATCGTGAATGGATCGGTCAACTCGCCAACGTCTTGCTGATCCGCGATCCGCGCGAAGTCGTTGCCTCGTATCTCAAGTCGCGCGAAACAGTAACGCCAGAAGAGATTGGCCTTCCGCAACAGATCGAACTCCACGAACAGCTCTGCGCTGCAGGAACGCCGCCACCTATCATCGATGCCGCCGATTTCCTGCAAGCGCCCGAAGCGTACCTGCGCGCGCTATGCGAATTGCTCGGCACCGAATTCAGTGATCGCATGTTGCAATGGCCGCCCGGATCGCGCGCGAGCGATGGAGTATGGGCGCCGCACTGGTATGCGCATGTACGGGAAACCACAGGCTTTGATACGCCGTCTGCACCACACGAAATCCAGCTGTCTGCTGCCGGCGCACAGGTCGCTGACACATGCATGCCGCATTACCAGCGGCTGCACGTGCAGCGTCTGCGACTACCACGAGCGCTGGCTACTGCGTGATCTTGTCCAGATTCTGGTCGAACAGATAGCTGTCGCGATCGCTGGTCATGTCGTACAGATTGTACGTTTTGTTCAAACGCGCGCCACCGTCGCGCAACAACGGCTGGTAGCGAAAAGTGGTGGCTTTGTTCCTGGAGCGCGGCAGGAACAAATCGAATGGAACCGAAAGATAAACGCCCTTGTCGAAGCTGCCCTCGCCATACGCCCTGCCAGCGGTGGTGATGGTCGCATACGCGCCCATCTGCACCCCATTCGGAAAATGGCGGGAGACGTCCACTGTCGTACCCCAGTCGCCTGCAAGGTAGCGCCCGCCGCTCAATGCCAGATGCAGACCATCGAAACCCGTATCCAGGTAGAGCGTCGCATGGCCAGTGGCTATCTGATACGTGCGGAATGAAAAATCCTGATTGAAGCCGCGTTGACGCACGAAATTCGCGTCCACGCCGAAAGCCCAATGTTCACCCACGGGTCGGTACAGCATTTCGCCACCGACGCCGCCGAACATGCTTTCGAACATTCCCGCATATGCCATTCCGTACAGATCCGTGCTCAATTGGCGAGTGCCGGTCAACTGAAAATTCGGAAGCGTGACATTGGAACTTTCCAGATATTTGCGCACGTCGGTGCGCACTCGTGGCAAACGGCTGGGTGCGTCGTATGTGTAAATGCTGTAATTATTGAGCAGGTTCACATCCACTTCTGCGTCCAGCCACAGATTGCGGGTGAAGTGGTAGGTAGCGTTGGCGTCGGCAGTCACCTGGTAGAGGATCGGCGCATTCACGCCGCCGAGGCTTGCATCGAATCCAGGCGACACACCGAAATCGAATTTTTTGAGCGGCTTCTTGTAGAGGACATGTTCCTGCTGCGGCGCCGTCGCATCCTGCTCGACGCTGCGCGCGAACGCATGCAGATCGACGTCGTGATGGAGCAAATCCACAAAACGCTGTCGATGCACGCTGTCCTCGACCACGGGAAGGCCGTGATTCTGGGAGACGAAAGTGATCCAGTCGATGCTGTTGTCCAGACGGTTGTTCAACAGTCTGGCAGCCCGTCCCAACCCCTCCGCGCCATAGAAGAAACGCTTTTGCTCGCCATACACGAGCAACTCTGATCCGCGTTGCGCGATGTGTTCGACAACAATCCCGGCATTGTCTTCGAGGATGCGACTGATTGCCGCCCAGTCGGCTTGTGCCGGCGTTGTCAGAGGCTGGGCGCTGGTCTGACTGGCGGACGTGGCAGCGATGGGTTCAGGAAGCGGATCGAGGGGCTTGCTTGATTCGGTTTGCTGGGCCAGATTGTCGTGGAGGCTCAGCGACGCCATGAATCTGTCACCGCGCTCGTACCCAACGGTGACATCCGCGAAACGCGTTACCCGAAACAATGCACCAAGATTCACCGGCCAGCGTTGGATCTGATTGTTGTTCAAGCCCTCATGTTTGTAATTGTTTCCATCCAGCTCAGCCTTCAGACGCAGCCATTTGTACGGGGTCTGGTATTCGACGCCGCCGAACAGGGCCGTCGGACCACGGAAATATCGGGACGCAGTGAATGTGCCTGCAGTCGCCGATGAGGCCAGCACCGGACGGTGGTTGAAAGCGGGATCAATCCAGCCAAACGGATTCGGCAGGTCGCCGCGTGCGCCCAGGTAGCCCCAGCCTAGACCCAGACTGAAGTCGAAAGGGCCGACGCGCTTGCTCGCCACGACGTATTCGCCGGAGAACAGCCCGGTACCGGCGAGATCGCGAATACCGATCGCCATTTCCGGCAAATAGTGCGTCTCGCTTCGCAAATGCACTTTTGCGTCGATGGATTTGTCTTTGAAATTCTGCCCGTTCGCGTTGGGATCGGGTAATCCGTTCGGCCCGTAAAAACGATTGCTCACAATCGTATAGCGGGCCGAGGCTTCCAACCATGCGAACGGCTGCGCGGACACATTGATGAATGTATAAGGCTGCACCCTGCTCATGACGAAACTGAATTCGCCTTCCTCGGCCATGCGCGCGGTTGGCGTCTGCATGAGCCCCACGCCGCCAAAATCGCTCTGCGTGTAGCCGGGTGCGTCATGGGTGTAACCAGGCGCATTTTGCGCATGCAGCGCTGCCGCGATAAACCACGCAAGCGGCGCGACAACGCGCGCTATGTTTCCGACACGACGGCGATCACAGCGAGCATGCTGCTCGCGATCGCGGTTCGCCGCTGGTGTCATCTCGCGCGCCCTGACTCCATCCTCATGACGTGAACTCATGGATTCGTCCCCACGCCGCCTAGCGGCTGGGTAGCGATGAAATTCGCCATCTCCCGGTTGAACCTTTCATCCGCAGCATGAAGTGTCGCTGAGCGACCAAACGGCACATACAAGGTAGCGCCAGGCGCCACTGGCATGGCGGGGCTGAGATTCCAAAGCGCGACTCCCTGCTCGAATACCCTGCCATCGGGCTCGATTACATACGCAATATCGGCATCGGCAAACGGTGAAGGTTCGCACTGGCTCAGATAATCGCGCACATCCTTGAGTCCGACCTGCGGCAGGCTGCACGCCTGTTTGACCGCCCCCACCACCGCAATCGATTGAATATGCGGTGGATAAACCAGACGATCCCCGTCTTTCACTGGAAGATTGTCGGATGGGCTGACCTGCAAAGTATGCGGCTCCAGGGTTCGAACGATTTGACGACCAGTGACGGGCATTGCTGCAATCCATGCGCGCATGTCTCGCGCAAGTGTTGCCAGCGACTGATTTTCATCTGCGCCAGCTTTCTGGTTGATCGCGCCCAATTCGTAAATCAGGCCGGCCTTGAGGCGCGTTTGTTCGTCTTGCAGGGAAGGCCTAAGCCAGGCGGCCGCCAATATATAGGCGTTGCGATTCACGACAGCAAACTTGACCGCGTCGGCCAGTCGGGGCGCACCCTGGAAAGCGACTTCGGCCGGATGAGCCACTTCGCCAGAAATAGTCACATGGATCGGCGCTTCGGCCTGCACCGTTGCCATGGCCATTGCCAGTACGATTGCGAACGCGCGCATCACTTCGTCGCGCCTCGATAGGGATGCAACTGGATCAAATCAAGAGGCAGGCCGGGCGCGACGACTTGATGGCTCTTCCAGATGAATCCGTCGGCAGGATCCACCCAGTAATGGTTCTCGGCAGCGAAATCCGCAGCCGGCGAATCGACCCGCTCATCGACGCGGCGGAGATGATGGACTGTGCCGAGAATGCTTACATCCTCCATTCCGGCCACAGTCATCCGAACGCGCAAGGTCACGCCATAACGATAGCCAGGCGACCAATCCGCGACGCGAATGCCGTCCATCGGGGTGTTCAGCGTTTGCAGGCCAGCCGCAAACGGATTGGCTGATAACCATTGCGTGTCATCGAGATTCTGTCGCAAGCCGATGGTTCTGACCACCTCGCCGTGCTCGATGAAAACTGCTTGGCCGCCTTGCCCGTACCAACTTTGCAGATTGCCCTCCGTCCCACCCAGTATCAGTACAGCGCGACCCTCCGGGGAGGTCGCCTCGAGCTGGAAATACGGTTTCGCGGCTACCGATGCAGGCGTGGGATTGATACGCGTGCGACTTTTCCTGACCAGCTTGACCAGATCCGTCGCGGTGTGGAAACTCGAAGTGCCACAGCCCGCAAGGAGCGCCAGCAACGCTGCGCCCACAAATAGCCTCAAACTCTTGATTCTCTTAGCCATCACGCCAAGAGAAGGATCATAGTCCGAAGTCTTTCGTCGCGATCGCCGCGTTCTGAAGGACACCGGAAAACGGCAGCAACTGACCTAAAAACCGGCTCCAGCGGGTGACATCGGCAGCGCCCACAAAAACGACATCGCCGGCACGAACCGGAAATTGTGACGCAAGCGCGAAGGCGGCGGGCGACTGGGCATTGAGCTGATAAATCGTTGCCGGTTCCTGCTCCATGTCCTCGACGCCACGAATCACATAAATCGCGCGGCCCTTCGAGGTGGTCTGGCTCAGCCCGCCTGCACGACCCAGCGCCTCGGTCAGATTCAAGCTGCCAGTCTTGAAGGAAATCGCCATGGGATGCGTCACTTCACCCAACACGTAAGCTTCTTTTTGATCGTTGTATGGCAGAAAAAGCCGGTCGCCCGATTTCAACCAGATATCGTCAAGGCCGTGCGGACTGCGACTGAGCGCATCGAGATCCAGGTGATAATCGTGGCGATCTCGCGTCAACACGAGACCCGTCATATCGGCGTGATCCGTGTTGATCGTAGCCACGCCGATGGCCTGGGCCAGTGTCATCGGAGCGACGGTGATGGGTTGTGGATCGGTCTTCATGAACGCGCCACGCACGGTGACGCGTTGCCCGCCATAAGCGATCACACTAATATCGACCTGAGGTTTTTCGACGTATTTTGTGAGCTTGATGCTGAGTGCAGCGCGCAACTCTTCAATTGTCATGCCCGCAGCCTTGACGAGTCCGGCATACGGATAGAACAAGGTGCCGTCGGCTCTCACAAGACGGCCGTTAGCGCTGGCTTGCTGCTGCGAACCTGCAGGTGAGGTCAGCTCGGGATGATCCCAAACAGTGATGTACAGGGAGTCGCCCACTCCAATGCGATAGGGCTCAGGCTGAAAATCGAGCAACTCTTGCGGAATCGCCGGCACGGTTACGACCGCCCTCTCCATCGCGATTTCCTTGCCGGTGATCGTGATGAGCCGGTAACGATTGTTGCCTACGGAGTCGTCGCGAGAGAAATCCCGCGTCGTCATGTGCTGGCCCGGTGTCAAGATACAGGCCGACAAGACCAAAGCGAGGAGCGCGACTCCCAAAGCCCGCAGGTTTTTCATTGCGAAAATACCTTCAATCTTCAACCAGAATAGAGCGCAGGGAGTGACAATCGAACCCAAGTCCCGGTAGTAGTCACGGGGGGAACACCATTGTCAGATATTTTCGACGCATGCGAATGGCCCGCCATGTTGCGGCGGGCCAGTATCGCCTTGAAAAAGACCGGTGTAGCGATCAAGTACCGGTGGTACCGCCGGTGTGGTGATTGCTGCCGCCGCTCGCTGCCACCGCAACCACAATGACGATCGCCGCCCCGATGGCAACGACTGCACCAGATGACAGCGCGCCTTCGGACGCCTCGGAAGCCTCTGCAGGCGAAGTCATTGCGGCCTTATTGTCATTGTCGGAATCCGTATTCGCCTGCTGGGCAAAACTTTGACCGGCAAAACTCAATGCCAGCACCGCCGCCACTGTCGTGAGAATTTTCATCTGCATGCACTCCCTGCTGTTATTGACAAACTACGCGCGGACTCTAACAACATCCTGTAGCACAAGCAACAGTTTCGTTACGCAATGAATCCTGTTTCAACTCAGAATGCTCTCAACTGGCTCCAACCATTCCCGCCGATGCGTGCACCACGCCGACCATGGCTGGTGAGTCGCATCGATCTCGAACACCTGCCAAGTGTGCGCGGCGAAATCCAGCGGCGACTCGCCGGCATCGAAGCGTGGCAACCAATCCGCAGAAGCATCGCCGGTTTCGTTCAACATTCCAAGATAGCGTGTGATACGCGTCCACGGGTCGTGCACCAGAGGAAAGAACAGCGTCTCGCCTTGGCGCAAGGCGCATGAAAATACCTGTGGGGCAGCCGCTCCACCCCGATGGACTTGAGTTGGTCGGAAATGATCCGGATCGTCAAGCGGCAATCGCTCCCCGCGCAAATAAAGGCGTTCGTCGAGCGGACTGACGCATTGCAGCCACCAATGGGTTTCGATGTCGTGACGGGTGCGGCGGATCACATCTTTCGGCACCAGACGACCGTCCGCCAAACGCACGACATCGTGACCGGTGCCTGCGTCCACATCTTCGGGCAAGTTCGACCAACGCGGTGCGTCCTGCGCCGATAACCGATAAGCGAGCGGCCAGTGGCCGAAGGAAACCTGATGGACACGCGCTTCGGGATCGCTGTTCAGAAGATGCCATTTCGCGCCGTCGAGCGAAACAGTGTCGCTGGTGAAATCATCCGCAGCCATGGAAACGCGATGCCGGCCGCGTGCGTTCTCGATCAATTCGTAGGCCGGCTGCCGGTTGCGCGTCGGCGGCGCCCACGGCATCGGCGGCAGGCCGAGGCGGATGCGCTTGAACAGGGCCGAACTGTCGATATCCGCCTGTGATGGATAACTCGGCGGCGCACCAGCCCGCTTGGCATCGTTGACCGTTTTCACCCAGGTCACCGTCTGCATGATCGTGGTCTTGTCGTGCGGACTCAGTGGCGGCATTTTCAGCATGGCGCGATCCCGGTCGATGGGTGGCGATGGATAGCGGTGACGGATTCGGCAAGCATAGTGGAAAAGACCACGACCGATCGCGGACAAAACGGCGCAATGATCCCGGCGATTCGCCCCGACCGGCCGCTCGGGCTATCCTTGACGTCTCGCGCCGTTGTCCGCGCCCGTTGCCATTCGCATGAATCCCAATTTCCTGGATTTTGAACAACCCATCGCCGAACTGGAAGCCAAGATCCAGGAGCTGCGTCACGCCAGCCATGCGCCCGGGGTGAACATCGACGACGAAGTCCATGGTTTGCAGGAGAAACTGCGCACGCGCACCGGCGAGATTTTCCGCAATCTCACGTCGTGGCAGGTCTCGCAACTCGCGCGGCATCCCGCGCGGCCTTATACGCTCGATTACCTGCGGCTGATCTGCGACGAATTCCACGAACTCGCGGGCGATCGCGCGTTCGCGGACGATGCCGCAATCGTCGGTGGACTTGCGCGTATCAACGGCCGCAGCGTGATGGTGATCGGCCACCAGAAAGGCCGCGACACCAAGACAAAAATACGCCGCAATTTCGGCATGCCGCGCCCCGAGGGTTATCGAAAGGCGCTGCGGCTGATGAAAATGGCCGAGCGTTTCGACCTGCCGCTGCTGACCTTCATCGACACGCCGGGCGCGTATCCGGGCGTCGGCGCGGAAGAGCGCGGGCAGTCCGAAGCCATTGCGCGCAACCTGCTGGAGATGGCCGAACTGCGCGTTCCTATCATCTGCACGATCACCGGCGAAGGCGGCTCCGGCGGCGCGCTCGCGATCGGCGTCGGCGACCGCACGCTGATGCTCGAGTACGCGACGTATTCGGTGATCACCCCCGAAGGCTGCGCGTCGATCCTGTGGAAATCGCCGGAGAAAGCGCGCGATGCCGCCGAGGCGATGGGCATCACCGCGCCGCGCCTGCTAGCACTCGGGCTGATCGACAAGATCATCAAGGAACCGCTCGGCGGCGCGCACCGCGATCCTCAAGCAATGGCCGTGCGCCTCAAGGGCGTGCTGATGCGCGAACTCGACAAGCTCGAAGCGATCGACCGCGATGTGTTGCTGGAGCAACGCTATAAGCGGTTGCGCAGTTACGGCGCATACGAAGCTGCGGTCTGAGTCGCGTCAGGCTTCACCTATTTAGGCGAGCCCACATGGAAGAGAAGAAAAAGTCGAAGCCATCCCGAGGTGCAAAGGCGGACAAAATTAAGGATTTTCGCTGCAAGAATTTCATTGCAGTCATTGAGCAACAATTCACGCGTTGAACGTACGTCATGGTTGTGGCGCTAGAGCATTCACTTCCGTTTCCGACAGTATTCGCCATTTCCCTTTTGCAAGATCGCCGAGTTGTAGTGATCCGATCGCGATGCGCAACAATCGCAACACGCCGATGCCTTGCACTGCAAGCAGGCGGCGAATCTGCCTGTTGCGGCCTTCGTCGAGCACGATTTCCAGCCACGCGTTCTTCGCGCCGTGGCGCAGCAAGGTCGCGGATTTCGCGGACAGCAATTCACCCTCCCCGTCCATGCCAACGATCAATCGTTCGAGCAACGCAGCGTCTGGAATGCGATCGACCTGCACGTGGTAGGTCTTGTCGGGACCGCTCGCAGGATCGGTGATGCGCGCGGCCCATTGGGGATGGTTGCAGAACAGCAGCAGCCCCTCACTGGCTTTGTCCAGGCGACCGACCGGCATCAACCATGGGAGCGATGCGCCGTCGAAACAACGATAGACGGTGTCGCGGCCCAGTTCATCATGCGCGGTCGTGACCAGGCCGCGCGGCTTGTTGAGCATCAGATACGTGCGTGCGCCGACATCGTATTCGCGCCCATCGACGGCGATGCGGTCCCTGCCCTGCACCGTTGGATAATCCGGGTCGCGCTGTACGCACCCGTTCACCGCGACCCGCCCGGCCACGATCCAGCGCGCGGCTTCGGTGCGCGAGGCGATACCCATCTTTGAAATCACCCGGGCAAGCCCGTGCGGTCGCGCGAGACCACAGCTTCCAGGTGGATCGGCGGTCGGTTCGCGTATATGCATTCGTGCAGCATGAGCAAGCGCGGTGAGAAACGCCAGACGACAGCTGCACCTGTCCGCGAATCATCCGAAGATCGCAAAACACCACCTGATCTACTTTTGCATTTGGCTCCGGCACTATGGAAGATTCACCCCGAAATCACTGCGACAGGGCGACACTATCTACATGAAAATCGATCCATCGCCGGCTACCACTGGACTCAACGTATTCCAGCGCGTTCTGCGCGGCTTCGTGCGCTGGTTCGACAATGCGGCGGTGAACGATGACGATCTGCAATCTCTCGACCGTGTGGACTGGGTGCGGGTGATTCCGTTCCTCGGATTGCACCTTGCATGCCTTGCTGTGTTGTGGGTCGGTTTTTCGTGGTTCGCGTTGTGGGTGGCCGTGGCGATGTATTGCATTCGCATGTTCGCGATTACCGCGTTCTATCACCGCTATTTCTCGCACAAGGCGTTCAAGACCTCGCGTCAGGTGCAATTCGCGTTCGCGCTGCTCGGCGCGGCCTCGGTGCAGCGCGGGCCATTGTGGTGGGCGGCCCACCATCGCAATCATCATCGCCATGCCGATACCGAACGCGACCTGCATTCGCCAGTGACGCGCAGCCTGTTCTGGAGCCACATGGGCTGGTTCATGTCGCCGCGCGGATTCGTGACGGAACACGAAAAGGTGCCGGATCTGATGAAGTATCCGGAGTTGCGCTGGCTGGATCGCTTCGATCTGCTGGTCCCGGTTGCGCTGGCCGCCGCACTGCTCGGCCTCGGCCATCTCGAGCGCTTGCATGCGCCCGGACTGCATACGAGCGGGCCGCAATTGCTGGTCTGGGGATTCTTCATCTCGACGATCGTGTTGTTCCATTGCACGGTCACGATCAATTCGCTGGCGCACCGCTGGGGCACGCGCCGTTTCGCGACCCGCGACAACAGCCGCAACAACTGGCTGCTGGCGATCATCACGTTCGGCGAAGGCTGGCACAACAACCACCACCATTTTCCCGGTTCGGCGCGGCAGGGTTTCCGCTGGTGGGAGTACGATCCGACCTATTACGTGCTGCGGGCGATGGCGGTGTTCGGTTTGGTCTGGGATCTCAGACCGCTTCCGCTCTCATTACGCGGCGTGAGGCTCCAATCCGGCTAAAATAGCCGCTCGACAGGAATGCTGTCTGGATCACATGCGTCGGGGGGCGCATGCGCTGGATGCCACTGACAAGGAGCGCGGGATGAGGATCGTGGCATGAGGATTGCGGTTGTCGGCAGCGGCATCTCGGGGCTTGCGGCGGCATGGCTGCTTTCGCGCGATCACCGGGTCGTGCTGTTTGAGCGCGAGGAGCGTCTTGGCGGTCATACGCATACGCACAAGGTCGTGCTGGACAACCGCGAGTTCGCGGTGGATACCGGCTTCATCGTTTACAACGATGAAAACTATCCCTTGTTGAAACGCCTGTTCGGCGAATTGGGAGTCGCTACCCAGCCGACCACCATGAGCTTCTCTGTGCAGGACGCGCGCAATGGCCTGGAATACAACCCCGGCAACCTGTTGGCGAATCCGCGCAACCTGCTCGATCAGAAGTTCCTGAAAATGATGAGCGAGATCAAGCGCTTCTACAAGGAAGCCCACCATCTGCTGGAAACAGAAGGCGCCGGCCCGACATTGGGCGACTATCTGCGCGAGCAAAAATATTCGCCGATGTTCATCGAGGATCATTTGATCCCGATGGTGAGCGCACTGTGGTCTGCTCCGGCGACGCAAATCATGGACTTTCCGGGCAAGTATCTGATCCGGTTCATGCGCAACCACCGCATGCTGCAAGTCAGCGGACGCCCGCAATGGCGCACCGTGACCGGCGGTTCTTCGCGCTACATCGAGCTGATGCGCAAGAACTGGAAAGTCGAGGAACGACTGGATACGCCGGTGCTGCGTATCCTGCGCGCCGAAAACGATGTGCGCCTGGTGACCGACGATGGCGAAGAACGTTTCGATCATGTCGTGCTCGCCTGCCACAGCGATCAGGCGTTGGCGTTGCTCGGGGATCCGAGCGATTCGGAAACCGAAATCCTCGGCGCAATTCCTTACCATAGCAACGACGTCGTACTGCACACCGACGCGCGCCTGCTGCCGAAGAAGAAGAAGTCCTGGGCCGCGTGGAATGCCCATGTTCCGGCCCAACCCGGCGCTGCGTGCACGGTCAGCTACTGCATGAATATCCTGCAAAACATCGACGCACCCGAACCGTTGATCGTCACCCTGAATCGCACCGACGCCATTGATCCCGGCAAGATCATCGCGACGATGAAATACCAGCATCCGGTGTATACGAGCAAGAGCATCAATGCGCAGAACCGCCGCGTCGCCATCAACGGGCAGCGCCGCACCTGGTTCTGCGGCGCGTACTGGCGCTATGGCTTCCACGAAGATGGCCTGCGCAGCGCGGTCAGCGTTGCCAAGGCGCTCGACGTGGAATGGCACTGAGCCCTGCCCCGCTCACGATCAAGGCTGCGGTGATTCGATGAATTGCCGGCGCTGGAAGACATGTTGAGCACCGCGCCATCGCCAAGCATTCCGTTGCAAAGCGCCATCTACACAGGCTGGGTGCGGCATCGCCGCAACGTTCCGCGCGAGCACGCGTTTCGCTATCGCATGTTCATGCTGTATCTGGATTTGGCGGAAATTCCGCGCGTGTTCGACGGCCGCTGGCTGTGGTCGATCGGTCGCCGCAATCTCGCCGAATTCCGGCGCAGCGATTACCACGGCGATCCGTCCGTGCCGCTCGACACCGCAGTGCGCGATACCGTTGAATCGCGGCTCGGCAAACGCCCGGACGGCCCGATCCGCATGCTCGCGCACTTGCGCTATTTCGGTCATTGCTTCAATCCGGTGGTGATCTATTACGGCTACGCGGCCGATGGCGCGACGCTGGACTGGATCGTCGCCGAGATCAGCAATATCCCGTGGAACGAGCGCCACGCCTATGTGCTGCCGATGGCAGAGGCGGCCACGCGCGGTAACACGCACGGATGGATACTCCGCAAGGAATTCACTGTCTCCCCGTTCATGCCGCTGGAGCGCGGCTATGACTGGCGCTTCCAGGATCCCGGCGAGCAATTGCGCGTGCACATGGATGTACGCGCCGGCGAACATATCGAGATGGACGCTACCTTGGTGTTGGACCGCCGCCCCTTGAACGGCCCGCAACTCGCGCGCGCGCTTCTTCACTATCCCGTGATGAGCGCTCGCGTAGTAATGGCGATCTATTGGCAGGCGTTCCGTTTGTGGTTGAAGGGCGTTCCATTCCACGGTCACGGCGGTCGCGGGCAGACGATGCCCTGATGCGCTGGTCGCCGGGATCGGGTGCGACTTCAAGACCATGACCCCAACGGATCGACGAGCCAGCCCGACTGCCCATCAGCGAGTTCCGTCATGAGCACATCCGCAGAAACCCTCCAGAAATCCACCGTCGCCGCTTCGAATACTGCGGACGCTTATTCAAGATTCGAGCGGCTTCTGCGCGCGCAGCTAATCGACACCTTGCGCGACCTCAAAGGAGGCGCGATCGTGCTGCACGACGCGGTCGGATCGCAAACGCTGGGTACAACGAACGACGGCGATGCATTGCTTGCGCATGTCAGCGTACGTTCGCCGGAGTTCTACCGGCAGGTAGCAATGAACGGCAGCGTAGGCGCCGGCGAGTCGTACATGGATGGGCAATGGGAATGCAGTGACCTGGTTGCGTTGGTGCGACTGCTGGTGCGCAATCGCGATCTGCTCGACGGTATGGAAACCGGTCTGGCACGATTGGGTGGAATGGCGATGCGCGCCTGGAACAGCATGCGTCGCAATACGCGCAATGGCAGCCGCCGCAACATCGCCGCGCATTACGATCTCGGCAACGACTTGTTCAAGATATTCCTTGACGACAACATGATGTATTCGTCGGCCATCTTCGCCGATGCCTCCGAGTCGCTGGAATCCGCATCGACCCGCAAGCTCGATCGCATCTGCCGGAAGCTCGATCTACAGCCCTCCGATCATGTCGTCGAGATCGGCACCGGGTGGGGCGGGTTCGCGCTGCATGCGGCCGCGCATTACGGCTGCCGCGTGACCACTACCACGATTTCTTCCGAGCAACATGCACTGGCAACCGAACGCGTCGCCGCTGCCGGAATGCAGAATCGCATCACGCTGTTACTGAAGGATTATCGCGACCTGGACGGCGCCTACGACAAGCTGGTTTCGATCGAGATGATCGAGGCGATCGGCCATCAATACATGGATGCCTATTTCCGCAAGTGCGCATCGTTGCTCAAACCCGATGGGCTCGCGATGATCCAGGCGATCACGATCGAGGACACGCGTTACCAGCAGGCGCTGGATTCGGTGGACTTCATCAAGCGCCACATCTTTCCGGGAAGTTTCATTCCATGCGTGAGCGCGATGCTGGAGGCGAGCGCGCGCACCAGCGACCTGCGCCTGCTGAATCTCGAGGACATCGGCCCGAGCTATGCACTCACCCTGCATCACTGGCGGCAACGCTTTCTGGCGCGGCTCGACGAGGTGCGCAAGTGCGGTTACGACGAACGCTTCGTGCGGATGTGGGACTACTACCTTTGCTATTGCGAGGGCGGTTTTGTGGAACGCTCGATCGGCGCTGCGCAGATGCTGTTCGCACGTCCCGGCAATCGTCGCAGCCAGTTTGTGCCGGCGATCGGCGGCGCCACCGCGTGACCTGGAAAATCCTCAATGCGGTCGGCTATCAGCTCGTATGGCTGATCAGTGTTGCGAGCGCCGCCGGCGGCCATCTCTGGATCGGGCCATTGGCAGCGGTCGCGTTTGCGATTGTCGTACTCGCGTTCGGCGGTCATCGCGGTGCGGATTTGCGATTGATCCCGCTCGCTGTGCTGATCGGTGCGTTGGCCGATAGCGCGTGGATCGAGTTGCACTGGATCGATTACCGCGCACCCTGGCCTTTCAAATCGTTGGCACCGGGATGGATCATCGGTCTTTGGCTCGCGTTCGCGATGACCCTCAATCATTCGCTCGGGTTCCTCAAAAGCCGTTATGCGCTGGCTGCGATCTTCGGTGCAATCGGCGGCCCGCTTGCGTATTGGGGAGCTGCGCGCGGATTCGGCGCGCTTCATTTCGATGCTTCGATCGTGACCGTGCTGCTTGGGCTCTCTGTCGCATGGGCGGCCTTGGTTGCGCTCCTGGTATGGCTCGCGGCTCGCCTGGGGGTTTCACAAACACGGTTGGCACTGCCGTGATCGCGTGGAGCCTGCTGTTGTGGATCTGGCTGGGAAGCGCGCTCGCCATGACAACGGTCTGGACCTATGCGCGTCACGCCGACAACATGGGCTACGTGGATGTTGCGTGGGCCGGATTGATGGGAGCGATGGCGATCACGGTGGCGCTACTCAGTCGGGGTGCATTCGTGCCGCGCATTCTGATCGGCGTGTTGGCCGGGGTCTGGGCATTGCGCCTGTTCGCGCATTTGTACGCGCGCGTGCACGGCCATCCGGAAGACGGCCGCTATCGATTTCTGCGTCAGCAAATCCATGACGATCCGCGAAAGTTGTTCGGACTGTTCCAGGCGCAGGCGTTAGTCATCGCATTGTTCGCGTTGCCGCTGCTGGCCGCCGCCGCGAATCCGGTCGATACGATCACCATCCGGACGATCGCGGCGATCGCGATATGGATCGTTGCGGTCGGCGGCGAAAGCACCGCCGATCGGCAACTTGCCGCATGGGTCGGCAATCCCGCGAACAAGGGCAGAACCTGCCGTAGTGGACTGTGGGCATGGTCGCGGCATCCGAATTATTTTTTCGAAACGCTGCACTGGTTCGCCTACGCGCTGCTTGCGATCGGGGCGCCACTTGCGTGGCTGGCGTTCACGGGGCCATTGCTGATGTTCGTCTTCGTGTATCGCGTAACCGGCATTCCGTACACCGAAGCGCAGGCGTTGCGATCGCGCGGTGACGACTATCGAGCGTACCAACGCGAAGTGAGCGCGTTTTTCCCATGGCCGACGCGCCATCGTTCCACCAACGATTGATGCCAACGGGGAGCCTATGTCGCTGATTTCCCTTTGCGAAAACGGCCGCATTCCCGATGCGCTCACCCGCGTCGGCATCCGTCGTTTGTGCGCCGAACGATTGCGCCAGGAATACGCCGACGATCTCGCCGCTGCGGATGCGAACTTCCGCCGCCGCCTCGTCGAACTGCGCAACAGCCCACTCGCGATCGAGACCGACGCGGCCAATCGCCAGCACTACGAAGTGCAGACCGCATTCTTCCAGCTATGTCTCGGCAAGCGTCTGAAATACAGCGGTTGTTATTACCCGACCGGCAGCGAAACCCTCGATCAGGCCGAAGAAGCGATGCTCTCGATCTACGGCGAGCGCGCGGGACTCGCCGATGGCCAGCGCATCCTCGAACTCGGTTGTGGCTGGGGTTCGCTGACGTTGTGGATGGCCGAGCGCTATCCGAACGCGCGCATCACCGGCGTCTCGAATTCTGCAAGTCAGCGCGAACACATCCTTGCGCGCTGTCGCGAGAGTGGATTCGGCAACGTCGAAATTCTCACGCGTGACGTCAACCAGCTAACCCTCGACACGCGCTTCGATCGCGTTGTATCGATCGAGATGTTCGAGCATGTGCGCAACTACCGTTTGCTGTTCGAACGCATCGCGGGCTGGCTGGAAAACGATGGATGCCTGTTCACGCACATCTTCTGTCACCGCTACCTGATGTATCCGTTCGATGACGAACACAACGACAGCGACTGGATGGCGCGCAATTTCTTCACCGGCGGGTTGATGCCATCAGCGGACACTTTCCTGCATTTCCAGAATGACCTGGTGTTGCGTGAGCGCTGGCTCGTGCCAGGCACACATTACCAGCGCACCGCGAATCAATGGCTTGAAAACCAAGACGCGCATCGCACGGAAGTTTTGCAAATTCTGGGCGCGGTGTACGGAGTGAAACATGCGCGCGTCTGGAGCCAGCGCTGGCGGATGTTCTGGATGGCGTGCGCGGAGCTGTTCGGTTATCGCGACGGCAACGAATGGTTGGTCGCGCATTACCGTTTCGACAAACGCTGAGACATGCCTCGATTCGCGATTTATTGTCCAGATGGCGATTGTGGCTGCGCTGCGGGATCGGCGGGCATCGGCTGAGGTTTGCCTTTTGAAACGTGGATGCCCTTGGATTCCATCCACGCCGAGAAATCGGCCGCGTTGAACTTCTTGCCATCACCGCCGGCATTGAATCGATACGGCGTGTTATCCCATTTCGTGCGGGGCACGTATGCAGCGGCCTGTGACACGTTCTGACAGCCTTCCAGACGCAATCGCAACAGCACCCGATCCACCGCCTGTTCCTCGTTGCTCGTATACGCCAGCACACCTTCCGGCGAACCCAGTTGACGCCCGCTACCGGGCAATTCGGAACTGAGTGCAGGCAACGCGGTCGGCCGTAACGGCAGTGGTTGCGGAACCGACTTGACGGAGCAATCCGGTCCAGCGTATGCCGGTGCAGCGAGCATGCCAGCCAGAAGCATGATTGCAAACGTATGGACGTGCTGCATTGTTGTTTCCCGCTGGAACCAATGAGACCCGAGTGTAGGAAGCTTGCGCGCGTTCCACAAGCAATGTCGCACGCTGCGTCAACCACCAGAAACGCAGAAGCCCGGCACGAGGCCGGGCTTCTGGTATTGCATGAACCGACGTCCGTTAGTTCTGGACGTTCAGCTCGGTACGACGGTTCTGCGCACGACCTTCCGGATTGTCCTTGCCGTCAGGCGTGGTGTTCGGCGCGATCGGGCGGCTCTCACCGTAACCGTGCGGACCCACCAGGCGACCGGCGTCAATGCCGTTGCTGGTCAGGTAGTCGTACACGGCCTTGGCGCGACGCTCCGACAGCTTCTGGTTATAGGCGTCGGTACCGATCGAGTCGGTGTGGCCGGCGACTTCAACCCTCAGCTCCGGATACTTCCTGAGCACTTCGATCGCCTCGTTGAGGATGGCAACCGCATCCGGACGCAGAGTGGACTTGTCAAAGTCGAAGTTCACGCCGCGCAGATCAATCGTGACCGGAACCGGGCAACCGTCCGGACCAACGGTCTGGCCAGCCGGTGAGTTCGGGCACTTGTCGTTGCAATCGTTCACGCCATCGCCGTCGGAGTCCTTGTCGGCGCAAGTCGCGACGGGGGCCGGGGCGGGTTCCACAGCCTTCATCGGCTCCGGGCCGAGGGCCACGGTCACGCCAACCGAGGCAAGCAGGTCGACGAAGTGGTTGTTCTGTGAATTCAGGCTGTTATTGTCGCCGTCGTAACGCGCGCCGAACTCAGTGCGGACACCATAACGCCCGTAATTCCTGTCAAGTCCGAGCCCGAAAATCCCCGTCACGCCGTTGTTATTGCGAGTTCCCTGCACCAGCACAGCGGGGAGAGCACCAAACAGAAAGTCTTGTTTGGAATGCTCCCAGCCGATACCAAGGCGCATGTATGGGTTCCAAGTCGGGCCGACGCGGAAGTGATACAGGGCGTCCATCTCAATCCCGTACTGCTCCCAATTCTGCCCCCCTCCCAAAAAAAAGGCACTGGTGGGCGACACCGGGATAATCGCGGCCTTTTCACGCGGATTCTGGTAATTCAAGTTCAATTCCAGCGCCCAGTTCGGCGAGATCTGCTTGCCCACGCCGATCGTCCCGAATGGGGCGTTCTGGGTGTCGCGGGCCTTGTCCTGGAAGTTGTAGCCGATCGAGCCATCAATATACCAACGGTCGTCGTAGTCTTGCGCCATGACGGCTTGTGCCGCACCCATCGCACCAAGCAGGGCAAGGCAGAGGATTTGCTTCTTCATGTTGAACTCCTTGTAAAACGACTAAAAGGCTTGAAACGACCCTGATTCAGATGCTGCGCACGTCAACCGTACCGACCATATGAACAGCCTCGTGAGGACGGTGTTAACGGGAGACTAACAAGTTCTTAGCGAGATCGCAACCATTTGTTATCGTCCAACAAACTCGTTCAGGAAACTCTGGATCGGGGTCGAATCCAGACGGTCCGGAGCGGCGCACAGATCCACGATGCGGTTGGCCTGCGCCGCTGTCAGCTGCCCACGCAGTGCCGCCTCGAACTTCTTTAGCAGCACTGGAATACCTTCGGCGCGCCGCTTGCGGTGCCCGATCGGATAGTCGATCGACACCATGTCGGTCGAGCTACCGTCCTTGAAGAATACCTGCAACGAATTGCCGATGTAGCGCTTGTCAGGATCGAAATAATCCTTGGTGAATCGCGGATTTTCTTCCACCGTCATCTTCGCACGCAAAGCATCGATACGCGGGTCAGCGGCGGCCGGGTCGGCATAATCGTCTGCAGTCAGGCGGCCGAAGATCAGCGGCACGGCCACCATGTACTGAATGCAATGGTCGCGATCGGCATAATTGGACAGCGGGCCGGTCTTGTCGATGATGCGCACGCCGGCTTCCTGGGTCTGGATCGCAATCCGTTCGATCTCCTCAATGCGATGCTTGACCTGCGGATGCAGCTGCATCGCACATTCCACCGCAGTCTGTGCATGAAATTCAGCCGGGAAGCTGATCTTGAACAGCACGTTCTCCATCACGTAGCTACCGAACGGGCGCTCGAACGTGAACGGCTGGCCCTTGAACGCCACATCGTAGAAGCCCCAAGTTTTCGCGGTCAGTGCGCTCGGGTAACCCGGCTCGCCGCGCACCGCATTCAGTGCGTGCGTCACCGCGCGACGACAGGCATCGCCGGCTGCCCAACTTTTGCGCGGGCCGGTGTTCGGCGCGTGGCGATAGGTGCGCAGCGCGCCGTTGTCGATCCAACTATGCGACACCGCGTTGACGATCTGATCGTGGCTGCCGCCAAGCATCGCAGTGGCGACGGCGGTGGATGCCAGTCGCACAAGAATGACGTGATCCATGCCGACGCGATTAAAACTGTTCAGCAATGCGTAACAACCTTGAATTTCGTGCGCCTTGATCGCCCAGCCGAGCACCTCGCGCACGGTGATCTGCTTGCCGCCTTCGCGCTCGGCTTTGCGGCTGAGGTAATCGGCGACGGCGAGAATCGCGCCCAGGTTGTCGGAAGGGTGGCCCCACTCGGCCGCGAGCCATGTGTCGTTGAAATCCAGCCAACGTGTCTGCACGCCGATGTTGTACGCGGCTTGCACGGGGTCGAGTTCGAAATCTGTTCCCGGAACGCGCGCACCGCCGGCAAGCGTCGCACCCGGCACGATCGGGCCGAGATGCTTTACGCACTCCGGATGCTTCATCGCCAGCATCGAGCAGGCCAGCGAATCGAGCAACATGTAACGCGCGGTGTTGTAAGCCTCGTCCGAATCGATGGTATAGCTGGTGACGTAATCAGCGATGTCCAGCATTGGCTGATCGGGATCGGGGCGAACGGCGGAACGGATGTCGTGGTGGCTCATGGTCTCTCGGACGGCTACGGGCAGTCGGCTATTTTGCCAGAAGCGCCCCATTCGCGTTGCAACCGAACGACGACGCGAGCACTCATACGCTCTGACTTGTACGCTCGAATGATTACCGGCATGGTGCGCGCTGCCCTTCATGCGTGCCGCGATGACCACCGATTACCCGCACCTGTTCGCCCCGCTCGACCTCGGTTTCTGCACTCTGCCCAATCGCGTGCTGATGGGCTCGATGCACACCGGGCTGGAAGATCGCGCGTCGGATTTCCCGAAGCTCGCCGCGTATTTCGCCGAACGCGCGCGCGGCGGCGTCGGCTTGATGGTGACGGGCGGGATTTCGCCGACCATGCTCGGCTGGCTGAAACCTTTCTCCGGCAAGCTCAACTGGCCGTGGGAAATCCACAAGCACCGCATCGTCACCAAGGCGGTGCATGCCGATGGGGGTCGCATCTGCCTGCAGTTGCTGCACGCAGGTCGTTATGCGGGACATCCGTTCGCGGTCGCACCTTCGAAGATCAAGTCGCCAATCAGCCCGATCACACCACGCGCACTGAGCGCGCGTGGTGTCGAACGTCAGATCACGGCGTATGCAAATGCCGCGCGGCTCGCGCGCGATGCCGGTTACGACGGCGTCGAAATCATGGGCTCCGAAGGCTATCTGATTAACGAATTCCTCGCTCCGCGCACGAACCAGCGCAACGATGCCTGGGGTGGTGATGCAACGCGGCGGATGCGTTTCGCGGTCGAAATCGTGCGCCGCGTACGCGAAGCCTGCGGGCCGGATTTTATTTTGATCTATCGGCTGTCAATGCTCGAACTCGTCGCCGAAGGCTCGGCCTGGGACGAAATCGTCGCCCAAGCCAAGGCTGTCGAAGCCGCAGGCGCGACAATCATCAACACTGGCATCGGCTGGCACGAAGCGCGCGTACCGACGATCGCGACCTCGGTTCCGCGCGCTGCATTCGCCGAAGTCACCGCACGGATGAAGCCGCATGTCGCGCTGCCGCTGATCGCGACAAATCGGATCAATATGCCCGACGTCGCCGAGCGCATCCTCGCATCCGGCGCCGCCGACATGGTGTCGATGGCGCGCCCATTGCTCGCCGACCCGGATTGGGTGAACAAGGCGAAAGCTGGTCGCGCGCAGGCGATCAATACCTGCATCGCCTGCAACCAGGCCTGCCTCGACCATGTGTTCGTCGGCAAAAAGGCAAGCTGTCTCGTCAATCCGCGCGCCTGCGCCGAAACAGAATTGAATTACGTCGCGACGAAGACCCCACGACGCATCGCAGTGGTCGGCGCAGGGCCAGCCGGCCTTGCCTGCGCAACCGTTGCTGCACAACGCGGACATCGCGTGACGTTGTTCGATGCCCATGACGAGATTGGCGGCCAGTTCAATCTCGCCAAACAAATTCCGGGCAAGGAAGAGTTCTACGAGACGCTACGTTACTTCAAGCATCGCGTGGAAGAAGATCGCGTCGAGTTGCGCCTCGGTCGACACATCGTGCATGCCGATGTCTCCGACTTCGATGCCGTCGTGGTAGCCACCGGCGTCATCCCGCGCGTGGTGAATTTTTCGGGCCATGAACACCCGAAGGTCTGTAGCTATCTGGATGTCCTGACGCGCCGCGTCGTACCCGGCAAGCGCGTGGCGATCGTTGGCGCGGGCGGTATCGGTTTCGATGTCGCCGAATTCCTCGTGCAGGACGCACCATCGCCAAGCCTCGATCCGGCGCGCTGGATGGCCGAGTGGGGCGTCGATCCAGAACAACGCTCACGAGGCGGATTGATGCAACCGCATGTCGAACCGCCTGCCCGCGAAATCTGGCTGCTGCAACGCAGCACTGGCAAGCCCGGCGCGAAGCTCGGCAAGACAACCGGCTGGATTCACCGCGCCACGCTCAAGGCGAAGGGCGTGAAGATGCTGGGCGGCGTGGAATACCTCGGCATGGACGAGTCCGGTTTTAGCGTTCGTGTTGAAGGCGTCGAACAGGTGTTGCCGGTCGATCATGTGGTTGTCTGCGCAGGCCAGGAGCCGCTGCGTGAGTTGTTGCAACCGTTGCGGGACGCAGGTCGGGAGGTTCATATCATCGGCGGCGCGGATGTCGCGGTCGAACTCGACGCCAAGCGCGCGATCGACCAGGGCAGCCGGCTGGCAGCGCTGTTGTAGCGTGCGCTGGGCGCATGATTGTTGCGCTTGTGTCGTGCGCACAGCGCGCTACCGCCTTGTCGTCACCGCTACCATTCGGAATAAAAATTCTAATTCAATCAATCAGTTCCTGATAATCACGTTCAGGTTTTCTGCGGACAGGCATGCTAAGGTTCGCCTCCCCCTGTTGTCGCAGTATTCAGGGAGTGCCTGCGAACAGGCTTGAATCGTCGACGATTCGACCGATCCAAACCGCATGTCCAATTCAGTAGCAGATGTCCCCATGACGCCACACCGCGTCCGTCGTCCCGGCATTCACCGCCGCATTGGGACGGCCGACAGGCGAACGGAGCAAGGAACCACCGCGATGAAGCTGGCATTGATCCTCTGGATGGCGCACGTGTTGCCTCACCAAGCCGCCGACCCGATGTGTCTGGCGACCACCGTCTATCTTGAAGCGCGCGGCCAGCCGGAAATCGGCCAGCGCGCGATTGCCGAAGTCGCATTGCGCCGCCGCGACAGCGGCACGTGGGGCAACTCTGTTTGCGCGGTCGTGACCGCGCCGGGTCAGTTCGCCTTGACTACGCTCGATCCGTCCAATCGTCTTGCAGACATGGGCGCTTTTTACACTGCGTTGCGGATTGCGATCGCCACCGAACGCGAATGGGCCAAGCCAGCCGGTCAACGCCACGAAGTCGTGCCGGGCGCCAGTTATTTCGCGTCGAGCGCAGTGGATCATCCCGGCTGGGCGAACTCTCGACTGGTCGCGTCGATCGGCGATCAGAACTTCTACCGGATTGGCCGAAGCGCGGCTGGCCGTATCGTCAGCGGCCATCTCGCACCGTAAGACGCTGCGTCCCATCGGTGCGGTTTGCGTCGCGCCAATGCGACCCCACCACTGGAACTCCCCACAACGGAGTTTCGCCGCATGAAGCTTTACACGATGCCAGGTGCCTGCTCACTGTCCGACCACATCGCACTCGAATGGATCGGCAAACCGTTCGAGGTCAAGGTACTGACCCATGCCGAAGCGAAGCAACCCGAATACCTGAAGATCAATCCGGCGGGCGCCGTACCCGCGCTCGTCGATGGCGACATGGCGCTGACCCAGAACGCAGCAATCCTGAATTATCTTGCCGACCTCAATCCCGAAAGCCACCTCGGCGGCGATGGCACTCCGAAGAGCCGCGCCGAGGTGAATCGCTGGCTGTCGTTCCTCAACGCCGACGTGCACACCGCATTCCATCCTTTGTTCGGTTCGACTGCATTCCTCGAAGACACTGCGAGCATCGAGAAAACCAAGGACGCCGCGAAGAAGAAACTGCGCGGCCTGTTCGAGCGCGCCGATAAGCAACTCGAAGGAAAGGACTGGCTGGCCGGAACGCGTTCGATCGCTGATCCGTATTTGTTCGTGGTGTATCAGTGGACGAAAAAGCTAGGCCTCGACCTGGCCGGTCTCGACAACCTCGCCGCATTTGACAAGCGCATGGCGGCCGATGCCGGCGTGCAACGGGCGATGCGTAGCGAAGGTTTAATCTGACGCGTTACCGCTGATTTTCGTTGAGGTAGAAAAAGCCGCGCATCGCGCGGCTTTTTTCAGCATTTCGAGTGCTGCCGGCTACTACCTCTTGTTTCTTCACGTCATCGCTCGTCGATCGGAACGAACTTCAGATCCTCCGGCCCCGTGTAATTCGCGCTCGGCCGGATGATCTTGCCGTCGATACGCTGTTCGATCACGTGCGCGCTCCATCCCGAGGTGCGCGAGATCACGAACAGAGGCGTGAACATCGGGGTCGGCACGCCCATCATGTGATAGCTCACCGCGCTAAACCAGTCGAGGTTCGGGAACATTTTCTTGATGTCCCACATCGTCGCCTCAAGGCGCTCGGCGATGGCGAACATCTTCATGTTGTGCTGCTCCGCCGACAATTCGCGCGCGACTTCCTTGATGACCTCGTTACGCGGATCGCCGGTCGTATAAACCGGGTGGCCGAATCCGATCACCACTTCCTTGCGTTCGACGCGTGCGCGGATATCGGCCTCGGCTTCGTCCGGCGTTTCGTAGCGTTTCTGGATCTCGAACGCGAACTCGTTCGCGCCGCCGTGCTTCGGGCCGCGCAAGGCACCGATCGCCCCGGCAATCGCCGAATACATGTCGCTGCCGGTGCCGGCGATCACGCGCGCGGCGAACGTCGAAGCGTTGAATTCATGTTCGGCATACAGAATCAGAGAGGTGTGCATTGCGCGCACCCACAGCGCACTCGGTTTCTCGCCGTGCAGCAGGTGCAGAAAATGGCCGCCGATGGAATCGTCGTCGGTCTCGACATCGATGCGCTTGCCATTGACCGCAAAGTGGTACCAGTACAGCAGGATCGAGCCGAGCGATGCCATCAGACGATCGGCGATGTCGCGCGCGCCCGGATGGTTGTGGTCATCCTTTTCCGGCAATGCGCAGCCGAGCACCGACACCGCCGTGCGCATCACGTCCATCGGATGCGCCGATGCCGGCAATTGCTCAAGCACGGCTTTTACCGAAGCCGGAATGCCGCGCAACGCTCTCAGCTTCCTCTTGTAGCCGGCGAGCTCCGCACGATTGGGCAATGTGCCGTGGACGAGCAGATGCGCGATCTCCTCGAACTCGCTCGTCGTCGCGAAATCGAGGATGTCATAGCCGCGATAGTGCAGATCGTTGCCGGTGCGGCCGACCGTGCACAGCGCGGTATTCCCTGCCGCCACTCCTGAGAGAGCGACGGATTTTTTGGGCTTGAACGGGGTTGCTGCTTCAGTCATTGCGTGTCTCCGATTCGATTCGCATCCGACGCGCTCACGCGCCCGGTTTTGTATCAACAAACAGTGCGTCGAGTTTGTCCTCGTAGGCGTGGTAGCCGAGGAAATCGTACAACTCATCGCGCGTCTGCAACCTTTCGATGATGTTCTTCTGCGTGCCTTCGCGGCGCACGGTTTCGTAGAAGTTGAGCGCGGCCTTGTTCATCGCGCGATACGCGCCACAGCAGTACAACGCGATGTCCACGCCGGCATCGCGCAATTCGTCCGTAGTGAAGAACGGTGTCGATCCGAATTCGGTAAGGTTGGCGAGAATCGGTACCTTCACTGCAGCCTTGAAGCGACGGTAATCGTCGAGCGTCTTCATCGCCTCCGGAAAGATCATGTCGGCACCGGCTTCGACGTAAGCGACAGCGCGATTGATCGCAGCATCGATGCCTTCAACCGCAGCCGCATCGGTTCGCGCCATGATGACGAAAGAATCATCGGTACGCGCATCGACGGCCGCCTTCACCCGATCGATCATCTCCGCCTTCGATACTACTTCCTTGCCGGGGCGATGGCCGCAGCGTTTCTGACCGACCTGATCCTCCATGTGCACGGCCGCGACGCCGACGTTGATGAGGGACTTGATCGTGCGCGCAATGTTGAACGCTCCGCCCCAGCCGGTGTCGATGTCCACCAGCAACGGCATCTGCGTCGCATCGACGATCCGGCGTGCGTCGGTCAGCACATCTTCCATCGTGCTGATGCCGAGATCCGGCACGCCTAGCGAATTCGCCGCTACGCCGCCCCCCGAGAGATACAACGCCTTATAGCCCACGCGCTTCGCCATCAGGCCCGCATAAGCGGTGATCGCGCCCATCACCTGTAGCGGCGCTTCAGCAGCAACGGCGGCACGGAATCGTGCCCCGGATGAAAGTTGCGTCATGCGATCACTGCCTTCTGCAAGTCAATGCGTCGGGAACAAATGCTCGACGCCAGCGCGCTCCTCGCGAAGCTCCTTGTCGCTCGCGTCCATGCGCGCGCGCGCGAAGTCGTTGATTGCAAGACCCTCCACGATTTCGTACACGCCGTTGCGGCAGACGCAGGGGTAACCGTAGATCACTCCCGGCGCGATGCCGTAGCTGCCATCGGCAGGAATACCCATCGACACCCAGTCACCCTCGGCGGTACCGAGCGCCCACGAACGCATGTGATCGATCGCGGCAGATGCGGCCGAGGCGGCCGAAGATGCACCGCGCGCCTTGATGATCGCGGCGCCGCGCTGCTGCACGGTCGGAATGAACGTGCCGTCGTACCATGCTTGGTTGATTTGATCCATCGCGGCAGAACCTTTCACCGTGGCGTGATGCAAATCCGGATATTGCGTCGAGCTGTGGTTGCCCCAGATCGTGACACGCCTGATGTCGGTGTTGAGTGCGCCAGTCTTCTCGGCGAGTTGCGAAATCGCGCGGTTGTGGTCGAGGCGAACCATTGCGGTGAAACAGCGTGGATCGAGTTCGGGGGCGTTCTGCTGCGCGATCAGCGCATTCGTGTTAGCCGGATTGCCGACCACAAGCACCCTGATGTTGCGGCTTGCATGCGCGTTCATCGCCCTGCCCTGCGGGCCGAAGATCGCGCCATTGGCCTCGAGCAAATCCTTGCGCTCCATGCCCGGTCCCCGCGGGCGGGCGCCGACCAGCAAAGCGTAATCGGCGTCCTTGAACGCGACGTTCGGATCGTCGGTCGCAACCACGCTGTGCAAAGTCGGGAACGCGCAGTCGTTGAGTTCCATCACCACGCCCTGCAACGCGGGTAATGCAGGCGTGACTTCGAGCAATTGCAGAATCACCGGCTGATCGGCGCCAAGCATGTCGCCGGCAGCGATGCGGAAGAGAAGTGCGTAGCCAATCTGGCCTGCAGCGCCGGTGACAGCAACGCGAACGGGGGTTTTCATGGTTTAGCTCCGAAATCAGGTGGTGGCGCAACGTGGCTCGACAGGCTCACCACGAACGGTTTGATATTGCAGGTGGTTGGATCGTTGCGCGTCCAACTCATCCTGTGAAAGGATCATTTCAACTCGGCAAAGAAATCCTGAAAACGACGCAATCCATCGTCGAGCTGGTTCGCCGGACATGTGTATGAAATCCGCAGCGCGCGTGGCTCGCCGAATGCGACGCCCGGCACGCAGGCGACGCCTTTGGCTTCGAGCAATGCATTGCAGAAATCCACGTCGTTGTCGATGCGCATCGTGCCGTGCATCTTGCCGAACGCGCAGCTGACGTCCGGGAACACGTAGAAAGCGCCTTGAGGCTTCGGGCAGACGACGCCGGGGATCGCGCGCATCGCAGCGATCACGCGGTCGCGGCGTTCCTGGAATTCGGCGTTCTTCGCGATTGGCACGTCCTGCGGACCGCTCAATGCGGCGAGCGCTGCGGCGCTGGTGACCTCTGGCAGATTGGTGATGTGATTCGAGTTCAATGTCACTACCGCGTTCGCGACGACTTCCGGCGCTGCGACGAAACCGATGCGCCAGCCCGGCATGCCGTAGGTCTTCGAACACGAATCCATGAAGATCACGCGGTCGCGCAATTCCGGCCGCGCCATCACGAAATTGTGATAGCCGATGCCGTCGAACACCATGCGATTGTAGATGTCGTCGGTGATGATCCAGCATTCCGGATGTTTCACCAGCACGTCGGCGAGCGCCGAGATTTCATCGCGCGTGTAGACCATGCCGGTCGGATTGGACGGGTTGTTGAACAGGAATACTTTCGGTTTCGAAGCGAGCGCGGCGTCGAGCTGAGCGGGCGTGAGTTTGTAATCCTGTTCCGGCGGACATGGCAGCAACTGGATTTTTGCGTCGAGGATTTCGGCGATGTCCAGGTAACTCGTCCAGTACGGCGTCGGAAACGCGATCGTGTCGCCGTCGTCGAGCAGCACTTCCATCAAGTTGTACAACACGCCTTTCGCACCGATGCCGATCGCGCAATTCTTGCGCGTGTAACCGGTCATGCCGACCTGCTCCATGTGCGCGATGAACGCATCGAGCAATGCGTCGGAACCGCGATTGCTGCCGTACTGGCCGCTGTCGTGGTCGAGCGCCTTGCGCACCGCGTCGTACACGTGCGGGCCGGGCAGGAAGTTCGGCACGCCAATCGAGAAATTGATGATGTCGCGCCCTTCGCCCTTCAAACGCTTGGCGTTCTCGGCGACGACCATGATCGCGCTGGGCTTGGCGCGACCGACTCGCTGGGCGAGTTGCAGCATCGGGAAATCCTCGGAAAGAGACGATTGCGAGGCCGAAAATGATAGCAGACAATCCGTCCGACTGGCTCGAACGAACCTGCTTGAACGCACAACGCAGGCCTCGCACTATGCAGGTATCGGGAGATTGCGATGCCACAGCGTCATGCACATTCGATGGAACGCAGCGCGTCGGCGACGATCCGCGCATTCGTGACGGTGTCGATCGCGCTATTGCTCGGTGCATGCTCCACCACCAATATCCGCACCGCGAGCGATGCCGCAGGCACGCCAGTGAAAATCCATGGCAGCGTGGTGCTGATCGAGCCGGACATCGAACTCTACGAAGTCATGGCCGGCGGCATGCAGGAGGCACGCCCGGCATGGACGGAAGCTGCGCGGCGTGCGTACCCAGCCGCCGTGCGTGAGTTGCTCACGTCGCATGGCGTAGCGACGCTGTCAAACTATGTTCCGCCGTCAGCAGGTCTGCCGAGCGATCGCATCAGGCAATTGCTGCTGCTGAATCAGGCGGTTGCGAACAGCATCATGATGCACAGCCGGCCCGACACGGATCTCGCGACCAAACACGGGCGGTTCGACTGGACGCTCGGCCCTGGCGTTTCGGTGTTGCGCGAAGCGACCGGCGCCGACTACGCACTATTCACCTACATCCGCGACAGTTACACCGGCAGTGGTCGCGCAGCGATGCGCGTAGTCGGTGCTCTGCTGCTCGGCGGCGACATCGGCGGCGGCGAACAGGTCGGGTTGGCTTCGCTGGTGGATCTGCGCACCGGCCGGGTCGTGTGGTTCAACCTGTTGATCGATGAACATGGCGACCTGCGCGATGCAGCCGGCGCGCACGACACAGTCGCATCCTTGCTCAAGGATGTGCCGCTGTGATGCGCGGCTGGCGCATGCCGATCATGTTCGCGCTGTTGCTGGCGTTGGTCGCCTGCGCAGCAAACGAGCCCGTGCGCATCGCCACTCCCGGCAGCCGCCCCGTTGCAGGGAGCGATGAGGATGCACTGTGGTACGAAATGCAGCACGCCGAACGCGAACTGCAGTCCTCGCCGCAACTCGTGCGCGATCCTGCGTTGAACTTTTACGTGCGCGGTGTCGCATGCAAGGTCGCGGCCGATTACTGCGCCGACATGCGCGTCTATGTCGTCGAGCAACCGCAGTTCAACGCGATGATGGCGCCGAACGGCATGTTGATCCTGTGGACGGGCGCACTGCTGCGCGTGCGCAATGAGGCCGAACTCGCGTTCGTGATCGGGCACGAGGTCGGCCATTATCGCGCGCAACACGTGCTGAAGGAATGGCGACGCAGCAAGAACGTATCGGCATGGACAAGCGCATTCGAAGTCGCCAGCTCCGGCGTTGGCGCTCCGATCGCCGGCTCGGTTGGCACACTGGCAGGCACGGCGGCGTTGTCGAGTTTCTCGCGCGAACAGGAAGGCGAAGCGGACAAACTCGGCTTCAGTGAAATGGTCGCGCGTGGCTACGATCCGCAAGCCGCCGTGGATTTGTGGGCGCGGATACTGCGCGAGGACGAGACCAAGACTTACGGAAAGCCATCGCGAATTTTCTCGACGCATCCGGCAACGCGCGAACGGCTCGATGACATGCGCGCCGAAGTTGCTGCGGTTGCGATTTCAGGAAATCAGACGCGTGGCAGTGAACGCAATGAAGCCGCGTATCGTGCCGCCACGCATCCATTCCTGCAGCACTGGCTGGATGCGGAACTGGCGCGGCGGCAATACGCCGCATCGATCCTGGTGGTGTCCGAATTGCTTGTCGATGCACCCGTCGAAGACAAGGCGTTGCTGAGTTTCTATCTCGGCGAAGCGTATCGCCGCCGTGCGAATCCGGGCGATCGCAGCGAAGCCGCACGCTGGTACGCACGGGCAATCGCCCTGCCAAATCCACCCACCTCCGCGTGGCGCGAACACGGCATGGCCTTGCGCGATGCCGGGGAACGCGATGCAGCGATAGACGCCTTGCAGCATTACCTGAAACTCGCCAGCAATGAGCCGGATCGCGCCTTCGTCGCACACGATCTTGCCGAATTGCAGGGACACGCGCCGTGAATCATGCATCGTTGAAAACATCGTCCATGTTGATGCTGTTTGCCGTGATCGCATTGCTTGCTGGCTGCGGCGGCGGACGACTGGTGCAGCCCGGGAACGCGTCTGCCAACGGCATCGCATTCGATACGCCGATCGCATGGTCGCGCTTCGAATTTCCGCGCTACCAGATCTGGACGATCGACGGCATTCCGCTCAATCGTCTTTACATCGTGCCGTCTGTGAAGAGCGGCGAGCATGTGTTCCTAGAGCGCCGCGTCAGCAGCGACCGACCCGACGCACCCGCATTCCACACTGGGATGCACGCCGAAGAAATCCGCGACATCGTGCTGGACGCGCTGACCGAAACCGGCGCGGTCAACATCCAGTCCGAAGGGTTGCGGCCCGCGCGTTTCGGCGATGTCGACGGACTGCGCTTCGAGTTCAAGGCCAGCACGAATGCAGGCTTGCAGTATCGCGGCATGGTGGTGGCGGCCGCACGCAGCGACCGACTCAGCTTCATTCTGTGGATGGCGCCTGCCGAGTACTACTACGACCGCGATGCGATGAATGTATCGCGACTACTCGATTCCGCGCACTTCGAGCACTGACGCAACAGGCGCGTCACTGCATTCAACGTGCTCTGCGATCGCATGGGCTGCAATCGAAGTTGCAACCCAAATTGTAATCAACGCTTGCTGTCGAGCACGCGATTCCATTCAGTCACGCGTGCCGACTGGCTGGCCAGCAACGCATCCACATCGCCTTCGATGGTGATGCTGTCGATATTGTCGCCGCCCTTGATGGCGTCAACGATTTTCTGGTCGTCGACGCTCACCACCTTGCCAAATACGGTGTGTTTGCCATCCAGCCACGACGTGGCGACGTGGGTGATGAAGAACTGGCTGCCGTTGGTGCCCGGCCCCGCGTTCGCCATCGACAGCGCGCCTTTCTCGTGGCGCAAGCCGGTCTTGACCTCATCCTCGAACTTGTAGCCAGGGCCGCCACGACCGCTGCCTTCGGGGCAACCACCTTGCACCATGAAATCCGGAATCACTCGATGGAAGCTCAGTCCGTTGTAGTAACCGCGTTTGGCGAGATTGACGAAATTCGCGACGGTGATCGGCGCCTTGTCGGGATACAACTCGACATGGATCGGGCCTTTGCTGGTGGCGAACGTGGCGATCATCGTGGACATCGGTTTCTCCGGAATGTGAATACAGGAATTGGGCGGGCGCAGCATCGGATCGATGCATGGGCTGTCGGCGATCGCGAACGAGCACGCAAACCACAGCGCGAATGATAACGGTGTTTGCCGAGCAGTGTGGGAAAGACCCGTTTGCTACCATGCCGCGTCGATTTCGGAATGCCGAATACCGGCCATCTTCGCTACTGCTTCACCTTGGGGAACTACCGCATGAAAATCCAACAGCGCGTGCTGCTCGTCAGCGCGATCGCAGCATTCACCTTTTTCGCCGGTTGCAATCGCAACGGCTTGTCGAGCAATGAAAGCCATCCTGCCGCCGTCGATGCCGCAGCAATTGCCCGCGCCGACGCGCAAATTTCGCAGCCGGCGTGGCTCAGCAAACGTCTGCCCGAACACACCGTCGCCTATGCGCGCATTCCTTCACTTTGGGGCACGTTGTCGGCCCCGGATGGCCGTCCGCTCGATGCGGCGTTTGCCAATGAACGTCACGCAAAAGTCATTGCCGACTTGCGCAAGGCCGCAAGCACCGAACCGTTGCTGGCACAAGCCGAAGGCGGCGCTGTCGTGCAATTGTTGCTGGGTGATCAGGCTGCGCCGATCGAAGTCGCGGTGATCGATGCCAGCGACGGCGTATCGCCGTTCAGTCGCGTCTTGGTGACGACAATCCTGGATGTGCCGGATGTTGCGAGCCTCAACACACGCATCACCGCATTGGCTGCGGGCCAACCCTCACCGTTGCAGGCGCCTTTCGACGCCAACGGCGATGCCGTGTTGCAGAAATACGGCGCGTTGCATTTCGATGCCAAAGCGCATCGACTGTTCCTGTCGGTTGGCACGACGGCATCGGCACTGACGCTCCAGCAGGACATCGCCCAACTCAAAGCTGAACATCCGCATCCGATGCAGGACGACGAGCGCGAGATCGACAGTTCCGGCCAGGGGTTGTTCGTGTGGCTGAGCGCCAAGGGCATCAACAACACGCTCGCCGCGCAGCTTCACGACGCACCTCCGGATGGCGTTCTTCACGATGCGATTGAACGCGCACAAAGCGTCGCGTTGGGCTGGGGAACAGTGAATGGTCACGGCCGGCTGCGCTTGCAGATCCGTGCACCGCAATCCCGATTGCTCGGATATCTCGCAACGGATGCCGGCACGATCGACCTGAAATCTTCCGGGAAGCCCGATTGGGTCGTCACCATCGCATCGCCAGGTGCGCAAAACCTGCAATCGATCCATGACAACCTTGAACGCGATTTTGGTGTCGGCGTGCGCACGCAGATCGATTCCGTGCTGTCAACGATCCAGGCCAAGACCGGCATGGATCCGCTCGCTTCAGCGAACCTCGTCGGCCCGCAAAAGGTGTTGTTCGCCGATGCCAACGGCACTTATTTCGCGATAAGTATGCGCGATCGCGCGGCTCTCTACGCCAAGCTCGACGAACTCGCCAAACGCTTCGGCTGGCGCAATAGCGTCGTCAAGATCGGCGGCGCGCAGATCCACGAGCTGGACATCAACGGTTTGAACGCATCGCTGACCCAAGCCGCCAACCAACCTGGAATGAACTCGAAGACGGCGGCGTGGATGAAGCTGTACTCGCGCGCGGGAAGCCATCTCTATTGGGTGGAAGACGGCAATTACCTAGTGTTCGCCAAAGTGCCGCAAGCCTTGGTCGATCGCGCCGCATCCAGCCCCGACACTTCGATCGGCGATTGGCTGCGCACGTCGCAGTCTTACGACAGCGCCCATACCCTCATCGGATTTGCGGCCACGACCCGCAACATGCAGCGCGAGGTCTACTACACCTACTTGGGGCTGCTACAGAGCGCCGGCGACATCCTTGGCCAACCGAACGACCTGACCCAACTTCCGAGCGCGAGCCAATTGCATCTGCCGGTTGAAGGTGCGGCGGGAATCGCATTGGAAGCGAACGATCAACGGCTCGCCTTGCAGGTGACGTACGAACAATCGCCCGCCGAACTCGTTGGCCAAGGCGGCTCGATGACGACGGTCGCCGTGGTCGCGATCCTCGCCGCTATCGCCATTCCTGCTTATCAGGATTACGTGATCCGCTCGCAGGTGTCCGAAGGCATGATGCTTGCCAATGGTGCAAAGGTCGCCGTCGCCGAATACTACGCAAACAACGGACGGATGCCTCGGGACAATGCTCAGGCTGGATTGGCCGCACCCGATCAGATTTCGGGCAATTACACGAGCAGTGTGACCATAACCGACGGCAAGATTATCGTGGCTTACGAGGAGCCGAAAGCAAATCCCAAGCTACGTGGTTCGAGCGTTCTCGTGTTGATGCCGCAATCTCAGGGCACGACCATTCATTGGACTTGCGACACAGCCGCCGGAACCACCATCGGTATCAAATACCTCCCCGCTGCCTGCCGCCCCTGAGACAAGGCGGCACTCGCCGATCATCGATGAAAGAAACCCGTTGCTGCATTGCGGCAGTGGGCGCCGCGAACAGGTACAATGATCGGCTTCATTCCTCCATCCCAGACTCGCCCACGCCGGCGGGCGAGATTCTTATGTCCATCGAAAAACTCCGCAACATCGCCATCGTCGCCCACGTTGACCACGGCAAGACCACCCTCGTCGATCAACTGCTCAAGCAGTCCGGCACCTTCAGCGAGCGCACGGTCACCACCGAACGCATGATGGACAGCAACGACCTGGAAAAGGAACGCGGCATCACCATCCTTTCCAAGAACACCGCGATCCGCTGGAAGGATTACCGCGTCAACATCGTCGATACGCCAGGCCATGCCGACTTCGGTGGTGAGGTTGAACGCGTGCTGTCGATGGTCGATTCGGTGCTGATTCTGGTTGACGCGATGGATGGCCCGATGCCGCAGACGCGCTTCGTGACCCAGAAAGCATTCGCGATGGGCTTCAAGCCCATCGTCGTGGTGAACAAGGTCGATCGTCCAGGCGCGCGCCCGGACTGGGTCGTCAATCAGACGTTCGACCTGTTCGATCGCCTCGGCGCTACCGAAGAACAACTCGACTTTCCGATCGTTTACGCGTCTGCATTGCACGGTTATGCCGGGCTGAACTCGGACGTGCGCGAAGGCAACATGGACCCGTTATTCGACGCGATCATCCAGCATGTCGCGCCGCCGCCGGTAGACATGGACGGCCCGTTCCAGATGCGCGTGACTTCGCTCGACTACAGCAACTACGTCGGCATCATCGGCGTCGGTCGCATCCAGCGCGGCACGGTGCGCACCAACCAGTCCGTCACCATCCTCAATCGCGACGGCAAGCCGCGTCAAGGCAAGGTGCTGCAAGTGCTCGGCTTCATGGGTCTTGAGCGTCGCGAAGTGGACGAAGCGCAGGCCGGCGACATCATTGCGGTGTCCGGCATTGGCGACCTCGGCATTTCCGAGACGATCTGCGCAGTCGATGCGCCCGAGCAGTTGCCCGTGCTCACCGTCGATGAGCCGACGATCAGCATGACGTTTCAGGTCAACAATTCGCCGTTCGCGGGCAAGAAGGATCGCAGCGGCGGCAAGTTCCTGACCTCGCGTCAGTTGCGCGATCGCCTGATTCGCGAAACCCAACACAACGTCTCCCTGAAGCTCGAAGAGACCGACGACGCCGACAAGTTCAAGGTGTCTGGGCGTGGTGAATTGCATCTGTCGATCCTGATCGAGACCATGCGTCGCGAAGGCTACGAGCTCGCGGTGTCGCGTCCTGAAGTCATCATCAAGGACGTCGATGGGCAGAAGATGGAACCGTACGAATCGCTGGTCGTCGATCTGGAAGAACAATACCAGGGCGGCGTGATGCAGCGCCTCGGCGAACGTCGTGGCCAGCTCGTCAACATGGAACCCGACGGCAAGGGTCGCGTGCGCATCGACTTCATGATTCCCGCGCGCGGACTGATTGGATTCCAGACCGAGTTCCGCACGATCACCGCCGGCACCGGCCTGCTGTTCCACGTGTTCGATCACTACGGGCCGAAGTCGGACGGCGCGATCGCCGAGCGCCAGAATGGCGTGATGATCTCGAACGGCACCGGCCCCTCGCCTGCCTACGCGCAGATGTTCATGCAGGAACGCGGCCGCTTGATGGTCGAGCCCGGCGAGGAAATCTACGAAGGCCAGATCGTCGGCATCCACGCCAAGGACAACGACCTCACGGTCAACGCCCTGCGCGCAAAGCAACTGACGAACTTCCGTGCGTCCGGCAAGGACGATAACGAATCACTAACGCCGGCAGTGAAGCTGTCGCTGGAGCAAGCGCTGGAATTCATCGCCGACGATGAACTGGTGGAAGTCACTCCTGTCGCGATTCGCCTGCGCAAGAAGGAACGCACCGAAAACGACCGCAAGCGCGCTTCACGCGGTTGATGCGGACGATCGACCAGTAAAAATCGATGAACGATCCGAGCCACGTCGGCGAACACCATCACATCAGCGCCAAAGAAGTGCGCCAGCACGCCGGGCCGTGGTTGATCGCCGTCGGCGTGGCGATCAAATCCTTGCTCGCGCTGGCGACAGCCATCGGTCTGGAGTTCTGGGGCGCGCAACGCATGCACGACTGGATCGGCACGCAGATAGAGCGCCACCATCTCAACCCGGATAACGGCTTCTTCGCCACCCTGATGAAGCACACCGGTAACGGGGATATCCATATCGTCGCGGCCGCGCTGGTGGTCTATTCGAGTATCCACGGCGCCGAAGCCTGGGGCCTCTGGCGTGACAAGCCGTGGGCTTCCTGGCTCGGCTGTGTCGGCGCGATGGTGTATCTCCCGGTAGAGGTGCTAGCACTTTGGCATCACCCCGGCTGGATCACCGTTTCGGTGGTGATCATCAATGTGCTTGTCGTGCTGATCCTGGGTTGGAACATCCGCAATCTGCGCGCGCGTCGCGCGCTCCTAAGCAACTGACGTGCGTAGCGCGCTGCTGCGCGCGCGATGTTTTCAATCCGGCAAATTGTTCGCGCGGCGCACCCTACGGCATTTCTCTTGAGACACCGGCATCGTTTGCCGGGATCTCGGCACGCGTCGGCACTTTGATCGTATCGAGTCCGGCAGCGTGCAAGGACGTGTTGAGTTGTTGCAGATCGGATGCATCGAGCGCGGCCCATGCTGCGAGAGCACGATCCAGCAATCCTGCATAGCGCGCATACACGTCGCGTTGCGGCTGCGTCGGCGTGCGATCGGAACCTTCCAGATCGACCTGCAATGAACTGAGTGCCTCGCCGATTGGGCCGAGATTCAATGCGTCTTTGTCTTCGCCGGATAGTAGCGGCGCGAGTTTCGCCTCGTAGTCCGCAAGCATTTTTCCGAGCGCGGCCTTGGCCGGATCCGCAGCAATTTTCTTGTCCAGTGCAGCGATTTGCTTTTGCACCGCCTGTGCCTGGCCATTGGCAACAAATTGCTTGTCGAGCGCCGCTACGACATCGTTCGACAGGGCGATTGCCGCTTCCACCGCAGTGTGATCGACCGCGACGCGCGGATCGGCTTGCACCGTGAACATCGTGCGGTAATCGTGTCCATCCACGCTCAGCGATGCCTGATAGCGGCCTGGCGCGACCAGCATGCCTTCGGGCAACAATGGCGTATCGTCGCCGTCGATCGCAGCGATGCTGTAACCGTATTGTCCTGTCGTCGGCCGCAGCATGCGCAGGTTCCAGACGTAACGATGCATGCCAGCATGCACGGACGGATTCATCGGTGCCTGCGACCAGCGTTGCTCGAAGTAACGTTCGGCAGGAAGTTTTGGCGCGACATCGTCGCTCGCGAATTTCCGCACGAGTTTTCCCGACGCATCGAAGATGCTCAGCACGACAGGCGCATGCGCATCGCGTGCGAGCCAGTAGTCAAAGATCGCTCCGTTCGGCGGATTCTTGCCGACCGGTTCTTCGCGCGGCAGCGGCGTGTCCTTGTTCTGGTTCGGACGCACGCGCATCGCAGTCGCCGGCTCGAACAGATGTGCAGCTTGCTTGAGGATCGCCGCGTCGGCTTCGCGCAACGGCGCGAGATCGTCGAGTACCCAGATCGCGCGGCCTTGCGTTGCCGCGATCAGGTCGTCGCCGTGCACCGCGAGATCGGTGACGATCGCATTCGGCAGGTTGCGTTGTAGCGACTGCCAGTGCGCGCCGTCGTCGAATGACACGTACACGCCCTGGTCGGCGCCTGCGTACAACAGGCCGCGCTTCCCTGGATCGGCGCGCACCGCGCTGACGAAATGCTTCACGGGCAATCCGGCGACGATTTTCGTCCAGGTTTTTCCGTAGTCATGCGTGCGCCAGACCAGCGGACTAAAATCGTCCTCGCGATGATTGTCCACCGCGATGTAAGCCGTGCCAGGATCAAGCGCCGAGACATCGACAGAACTGATCTTCGCCCAATGCGGCAGCGTCGGCGGCGCGACGTTGCTCCAGCTTTTGCCGGCATCGCGCGTCAGCTGCACCTGGCCATCGGTCATGCCGAGCCAGATCTCGTCGTTGTCGCGCGGCGACAGACCGAAGCTGAAGACCACGCCGTAGCCGCAAGCACGCGCAGCATCCGGTTCGAGATCGCCTGCGCAATCTTTCCGATTGGGGTCTTTCGATGAAAGGTCCGGACTAATTATTTGCCATGTTGCACCTTGGTCGAGCGAACGGAACAACACCTGCGCGCCCTGATACAGCGGATACGGCGCGAGCTGCGACACCGCGATCGGCGTGATCCAGGTGTAGTGGTATTTCACCGATGTCGGCCGCGCACCGTAGGTGGAAACTGGCCACGGCGAAATGTTTTGCACTTCGCCATTGCGCGCATCCCAGCGCGTGAGTTTTCCGCCGAGTCCCGAGCCGTAGACAATCTCCGGATTGCGCGGATCGGGGATTTCGTCGTCACGTTCGTCGGCACCGACCGGGTGCCAATCGCGATCACCGATCGAACCGTAATCGCTGCGGCTTGCGATCGCGACCGTACCGTTGTCCTGCTGGCCCGCGTAGATCCAGTACGGAAAACGATTGTCGGTTGCGAGATGGTAGAGCTGGCCGGTCGGCTGGTTGTACCAGCTCGACCAACTCTTGCCACCATCCACCGTCACCACCGTGCCCTGATCGGAGCCGGTGATCATGCGCTCGGGCCGCTTCGGATTGATCCACAGGTAATGATAATCGTCGCCGCCCGGCGAACCCTTCACGATCTCGCAATGCGTGCCGCCCGCTGTACACAGATGGATCGAGCGACCCATCGCGTACACCGCATCGGGATTACTCGGCACTGCGGTCAGGCTGGAGAAATAGCTGTTGATCAACTCGCCATCGGCGTTGACTTTTTTCCAGCTCGCACCTGCATCGTCGGAGCGATACAGGCCGCCATTGGCTTCGGCATCGACCACCGCATAGATGCGCGTGCCCTGCGCCGTGTGTGTCGCCGCAAGACCGATGCGGCCAAGCTTGCCCTCGGGCCAGCCGTTGCCACCGACGCGAACCCAATGACGTCCGCCATCGGTCGATTTCCAGATGCCGCTCTCGCTGCCGATGTTCGGCGTGAAATAACTCATCCATGGCAGAAAGTGCGCCTGCCACACTGCCGCGAACACGATGTTGGAATCTTCCGGGTCGACCGCGAGATCGACCGCGCCGGTTTCCGCGCTGACGAACAGGGTTTTCGTCCAGGTCTTGCCGCCGTTCTCGGATCGGAATACGCCGCGCTCCGGATTCGGCCCGAACATGTGACCGAACGCGGCAACCATCACGGTGTTCGCATCGCGCGGATCGATCCAGATCGCGCCGATATGGCGCGTGGCTGCGAGCCCGACAGAGTTCCATGTCGCCCCGGAATCAATGGATTTATAGACGCCCTCGCCCGCCGCCATGTCGTAGCGCGTGGTCACCTGCCCAGTGCCCGCGTACAGCACGCGCGGATCGGACTGCGCGATCGCCAGCGCGCCGATCGACGATGGGCCGTGATCGAAGATTGGTTGCCATGTGCGTCCGGCATCGAGCGTCTTCCAGATGCCGCCGCCGGCCGCACCGAAATAGAACGTATCGGGTTGATCGGCGATGCCGACCGCGACAGTGCCCCAACCGCCGCGCTGAGGACCGATCAATCGCCAACTCAAGCCATCGGCAAATGGTGCGGACAGATTGCTGCTGGACTTGGGGGCGAGGACTTGCGCGCCAAACGCTTGCGCAGATGTCGACAGTGCTGCGAGAGCCGAGATAACGAGCAGCACAGACGCGGGGCGCAGTGACATCGAAGAAGCTCCGAAAAAGTCGTCGCTCAGTTTACGCCGATGCTCGAGATTCGTTCTTGCAGGCTCCGCGCATCCTGAGCTGTCGAAGGATTGCATCGCGGGACTCACGCCGAACCGAAACCACAAACCCGGCTTCTCGTCAGCCAGCGTGCGCCGCCAATGCAGTTCGCTTGCGCACGATCAGCATCGCGATCTCCAGCGATTGTTCGTAATTCAACCGTGGATCGACTGTGGAGTGGTAGGCGCGTTCGAGATCGGTTTCGGTGAGCTCGCGCGCGCCACCGGTGCATTCGGTGACGTTCTCGCCGGTCAACTCCAGATGTACGCCTCCGAGCAGCGAGCCATGCGCTGCGTGGATCTCGAAGGCCTGCTCAAGTTCGCTGCGGATCGCCGCGAACGGGCGCGTCTTGTAACCGTTGGACGTGCTCTCGGTATTGCCGTGCATCGGGTCGGAAATCCACAACACGCGGCGGCCTTCGCGCTCCACCGCGTCGATCAGCGGCGGCAGCAACTCGACGATACGCGATGCGCCGAAGCGGTGGATCAGCGCGATACGGCCGGGTTCGTTGGCGGGCGAGAGCACATCCAGCAAACGCAGCAAACCATCGGCTGTCATTGCAGCACCGACTTTCAAGCCGATCGGATTTCGCACGCCACGCAAGTATTCGACGTGCGCGCCGTCGAGCGCGGCGGTGCGCATGCCGATCCATGGGAAATGGGTACTCAGGTTGAAGCTGCCGTGCTGGCGCGGAACCTCGCGCGTGAGCGCTTCCTCATAAGGCAAAAGCAGCGCTTCGTGCGATGTGTAAAAGTTGGCGCGATTGAGGTTGTGCAGGGATTCACCGGAGATCGTTTCCATGAAACGCACCGCATCGCCGATCGCCGCGACCATGCGCGTGTATTCGTCGGACAACGGCGAATGACCGACCCAGTCGAGGTTCCAGTATTCGGGATGATGCAGGTCGGCGAAGCCGCCATCGATTAGCGCACGCACGAAATTCATCGACATCGCCGAACGCGCGTGCGCTTTCAGCAGGCGCCGTGGATCGGGCGTGCGCGCGGCAAGCTCGAACTCCGGGCCATTGACGATGTCACCGCGATAGCTGGGCAGCGTCAGGCCATCTCGCGTCTCGTTGTCGGCCGAACGCGGCTTTGCGTACTGGCCAGCGAAACGTCCGACGCGAATCACTGGCTGGCGCAATCCGTGTACGAGCACGAGACTCATCTGCAGCAAAACCTTCAGCCGATTGGCGATGACATCCGAAGTGCAATCGACGAAACTCTCGGCGCAATCGCCGCCTTGCAGAAGAAAACTCTTCCCGGCCTGCGCATCGGCGAGCTGTTGTTTGAGCGAAAGGATTTCCCACGAAGTCACCAGCGGCGGCAGTTCACGCAACTCGATGAGCACAGACTCGAGCGCGTCCGCATCAGGATAATTTGGCAGTTGCGTCGCCTTGCGCGTGCGCCAGCTTTGCGGCGTCCATGATTCCTGCGATGTATTCGCCTCCGGTATCAGTGGAACCGGATGCGTTGAATCTGGCATGGACACAGCGTGCATGGCGGTCGTTTGTTGCGGCGCAGCAGTCATCATGCCATAGCTGCCTTCAAAGCCTACTGGCTAACGTACAAAAGACGCATTCAGACTGTTGTCACGCGTAACAAAACGAGAACTAGCCGAGTATTTGCGGGTTCAGATGCCAAACGGAAAAACTAAGTGCCATCGCAAAACTCACCCAACACAGATAGGGAATGAGCAGAACACCCGCAAGCGGACGCACACGCCAGAATGCATGCAACGTCGCCGCAATCAAAACCCAGAGCACGACGATATCGACGAAAGCCAAAGCCCCGTGATGCCACGCGAAAAAAAGCCAGCTCCACAAGCCGTTGACGAACAATTGCACTACGAAGACAGCGAGCTTGCCACTATGATCGCGCCAGCTGCCGGATTTCCACACAAGCCAAGCGGAAATCCCCATCAACCCATACAGTAACGTCCACACAGGGCCGAACAACCAAGCCGGTGGTGCCCAAACCGGCTGCGACAATTGACGATAGAAAGACACAGCATTGATCGATGCCACCGCGCCGATGGCTGCGGTTGCATAGCTCATCGCCAGCCAACCGACCAAGCCGACCACTTGGCTACCCTTGGAGTTCATGTTCATTGACGCTCCTCCAGAACCTTAGCGCTTGCTGCGGAACCCGGCGTACAGAGCCCACAGCGCGAGCACCACGAAACAGATCAACACCCAAGCTGGCATCGCCAAACCGAGGAATCTCCAATTGATGACGGCGCATTCACCGGAGCCATTGAAGACTTTCACGAACACTTTGCTCCAGCTCATCATCTGCACCAGGTCGTGCAGCGGCGCACCACAGGAAGGAACCTGATCAGCGGGGAGCGACTGGATCCACAGATGCCGCCCGGCAACGACCATCCCGGCACCAGCCATCAAGGTGGCGATCAAACTCCAGATGATTTTTCCACCGCGCGATGTCGGCCCGGTCAATGCGCCCAACAGGAAAACAGTGCCCAGGGCGATTGTTGCGATGCGTTGGAATACGCACAAGTTGCATGGATTGAGGTGCAGCACGAGCTGCGAATAAAACGCGTAAGCCATCATCCCGCAACACGCGAGAAAGCCGAGCAAGAACTGGAGACGAAACGTCGATCGACTAGGATTCATGCACGAGAACTCTGATTTGAAGTGAGAAGTCTGACACGATTGGCCGGCCAAGGTTCCAGCAGTGGCTTCGACGAAACACATAAAAAACCCCGGTCATGCCGGGGTTTTTTAACTACGCTGATTTCGGATATTCACTCTGCGGAAGCGGCATCCGAACGCGGACGATCCACGAGCTCGACGTACGCCATTGGTGCGTTGTCGCCGGCACGGTAACCGCACTTGAGGATGCGCAGATAACCACCCGGACGCGTCGTATAACGCGGGCCGAGTTCGACAAACAATTTGCCGACGGCCTGCTTATCGCGCAGGCGCGAGAACGCGAGGCGCCGATTGGCGACACCATCGATCTTGGCCATCGTGATCAGCGGCTCGGCGACCCGGCGCAATTCCTTGGCCTTGGGCAGCGTAGTACGAATCAGTTCGTGCTTGATGAGCGACGCAGCCATGTTGCTGAACATCGCATGGCGATGCGAGCTGGTGCGGCTGAATTTACGTCCGGCTTTCTGGTGGCGCATGATCGTGCTTCCTGATTTTTAGTCACTGCGCCCTGCGGCGCAGTGTTGCGTTTGAACGATTACGTCTTAGCCCATCATGCCCTGCTGCAGACCGGCTGGCGGCCAGTTCTCCAGCTTCATGCCGAGCGACAAACCGCGCTGAGCAAGGACTTCCTTGATCTCGGTGAGCGACTTCTTGCCGAGGTTCGGGGTCTTGAGCAATTCGACTTCGGTCTTCTGGATCAGATCGCCGATGTAATAGATGTTTTCGGCCTTGAGGCAATTCGCCGAACGCACGGTAAGTTCGAGATCGTCGATCGGCCGCAGCAGCACCGGATCGATACCGGACGCCGCAACCTTCGGAGCACCGCGTTCGCGATGGGTGAAATCGCCGAACACCGACAGCTGATCGGTGAGGATGTCGGCGGCTGTGCGCACGGCTTCCTCGGCATCGATGGTGCCGTTGGTTTCGATGTCGATGACGAGTTTGTCGAGGTCGGTGCGTTGTTCGACGCGCGCAGATTCCACTGCGTACGCAACGCGGGTGACCGGACAGAACGAGGCGTCGAGCATCAGACGTCCGATCGTGCGGGTTTCTTCATCCGGCTTGCGACGCGCAGTCGCCGGCTGGTAACCAAAGCCGCGTTCGACCTTCAGACGCATGTTGATCGACGTATCTTTCGTCAGATGGCAGATCACGTGATCGGTGTTGAGAATCTCGACGTTATGATCGGTCTTGATATCGCCGGCAGTCACGACGCCCTTGCCCTGCTTGGTCAGGGTGAGCATGCTGTGGTCGACGTTGTGCATGCGGATCGCGACATCCTTGAGGTTGAGCAGGATCTCGATGACGTCTTCCTGCAAACCTTCAACCGTCGTGTATTCATGCAGCACGCCGTCGATCTCGACTTCGGTGATTGCATAGCCGGGGATCGACGACAGCAACACGCGGCGCAATGCATTGCCGAGGGTGTGGCCGTAACCGCGCTCGAGCGGTTCGATCACGACCTTGGCGCGGTGCGTGGTGATGCGTTCGATGTTCGGGCCGCGCGGACGCAGCACCTGATGGGCGGAAACCGACATGGTTACGCGTACTCCTGAATGATGTTTCTGTGCAGCAGCAGTGCTGGTTGCAGCGATGGAATTACTTCGAATACAACTCGACAATCAACGCTTCGTTGATATCCGAAGGCAGGTCGGAGCGTTCCGGAATCGACTTGAACACGCCGCTGAATTTTTTTGCGTCAACATCGATCCAGCCCGGCACCAGATCCATCTGAGCGGAAATGGTCAGCGCCTCCTGGATGGACAACTGGCGTTGCGCGCGCTCGGTGAGCGAAATCGCATCGCCAGCCTTGACCTGATACGACGGCAGGTTCACCGATTTGCCATTCACCAGCACCGCGCAATGCGATACCAGTTGACGCGCCTGCGGGCGGGTGACGGCGAAACCCATGCGATACACGACGTTGTCGAGGCGCATTTCGAGCAGTTGCAGCAAGGTGTCGCCGGTGTTGCCCTTGCGGCGCGCGGCCTTCGCGTAGTAGCCACGGAATTGGCGCTCTAGCATTCCGTAAATGCGCTTGAGCTTCTGCTTCTCGCGTAACTGGGTGGCGTAGTCGGACAGCTTGCCTTTGCGCGTGCCGCCTGCGCCGTGCTGACCTGGCTTCTGTTCGAGCTTGCACTTGGAATCAAGCGCGCGCGCCGGACTTTTCAGTCCGAGGTCGGCGCCTTCACGGCGCGCGAGTTTACAGGTGGGTCCAATATAACGTGCCATGTGATTGGTTCTCTATTTTAAAAGTCCGACCATCGAGGGTCGGTTATTGATTCTTGCGATCGTGGACGATTGCTGAAATCAAACCCGGCGCTTCTTGGGCGGCCGGCAGCCGTTGTGCGGAATCGGCGTCACGTCGATGATGTTCATCACCTTGTAGCCGACATTGTTGAGCGAACGCACAGCGGATTCGCGGCCAGGACCGGGACCCTTGATGCGCACTTCCAGCGTCTTCACGCCGTAATCAAGCGCGGCCTTGCCGGCCTTCTCCGCGGCAACCTGCGCTGCGAATGGGGTGGATTTGCGCGAGCCGCGAAAACCCGCCCCGCCCGATGTCGCCCACGACAATGCATTGCCCTGGCGGTCAGTGATGGTGATGATCGTGTTGTTGAACGAAGCCTGGACGTGCGCGATGCCGTCGGTGACGACGCGCTTGATCTTCTTCTTCGTCTTGCCCGCTGCTGCTGGCTTTGCCATTGTGTCATCCCGAATTCGGTTCTTGTGGATCGTCCTGATCAAAAACCCGTACATCCATGTACAGACTTATTGATGCATCCTCTTCATGACCGAAGAGCGATGTTTATTTCTTGATCGCCTTGCGAGGACCCTTTCGAGTGCGTGCATTGGTGCGGGTGCGCTGGCCGCGCAACGGCAGGCCGCGACGATGGCGCAGGCCGCGATAGCAGCTCAGATCCATCAGACGCTTGATCGACATGCCGACTTCGCGGCGCAGATCGCCTTCAACCGTGAACTTCGTCACTGCGGCGCGGAGGCGTTCCACGTCCACCTCGGTCAGGTCGCGAATCTTGGTGGACGGCGTCACGCCGGCCGACTCGCAAACTTTCTTCGACCGCGTGCGGCCGATTCCGAATATGCTTTGCAAACCGATCCAGACATGTTTCTGGACAGGAAGATTGACACCGGCAATGCGCGCCATCAGGCGATCTCCAACTGTGTTTTGGCTGCCGAGCAATGCATGCCGGGCGCGGTGAATCGGAAATGATAACAGGGCTTCAGGTCATAGTGAAGTGCCAAGGCGCGAACGCCTTGAAACCCGGCATGGGGAGTGTGCCCATGCTCCGGCGACTGAGCCTGCCGAGACGGTAGCCCGATGATCCGGGGTTCCATCGGCCCGCGCTACTCAAGTGCGGGCACTTCGACTGGCTCATCCGTGCGTGAAGCGTCGCGCGGATCGCCCATGTTGGTCTCCCGGTTACGGGAGGTTTTCTCGTTAGCGCGTCTTTGCTCCGCCCTTGAGATTCGCTTTCTTCAAAAGGCTTTCGTACTGGTGTGACATCAGGTGGGCCTGGATCTGCGAAGTGAAATCCATGATCACCACGACCACGATGAGCAGAGAGGTACCGCCGAAGTAGAACGACACGCCTCCCCACGACCGCAACAACTCCGGCAACAGACACACAAGTGTCAGATACAACGCGCCGGCCAGCGTCAATCGGGTCAATACATTATCTACGTAATCGGCGGTTGCCTTGCCCGGTCGGATGCCCGGAATCAGTGCGCCGGACTTCTTGAGGTTGTCAGCTGTTTCCTGCGAATTGAACGTGAGCGCGGTGTAGAAAAACGCGAAGCCGATGATCAAGGCGCCGTAGATCAACATGTGCAAGGGTTCGCCCGGCGCCAGTGCGTCGGAGACGCGGCGCAGCCAGGTGAAATTACTACTCTGTCCGAACCAGGTCGCAGCCGTCGCCGGAAACACGATTAAACTCGATGCGAAGATCGGCGGGATGACGCCCGACATGTTGAGCTTGAGCGGCAGGTGCGACGTCTGATTCATGTACGCCTGGCGTCCGCCTTGGCGACGCGCGTAATTGACCGTGATGCGGCGCTGCCCGCTCTCGACGAACACCACGAACCACACCACCAGCAGCACCAGCGCAAAGATGAAGAGCACCGCGAGCGCGCTGATTTCGCCGTTGCTGACCTGCTGCATGGTCGAGACCACCGCGCCCGGCAAACCTGCCACGATCCCGGCGAAGATCAGCAGGGAAACACCATTGCCGATGCCGCGCTCGGTCATCTGTTCGCCGAGCCACATCAGGAACATCGTGCCAGCTGTCAACGACACCACCGCCGTCATCAAAAATCCTGGGCCGGGGCTGAACACCACGCCTTTTTGCGACTGCAGCGCGATCGCCACGCCGAACGACTGAAACAAGGCCAGACCCACCGTCGAATAGCGCGTGATCTGGGTAATCTTGCGGCGACCGCTCTCGCCTTCCTTCTTGAAGCCCTGCATGCCCGGCATGATCTGTGCGAGCAGCTGGATGATGATCGACGCGGTGATGTATGGCGTCACACTCAGCGCAAGAATGCTCATGCGCTTGAGCGCGCCGCCGGAGAACATGTTGAACATGTCCAGGACGGTGCCCTTCTGCTGTTCCATCAAGCGCAACATCTCGGCAGGATTCACGCCCGGCACCGGAATATAGGTGCCGAGCCGGTACACGATCAGCGCGCCGAGCACGAACAGCAGGCGCTGACGCAACTCGGTGAACTTGCCGGCTCCGGCCAGACCTGCGAGCGATTTGGGATCGCGCGACACTCGTTACTCCACGCTGCCGCCGGCAGCGATGATCGCAGCCCTGGCGCCGGCGGTCATGAGCAATCCCTTGATCGTCACCTTGCGGGCGATCTCGCCCTTGTTGACGATTTTCGCCTGCTTCGCATTGCTCGGTACCAGCTTGGCAGCGCGCAGCACGGCGAAATCGATCACTTCGTCCTTGACCAGCGCCAACTTGTACAGCAGTACTTCGGCAGTGTTGTTCTTCAACTTCGAGCGGAAACCAACCTTCGGCAATCGACGCTGCATCGGCATCTGGCCGCCTTCGAAGCCCGGCTTGATCTTGCCCTTGCCTGAGCGCGCGAACGAACCCTTGTGGCCGCGTCCGCAGGTCTTGCCGAGGCCCGAACCAATGCCGCGACCAACGCGCTTGCGATCCTGGCGCGCGCCATTGGCTGGCTTGAGTGTATTCATCTTCATGGTTGTTCCTCCACCCGCACAAGGTAATGCACGGTATTGATCAGGCCGCGCACGCAAGGATTATCGACCAATGTGCGTACATCGTTGATCTTGTTCAATCCGAGCGCGCGCACCGATTGACGATGGCGCTCGCGGCAACCCCGCATGCCCTTGACCAGGCGCACGGTGACGGTCTTGGCGGTGTCGTGCTTAGCCATGGTTGATTTCCTCGACGGTCTTGCCGCGCTTGGCTGCGATCTGCGTCGGCGAATGCATCGCGGTCAAACCCCTGACGGTTGCGCGCACCAGATTGATCGGATTGCGCGAGCCGACGGCTTTGGCCAGCACGTTCTTCACGCCGACAGCTTCCAGCACGGCGCGCATCGCTCCACCGGCAATCACGCCGGTACCTTCGGAGGCAGGCATCATGAACACACGCGCCGCGCCGTGGCCGGCCTTGACCGAATGCCACAACGTGCCGTTGTTCAAGTCCACATTGACCATCGTCTTGCGCGCGGACTCCATCGACTTCTGGATCGCGACCGGCACTTCGCGTGCCTTGCCGTAGCCGAAGCCGACCTTGCCGGCGCCGTCGCCGACCACCGTCAATGCAGTGAAGGTGAATTGACGACCGCCCTTGACGGTCTTGGAGACCCGGTTGACCGCGACCAGCTTCTCGATGAAGCCGTCGCTGTTGTCGTTGCGTTCGAAATTTGCCATGTCGTTTCCTGTTTACTTACGGCAGAGCCGCTTATCGTTGTGGTTGTGTTTCGAGCGAAACTCAAGTGCCATCAAAAACCGGCGCTTGATTGAATGCGTTACAGAATCCGCGCCTCAGAACTTCAGGCCGCCTTCGCGGGCTGCATCGGCCAAAGCCTTGATGCGTCCGTGATAGCGATAACCAGAACGATCGAACGCGATCTTCTCGACGCCTGCTGCGAGCGCCTTCTCGGCAATCGCGCGGCCGACCTTGGCCGCAGCGGCGAGATTCTTGGTGCCTTTCAGGCCTTCCTTGACGTCGGCATGCAGTGTCGACGCCGCAGCCAGCACCTTCGCGCCATCGGCAGTGAACAGTTGCGCGTAGATGTGCTGACCGGAACGCAGCACCGACAAACGCGGCACGCCGAGCACGCGGATGTGCGAGCGTGTGGTCTTGGCGCGACGGAGACGAGCGATTTTCTTTTCCATGTGCTTTTCCTCGAAGGTGCAGCGAAAGCGTTTGAAGCGCGGGCATTTATTGAAAGTCGGCCATGGATGGCCGGTTTCTCTCTGCGCGGATGGACCCGCGCATAAACGTCAGGCTTTCTTGGCTTCCTTCATGTTGATCTTCTCGCCGCTGTAGCGGACGCCCTTGCCTTTGTACGGTTCCGGCGGACGGTAACCGCGAATTTTCGCTGCGGCCTGGCCGACGCTCTGCTTGTCCGAACCGCTGACCAGAATCTCGGTCTGGGTCGGGGTCGTGATGGTGATCCCATCGGGGGTCTTGAACAACACCGGATGCGAAAAGCCAAGGCTCAGATTCAAATCCTTGCCGGCCATCGCGGCGCGGTAACCGACGCCGACGAGTTCAAGCTTGCGTACATAACCCTCGGATACGCCGGTGACCATGTTCGCGAGCAGTGCGCGCGCGGTGCCAGCCATCGGGATGCGATCGGCATCGGCAGTAGAAAACTGCACATGGCCGTCTTCCATCGCGACATCGATGCCGTGCGGCCTGGCCAGGCTCAAGGTGCCCTTCGGCCCCTTTACACTGACCTTGTCGGCGCTGATCGTGCATTCCACGCCTTTCGGCAGGGCAATTGGTTTTTTCGCTACGCGTGACATTGAAAGCTCTCCTTATGCCACGAGACAGATGACTTCGCCGCCAACGCCTTCGGCGCGGGCTTGGCGATCGGTCATGATGCCCTTGGAAGTCGAGATGATGGACACGCCCATGCCATTGAGGATCTTCGGCAGTTCATCCTTGCCGCGATACTGGCGCAGGCCCGAACGCGACACGCGCTCCAGGCGTTCGATCACCGGCTTTCCTTCGTAATATTTCAGCACGATCTCGAGCTGCAATTTGCCTTTGCCTGCTTCAGTCACGCGCGAATCGGCGATATAGCCTTCCGTCTTCAGCAGGCCCGCGAGCGCGAGTTTGGTTTTCGACGACGGCATCTTCACCGTCGGCTTGCCAACTGCAAGTGCGTTCTTGATACGCACCAGCATGTCGGCGATGGGATCAGTCATGCTCATTATTTCGTTCCTTTAGGCACCGATATCCGCAGATGAATTCTGCGAAACGTTTGTTGCTTGTTACCACGAAGCCTTGCGCAGGCCAGGCACGTCGCCGCGCATCGTCGCTTCGCGCAGTTTGTTGCGACCGAGGCCGAACTTCGCGTAAGTACCACGCGGCCGACCTGACAGCGCGCAACGATTGCGCTCACGGGTCGGACTCGAATCGCGCGGCAACTTCTGCAGCTTGATCACTGCATCGGCCTTTTCTTCATACGAAGAGGTCACGCTGCTGATGATCTTCTTCAGCGCATTGCGCTTGCCCGCAAACTTCTTCGCAAGCTTCGCGCGCTTGAGATCGCGGTTCACCATGCTGGTCTTTGCCATTGTCTCTAATCCCTGGCCGAATCGATCGGCTTTATCAGTTGCGGAAGGGGAAACCGAAACCTTCGAGCAGCGCACGCGCTTCCTCGTTGGTCTTTGCCGTCGTCGTGATCGCGATATCCATGCCGCGCATCGCATCGACCTGGTCGTAATCGATTTCCGGGAAGATGATCTGTTCCTTGATGCCCATGTTGTAGTTGCCACGGCCGTCGAACGAACGACCCGACAAGCCGCGGAAATCGCGCACGCGCGGCAACGCGACATTCACCAGGCGATCGAAGAACTCGAACATGCGGGCGCGGCGCAAGGTGACCTTGCAGCCGATCGGCCAGCCGTCGCGGATCTTGAAGCTCGCCACCGAGACGCGCGCATTGGTGACGATCGGCTTCTGTCCGCCGATCTTGACCATGTCGCCGACTGCGTTCTCGAGAATTTTCTTGTTGCCCACAGCCTCGCCCACACCCATGTTCAGGGTGATCTTGCTCAGGCGCGGCGCCTGCATGGGGTTCGTGTATCCGAACTTTTCCATGAGCTTCGGTACGACGACTTCTTTGTAATGTGTTTCGAGACGCGTAGTCATTTAATTTCCTCTGGATCTTGCTATCGGAACCGGCTCGGATCGCCGGGCTTCCTGATCAGGCGTCGATCGCCTCGCCGCTCGAGCGGAACACGCGTACCTTGCGTCCGTCCTCAAGCACCTTGAAACCAACGCGCTCGCCCTTTCCAGTAACGGAATTGAGCAGCATCACGTTGGAGATATGCAGCGGCGCTTCACGCTCGATCACACCGCCAGGCTGGTTCGCCTGCGGGTTGGCCTTGGTGTGGCGCTTGATGATGTTGATGTTTTCCACGACGACGCGATCAGCGCCAACGCGCATCACCACGCCTTTCTGGCCCTTGTTCTTGCCGGTGATCACGAGGACGCGATCGCCTTTCTTGATACGGTTCATTGGTCAGTCCTCTTCGCTCAGAGCACTTCGGGAGCGAGCGATACGATCTTCATGAACTTCTCGGTGCGCAGCTCACGGGTCACTGGCCCGAAGATGCGCGTGCCGATCGGCTCGAGCTTGTTGTTCAACAAAACAGCGGCATTACCGTCGAAGCGGATCAGCGAACCGTCGGCACGACGCACGCCCTTGCGGGTGCGCACAACCACGGCATCGTAAACCTCGCCCTTCTTCACCTTGCCACGCGGAATCGCTTCGCGGATGGACACCTTGATGACGTCGCCGATGTGCGCGTAACGGCGATGCGAACCGCCGAGCACCTTGATGCACATCATTTCGCGCGCGCCGGAGTTGTCGGCGGCCTGCAAGTAGGACTGCGTCTGGATCATGAGTCAGTCTCCTTATTCGGCTGCGCGGGCGACGATTTCGACGACGCGCCAGTTCTTGGTCTTGGACAGCGGGCGGCATTCGGACACGCGCACGATGTCGCCTTCCTTGCAGGCGTTGTCGGCATCGTGCGCATGCAGCTTGGTCGAACGGCGGATGTACTTGCCGTACAACGCATGCTTGACAAGGCGTTCGATGATGATCGTCACCGTCTTGTCCATCTTGTTGCTGGTCACGCGTCCCTGCACAGTGCGCAGTTTGGTGTCTTGTGTTGTCGCGACTTCGTTCATGGCTTGAGCCCTGTATGCGCGGCTTGCTTGCCGACCAGCACAGTATTGACGCGAGCGATCTCGCGGCGTACCTGCCGGATTTGATGGGTCGGCTTCAACTGCCCGGTGGCCTTTTGCATGCGGAGCGAAAACTGCTCCTTGTGCAGGTCGGTCAAATGGGCGGTAAGCTCGGCCGCGGATTTCTGCTTCAATTCCTTGAGTTCCATCAGCGCACCGTGCGGGTTACGAAGGTGGTTTTTACGGAGAGCTTGGCCGAGGCCAGACGGAACGCTTCGCGCGCCGTGGCTTCATCAACGCCTTCCATTTCGTACAACACGCGACCTGGCTTGATCTGCGCAACCCAGTATTCGACGTTGCCCTTGCCGGCGCCCATTCGAACTTCAATAGGCTTTTTGGTAACCGGCTTGTCCGGGAAGATGCGGATCCACAGCTTGCCGCCGCGCTTGACGTAGCGGCTAATGCTGCGGCGCGCCGCCTCGACCTGGCGTGCGGTCAACTGCCCATGCGAGGTGGCCTTGAGACCGTACTCTCCGAAGCTGACTGCTGCGCCGCTCCAGCTCAAGCCATCGTTACGGCCCTTGAACATTTTGCGGTATTTGGTGCGTTTTGGTTGCAGCATGATTTACTCCCTCTTCGCCGGGCGTGCCGCACGCGGCTTATCGTCGCGGCGTGGCGGACGCGGCTGATCATCACGACGCGGCGGACGCGGCGATTGTTCATCGCTTGCCTTCTCCTGGCCGACCGCCGAGAAGTCGAAAATCTCGCCGCGATACACCCACACTTTCACGCCGATGATGCCGTACGTCGTCTTGGCCTCGGCGAAACCGTAGTCAATGTCGGCGCGCAGCGTGTGCAGCGGCACGCGACCCTCGCGGTACCACTCCGAACGCGCAATCTCGGCACCATTCAAACGGCCGCCAACATTGACCTTGATGCCCAGCGCACCCAAGCGCATCGCGTTGCCGACGGCGCGCTTCATCGCGCGGCGGAACATGATGCGGCGCTCAAGCTGCTGCGCAATGGATTCCGCGACCAGCTGCGCGTCAAGTTCGGGCTTGCGCACTTCAGCGACATTGATGTGCGCCGGAACGCCCATGACGTCGGAGACGTCCTTGCGCAGTTTCTCGATGTCTTCGCCACGCTTGCCGATCACCACGCCCGGACGGGCGCTGTGGATGGTGACGCGTGCGGTCTTGGCCGGACGCTCGATCAGGATCTTCGAGATCCCGGCCTGCGCGAGGCGCTTGCGCAACATCTCGCGAACCTTGAGGTCAGCGACCAGGTATTCGGCGTACAGACGCTTGTTGGCGAACCACTTGGAATTCCAGTCCTTGGAAATGCCAAGGCGGATGCCGGTCGGATGGACTTTATGACCCATTAGTTTTTCCCCGCGCCAACAACAACAGTGATGTGACTGGTGCGTTTCAGAATGCGTGTGCCGCGACCTTTCGCGCGCGCCATGAAGCGCTTCAACATCGGGCCTTCGTCGACGAAGACGCTCGCGACCTTGAGGTCGTCCACGTCCGCGCCCTGATTGTTCTCGGCGTTCGAGATCGCCGACATCAACACCTTGCGGATCATGTGCGCGGCTTTCTTGTCGCTGAATTGCAGCAGGTCGCTGGCGCGCGCGACCGGCATGCCGCGCACCTGGTCCGCCACGAGGCGGGCCTTTTGCGGGGAGATGCGCGCGCTGCGCAGGATGGCTTTCGCTTCCATGGCCGTACTCACTTGGATGCCGCCGCGGCTTTCTTGTCGCCGCCATGACTCTTGAACACGCGGGTCATCGCGAACTCGCCGAGCTTGTGCCCGACCATGTTCTCGTTGACCAGCACCGGGATGTGCGCCTTGCCGTTGTGGATCGCGATCGTCATGCCGACCATTTCAGGAAGGATCATCGAACGCCGCGACCAGGTCTTGATCGGCTTCTTGCTGCCAGTATTCGCTTCCACCTTTTTCAACAGGTGGTGATCGACGAACGGGCCTTTCTTGAGTGAACGTGCCATGTCTTGTTAGCTCCGCCTGTCGCGCACGATGAACTTCTGGGTGCGCTTGTTGTTGCGCGTCTTGTAACCCTTGGCCGGCGTACCCCACGGGGAAACCGGATGCGGATTGCCTTGGCCTGCACGCGCCTCACCACCGCCGTGTGGATGGTCAACCGGGTTCATGGCCGCGCCGCGGACGGTCGGGCGGATGCCCAACCAGCGCTTGGCGCCGGCCTTGCCGATCTTGCGCAGGCTATGCTCGCCGTTGCCGACTTCGCCGATGGTTGCGCAGCATTCACCAGGTACGCGGCGCATTTCGCCCGAACGCAGGCGCAACGTTGCATAACCCTGTTCGCGTGCAACCAGTTGCACCGATGCACCGGCGCTGCGGGCAATTTGCGCGCCCTTGCCCGGCTTCATCTCGACACAATGCACGGTCGAACCGACCGGGATGTTGCGCAGTGGCAGCGTGTTGCCGACCTTGATCGGTGCATCGTGACCCGCGATCACCTGGTCGCCCACCGCCACGCCACGCGGCGCGATGATGTAGCGGCGCTCGCCGTCGGCGTAGCACAGCAACGCGATGTTCGCGGTGCGGTTGGGATCGTATTCCACCGTTTCAACGCGCGCCGGGATACCGACCTTGTCGCGCTTGAAATCGATGATGCGGTAATGCTGCTTGTGTCCGCCGCCGATGTGGCGCGTGGTGATCCGGCCATGGTGGTTGCGGCCACCATTGCGGCTCTGCTTCTCGAGCAGCGGCTGGTACGGCTCGCCCTTGTGCAGGGTATCCGTGCTCACCCGCACCATGGCGCGGCGGCCAGGCGAAGTCGGTTTGAATGTCATCAGTGCCATGGGTCGTTCCTGCCTCAGGCCTTGGCCATCACGTCGATCGTCTGGCCTTCGGCCAAGCGAACGTATGCCTTGCGCCAGTCACCGCGCCGACCTTCACGTGAACGGAAGGACTTGATCTTGCCCTTGACGTTCAACACGTTGACCGACTCGACTTTGACGTTGAACAGCTGCTCCACCGCCGACTTCACGTCGGACTTGGTGGCGGTTTTGGAAACTTCGAACACGTACTGGTTCGACACTTCCTGCAGCCGCGCGGTTTTTTCGGACACGCGCGGAGCGCGGATGACCGAAAGATATTTCAGGTCGCTCATGCCAGCCACTCCTCGATCTTCTTCACCGCATCGGAGGTCATGATCACGCTGTGCGCGCCGACCAGCGATGCCGGATCCATGCCCTGCACGTCACGCACTTCCACATACGGAATATTACGGGCGGCGAGATACAACGCTTCGCTGCCGGACTCGGTGACGATCAACGGACGATCAACCTCAAGCGATGCAAGCTTGGCAATCAGCTCCTTCGTCTTAGGCTGTTCGATATCGAACGTCTCGACAATCTTCAAGCGGCCCTGACGATTGAGCTCGGACAAGATTGTGCTGATCGCCGCGCGATACATCTTACGGTTGACCTTCTGTTCGAAGCTGCGCGGCTTGGCGGCAAAGGTGACACCGCCGCCGATGAAAATCGGAGCCGTCAACGCGCCATGACGCGCGCCGCCGCCTTTCTGCTTCTTGGATTTCTTGGTCGTGCCCCTGACTTCGGCACGGGTTTTCTGCGCCTTGGTTCCGGCACGACCGGCGTTGCGATAGGCAACGACGACCTGATGCACTAGATCCTGGCTGAAGGCGCGCCCGAAGATCTCGTCAGCTACGGCGAGATGCTTGTGTTTGGCGCTGCCGATGACGGCGAGTTCCATGATCTGACTCCTCAACCCTTGGCCGCTGGACGGACGATGACGTTTCCGCCTGGCGCGCCCGGAACAGAACCCTTGATGGCGATCAAGCCACGTTCGAGATCCACCTGTACTACTTCCAGATTCATCGAGCTCTGACGCACGTTACCCATCTGGCCGGACATCTTTTTGCCCGGGAACACGCGGCCTGGCGTCTGGCGCTGGCCGATCGAGCCGGGCGAGCGATGCGACAGCGAGTTGCCGTGCGTCGCGTCACCCATGCTGAAATTCCAGCGCTTGATCGTGCCTTGGAAACCCTTGCCCTTGGTGATGCCCTGCACGTCAACAATCTGTCCGACTGCAAAGATGTCGGCCTTGATTTCGCCGCCGACCTGATAGTCGTCGATCTTGCCGGCCTCAACTCGGAATTCCCACAAGCCACGACCGCCTTCCACTTTCGCGTTCGCGTAGTGGCCAGACAACGGCTTGTTGATCAGCGCGGCGCGCTTCTTGCCGGCGGTGACCTGCACAGCGGTGTAGCCATCAGTTTCGACCGTCTTCACCTGGGTGATGCGGTTCGGGCTTGCTTCGATCAGGGTCACGGGAATGGAACGGCCATCCTCGGTGAAGAGCCTGCTCATGCCGCACTTGCGGCCTACGATACCAATGCTCATGTCGTCGGCCTCAGTACAGTTTGATCTGGACGTCGACACCAGCAGCGAGCTCGAGCTTCATCAATGCGTCGACGGTCTTGTCGTTCGGATCGATGATGTCGAGTACGCGCTTGTGCGTACGGGTTTCGTACTGGTCGCGCGCATCTTTATCGACGTGCGGAGAAACCAGGATGGTGTAACGCTCAATCTTGGTCGGCAGCGGAATCGGACCACGCACCTGCGCACCCGTGCGCTTGGCGGTTTCCACGATTTCGCTGGCGGAACGGTCGATCAGGCGATAGTCGTACGCCTTCAACCGGATGCGGATTTTCTGGTCAGCCATGGCTGTTGCCTTGTATGAAAGAGCGTTTTGTTTTGTACGGCGGCGACTTTTCATCACCGCCTGCTTGCAAATCGATTACTTCAGGATCTTCGCCACCACGCCGGCGCCGACGGTACGGCCGCCTTCGCGGATCGCGAAACGCAGGCCTTCTTCCATCGCGATCGGATTGATCAACGTCACCACCATCTGCACGTTGTCCCCCGGCATCACCATCTCCACGCCTTCCGGCAGCTCGCAGGCGCCAGTGACGTCGGTCGTGCGGAAGTAAAACTGCGGACGGTAACCCTTGAAGAACGGCGTGTGACGGCCGCCCTCGTCCTTGGAGAGGACATACACCTCGGCCTCGAACTGCGTGTGCGGCTTGATGCTGCCCGGCTTGCACACCACCTGACCGCGTTCCACGTCGTCGCGCTTGGTGCCGCGCAGCAGCAGACCCACGTTGTCGCCCGCCTGGCCCTGATCGAGCAGCTTGCGGAACATCTCGACGCCTGTGACGATCGTCTTGACGGTGTCGCGGATGCCGACGATTTCCACTTCGTCGCCCACCTTCACGATCCCGCGCTCGATACGACCGGTGATCACCGTGCCACGACCCGAGATCGAGAACACGTCTTCGACCGGCATCAGGAACGGCTTGTCCAGCACACGCACGGGTTCAGGAATGAAGCTGTCCAGCGCCTCGACCAATTTCAGGATCGACGGCACGCCGATGTCGCTCTGATCGCCTTCCAGCGCCTTGAGCGCCGAACCGTGGATGATCGGGGTGTCATCGCCGGGGAACTCGTATTTCTGCAACAGTTCACGCACTTCCATCTCGACCAGTTCGAGCAACTCGGCATCGTCGACCAGGTCGGCCTTGTTCAAATACACCACGATGTGCGGCACGCCGACCTGGCGGGCCAGCAGGATGTGCTCGCGGGTCTGCGGCATCGGGCCGTCGGCCGCGCTGCACACCAAAATCGCGCCGTCCATCTGCGCCGCACCGGTGATCATGTTCTTGATGTAGTCCGCATGTCCCGGGCAATCGACGTGCGCGTAGTGGCGATTGACCGATTCATATTCCACGTGCGCGGTCGAGATCGTGATCCCGCGCGCCTTCTCTTCCGGCGCCGCATCAATCTGATCGTACGCCTTGAACTCGCCGCCAAACTTCTCCGCGCTCACCTTCGTCAGCGCCGCCGTCAGCGTCGTCTTGCCGTGATCCACGTGGCCAATCGTTCCCACGTTCACATGCGGCTTCTTGCGCTCGAATTTGCTCTTGGCCATGATCTTCTACCTTTGGAATCTGAAGTTGTTGGTTCGTATTTTTCTTGTTCAAATCAGGCGTGATGCGTTATGCGCTTCACGCACTCTTCTTGATGACTTGTTCGGCGATGTTGTTCGGCGCTTCGGCGTAATGATCGAATTCCATCGTGAACGTGGCGCGGCCTTGCGACAGCGAGCGGATGGTCGTCGCATAGCCGAACATCTCGCCCAATGGCACCATCGCGAGGATGGTCTTGCCCGATGGTGTGTCGTCCTGACCCTGCAACAAGCCACGACGCCGGCTCAGATCGCCCATCACGTCGCCGACATAATCTTCCGGCGTCACGACTTCGATCTTCATCATCGGCTCCAGCAGGACCGGATCGGCCTTGCGGAAACCTTCCTTGAATGCCATCGATGCGGCGAGCTTGAACGCCATCTCCGACGAGTCAACGTCGTGATACGAGCCGAACACGAGCTTGACCTTGACGCCCACGACCGGGAAGCCGGCCAATGGGCCGCTGGTAATCGTTTCGCGCAAGCCCTTCTCGATCGCCGGGATGAATTCCTTCGGAATCGTGCCACCGCTGATGTCGTTGACGAACAGGAAATCGTTCTCGACATCCTCATCGGCCCGATCTTTTTCGTTCATCGGCGACAACTCGATCACGACATGGCCGTACTGGCCCTTGCCGCCCGATTGCTTCGCGTGCTTGTAATCCGATTTGACATCGGACTTGCGGATGGTTTCGCGGTATGCGACCTGCGGCTTGCCGACGTTCGCCTCGACGCTGAACTCACGCTTCATGCGATCGACGAGGATTTCAAGGTGCAACTCGCCCATGCCCGAGATGATCGTCTGGCCGGATTCTTCGTCGGTACGCACGCGGAACGAAGGATCTTCCTGCGCGAGGCGACCAAGGGCAATACCCATCTTTTCCTGGTCGGACTTGGTCTTCGGTTCCACCGCCATCGAGATGACGGGCTCCGGGAAGATCATGCGCTCGAGCGTGATCACGTGATCCTGTGCGCACAGCGTGTCGCCGGTGGTCACGTCTTTCAGACCGACAGCCGCCGCGATATCGCCCGCGCGCACTTCCTTGATCTCTTCGCGCTGATTCGCGTGCATCTGCAGGATGCGGCCGATGCGCTCTTTCTTCGACTTGATCGGGTTGAACACCTGATCGCCAGAGTTGAGCGTGCCCGAATAGACACGGAAGAACGTGAGCGAGCCGACGAACGGATCGGTCATGATCTTGAACGCGAGCGCCGAGAACGGATCGCTGTCGAGCGCCTGGCGGCTGGCTTCCTGATCGTCGTCGTCCATACCGGTGACCGGCGGGCGATCGGAGGGTGACGGCAGGTAACGGATGACCGCATCCAACATCGCCTGCACGCCCTTGTTCTTGAACGCGGTGCCGCAGAACACGGGGATGATCGAGCAATTCAACGTGCCTATGCGGATGCCCGACATGATGTCGTCAACCGAGAGTTCGCCACCTTCGAGATACTTGTTCATCAACTCTTCGCTGGTCTCGGCAGCAGCCTCGACCATGAACTCGCGCGCAGCCTTGCATTCGTCAAGAAGGTCAGCCGGAATCTCGCGCAATTCGAACTGCGTGCCCTGCGCGGCGTTGTCCCAATGGATCGCCTTCATCAGCACGAGATCGACGACGCCTTCGAAATGTTCCTCGGCGCCAATCGGCACCTGCATCGGAACCGGTGACGCACCAAGGCGCGACTTCAGTTGGCCGACGACCTTGTCGAAGTTCGCACCGGTACGGTCCATCTTGTTGACGAACGCAAGCCGCGGCACAGAATATTTGGTGGCCTGACGCCACACAGTTTCCGACTGCGGCTGCACGCCGCCAACTGCACACAGCACGAATACCGCGCCATCGAGCACGCGCAAGGAACGCTCGACTTCAATGGTGAAGTCAACGTGCCCGGGGGTATCGATGATGTTGAAGCGATGCTGATCGAACGACTTGTCCATGCCCGACCAGAAACAGGTGGTCGCAGCGGACGTAATCGTGATGCCGCGCTCCTGCTCCTGCTCCATCCAGTCCATGGTGGCCGCGCCATCATGCACTTCGCCAATCTTGTGATTGACGCCGGTATAGAAAAGGATGCGTTCGGTCGTCGTCGTCTTGCCGGCATCAATGTGGGCCATGATGCCGAAGTTGCGATAACGGTCGATGGGAGTTGTACGGGCCACTTGATTTCTCTCTGATTGCGAATGCGTGCGCGGAATATTTCGCGCTCAGCAAAGTTTTTATTACCAGCGGAAGTGCGAGAACGCCTTGTTGGCTTCCGCCATGCGATGGGTCTCTTCGCGCTTCTTGACGGCACCGCCACGGTTCTCGGAAGCGTCCAGCAATTCGGCTGCGAGTTTGCGCGGCATGGTGTTCTCGCCGCGTTTGCGCGCGGAGTCGATCAGCCAGCGCATCGCGAGCGCATTGCGACGCGACGAACGTACTTCGACCGGCACTTGATACGTAGCGCCACCGACGCGACGCGACTTCACTTCGACGGACGGCGCGACATTGCCAAGCGCCTTCTCGACCAACTCGAGCGTCGCAGGATTTTTGACGCTGATGACATCCATTGCGCCATAGACGATTTTTTCAGCGACCGACTTTTTGCCGCTCTTCATCACCATGTTGATGAAGCGCGCGACCATCTCGCTACCGTGCTTCGGGTCTGGCAGAACGGAGCGGATACCGGGTGAGCCTTTACGGGACATGATGCGAGCCTGGTTTTAAAAAGAACGTTTGGAAATCGGACTGAAAGTTTGTAGCGGGTTACATGCAGCGCGAATCAGAAGCAGAAATCGATTACTTCGCCTTCGGGCGCTTGGCGCCGTACTTCGAGCGCGACTGGCGACGCTTGGTCACGCCGGCGGCATCCAGCGAGCCGCGCACAGTGTGATAGCGCACGCCCGGCAGATCCTTGACGCGACCGCCGCGAATCAGCACGACCGAGTGTTCCTGCAGGTTGTGGCCTTCGCCGCCGATGTAGCTGATGACTTCGAAGCCATTGGTCAGGCGCACCTTGGCGACCTTGCGAAGCGCCGAGTTCGGCTTCTTCGGAGTCGTCGTATAGACGCGCGTGCAGACGCCACGACGTTGCGGGCAATTGGCAAGCGCCGGCGACGTGCTTTTCTCGTTGACCGAGCGACGCGATTTGCGGACGAGCTGGTTGATCGTTGTCATGTATCCTGAGAACCTGTCGATGCGTGTTTGCCGGGACGAAGATACGATCCAGCGAAGCATGTGTGAAAACATAAGGCAGGCCGAGTGAACAGGCCTGCCAAGCAGATAATTATAGCGTGCGCCTTTACTGCCTGTCAACGACAGGCAGTCGACCATGAGGTCGGCGACGATCATCCTGATCTCGAACACGAGGGGCATCCTGCCCCTCATTTCGTATGTGGGCCGTCCATGGGGACGGCGCAGCCGTACTGGTGAAACGAAAACTTATTCGACGACCCCTGCTTCAACGACCACCGCATCCGCATCAAGCGTGGCGGCATTGAGGATTTCCATTTCCGAATCCGTCAACCCACCTGCATCGCGACGGCGGCGCTCGTTGTGATAAGCGAGGCCAGTGCCGGCAGGAATCAAGCGCCCAACAATAACATTCTCCTTCAGACCGCGCAAGCCATCGCGGGTGCCGCGCACTGCGGCCTCGGTCAGCACGCGCGTGGTTTCCTGGAAGGAAGCCGCCGAAATGAACGATTCCGTCGCCAGCGAGGCCTTGGTGATGCCCAGCAATACGGGGTCGTATTTTGCTGCCTGCTCGTTGCGGGCTTCGACGCGGATGTTCTCGTCCAGAACGCGGATGCGCTCGGACTGCTCGCCCAGCAAATAGTTTGCATCGCCTACATCGGTGATCTCGACCTTGCGCAGCATCTGCCGGATAATGGTCTCGATGTGCTTGTCGTTGATCTTCACGCCCTGCAGCCGATAGACGTCCTGAATTTCCTTGACCAGATACGCGGCCAACGGCTCGACGCCGAGCAGACGCAGGATGTCCTGCGGATTCGGTTCGCCATCGACGACAGTCTCGCCCTTCTCGACGTGCTCGCCCTCGAACACGATGATCTCGCGGTACTTCGGGATCAACTCCTCGTGCTCGTTGCCTTCCATGTCTTTGATGATCAGGCGCTGCTTGCCTTTGGTTTCCTTGCCGAAGCTGATGATGCCCGAGCGCTCGGCGAGGATCGCCGGATCTTTCGGCTTGCGCGCCTCGAACAGATCGGCCACGCGCGGCAGACCGCCGGTGATGTCGCGGGTCTTCGATGCTTCGCGCGGGATACGCGCGACAACGTCGCCGACGCCAACCGGCGCGCCGTTTTGCAAGTTCACCAGTGAGCGCGACGGCAACAGGTATTGCGCCGGCAGGTCGGTGCCCGGGATGTTGAGATCCTTGCCCTTGGCATCGATGATGCGCACGATCGGACGCAGTTCCTTGCCGGTCGCGCCGCGCCGCTTCGGATCGGTAATCTCGACACTGGCGAGGCCAGTGAGGTCATCGATCTTCTCGATGGTGGTGACGCCTTCGACAAAATCGACGAAACGCACCGAACCTGCGACTTCCGACACGATCGGGTGGTTATGCGGATCCCACGTCGCGAGCACTTGCCCGGCCTTGATCGCCGCGCCGTCCTTGACGTTGATGACCGCGCCGTAGGGCAGCTTGTAGCGTTCGCGCTCGCGACCGGACTGATCGAGCACCGACAATTCGCCGGAACGCGATACCGCGACCAGATGACCGTTGGCGTGCGCGACGGTCTTGAGGTTGTTGAATTTCACGCTGCCGGTGGTCTTGACCTGCACGTTGTCGATCGCCGCCGCACGCGACGCCGCGCCGCCGATGTGGAACGTACGCATCGTGAGCTGAGTGCCGGGTTCGCCGATCGACTGCGCGGCGATCACGCCGACTGCTTCGCCGATATTGACGATGTGGCCGCGCGCAAGATCGCGCCCGTAGCAATACGAGCAGACGCCGAAATGCGCGGCGCAGGTGATCGTCGAACGCACCTTGATCGTCTGCACGCTCGCGGCCTCGAGCTTCTCCACCCACTTCTCGTCGAGCAAGGTGTTGCGGGTGACGAATGCATCCTCGTCGTTGCCTGGCAGGTACACGTCTTCGGCGACCATGCGGCCGAGCACGCGATCGCGCAGCGGTTCCACAACGTCGCCGCCTTCCACGATCGGCGTCATCGTCAGGCCATGAATCGTGCCGCAATCCACGCCCGTGATGACTACGTCTTGTGCGACGTCAACGAGACGACGCGTGAGGTAACCCGAGTTTGCGGTCTTCAACGCGGTATCGGCCAAGCCCTTTCGCGCGCCGTGAGTCGAGATGAAGTACTGAAGAACGTTCAGGCCTTCGCGGAAGTTCGCGGTGATCGGCGTCTCGATGATCGAGCCGTCCGGCTTGGCCATCAGGCCACGCATACCGGCGAGCTGGCGGATCTGCGCCTGCGAACCACGCGCACCAGAGTCGGCCATGATGTAGATCGAGTTCATCGACTTCTGGTCGATGATCTCGCCCTTCGCGTTCTTCACTTTCTCGGTGCCGATCGCGTCCATCATCGCCTTGGCCACGCGCTCGTTGGTGCGCGACCAGATATCGACGACCTTGTTGTAGCGTTCGCCTGCGGTGACCAGGCCCGACTGGTATTGCTCCTGGATCTCCAGCACTTCCTTTTCGGCCTCGGCAAGAATTCCCTTCTTTTCGTCGGGAATAATCATGTCGTTGATGCCGATCGACACGCCTGCACGCGTCGCGTAGGTGAAGCCGGTGTACATCAACTGATCGGCGAAGATCACTGCGTACTTCAGGCCGAGGATGCGATAGCACGAGTTGATCAGGCGGCTGATGTTCTTCTTGGTCAACTCGGTGTTGATCAACGAGAACGGCATGCCTTCCGGGAGAATCTCGGCGAGCAATGCGCGGCCAATCGTGGTCTCGATGATCGAGGTCTTCTCGTGGCGTTGCTTGTTCTCGTCCACGTGCACCTCACGCAGGCGCACTTTCACCTTGGCGTGGATTTCCACCACGCGGTTGTCGTACGCACGCTTTACTTCGGCGATGTTCGCAAACACCATGCCCTCGCCTTTCTTGTTTTCCAGCGCGCGGGTCATGTAATACAAGCCGAGCACGACGTCCTGGGTCGGCACGATGATCGGCTCGCCGTTTGCCGGCGACAGGATGTTGTTGGTTGACATCATCAGCGCGCGCGCTTCGAGCTGGGCTTCCAGCGACAGCGGCACATGTACGGCCATCTGGTCGCCGTCGAAGTCGGCGTTGAACGCGGTGCAGACCAGCGGATGCAACTGGATGGCCTTGCCTTCGATCAACACCGGCTCGAACGCCTGAATGCCAAGACGATGCAGGGTCGGCGCACGGTTGAGCAGCACCGGATGTTCGCGGATCACTTCCTCAAGGATGTCCCACACCTCGGCCGACTCGCGTTCGACGAGTTTCTTGGCGGCCTTGATCGTGGTCGCCATGCCGCGACGCTGCAGTTTCGAGAAGATGAAAGGCTTGAACAATTCAAGCGCCATCTTCTTGGGCAGACCGCACTCGTGTAGGCGCAGGGTCGGGCCAACCACGATGACCGAACGGCCAGAGTAGTCCACGCGTTTGCCGAGCAGGTTCTGGCGGAAGCGACCCTGCTTGCCCTTGATCATGTCGGCGAGCGACTTCAAAGGACGTTTGTTGGTGCCGGTGATGGCCCGGCCACGACGGCCGTTGTCCATCAGCGCATCGACGGATTCCTGCAACATGCGCTTCTCGTTGCGCACGATGATGTCCGGTGCGTTGAGTTCCAGCAGGCGCTTGAGGCGGTTGTTGCGATTGATGACGCGGCGATACAGATCGTTCAAGTCCGACGTGGCAAAGCGACCGCCGTCCAGCGGCACCAGCGGGCGCAGATCCGGCGGCAGCACCGGCAGCACGGTCAGCACCATCCACTCGGGCTTGTTGCCCGAATACAGGAATGCCTCGACCAGCTTGATGCGCTTGGACAGGCGCTTGAGCTTGGTCTCGGAATTGGTTGAACCGATTTCCTCGCGCAGGCGGATCTGCTCGGACGGCAGATCGATCGTCTTCAACAATTCCAGCACCGCCTCGGCGCCCATCGTCGCTTCGAAGTCGTCGCCGTGTTCCTGGCGCGCGGTCATGTACTGCTCTTCGGTCAGCAACTGGCCACGATCGAGCGGAGTCAGGCCCGGCTCGATGACGACATACGCTTCGAAATACAGAATCCGTTCGATGTCACGCAGGGTCATGTCGAGCATCAGGCCGATGCGCGACGGCAGCGACTTGAGGAACCAGATGTGCGCTGTCGGCGACGCAAGTTCGATGTGGCCCATGCGTTCGCGACGCAGTTTCGCGAGCGTCACTTCGGTGCCGCACTTCTCGCAGACCACGCCGCGATGCTTCATGCGCTTGTACTTTCCGCAGAGGCACTCGTAGTCCTTGATCGGCCCGAAGATCGCGGCGCAGAAAAGGCCGTCGCGTTCGGGCTTGAAGGTGCGGTAGTTGATCGTCTCGGGTTTTTTGACTTCGCCGAACGACCACGAACGGATCAGTTCGGGTGATGCGAGCGCGATCTTGATGCCGTCGAAATCCAGCGGCTGACGCTGCTGGTTGAACAGATTGAGAAGGTCTTTCATTTTGTTCTCCGGGAATCGGGAATTGGGAATCGGAAAGGGTCAGAGTCAGGGAAGCGGGAGAACCTGAGAGCTGTCGAGCGCTAGCGTCGACCGTTTCCTGTTTCCCGTTTTTAGATCTGCCTTACTTGTGTTCCTCGAGTTCCATATTGATCGCGAGCGAGCGGATTTCCTTGACCAGCACGTTGAACGACTCGGGCATGCCCGCGGTGATCTCGTGCTCGCCATCGACGATGTTCTTGTACATCTGATTGCGGCCCTGCACGTCGTCGGACTTGACGGTGAGCATTTCCTGCAACGTGTACGACGCGCCGTAGGCTTCCAGTGCCCACACTTCCATCTCGCCGAATCGTTGACCGCCGAACTGCGCCTTGCCTCCCAGCGGCTGCTGGGTAACAAGCGAATACGGGCCGGTCGACCGCGCGTGCATCTTGTCGTCGACGAGGTGGTTGAGCTTGAGCATGTGCATGTAGCCCACCGTCACTTCGCGCTCGAACGCCTCGCCGGTGCGACCATCGAACAACTGCGTCTGCCCGGATGTCGGCAAGTCGGCTAGTGTCAGCATCGCCTTGATTTCGGCTTCGTCCGCGCCGTCGAACACCGGCGTCGCCATCGGCACGCCGGAGGTCAGGTTGCGCGCGAGCTCGAGCAGGTCGGCATCCTTGAACGCATCCAGGTCCACGCGCTGACCGTGCAGCTTCTGGTCGTGGTTGTAGATCTGATCGAGGAATTTGCGCAGTTCCGCGACCTTGTTTTGCGCGTCGAGCATGCGCTGGATCTTGTGGCCGAGACCTTTCGCAGCCCAGCCCAAATGCACCTCGAGAACTTGGCCGATGTTCATGCGGCTCGGCACGCCGAGCGGATTGAGCACGATATCGACGGTGGTGCCGTCGGCCATGTGCGGCATGTCCTCGACCGGGACGATGGTGGAGACCACGCCCTTGTTGCCGTGGCGTCCGGCCATCTTGTCACCCGGCTGGATACGGCGCTTCACGGCGAGGTACACCTTGACCATCTTGAGCATGCCGGGCGCGAGATCGTCGCCAGCGGTGATCTTGGCGCGCTTGTCGGTGAAGCGACGGTCGAATTCTTTCTGGTGCACTTCGATCTGCTTCTGTGCACGGTCGAGTTGCTCGGCGACGTCTTCATCCTTCATGCGCAACGAGAACACTTCGGATTTCTTCAGGCTGTCGAAGTAATCGCCGGTGATTTCGGTGCCTTTCTTCAGGCCCGCAGGGCCGCCATTGGCGACCTTGCCGATCAGTTGTCCTCGCAGACGCGCATAGATCGCGCCTTCGAGAATGCGGAACTGATCGTCGAAGTCCTGCTTGACGCGCTTGATCTCGGCTTCCTCGATCTGGCGCGCGCGCTTGTCCTTTTCGATGCCGTCGCGGGTGAACACCTGCACGTCGATCACGGTGCCGTCCATACCGGGCGGCACGCGCAGCGAAGAATCCTTCACGTCGGACGCTTTCTCCCCGAAGATCGCGCGCAGCAGTTTTTCTTCCGGCGTCAACTGCGACTCGCCCTTCGGAGTGACCTTGCCCACCAGGATATCGCCAGCGCGTACTTCGGCGCCGATGTACACCACGCCCGACTCATCCAGCCTGCCGAGCGCCATTTCCGAGACGTTCGGGATATCGGCGGTGATCTCCTCCGGCCCGAGCTTGGTGTCGCGCGCCGGACAGGTGAGTTCCTCGATATGGATCGTGGTGTAACGGTCTTCCTGCACCACGCGTTCGGACAGCAGGATCGAGTCCTCGAAGTTGTAACCATTCCATGGCATGAACGCGACCAGCATATTCTGGCCAAGCGCGAGCTCGCCGAGGTCGGTGGACGGACCGTCTGCGAGCACATCGCCACGGGTCACGCGGTCGCCGACCCGCACCAGCGGAATCTGGTTGATGCAAGTGTTCTGGTTCGAGCGCGTGTACTTGACCATCGTGTAGATGTCCACGCCCGCGTCGTTGTCGCCGATCTCGGCTTCGTTCGCACGCACCACGATGCGGCCTGCATCGACCTGGTCGATCACGCCGCCGCGTAACGCGGTGGTGTTCACGCCGGAGTCGCGCGCCACGGCGCGTTCAATGCCAGTCCCGACGAGCGGTTTTTCCGAACGCAAAGTCGGTACAGCCTGACGCTGCATGTTCGCGCCCATCAGCGCACGATTTGCATCGTCGTGTTCCAGGAACGGAACCAGCGCCGCAGCGACCGATACAGTCTGCATCGGCGAGACATCCATGAAGTGCACTTCCGACGGCGGCTTGAGAAGCGACTCGCCTTGGTAGCGGCAGGTCACGAAGTGTGCGGTCAGATTGCTCTTTGCATCGATGTCCGAGTTCGCCTGGGCGATGACGTAGTCGTTTTCCTCGATCGCCGACAGATAATCGACGTCGTCGGTCACGCGACCGTTGATCACTTTGCGGTACGGCGTCTCCAGGAATCCGTAACGATTGGTGCGCGCGAACACCGCGAGCGAATTGATCAGGCCGATGTTCGGGCCTTCTGGCGTCTCGATCGTGCAAACGCGACCGTAATGGGTCGGATGTACGTCGCGTACTTCGAAGCCGGCGCGCTCGCGGGTCAGGCCGCCCGGGCCAAGTGCCGACACGCGGCGCTTGTGGGTGACTTCCGACAGCGGATTGTTCTGATCCATGAACTGCGAGAGCTGCGAAGAACCGAAGAACTCCTTAACCGCCGCCGCAACCGGCTTGGCGTTGATGAGTTCCTGCGGCGTCAGGTCGTCGGCCTCGGCCATCGACAAACGCTCTTTCACCGCGCGTTCGACGCGCACGACGCCGACGCGGAACACGTTCTCGGCCATCTCTCCGACCGAACGCACGCGACGGTTGCCGAGGTGGTCGATGTCGTCCACCGTGCCGCGACCATTGCGGATCTCGCACAGCACGCGCATCACGTCGAGGATGTCCGACGTGTCACCGTGTTGTTGCACCAGCTTCTTGGAATTCTCGTCGGTGCGCTCGCCGAAATACTTGGCGTCGTAGAGTACGTTCGAGCCGATGACTTCCTTGCGGCCGACGCGGCGATTGAACTTCATCCGGCCCACACCCGACAGGTCGTAGCGCTCGAAGGTGAAGAACAGGTTGTAGAACAGGTTCTGCGCGGCGTCCTTGGTCGGCGGCTCGCCCGGACGCATCATCCGGTAGATTTCGACCAATGCATCGAGCTGGGTCTTGCTTGGATCGATGCGCAGGGTGTTGGAGATGTATGCGCCACGATCGAGATCGTTCACCCACAGCGTACCCACTGCGGCGATTTCCGCCTTGCGCAGTTTTTCCAGATGGGTTTCGTTGATCTCGTCGTTCGCCGAAGCCAGCAGTTCGCCAGTCTTGGTGTCGACGACATCGTGCGCGAGGATACGGCCCATCAGGTATTCATCGGGCACTTCGAGCGCGGCGATCTTGGCCTGCTCAAGCTGCTTGACGTGGCGCGCGGTGATGCGCTTGCCGGCTTCGACGATGGTCTTGCCGCCAGCCACGAGATCAAAATTCAGGGTTTCGCCACGCAGGCGCTCGGGCACGAGTTCGAGTTCCACGCCCTCTTTCTTGAGGATGTGGAAGGTGTTGATTTCGAAAAATGCACGCAGCATTTCTTCGTTGTTGTAGCCGAGCGCGCGCAACAGGATCGTCGCCGGCAACTTGCGACGACGATCGATGCGGGTGAACAGGCCGTCTTTCGGGTCGAACTCGAAGTCGAGCCACGAGCCGCGATAAGGAATGATGCGTGCCGAGTACAGCAGCTTGCCAGAGCTGTGCGTCTTGCCGCGGTCGTGATCGAAGAACACGCCCGGCGAACGGTGCAGCTGGGAGACGATGACGCGCTCGGTGCCGTTGACGATGAAGGTACCGTTGTCTGTCATGAGCGGCAATTCGCCCATGTAAACTTCCTGCTCCTTGACATATTTGATCGCCTTGTTCGGCGACTCGCGGTCGTAGATCACCAGGCGCACGGTCACGCGCAGCGGCGCGCCGTAGGATAGGCCGCGGTTGCGGCATTCGCGCTCGTCGAACGCGGGCTCGCCGAGGCGATAACTCACATATTCGAGGGCAGCGTTACCGGAATAGCTGGTGATCGGGAACACCGACTTGAGCGCCGCATGCAGGCCCTTGTCTTCACGCTTGCCGGCGGTGATTTCCTTGCCGGCGGCGTCCCTGACCTGCAGGAATTCGCGGTACGAATCCACCTGGATCGCGAGCAGGAACGGAACTTCCAGAATCGTCCGGCGCTTGCCGAAGTCCTTGCGGATGCGCTTCTTTTCGGTGAATGAATAGGTCATCGTCGTCATGAGAGTTGCCGCCTCGGGTAGTCTGCGAATCGCGCATTGCGATTCGGATGGAGCACGGAATCAATCCGGGAAAATTGTCAGTTGGAAGTCACTGGTATTGCCGGCACCAGCACGCCCTCTCCAGCTACTTCCAACTGCCAACTCGTTGTGGAACAACAACGGTCAAAGGCCGGGGGCTTGCGCCCCCAGCCTGATTGACCGCCAATCGCAGGCAGCGACGCAATGCGTCGCTTACTTGACTTCGACCTGCGCGCCGGCCGCTTCGAGATCTTTCTTGAACTTCTCGGCATCGGCCTTGCTAACACCTTCCTTGACAGTCTGTGGTGCGCCTTCGACGAGGTCTTTGGCTTCTTTCAGGCCGAGCGCGGTAATCGCACGGACGACCTTGATGACCTCGACCTTCTTCTCGCCGGTGGCCTTCAGCACCACAGTGAACTCGGTCTGCTCCTCGACGGGGGCGGCCGGGCCGGCAGCTGGGCCAGCGGCAGCGGCTGCCGGGGCGGCGGCGGACACGCCGAACTTTTCTTCCATCGCATGCACCAGTTCCATCACCTCGACGAGGGACTTGCTGGAAATCGCTTCGATGATCTGCTCATTGGTCAATGACATTTCATAACTCCTGAAAAACGGCTAAAGGTTTGGATGGTATTGCCGAACGGTTGACGGTCAGGCCGCCTGCTTGGCTTCCGCAACACGCTGGGTGACACGTGCGACTTGCGAGGCGGGCTCGGCAAGAACGCGGACCAGCATGGTGGCGGGCTGCGACAGGACGTTGAGCAGCATCGACAGAGCCTGGTTGCGGGTCGGCAGCGAGGCTAGGACGTCCACATGGGACCCCGGATAGGCCTTGCCACCGATCGCGACCAGCCTCGGTTTCATCTTCTCGTGGGCCTTGGCGAACTCCTTGATCAGGCGGCCAGCGGCACCCGGGTCGTCCTTGGAAAAGGCGTACAGCAAAGGGCCGGTCAGTGCGCTCTGCACGCATTGGTAATCGGTTCCTTCCACTGCGCGCGATACCAGGGTGTTCTTCGCGACTTTCACGAAGACCCCGTTGTCGCGTGCCTTTTTCCGCAGGTTGGTCAATTGACCGACCGTGAGACCCGCATACTCGACAGCAACCAGGGAGAGCGCCTTGCCGGCCACATCCGCCAGTTCGGCAACGACTGCTTGTTTCTGCGACAGATTCAGAGCCATTGCATTCCTCCAACATCAAAATGCACACATTCCGCCGCCGGAACCTCCCGGTGGCGGTGCATCCCGCATCACTGCATCAGTGATTGATGCCGCGATGCGGTGGAAACCTCGCGGTTCCCGGTGGTGGCCGTTCCAGAAATCTGGAGGGTGGCGACCATCTACGCAGGTTCCATCCCTTGCGAGGACTGGATTAAGCGGTGAACCATGACGACGGCGAATCCCTGCCAAGTCGTGCATCCATGCCCGACGTCGTCACAACCTTTCCGCGCCTGCGGTCTTTGATGGCAGCCCGCTTGCGCGGGTGCCCTCAAATATTTGCGACACCGGGCTCCTGCCACGGTTCGCTGCAATCTGAATCGTTTATTTCAGCGTCAGCGTGGCCTGATCGACAAGCACGCCTACGCCCATCGTTGAGGACAGCGAGATCTTCTGCAGGAAATGCCCTTTCGAGGATGCCGGCTTCGCCTTGATCAGGTCGAGCAGCAGTGCGTGCAGATTGTTCTTGAGCGCTTCGGCCTCGAAATCGGCCTTGCCGATCGTGCAATGGATGATGCCGGCCTTGTCGGTGCGATAACGCACCTGGCCCGCCTTGGCATTCTTCACCGCGCCAGCGGCGTCGGCGGACACCGTGCCGACTTTCGGGTTCGGCATCAGGCCGCGCGGGCCGAGTACCTGACCGAGCTTGCCGACCACGCGCATCGCATCCGGCGTCGCAATCACGACGTCGTAATTCAAATCGCCTGCGAGCATCTTCTCCGCCAGATCATCCATGCCCACGACTTCGGCGCCAGCGGCTTTCGCGGCTTCGGCCTTCTCGCCCGGAGGACAGAACACCGCGACGCGCACAGACTTGCCGGTACCGGCCGGCAACACGGTCGAACCGCGCACCTGCTGATCGGACTTCTTGGCATCCACACCCAGACGCACGGCGACGTCGACTGACTCGACGAACTTGCGCTTGGAATTTTCCTTGACGAGCTTGAGCGCATCGTCGATCGCGTAGGCCTTGCCAGCTACGATTGCGGCCGTCATCGTCTTGAATTTTTTGCTGATCTTTGTCATGTCAGAGCTCCGTCACCAGGCCCATGCTGAGGGCACTACCTGCAATCGTGCGCACTGCCGCATCCAGCGAAGCCGCGGTCAAATCGGGTTCTTTTGCCTTGGCGATATCCTCGAGCTGCTTGCGGGTCACCTTGCCGACCTTGTCTGTATTCGGCTTTTTGCTGCCCGAGGTGATGCCTGCAGCTTTCTTGAGCAGGATCGTTGCCGGCGGCGTCTTGGTAACGAAGGTGAAGGTACGATCCGAATACGCGGTGATGATGCAGGGAATCGGAATGCCCGGCTCCATCTTCTGCGTGGCCGCGTTGAATGCCTTGCAGAATTCCATGATGTTCAGGCCGCGCTGGCCGAGAGCAGGGCCGACTGGCGGCGACGGATTCGCCTGCCCAGCCTTGACCTGCAATTTGATGTCACCGACAACTTTCTTTGCCATTTCAATTTACTCCTGGAGTTCAAACGTCTGCACGTCTTGCGACTGCGGGACTCCTCACTTTCGCCTTGATTCGGAATCCAGTATCCGGATTCCGTCCTTGTTACGCTTTCTCTACCTGGCTGAACTCAAGCTCGACCGGGGTGGATCGTCCGAAAATTGACACTGCGACGCGCACGCGGCTCTTATCGTAATTGACCTCTTCCACGGTGCCGTTGAAATCGTTGAACGGACCGTCGGTCACGCGTACCAACTGACCGGGCTCGAACAACACTTTCGGACGCGGCTTCTCGGTTCCGTCCTGCACACGACGCAGGATCACGTCGGCTTCCTCATCGCGAATCGGCAGCGGGCGCTCGGCGGTACCGCCGATGAAGCCCAATACCTTCGAAGTTTCCTTGATCAGGTGCCAGCTTTCGTTGTCGATGCGCGGAATGCCGCTATCGTCGGTCGTCGCGATCTGCACCAGCACATAACCGGGGAAGAACTTGCGCTCGGACTTGCGCTTCTGCCCGGCGCGCATTTCCACGATTTCCTCAGTCGGCACCAACACATCGCCGAAACGCTCGCCCATCCCGTCGCGCACGATCCGCTCGCGCAGTGCTTGGGCAACCTGCTTCTCGAAGCCCGAATAGGCGTGAACCACATACCAGCGCTTGGACATGTCGCGTCTTGCTCCCTTTAACCCGGCAACTAACTAAGCAACTTGCCAACGACCGTTCCAAGCACCAGATCGATCAGTGCCAGAAGGATGCTGATGACCACGATCACCACGATGATCACGCCGGTCGTGCGCAACGATGCTTCGCGCGTCGGCCACACCACTTTGCGCAATTCAAAACGCGCTTCCTCAAAAAACTCCAACCCGGTCCGGCCCGCAGCCGTCTGGGCCACTACGAACAGAGCCGCGACCAGCCCTGCGGCAACCAGCAGCCCGCGCAATGGCGTCGCCCATGCGCCGAACCAGTAGAAGCCGAGCACACCGGCCACCAGCAGCAGACCGGCGACCACATATTTGACGATGTCCGCGCCAGAAACCGAAGACGCGGGTTGGACAGGTTTTGACACTTTTGCGTTCATTTCTATTCCGTACCGCCGCCGCTTGCGCAACGTCGATCATGCTTGGCACGCCAGGAGGGACTTGAACCCCCAACCTGCGGTTTTGGAGACCGCTGCTCTGCCAATTGAGCTACTGGCGTATGAAAAGCAGCGGGACTCGGGACTCGGGACTCGGGGAAAGCGTATGACCGCTCTATCGATTCTCGGTTCCCGATTCTCGATTCCCAGCTATTTAAGGATCTTCGCCACCACGCCGGCGCCGACGGTGCGGCCGCCTTCGCGGATCGCGAAGCGCAGGCCCTCTTCCATCGCGATCGGATTGATCAGCGTCACCACCATCTGCACGTTGTCGCCCGGCATCACCATCTCCACGCCTTCCGGCAACTCGCAAGCGCCGGTCACGTCGGTCGTGCGGAAGTAGAACTGCGGACGGTAGCCCTTGAAGAACGGCGTGTGTCGGCCACCCTCGTCCTTGCTCAGCACATACACCTCAGCCTCGAACTGCGTGTGCGGCTTGATGCTGCCCGGCTTGCACACCACCTGGCCGCGCTCCACGTCGTCGCGCTTGGTGCCGCGCAGCAGCAGGCCCACGTTGTCGCCGGCCTGACCCTGATCGAGCAATTTTCGGAACATCTCCACGCCCGTCACGATCGTCTTGACCGTGTCGCGGATGCCCACGATCTCCACTTCATCGCCGACCTTCACGATCCCGCGCTCCACGCGTCCGGTGATCACCGTGCCGCGGCCCGAAATCGAGAACACGTCCTCGACCGGCATCAGAAACGGCTTGTCCAGGATGCGGACGGGTTCGGGAATGAACGTGTCCAGCGCCTCGACCAGTTTGATGATCGACGGCACGCCGATCTCGCTCTGGTCGCCTTCCAGCGCCTTCAAGGCCGAACCGTGGATGATCGGGGTGTCGTCGCCCGGGAACTCGTACTTCTGCAACAACTCACGCACTTCCATCTCGACGAGCTCAAGAAGCTCGGCGTCGTCGACCAGGTCCGCCTTGTTCAAATACACCACGATGTGCGGCACGCCCACCTGGCGGGCCAGCAGGATGTGCTCGCGCGTCTGCGGCATCGGGCCATCGGCCGCCGAACACACCAGGATCGCGCCGTCCATCTGCGCCGCACCGGTGATCATGTTCTTGATGTAGTCCGCATGACCCGGGCAATCGACGTGCGCGTAGTGGCGATTGACCGATTCATATTCCACGTGCGCGGTCGAGATCGTGATCCCGCGCGCCTTCTCTTCTGGCGCCGCATCAATCTGATCGTACGCCTTGAACTCGCCGCCAAACTTCTCCGCGCTCACCTTCGTCAGCGCCGCCGTCAGCGTCGTCTTGCCGTGATCCACGTGGCCAATCGTTCCCACGTTCACGTGCGGCTTCTTGCGCTCGAATTTGCTCTTGGCCATGAGTCAGCGTCCGATGTCAGAGTTGGAGGATGATGGTTTGTGCTGCGGTTGATGCGGTGGTGCTCATGGCAGGAATCGAACCTGTGACCTCTTCCTTACCAAGGAAGTGCTCTACCGACTGAGCTACATGAGCGGTGATGCTATGGAACTTGGATATGGCGCCTGGCAGCAGAGTTCAATGGAGCGGATGGCGGGAATCGAACCCGCGTAATCAGTTTGGAAAACTGAGGTTCTACCATTGAACTACACCCGCACTGGTGAATTGCTGTTGTACTTGATAGCTTTTTCAATCGCTCCGCATCTCTGAAGCTTGGTGGAGGGAGGTGGATTCGAACCACCGAAGGCGTGAGCCAGCAGATTTACAGTCTGCCCCCGTTGGCCGCTTGGGTATCCCTCCAAAAATTTTGATTCCATCAACAGCGGGAGGCGGATGACTACGGGCTTCTGCAAATCGCTCCTGCGTTGATCTGCCTCCGCATCCGTTCGGGTCGCGCCGCTGTCGCGTCGCGTTCTGGATCGTTCCATACGATCCACCGAAGGCATGAGCCAGCAGATTTACAGCCCGCCCGTTAACCTCTTCCATCCGACAAAGAGCCGTGAATTGTGAGCTTTGCCGGGCGCGAAGTCAACGGGAGGGCGAGTCACCATCTGCAATTCCGGCCGGGGCTAGCCAGCTGGCGCGCTTGGCTTCCATTTGCTGCGATTGCGCCTTCATGTCGTCGGCGTAATCGGCCAGCAGGCGATCCGCATCGGTCACCGGCACCCAGGGCGGCACCGGATGCGGCTTGCCGGCCTCGTCCACCGCGACGAACACGATCAGGCACGTGGTCGTGCGCGCCCACACCGTCTCACGCAGGCCGCGGCTGTAAACGTCCACGGCAATATGCATGCTGCTGCTGCCGGTCAGCACGACTTTCGCCCGCGCCTCGACCAGGCTGCCGATCATGATCGGCCGTTCGAAACCGATACCGCCAACATAAATGGTCACGCAATAGCTGCCACTCCAGCCGCTCGCGCACGCGTAACCGGCCAGATCGATCCATTTCATCACCGCGCCGCCGAACATCTTGCCGCCGAAATTCACGTCGGACGGCTCGGCGAGAAAGCGCAGGGTCACTTCACGGCGATTTGCTGGCATGGGCTGCTCCTCGATGCGCGATCTCTTGTAAGGTTCGGTCAGACATTGAACCTGAAATGCAGCACGTCGCCCTCGCGGACGCGGTATTCCTTGCCTTCCAGACGCAAGCGACCGGCGTCCCGCGCGCCGGATTCGCCCTTGTACTTGATGAAATCGTCGTACGCGATGGTCTCGGCGCGGATGAAGCCGCGCTCGAAATCGGTATGGATCACGGCTGCAGCTTGCGGCGCTGTCGATCCCGCAAGAACGGTCCACGCGCGAACTTCCTTCACGCCGGCGGTGAAATAGGTCTGTAATCCGAGCAACGCGTAAGCCGCGCGGATCACGCGATTGAGGCCCGGCTCGTCCAGACCCATGTCGGCGAGGAATTCGCCCTTGTCGGCATCGTCCATTTGCGCGAGCTCTTCCTCGATCGCCGCACACACCGGCACCACCTGCGCGCCCTCATCCGCCGCGCGTTCACGCACGCGATCGAGGAACGGATTGTCGGTGAAGCCGTCTTCCTTCACGTTGGCGACATACATCACCGGCTTCAGCGTGAGCAGGAACAAGTCGCGCACCAGCGCCTTGTCGTCGGCGCTGAGATCCATCGCGCGCGCGGGCTTGCCCTTGTCGAGTCCATCGCGCAGGCGCGTCAGCACGTCTTTTTTCGCGATGGCTTCCTTGTCGCCGGTCTTGGCCGAACGCTCGGCCTTGTTCAGTGCTTTCTCGACAGAATCCATGTCGGCAAGCGCAAGCTCGGTGTCGATCGTATCGATGTCGGAAATCGGATCGATCTTGCCTGCGACGTGCACGATGTCGGTGTTTTCGAAGCAACGCACGACGTGCGTGATCGCATCGACTTCGCGGATGTGCGCGAGGAACTTGTTGCCGAGGCCTTCGCCCTTGCTCGCGCCGGCGACGAGGCCGGCGATATCCACGAACTCCATCGCAGTAGGAATTACTTTCTGCGGCTTGACGATTTCGGCCAGCGCGATGAGACGCCGATCCGGCACCGGCACCACGCCGACGTTCGGATCGATCGTGCAGAACGGAAAATTAGCCGCGGCGATGCCGGCCTTGGTCAGCGCATTGAATAGTGTGGATTTGCCGACGTTCGGCAAGCCGACGATGCCGCAGGTGATGCTCATGCTTTTAAATCCGGGAATGGGTCGCTCTTGCGCATCCTGCGCTCGCGGTACTTGCACATCCATGTGGTTTGAATGGGAACAGGGAACGGGGAAACACAGACCAGCAAACGCGGTGCTTTGAGCACTTACCCGTTCCCCGTTCCCGGTTCCCTGTTCCCCGCCGCTGTATGCAGCCTTTTCATCGCCTCGTTGAAGTCGCCCGCGACCGCCAGCGGCAACACCGCCAGTGCATCGTCGATCGCGCGCAGCAGCGCGGCTTCGTCATCGCGTCCGGGCCGGCCCAGCACCCATGGCGTGACCTTGTCCTTGTGGCCCGGGTGGCCGATGCCCAGCCGCAACCGATGGAACCGACCGTGCCCAAGCAAAGCCATCGTGTCGCGCAATCCGTTCTGCCCGCCATGGCCGCCATCGAACTTCAGGCGCGCAACGCCGGTCGGAAGATCAAGCTCGTCGTGCGCAACCAGCATCTGTTCGGGTTCGATCTTCCAGTAACGCAGCGCGGCGGTAACGGCGCGGCCGCTATGGTTCATGAAGGTCAACGGCCGCAGCAGCATGACTTGTTCGCCGCCGACCACTGCTTTCGCGCTTTCCGCTTGCAACTTGCTGTCGATGCCGAAACGCGCGCCGGTTTTTTCGGCGAGCGCGTCAATCCACCAGAACCCGGCGTTGTGCCGGGTACGGGCGTATTCCGGCCCGGGATTGCCCAGGCCGACGATCAGGCGCAATGGTGGCATGGCGTCAAGTAACTCCCCTCACCCCTTGCCCTCTCCCGACGGAGAGGGGGAGTGATCGTTGCGTTTTCGCGCAACGGCATCATTTCATTGAAGCGGGATTACTTCTTGTCCTTGCCCTTATCGGCATCCGGAGCGGCTTGCTGCGAAGCCGGCACTTCAGCGGACGGCTCGACTGGCGCTTCCTCGACTTCTTCGCGAGCATGCTTGGCGATCACCACGGCGACATCGTGTTCCTTGCCCAGCTTCAACTCGGGAATTTCCACGCCATTCGGCAACTTGAGCTCCGACAGGTGGATGATGTCGCCGACGGTCAGCTCGGCCAGGTCCACGCCGATGAACTCCGGCAGGTCCTTCGGCAGGCAGCTGATCTCGACCTCGTTCAACTCATGGGTGACTACGACTCCAGCGGTCTTCTCGGCCGGCGAGTTGTCCTGGTTGAGGAAGTGCAGCGGCACGCTGATGCGGATCGCCTCGTTTTCGCTCACGCGCAGGAAATCCATATGCATGATCAGCGCCTTGTACGGATGCCGCTGCATGTCACGCAGCAGCACCTTCTCGACTTTGCCGCCAATATCCAGCGACAAGATGCTCGAGTAGAACCACTCGTGCTGCGACAGCAGCCAGATCGGGTTGTGCGCGAATTGCACGGATTTCGGTTCGGCTTGGCCGCCATAAACGATGGCCGGAATGAAACCGGCGGTACGCAGGCGGCGGCTCGCACCTTTGCTCCCCAGCGTCTCGCGGCTCACGGCCTGGATGTTGTGATTGTCGGACATGATTAAACTCACTCTTGTGTTGCATGACCCACCTTGCGGTGGAAGGTGCTCCCCCGCGACCAGGAGAGCGGTTCGGGCGATTGCCCATTAGTTGCGGATCGAAACGACCCGAACCGGCAATTGTAGCAGGCTCTAAATCAGCGCGCATTTGGTAAATAGCGACTATTGGCCTGTAGCTCGCAACAGCGCACCGCATGCTGCGCCGAACCGGCGGACGGACATGGTTGCATCCGGGTATGTGACGAAAGTCACGAAACCGATTGTCAGCAGCTCGCGCGCAGGCCAAACTATTGGACGTAAATCGGGCGGTGGGGGCCAAGACCATGGGCATGCTGGACGTACTGAAACGCTGGATGGGCGGTGGTGACAAGGCCGCTCCTTCCAAGCCCATCCCGCAGATGCGGGTGCCTGCGCCCCAGCCTGTTGCCGCCCCGCTTCCTAAGCCCACCCCTTCGCCTACACCAGCCGAACCCCCTGTCACTGTCGCCCCAACTCCGGCTGAGCAGATTCCACCTTCTGCACCACTCACCGCTGCCGAAGCGATGGATGTGATTGCCGCGAAAGCGAGTGCGAAACCGGCGCCGGTTTCCGTCGAACGTCGCGAGAAGCCACGCGTGAATGCGCGCGAAGGTACTCGTGTTCTGGTCATCGACGATTCGCCGACCATCGTCGCCCTGCTCAAGCGCATGCTGGAACAAAGCGGTTACACCGCGCTCGAAGCCATGGATGCCGAGTCCGGCGTGGCGCTCGCATTGTCTGAAGAACCCGACCTGATCTTTCTCGACATCGTGCTGCCCGGCATGAACGGCTTCGAAGCGCTGCGCCGGCTGCGTCGCGATCCGATTTCCAAGACCATTCCGATCATCATGATCAGCGGCAACGAACTGGCGACCGAACAGTTCTACGCGCAGCGCATCGGCGCGGACGACTTCATGAAGAAACCGTTCTCGCGCAACGAAGTGTTCGCACGCATCGAGAAACTGCTCAATGAAGAAAAGGTGATCCGCAAGCATGTAGTGGCGCCGAGCGCAGGCGCTACGTCGGCGGCCGCAACGACGGTCGCAGTCGCACGGCCAGCCGTGGTTCCACCAATCGTAGTCCCACCAGTCGCAGTCGCACCGCCAATCGTGGTTCCACCAATCGTAGTCCCACCAGTCGCAGTCGCACCGCCAGTCGTGGCTCCACCAATCGTAGTCCCACCAGTCGCAGTCGCACCGAGTAGCGGCGCATCTTCAGCCGGAGCAGCTACGCCGCCTGAGGCCAACGCCGTCTATGGCACGCTACCGGCGACGCCCCTGGCAACAGCGGCGCAACATCCGACGACGCACTGAACTCGCGCCGCGCGGCCCTGGGATTCGCTAACGGGAGCAACCCGATGTCCGGCCTTGCGATGAACACCGTCAGCACCATCATTCCGTGCCTGCGATATCGCAACGCGCACGCGATGATCGATTGGCTGTGCAACGCGTTCGGTTTCGAGAAGCACGCCATATATACCGATGGCGACACTTTGCACCACGCGCAACTTACGTTCGGCAACGGCATGATCATGCTCGGTACTGCGAGCAACGAAAACGCATGGGCAAGCGCGCCGTGCAGCCGGACGAAATCGGCGGCCGCGAAACCCAAAGTCCGTGCGTGATCGTCGCCGATGCCGATGCGCATTACGCATGCGCGAAAGTAGCCGGCGCCGCGATCGTGGACGAGATCAACAGTCCTGAGTACGGCGGGCGCGGATATTCGTGCCGAGATCCGGAAGGGCATCTCTGGTATTTCGGCAGCTACGATCCATGGATGAAACCAGCGCAGTGATTTTCAGATTGCAGGTACCGCTGTGACCCATCCGTCTAAAAAGACATCAAAAAAAAGCGACGCCATTCGGGTCGGCATCGGCGGTTGGGTGTATGCGCCGTGGCGGAACAATTTCTATCCGCACGGGCTGGTGCAGAAGCGGGAACTGGAATATGCAAGCCGCCACGTCACCGCAATCGAAGTCAATGGCACTTGGTACGGCGCGCAAAAACCGGCGACATATGCGCGCTGGCGCGATGAAACGCCGGGCGGCTTCGTGTTTTCGGCTAAGGCGCCGCAACGCATCACGATGTCGCGCACGCTAGCCAAAACTGGTGGCCAGATCGACGACTTTCTCGGAGATATCGCAACGCTTGAAGACAAACTTGGCCCAATCGTCTGGCAATTCGAGAAGCGACTCAAAATCGATCGCGATGCTTTTCTCGAATTCCTTGCGTTGCTGCCAAAGAAAATCGCGGATCTGAAATTGCGCCACGTGCTTGACGTGCGCGATCCGGCTTTCGTCGATGCGGATTACATTGCCCTCGTCCGCCGGCACGGAATGGCGACCGTGTTCACCGATTCGCCGGAGCATCCGTCATTCGCCGACATCACCGCCGAGTTCGTCTATGCGCGACTGATGCGTTCGCGCGCCGAAATCGCCACCGGTTACCCCGATGACGAACTCGATCAGTGGTGTCATCGCGCGCGCGCATGGGCGCAAGGCAGCGATCCTGTTGAATTGCCTCATCTGGCAGATGCGCAGTCCGGCAAACACAAGCGCGACGTCTTCATCTATTTCATCAGCAGCGCGAAGGACCGCAACCCGGCTGCTGCGATGGCTTTACTCGGAAAACTTGGCACTGGTTGATCGTGATGCCAGCGCGCAGAACAACCGTATCGTGTCGCATTACCGACTGCGCTCGATAGCGCACAGTACGCCGGTTGGTTTTTGCACTGATCAAGGAATGAACGCAAGAGTGTTCAGAACAAGGCGAACAACACCTTCACCAATCCGACCAGCGATACCGCCCAGATCAACGTGCGCACGTAGGGAATGCCCGCTGCATACACCGGCACATATGCGACCCGCGCCCAGAAATACAATTGCGCGCCGAGTGCGGTATTTGCACTGGTGCGCTGAGCGACGACGACGGCGAGCACTGCGGCAGCGAAAAAGCCGAATGTCTCGAGGAAGTTTTTCAACGCGCGATCCATGCGTGCGGCGACGCCGGTCAGCGGTTTGGACTCACCGTCGCGCGCGGACACATTCCAGCCCAAGCCACGCTGCTGTGAGCTCAGCGCGGCACCGAGCAACAGTTGAACGATTCCGAGCGCGATGGCCCATGCCAGCATTTGCAATTCGATAGCCATGAACCTTTCCTCATTCGTTGCCGTTTATGCGGCGGCGCGCGGCAAACCCCTAACCCACGGACGGTCGTTTTAGATCATGCACAACGTTGAGCTGCGTTGCTGGCGCTTAAGCCCGCGCGCGGCGTGGAAATCCGACCATGCGCCCGCGATCCTCGTCCCACAGTTTCAAGCGCGCAGATTTCAGGCTGGACCAGATCGTCAAGGTGGGCGCGGCCTGCAATTGCGGGCTCGACTCGAACGCCTCGCGCAAGCGATAGCTCGGAATGCGGCTGGCCAGATGATGGATGTGGTGGTAACCGATATTCGCGGTGAACCAATGCAGCACGCGCGGCAATTTGTAGTACGAACTGCCGGCGATGGCGGCCTGATTGGAATCCCAGTTGTCTTTGCGCGTCCAGTAGGTCATTTCGAACGTGTGCTGCACGTAAAACAGCCACACACCAAGCGCGCCGGCGATCAGCACGATCGGCAGATGCACAAGCAGCACCACGTGCCAGCCAATCATGTAGCCGAGCGTGCCGCCGACCAGCAGTAACATCAGGTTGTTGAGCAGGACACTGGCCCATTCCTTCTTCCACGAGAACGGCAAGTCGAACGGAAAGCGGTGCTTGATCACGAACTGATACATCGGGCCGATGCCCAGCAGTACCGGCGTGCTGCGATACAGGCGATAACTGAAGCGTCCCAACCATGAGCGCGCTTCGTACTCTGCGACCGTCAGAGTATCGATATCGCCGAGTTCGCGCCGATCCAGATTACCCGAGGTGCCGTGATGGACGGCATGGGTTTTCTTCCAGTAGCCGAACGGGAACAACGTGATCAGACCGAGACACGCGCCGACCCATTGATTGGCGCGCGCACTCGCAAAGTACGAGCCGTGTCCGCAGTCGTGTTGCGCCATGAACAGGCGCACATACAATCCCGCAGCCGGCAACGCGATCAGCAACGTCCAGCCGTAACCCCAGCCGGAATGCAGGCTCCAGGCCATCAACGTCCACAGCACCGCGAATGGCACGAGCGTGTTGAGCAACTGCCATACAGCGCGACCCAGATGCGGCTTCGCGAACTGCGCGCAGAGCTGGCGCAGGTTCACGGTCGCATCGCGCTTGAATGCATCGGAATTTATCGAACCGGGTTCGGCAGCATCGGTGTTAGCCACTGCGTTCAATGCACAACTCCTGCTTGGCGCCGGCATTCTCCGGCTGGACGATGACTTTTTGGCAATCAACCGCCGCAATAAAATCCGGCTCTACTAACCAGACCACCGGTTGACAGACATTATGCGCCACGATTGTTACCGTTGATGCGCCGCGTTTGAATGCCTGACTCGGCATAAGGCACAGCTTACGGTGGCGCGCGTAAGGCTTGCGTGACGCCGGAGCCGACATGCCGCCGATTCCCGGCTTGCATGGCAAATACCGGCGCGCCGACGATCAGATACCAGTAGTACGTCGCGAAGCGCCAAGCCAGCACGCTCGCCGCCGCCGTCGCCCGTCCGAGGTGCGGCGTCAGCAGTGCGGTCGCACTGAGTTCCGCACCGCCGCTTCCGCCCGGCAGGAAGGTGAACTGTCCAACCGTGAGCGACAGCATCTGCACGAGAAAACTGGAGGTCCATTCGATGTGCGCGCCAAGCCCGCTGACCACGACATACAAGACACTGTAGCGCAGCAGCCAATGAAGCACGCACAACGCGTACACCGCGAGCAGGCGCGTGCGCGAAAAACCGCCGACCATCGTCAAACCGCCGCGAAACTCGATGACCCAGCGTGCGACGCGTCGACGCCGACGGTGCGCAACGTGCAGCTTCTTCAATCCGTGCAGGAGCGCAAGCAACGCGCCGCGATGAAAGCGCGTCAACAGTACCACCGCGATCAAACCCGCGCACAACAGCGCACCCAGCGGCGCGAGCTGCCACACCGCGTGTACTTGCACCGGAACCAGCAGCCAGTAAACACCGAGCGCCGCGAGCGCGGTGCCGAAGAACAGCATGTCCATCAATTGATCGATCGCATACAGCGCGAGGCCCTGCGCCGAGTTCAGGCCATGACGCTTGAGCAGCATGACCAGGGTGACTGGCCCGCCCGCGCCAGCCGGCGTCGCGCAGATCGCGAACTCGGTCGCGACGACAGTGCCGAGCGCCTGCGCCTGCCGCATCGGCCGCCCGATCCCGCCAAGCAACAACCGCAGGCGGCCGGCGTTGACATTCCACGCGAGCACAATCATCGACAGGATCGTGATCCAAAGCGTCATCGGCAAGTCGCGCAACTGCGCAAGCGTTGCCGCCCCGCCAATCGCGAGAGGAATACCAAGTCCGAGTCCGAGGCCGAGCAGCCCCAGCGTCCAGTAGCGCCGCTTCAAGTCAAGCTCTCACAAGTCAAACTCTCAGAAATCAGACCCTCACAAGCCAAACGCTCCAGTGCCTGCGACTTGGTGACGGACGTGCGCGTCTCGCGCAGCGCAGCCACCGTATCGAGCCACCAGCGCACGACATCGGCGTGCCGCATGTCCACTGGATGCAGGCCAAGTCGCAACAGCGGGGCATTCGCATGCCGCCGACGCAGTCGTTCGTTCCACGCGCGTGACAGCGCGCGTCGCCAACCGCTGCGCGCGCTCCACACCAGGCTCGGCGCATGCAGTCGTTGCCATTGCGGCAAACGGATCACATGTTGCGGATCGCTGGTGTACGCAAGACCGGCAGCTACCACTTCTTTTTTCGCAGCGTCGCTGAGCAGCCATGCCGGCGCGACGAAGCCGCGCGTCGTCCAGCCGCAGGTAGCGAAGGCCGCGAGCCCGTCGGCGATGCGTTCACGTGCAGTCGCGGCGTCCATCGCGTAAAACTCGCCTTCGTGCGTGTAGATGCGGCGCATGAACGCATCGCGCAGAGTGCGCGGCGGCGGCGCATCGTCGGCATGATGGAACCCATGCAGCACGAGTTCGTCGCCGCGCGCGATCCGCGAATCCATCGCGCGCCGGAACTCCGCGTCATCGACGATCGAACCTTGGCGATGAAACGACGGCACCACCAGCAGGGTCAGCGGCACATCGCCGATGCTGTCGATCGCCGCAACGAAGTCGCGGTATGCCGGCCATGTCGAGGGCGCGACATCGTGCAGCACCACGCTGCAAAACCGAGCTGGCGCGGCTCTAGCCGGCTGCGGCGACACGTTGCGGTTCCTCGGCGGCGATACCTGTCAGTGTTTCGTAATGCCGCATCAGTCCAGCCATCACCCCATTCCAGCCATAGGTCGTTTCGACGCGACGCCGGCCGTTGCGGCCCATCGCGACAGGATCGTTCGCGAACACCTCGCGTACGGCAGCGGCGAATGCGCGGGCATCGCCAGCGCGTGCAAGGCGTCCGCAATCGGGCGCCACCAGTTCCGCGACTGCTCCGCGATCCACTCCAATGACCGGAATCCCCGAGGCCATCGCTTCAAGTACGACCAGACCGAAGGTTTCGCGATCGCCCGCGTGAACCAGCGCATCGCAGGCGGCGAGCATACCCGCGAGTTCATCCTTCGGCACGAAATGATCGATCACATGCACGTTGTCGGGATAGCGCGTCGGCATGTGGCTGCCGACCAGCAACAGTCGGTAATCCTTGCCAAGCAACTGCATCGCCTTCAACAACACCGGCACATGTTTTTCGTGCGAACCGCGACCGGCGAAAATCAACAGACACGCAGATTCCGGAATCCCGAGGCGCTGGCGCATGCGCAGATCCTTGCGCATCGGATGAAACCGGTGCAGATCGACCCCGAGCGGCTGCACGTGCACGTTCGGCACGCGCAGGCGAGCCAGTTTGTCGGCCATCACGCGGCTCGGCACCAGCACGCGATCAAAGCGTCGAAACAGATTCGCCACGTAGTTGTCGAGGATGATGTCGGTCCAGCGGCCGACCCGGCTGGCGACCAGACGCGGCAGATCCGAGTGGTAATAACCGATCACCGGCACGCCGAGTCGCGCCCCGGCTTGCACGGCAGCCCACGCGGGCGCGTACGGATCCTGCGCCTCGATGACGTCGGGCTTGAGCGCGACGAGGGTCGCGACCCAAGCCTTGAGTGAAAACGGGAATTTGTAGCCGTTGCCCCACGGAATGCGCGGCGCCGGTAGCGTGTGGATGGTGCCGTCGTTGCCGATCTCATCGCCCGGAACCAGCATGCTGTAACGCATCTGCGGCCGCGCGCGGAGCCAGTCGGCTTTCGCTTCCAGATACGTCCGCACGCCGCCGCTGGCCGGGGCGTAAAACATGGTGATGTCAGCGATATGCAGCGCCATTCAAGGATTCCATCACGTCCGATAATAGTGGTGGTTCAAGTACGCATGGACTGAATGTCGCGCAGGCCATGTTCAGGAAATCTGTGGGAATCCGCCGAATGCCATCGGGTCATCAAGACTCGGCGGCCCTATCGCCTATTGTAAAAGAAAGCTCTTTGGCTTCAGATGAACAGGCCGCCAGCTCCCGCAACCTGCGCTGCACCACCATCAATGCCGCGAACCCCGGAGCGGCCGCGCGGCCGCCAATGCAGTCCGATACAACCGATACAGCGCCTCGACCTTGAGCACATACGCCTGGGTTTCGGCGTACGGCGGTATGCCGTTGTAGCGCGCGACTGCGCCGATCCCCGCATTATAAGCGGCTGCGGCGAGCTGGCGATCGCCCCTGTAACGACGCAGCAGTTCGCCGAGGTATTTCGCGCCGCCCTGGATCGCCTGGGTTGGCGAGAACGGATCCTGCACGCGATACCGCAAGGTAGTTTCCGGCATCAGTTGCATGATGCCCTGCGCGCCCTTCGGCGACACCGCGTCGGCCTGCATGCCGCTTTCCGCGTGCGCGATCGCGCGCAGCCACGCATCCTCGAGACCGTTCGCGCGCGCCGCCGCATGAAAAATCGCCGAATCCACGGCTGGCTGCGGCGGCCCCATCGCACCCAGTCCCGAATGCGCGGTCGCACCCGGCGGCGGGGTGACGGTGAACGCCATCAGGCGCACCGAGCCCGGCAGATTGCGCGTGCTGTACACCGTCAAGCCGTCCTGTACGCGCGCGTACAACGCGCCGCTCTGTTTGCCGTTGATGCCCCACAGGTTCGGCACGACCGCCGCGTTGTCGTCGATCTGCTTCGCTTCGCAATGCGAGCCAGGCTCGGGAGCCGTCGCCAAACTTACAGCGCCATCGCGCAGGCAACGGTACACCGTGCGCGCATGCGCGACCGGCACGCACGTCAAAGCAACGGTAACGATCAACATGCGAAAATCCGTTCCCATGTCGCTATCTTAGCGGGATGCCTCTGTCGGCGACCGATCGTGGTCGCAAGGCAACACGTGACAATGGTCAATGGCGCCGTACGCATGCTTGCGCTAACGTCCGCCAACCCGATCGCAAGGCAGCAGCATGCAAGACCTCACCACAGGCTCGATTCCGAAACATGTCCTTCGCATGGCGATGCCGATTGCGATGGGCATGTTCTTCCAGACCATGTACGTGCTCGTCGATCTGTATTTCGTCTCGCGCCTTGGCAAGGATGCGATCGCGGGCGTGAGCGCGGCGGGCAATGTGTCTTTCATTGTGATGGCGCTGACCCAGGTACTCGGCGTGGGCACGGTCACCCTGATCGCACAGGCCGTGGGGCGCAAGGATCAAGCCGACGCGAATCTCGTGTTCAACCAAAGTCTGCTGCTGGCTGCGCTCTGCGCTGCGATCACGCTGGCAGCGGGCTATGCACTGTCCGGTTTGTACATGCAGAAGCTCGGCGCGAATGCGGCAACGATCGCGGCAGGCACCACTTATCTGCGCTGGTATCTGCCAGGACTCGCTTTGCAATTCGCGATCATCACGATGGCCTCGGCCTTGCGCGGCACCGGCATCACGACACCCGGCATGATCGTGCAGATGGTGACGGTGCTGATCAACGCCTTGCTCGCGCCGATCCTGATTGCAGGCTGGGCAACCGGCCACCCGCTCGGCGTCGCGGGCGCAGGTCTGGCAACCTCGTTGGCAGTCGCGGCTGGCGTGGTGATGCTGTCGTTCTATTTCGTGCGGCTGGAAAAATACGTCGGTTTCGATACGACGCGGATGCACGCGCGCATTGCGATCTGGAAACGCATTCTCGGCATTGGTCTGCCGGCGGGCGGCGAGTTTGCGATCATGTTCATTCTGCTGGGCGTGATCTATTTCATCATCCGCGATTTCGGAGCGTCGGCGCAGGCGGGCTACGGCATTGGCTCGCGAGTGATGCAGGCGATCTTCCTGCCGGCGATGGCGATTGCGTTCGCGACCGCGCCCATTGCCGGACAGAATGTCGGCGCCGGCCACCATCACCGCGTGCGCCAAACCTTCCGCGCGGCCGCATTGATCAGCAGCGTGCTGATGCTGATGCTGACCCTGATGTGCCAGTGGCGACCGGAATGGTTCGTGCACTTCTTCACCGGCGATCCGGCGGTGATCGCGGTTGGTGCGCAGTTCCTTCACATCATCTCGTGGAATTTCGTTGCATCCGGCATCATCTTCACCTGTTCGGGAATCTTCCAGGCGCTCGGCAATACCGTTCCTTCGTTGCTCAGCAGCGCATCACGCCTGATTACCTACGCCTGCCCCGCGCTCTGGCTCGCAAGCCGGCCCGGCCTGAAACTCGAGCACCTCTGGTACCTGTCGGTCGCGACCGTCGCCCTCCAGGCCTGCACCAGCCTGTGGCTGCTGCGCGGGCAATTCCAGCGCCGATTGGCAGCAGTGCCCGCAGCGGGCACAGCGTGAGCCGCGTGAGCTTTGCCATGGGGCGTAGAGTTCACTGTCCACTAAGGATCGGGGAGCTATAGCTCATCTTCCTGCAATCCTGCGGGCAAAAGGAGATCCGATTCATGGACAAGAATCGCGTGGACGGAACCAAGACCGAGATCAAGGGCGCCGTCAAGGAAGCCGCTGGCAAGGTCACCGGCAACAAATCCAGAGAAGTGGGCGGCAACATCGAGAAGAACATTGGCAAAGTGCAGAACGCGATCGGCAAGGCGGCCGACAAGGTGCGCGCCGATATCCGCAAGAATCTATAGCAGAATCGGTCAGTCGATTCGATAATGGCAGACAGGCGAAAATAGTCGCCTGACTGCTTTCAGACGTTGCGGTTCTGCTCCGACCGTTTGAATACGATCGTTTTCACGATGAACAATTGAACGATCTGATCGTTCTGGTTGCGCGTTTCATTGCGCATCACCACCGAACCGCGATCGTTGCGCGAACGCGATGGCCGCACATCGAGCACTTCACTGACCACCTGCAAGGTATCGCCGGGACGCGTCGGGAGCGGCCATGACAGCTCGCCGCTGGCTCCGATCAAGCCGCCTGCCGGGATGCTCATATCGACCAGCAGCCGCATCGTGAGCGCAGCGGTGTGCCAGCCACTCGCTGCCAATCCGCCGAACAGGGTATTTCGCGCAAGCACATCGTGGAGATGGAAAGGTTGGGGATCGTATGCCGCCGCAAATGCCTTGATTTCCGCTGCGGTAATCGTATGCGTAGCGGTCACGAAACGTTGGCCGACGCGCAAATCGTCGAACCAGAAATCGTCGGGTGCTGAGGGTTCGTTCATCGCTGCATTGTCCTGCTGCCAAGTTGATGCCGTTATTCGATCGTCGCGACCCGATTCACTCCGACGCGCTTGGCTGCATGCAACGCTTTATCCCCGCACGCATACAGATAGCTGACCTTGTCGCCCGCGCGGAACTGGGCGATGCCGATACTCTCAGCCAATGGTATCTCCTTCGGCAACACCTCAACCGACGCGCGCATCGATTCGCAGTGCAACCGGTCTTCGTCACGGCGTCCAGGCAGTATGACCGCAAATTCCTCGCGGCCGATCCGCGCGACGATGCCGATGCGGCGCGCGGGAACTTCGGAAGCGGCGCGCTGTGATGGGACTAGATCCATTTGCGTTCTCCGTCGATCAGGCGTCGGAATCATGCGAAGATTACGAGTCGTGCCGTTGCCTATCGAGGTCGCCATGAACAGCAGGATTCTTGCTTCGGCATGCTTGGTCGCACTGATTGCGGGCGCCGTGCATGCGGCTGACAACAAACCGCAGTATGGGGCTTGGGGTTTCGACGCTGATGGCGCGAGCATGGCTACCAAGCCCGGTGACGATTTTTTTCGATATGCGAACGGCGCCTGGGTCGATCGGATGGAAATTCCCGCCGACAAATCTGCGGTATCGCTGCGCCTGGCGATGACCGATCGCACCGAGCAACGCCTGCACGACATGATGGAAGCCGCCACCACGCGCACTTCGCACGAGCCGGTGACGCTGGAAGACAAGGTCGGCGCGTTCTACAAATCCTTCATGAACGAGACGCGCATCGAAGCGCTCGGCGTCAAGGCGATCGCACCGCAACTCGATGCCGTGCGCAGCGCGAAAACGCGCGACGAACTGGCCGCGTTGATGGGCCGCGACAACAGCGATTTCGAGGGTACGCTATTCAACACTTTTATCGACGTCGATCTGAAAGACCCGAAACACTACGCCGTGTATATCGGTCAGGGCGGCCTCGGACTGCCCGACCGCGACTACTATCTCAAGCCCGCTTTCGCGGTGCAGAAAAGCGCGTACGAAGCCTACGTAGGGAAGTTGCTGTCGCTTGACGGCTGGGAACATTCCGATGCCGCTGCGAAGGATGTCATCGCATTCGAGACGAAGATTGCCGATGCGAGCTGGAGCAAGGTCGAGCAACGCGATCCGGTCGCGACCTACAACCCGATGACGATCGCCGAACTGCAAAGACTCGCGCCCGCATTCGCGTGGTCGCAATTCCTGAAAGAAGCGCAGCTCGGCGACCTGCAACGCATCGTGGTCGGCGAGAAATCCGCGTTCCCGAAACTTGCTGCGGTGTACGCGCAAACACCAATCGAAACAATCAAGGCATGGCACGCCGCGCACATCGCCGACAACGCCGCGTTCTATCTGTCCAAACCATTTGCCGATGCGTATTTCGAGATGCGCAACAAGACGCTGTCCGGCCAGAAGGAACAGGCCGCGCGCTGGAAGCGTGGCGTGCATGCGGTGTCCGGCGGTGATTGCGGGTTTGGCGAGCGCGTGGATTGCTTCGGCAACCTGAGCTGGGGCGTCGGCCAGATCTACACTGCGCACTATTTCCCGCCGGAGTCGAAGGCGAAGATCGAGGAACTCGTCGCGAACGTGAAATCCGCCTACCACGCGCGCATCGAGAAGCTCGACTGGATGAGTTCTGAAACGAAAAAGCAGGCGCTGAAAAAACTCGAGACTTACACGATCAAGGTCGGCTATCCAGATCATCCGCGCGTTTACTCCAGCGTCGTCGTGCGCGACGACGACCTGATCGGCAACGTGTTGCGCGCGGCGGCTGCCGACAACCAGTTTTACGTCGGGCGCTTGAACGGCGCGGTCGATCGCAGCGATTGGTCAATGACACCGCAGACCAACGACGCCTACAACGGCTCGCTGCGCGACATCGTGTTCCCCGCCGGCATCCTGCAACCGCCGGTGTTCGATCCAAATGCGGACGCAGCGATGAACTATGGCGCGGTCGGCGGCATCATCGGACACGAGCTCACCCACGGTTTCGACGACGAAGGCCGCAAGATCGACGCTGACGGCGCGCTGCGCGACTGGTGGACAGCCGCCGACGCGAAGGCCTTCGAGGCGCGCGCGAAAAAACTCGGTGCGCAATATTCCGCGTTCGAGCCGCTGCCTAGCGTTCACATCAACGGCGAGCTGACGATGGGCGAGAACATCGCCGACCTCGGCGGCCTGACGCTCGCGCTCGACGCATACCACACTTCATTGCAAGGCAAGCCCGCCCCGGTGCTCGACGGATTGACCGGCGATCAGCGCGTGTTCCTCGGCTGGGCGCAGGCATGGCGCGGCAAACTGACCGAGGACGCCATCCGCCGGCAGGTCGTCAGCGACCCACATTCGCCGCGTACGTTTCGCGTCAACGGCGTCGTCCGTAACATCGATGCATGGTACGACGCGTTCGGAGTGAAACCAGGCGAAAAGTTGTATGTCGCGCCGGCGGACCGCGTGCGGATTTGGTGATACAACCGATCCGCAACATCAGGCGTGATGCCTGCAATCTTCAGCGCCCATCAAACATGCTGCGATACAAATCCTCGACATCATTGATAAACGTTTTCGTATCCATCAGCGGAGAGCCTTGCAGTCGCACGCGCAGCGACTTGCGCAGCGCAATCCTAGCATCACTGTCGCGCGCGAGCCGGATGTTCTTCTCGATATATTCCGCAAGTTCCTCCGCCACGAGTTCGGAAAGACCTGCAGCACTGACGATGCTGTAAGCGCCGCGACCGATGGTGCGATCGCCGCGCAGCGCGACAACAGGCACACCCATCCACAACGTATCCAGCGTCGTCGTTGCGCCGTTGTAGGGCATCGAATCCAAGGCAATATCGACATTTTGGATGGCAGCGAAATATTCGAGTATTCCGATGCGCCCGTGCAATTCCACGCGATCTCGCGTCACTCCCCGCCGTTCAAGTCGTTCATGGAAATCATTGGCAACCGCGCCCCTAGGCACGCCATGCACGCTCAACCGCGCGTCGGGCAACTCGCGCAAGATCGTCGCCCAGACATCGAGGCAGGAGTCGCTCAATTTGACGAACTGGTTGAACGAACCAAAAGTGACCGGTCGTCCTGCAGCATCGGGAAGATTCCTGAGCGGCACGTCGTAATACGGCAGGTAACACCATTGGCTGTTGGGAAGCCGCGCGAGTGTTTCGCTATTCAACGACTCGGTCTGTCCCTCAGGGTCGGTATAATTGTCGCAAATGCGAAAATCCATCTCACGCAAGCCGGTCGTGTTGAGGTAGCCGAGCCATGTCGCCTGCACCGGTGCCGGCTTGCGTGCAAAAACGCCGAGACGATTGAGGTCCGTATGACCCGAGAGATCTACCAGCAGATCGATGCCATCGGCACGAATCTGATCCGCGACGGCGGCATCGTCGGAACCAGCGATCGATCTCCAATGATCTGCAGCTTCCTGCAAATCCATCGTGAGTTCGTCGCGGACGCGGCCGTTGTAGTAACAGAATGATTCGAAACCCATACGGTCATGCAGCGCAAGGATTGGGCGCAGAAACAGAGCGACCGGGTGCTTCATCAGGTCGCCGGAGACATAACCAACGCGGATGCGACGCGAACCCGGTTTCCCCGATGGCGTCGACAGGTGCCCGCTCCCGAATTTCTTTCCGAACGTCAGATGCTCGCGCGCCACGCTCGCTGCATCGAGAACTTCACGCAAATTCAGCGAGAACAGGAAGGAACTCCACACTCCCATATTCTGCGGATCCAACTGCAACACCTTGCGATAAGAAGCCTCGGCGCGATCCGCATGACCGCTTAGTATTTCGAAACGCGCCAGTACCAGCAATGCTTGCAGCGATGGTGGCTCTACCAGCAACACTTTGCGGAGAAGTTGATCTGCTGCATCAAGATCGCCTGTGTCCAACAGCAGGATACCCAGATTCGCCGCCGCTCCGTTATGGTGAGGCTCGATGGAAAGCGCACGTTCGAGTTGTCGGCGCGCTCCATGCAAATCGCCATCAGCCTCGTATGCGGTCGCGAGAACGACCGCCGCATCCAGCATCGCGGGGTTCAACTCGAGCGCACGTTCGAGATGACTCTTCGCTTTGGGTGTGTCGCCGAGTTCGATCAGCAGTACGCCGAGATTGAAATGGGCGCCCACATAGTCAGGATCGTGTTCGAGGGCATCACGGAACGAGGCTGCACTATCCTGAAGACGCCCGAGTTTTTGTAACGCGTTGCCGAGGTTGATGTGTGCGCGTGCGTAGAACGGTGCAAGTGAGAGCGCCTTGCGATAGTCCACTTCGGCCGCAACGGCATCCCCTGCATCCTCCAGTTCCTGACCGCGCAGGATGAATGCGTCTGCGTCCTCGCGTAGTCGCGCCGATAGCACACCGCCTGGCATCGTTCGAGGAGGATCAGGCGACGTTGCGTCTTCCTCGCGCGGGAGTGTTGCGGCAGCCTTCTTCGATCCGGAGAACAAACGTCCTAGTATGCTCATCCATGACCTCTTGGCTTCCAGGGACGCAGGCATGGTACTCCGCTGGTTCGATACGCGCGCAGTCGTCGAATTTGTCAACGCGACCATCGCCGATATCAGGAAGCTCATGCCACAAGGGGAACACCCCAGCAGCCGCAGGCAGGCGATCAAGCGCCCGGAGAGGCTGGAACGCGTGGTCGCCAACACGAAAGTCTTTGGCGCGAACAACAGGCTCAATATTTACAAGAAGGCGACATTGTTGAACACGCTGCGTTGGGGACTCAGGGAAGCGGGTTATCCGGACGACTTCGTGGATGACGTTGTCCGTCTGATCGCCCTCAACATCTGAAGTCTTCTTGCATTCTTTTCCTGCGAGTCGGATATTTTCGATAGCTAAAAAGTGGCTGTTAGAGTCTCTGTTCGCAGCATGAATGCAAGTCTCGAAGCCAGGTTTATTTTGAGGGCGGGTCCAAGCGACAGTACGCTGCACCATACTTTGACAATCTTCGCAATTGTTCAGTCGGAAGTTAGCTTCATGAGCCCCGTATATACAAAACCCTGTTCAAGCACTCTGCACCATGAACGCGTTGTCATTCTCTCTTGCAACACTGATTTGACTGCGACATTCTGAGCACGGACCGCCTTGTACCAGCATGCGCACAGGATGGCCACCGCCGCTTCGTCCTTGGAGACCGAACACATGAAACGATTATTCATGATTACCGCTGCAGCACTGGCTTTTGCAGCTCCTGTCGTCGCAAGTGCAGCACAAAGTGGATACGTCACCAGCAATGTCAATCTGCGCGCCGGCCCCGACATCGACTATCCCGGCATATCGTCGCTCCGTGAAGGCACCCCACTTGCCATCTTTGGATGCGTAGATCGATGGGAATGGTGCGATGTCGCAGTTGGAGACGATCGTGGCTGGGTGCCAGGCAACTTCATCGCGTACGACTATCAGGATCGGCCCGTGCTGCTGTCTTCGTACGGCCAGCGCATCGGCATCCCGATCGTGAGCTTCTCGGTTGGCAATTATTGGGACAGCTATTACCGCAACCGGCCTTTCTATGCCGATCACGCGCGCTGGTACAACCGACCCCACGTGCGGCGCGCGCCGCCAGTGGCGATCATTGGTTGGGATCTGAGATTCGGTCGCAATGGACGTTGGGATCATGGCCGCTGGGATCATCACGACAACGATCGTGGCTGGGATCGCCGCGATCAACGCAACGACCGTAACCATGGCCGCTTGTATCCCTTGCCGCATCCTGTTCCTGATCAATCCCCGCAACGCAACGAACGCCAAGCGCGAGCGAATCCCTCCAATCAGGACGGTAATCGCGTGAATCGGCAGCAGCAGCCGAACAATCGTCCGCGTGCACAAACTGCGAGCCCAGCTCAGAACAACCGTCAAGACCGTCAAGACAAGCAAGCCGAACGGCGAAAGCAGAAAAACGGCAGCGACATCAACGATCAGAAATAAGCTTGATTGAGCGACTGATATTGCCCGGATGCCGCTATTTTGCATCCGGGCAATTTATTGATGTTCCATGCTCATGGATGGCCTTCGTTTCGCCGCAAGAAAACTCATTGGATGCTAATGGCATGCCGACCATAGCGTTTCAACTCGTCCACGACCACGTCGAACTCAATCAACTGCTCAAGCTTGTTGGCCTGTGCGACAGCGGCGTCATGGGCAAGGCGATCGTCGCGAGCGGCGCGGTGACGGTCGATGGCGTTGTCGAACTACGCAAGACCTGCAAGATCCGCGCTGGACAGCTCGTCCGTATCGAAGACGTCGACATTCGTGTCGCTTAGCAACAATCGCTACCAGTCGGTCGGCTTGTAATCCTTGAGGAACTTCCCCCATACATGTTCGCCGGTATTGATGCCTGCGATGATCGGATCGACGATGCGCGCGGCGCCGTCGATGATGTCGAGTGGCGGATGGAAGCGCTCTTCAAGAACCTTGCGCGCGGCGAGCGCGGCGGGATCCTCATCGGTGACCCAGCCGGTATCGACCGCATTCATGTGGATGCCATCGCCGAAATAATCGGTCGCCGAAGTGCGCGTCATCATGTTCAGCGCCGCCTTCGCCATGTTCGTGTGCGGATGCCGCGTGGTCTTGAACTTGCGGTAGAACTGGCCCTCGACTGCCGACACATTCACGATGTGCTTGTCGCGATCAGTAGTGCGCAGCATCAAAGTTTTCAGTCGTGCATTGATGATGAAGGGCGCGATCGCATTCACGAGTTGCACTTCGAGCAATTCCACCGACGGCACTTCGGCCATCAGCAGACGCCATGAATTGCGCTCGCGCAGATCGACCTGTTGCAAATCCTGGTCGAGGCGCCCCTGTGGAAACAGGTGTTGCCGTGTTTCGAATTCCTCGGCGAGCAACGGCACCTGCGACATTTCAGCGGCGCGTGCGATCCCGGCGATGTCGTCGGCTGTTCGCCCAGTTGTCGCCAGCGACGCATCCCCTGCTTCGGGCAACATCGCATAGCGACGCAATCCTTCGTAACTACCCAGCAACTTGCGCTGGTGCTCGGGCACGTCGTGCGCGGCCGCCGTCTCACCTTCCATCATGTGCGCGTAGAACTCCGGCGGACGACGCACCGTCTGGCAGGCGTTGTTGATGATGAAATCCAGGCGCTCGCGCGTGGCTACGAGCTCGTGGCAGAACGCTTCGACACTGGGCGTGTGCCTCAGGTCGAGGCCAAAGATCTCCAGTCGATCAGCCCACTCGCCGAAGTCAGGCTCTTCCGCATAGCGCGCCGCCGAATCACGCGGGAAGCGCGTCGTCACGATCAGGCTCGCTCCCGCGCGCAACAACTTCAAACCAGCCTGATAACCAATCTTGACGCGACCACCGGTCAGCAGCGCGACACGTCCTCGCAAGTCCGTCGTTTCGGTGCGCTTGGAAAAATTGAAGTCCGCGCAGGTTGGGCACAATTGATCGTAGAAATGATGGATGCGTACGTACTTCTGCTTGCACACATAACAATGTTGCGGCTCGATCGCTTCGCGGATTTCCGGCTCGTTCTCTTCCGAATCATCCTGCACGAAATCTCCCGGCGCGAAGATGTTCGGCGTTGTGAACACCGGTCGCCGCCGCAACTCACGGATGCCCGTGGTATGCAGCAATGCCTCCTCGCTCGCAACCTGCGCGGCATTGCGCTCGCGCAACGCCTGCTTGCGCTTGCGCCGGCGCAGCACCGGATCGGGGTGATAGAACTTACCGACTGCATCGTGCAGGCGCTGGCGCTCTTCGGCTGACAGGCTCTCAAACAAGGATCGGTCAGAAGCGAAAGCTTCGAGCAACCGGATTGTTGAAAGGACATCGGCGGCTTCAAAATCGCCGGAGGGTTTTGGAGTGGCAGGCATTGCAATTCCGGACTTTCGTAGCTGCGGCGGTTCCGCCTTGCAGGATGCGCAGTGTAACGGCGATGGCGACGTTCCGAACAAAACGAGCCGCAGCGCCATACAATTTGGATGAAACGGAGCTATCCTCACAACGGAATCGTGAAACCAATCCATTTGTTGGGAGGATGCTATGAACTATGTCGATGGTTTTGTCGTTGCGGTGCCGAAAGCGAACTTGGCGACCTACAAGCGCATGTCCCGGAAGATGGCGAAAGTCTGGCGCGAACACGGCGCGCTGGAATTCCGCGAATGCGTCGCCGACGACGTGAAGTCGGGCAAGCTCACCTCGTTTCCGCAAGCAGTGAAGCTCAAGGCCGGGGAAGTCGTGGTGTTCTCGTGGATCGTCTACACATCGCGCGCCCGGCGCAACAAGATCAACGCCATGTGCATGAAAGATCCGCGCCTTGCCGACATGATGGATCCCAAGAAACTGCCGTTTGACGGCAAGCGGATGTTCATGGGCGGCTTCAAGATGATGATCGATGCCTGAAGCGATCGGATCGCCTTGCGATCCTGGAATGGATCGCACGCCGCACAGCACGACAATCGCTTACCTCATCTCTTCTTCGCCATCCCCGTCGGGTTCGGTTTTTGAAGAACGCTGCGCATCGCCCGGATCGCTGATCGGCATTTCTTCCTGCGCGCGCTCGAAATCGTTTTTCTCGGCTTCGCCGATGTCGCGCGATGCTCCGCGCGGCTGCTGCGGATTGATGGTTTTGGTCGGCTGCTGGCTCATGATCCTGCTCCTTGGATGAATCGACTGCGGATGAATCGACGACGGCGCGATCCTGCGCGGTTGGTATGTTGCGAAGCAATCGTCGCATGCCGTTGCGGAACGCACGATAACGAGGGGGAGCGAGGCAGCAACCATCAAACTATCCCGCGTTTCAGTGTGCCGAAAACCTCAGTGGAATCTTGATTGTGCGTCCCGCAGCTGCGGGAATGCGCCACGTTCTTGCCGCCGCGAGCGCGGCAGCATCCAGCACGGGATAGTTGCATGACTGCGCAACGGTCGCTGCCTTGACCGACCCATCGGCGTTCATCACGAGTTGTACCATCACACTGCCTTCGTGGCCGGCTTCCATCTCGGTCTTCGGATAATCCGGTGCCGGCGTGTAGCTCGGCGCATCGGGTGCGGCCCGCACAACTGGCGCGGGCGACACTGTGGCCTGCACAGGCTGCGGTGGCAACGACGGGGGAGATACCTTCGAGAATGTCGGATGCGACGCTGGCCTCGACGGTGGTGGGGGCTGCGACACGAGCGGTACATTGATTTGCGGGGGCGGCAAGCAGATTTCCTGTTCGGTCGCGCGCAACTGCGACAGCACATAAAATCCGCTCGATCCGGCAGCTTCGAAATCGAGCTGATCCTGGATTTCCTGGCGCATCGCTGCGCAGCGGATCCGGCGATTGAGTTCCTGCTGCTGCAACGGCGAAATGCCTGCGGCATCGTGCGGTTTCGGGCCGAGGATCGACAGCAGCACGCGGCCTCGCTGCGCGTTTCCCGTCTTCGGGCTGGCTGGATCCTGCGCCTGCGCGTTGCAGACGCAACACGCCAACAGCCCGGCCAGCCCCATCAGAAACGTAATATTTTTCATGGCGGAAAGAGTAGCAGGCTTGTCGAAACAGGATCACGGTACGGTGCGAATCGCTTCATCCCCTTCCACGCAAGGACAGTGCAGGCGTCAGTGATGACCGGCTATCACAGGTGAGATGCGGTAGTCGAAGGTGACGACTACATTCCCGCTTTTGCAATGGAATGCCTTGAGCGCACTGGCCTTGCCATAGAACTCCTTGATATGCGACGTTTCCGCTTGCGCATCCCCGGCCACCTGCATTCTGAAAGCCGCTGGCTGATCCGTGCTGAGCGCATAACTGGCCCTGATACCGAACTGCGATCCACTGCGCGCGAGCGTCGATGCGGCAGCTTTCTTGATCGCTACTTCAAGCCGAATCATTTCGTCGTAATCAACAGCGTTGGCATGCGGATCGCCGGAAAAAGCGTATTCAAAATGTTCAAGGTGGATGTTCGGTGCCGGCGCTGTCTGAACATCGGGCAAGGTCACGTCGAACGCGCTGTTTGATCGCGCAGTAGCTTGCGGCGGCGCGGTCGCGAGCAATGCGGAGAGGGCGATTGCAGAGATCATGCGAATCCTGGCTTCACTAAAAATGGCATCAGCGCATCAATCCGGAATCTCTGGCTCGACCAGCTTGGCCAGCTGCGCGAGCGATTCCTGCCAGCCTAGATAGCACATCTCGACCGGAATCATTTCCGGAATCTCTTCCTGCACGATGCTCACATCGGTTCCGCACATCACCGGTTTCAACGATACGGACGTCATCATTTCGCCCGCCATATTCGGGTCATCGAAGGTGTCCGAATAGCGGATGCGCTCGTTCGGCACCAGCTCGTGGTATGTGCCGCCGAAGCTGTGCCCATTGGCGGTGGTGAAATTCGTGAACGACATCTTGAACGTGCCGCCTACCTGCGCATCCATGTGGTGCACCTTGCAGGTGAAGCCGTACGGCGGAAGCCACTTGGCCATTGCGTCCGCATCGAGGAATGCACGGTAAATGCGCTCGGGTTTTGTGCGCAGAACGCGGTGAAGACGGACAGTTCCGGTAGGCATGGCGGGTTTTCCTCATGATGATCGATCAGAGCGAACGCAATCAAATGAATGCATGCCGCGATTATTTATCTGCCAACTTGCTCGCGTGGCTTGCGGCCAGAATCCAGTGGCCGTCGCGGTGGACCCAAGTATCGGTGAACTGGAAATCGACCGCAAACGCGTCGCCCTCAGAGCGTCCTTTCACCGTGGTGATGCCGGTGATGATCGCCGCATCGCCATACAATCGCACCCGCTGGTCGTGATTGCGGAACACGTCGTAATAAGGTTCACGCTTCGCCACTTCTTCCAAGTTTTGTGCGCGATCCGTCACCTCGCCGCGCGAACTGGTCAAGGTGAATGTTGCATCCAGGATGTCGCCAAGCGCCTTGGCATCGCCCGACTCAAACGCGCTGCACACCGCAGCATCGGCCTTGAGCAACTCGCGCTGGTCGCTGACTGCATCGCGCGCGGAAGCAGAGCCCGCAGCTGCTAGAAACAGCGTCAACCAGCCGAATGATTTGTGCATGGCGTTCTCCTGAGTGTGCAACTGGTAGCAGAGCGGTTCGGCCCACTACGGAGATCGATGTTCGCACACAGACACTTCGACGTGCAGCGCCATGCTAGCCAGTGACTGCCCTCTCGACCGGCGTAGCCCGCACTACTACCCAGCCCTTGATTGTGGCAATCACCAATGGAATCGCGCCGAACACGATGAACACCAGATCGCCAGGCATGCGCATCCACTCCAGCATGTGTGAGCGAGGCATCGAGATGTAATCGATGCTGCGCGCGTGCCAGTAGCCGTGCTGCACGACATCCCACACCTGCAGCACGCCGCTCGGGAACAGGCTGAAAAGAACCATCATTGCCAGTCCGATGTTGGTCCCCCAGAAAGAGACCTTGACGTACTTCTCGATGCCAGTCCAGGTTTTGTCGCTTGCGGTTTGGGCAGCACGAACACCATCAATGCGATGGCCAGCATGCCGAACACACCCATCATCGCGGCGTGGCCGTGATTGGGCGTCAACTGGGTACCGACTTCGTAGTAGCTCACGATCGGCAGGTTGATCATGAAGCCGAACATGCCCGCGCCAAAGAAATTCCAGAAGCCGACCGCCATCAGAAAATAGAACGTCCATTTGTGCGGGATGACAGCGTTTTTGCCGTCGGCTGCCTCGCCCTCGCTGCGCGTGGTACGCACGAAGTCCCAGGCATCCAGCGTCAGCAGCGTCAACGGCACCACTTCCAGCACCGAGAACAGTGCCGACATCGACATGTTGAAGCCGGTCTGTCCGGTGAAATACCAATGATGGCCGGTGCCGATCAAGCCACCGAGAAAGTACAGAATCGCATCCAGATAGATCACCCGCAGCGCAGTGTTGCGACGGGTCAGGCCGAGTTGATACAGCGCGAGTGCGACCACTGTGGTGGCGAAGAATTCGAAGAAGCCTTCGACCCACAAATGGATGATCCAGAAACGCCAAGTGTCGACGACGGTGTAGTTGGTCTTGGCGCCGAAAAACAACGCGGGAAGGTAAAACACCGGGATCGCCAGCGCGGCCACGAAAAACATTCGCACGATCGGGCGTGCTTCCACGTTGTCGACCTTGGAAGGCCGCGCCACCCACCACAACACGCCGAACCACACCAGCAGTCCGACTGCCAGCAGGTATTGCCAGATACGACCCAGTTCCAGATATTCCCAGCCCTGATTGCCGAGCCAGAACCACCAGTCGCCCAGTAGTTGCGAAATGCCGGCCCATTCGCCCAGCAGGCTGCCGCCGATCACCGCGCCAAATGCGCCAAACAAAAAATGCGTCCACATAGGCAGACTGCGTGGTTCGTCATTGCGCAGCGTCGTCCCTAAGAACAGCGCGGCAGCGACGTAAGAAGTCGCGATCCACATGATCGCGCTCTGCAGATGCCAGGTGCGCATCAGATTGCTCGGAAAAATGTTCTCGAGCTGAAAGCCATAGAAACTGCCTGGATCAGCGCGGTAGTGCGCCGTTGCCCCGCCGACCAGCGTCTGGAACAGAAACACCAGCGCGACCAGCACGAAAAACTTGACCAACGCGCGCTGTCCCGGAGTAGCGCCGCCCGGACGAATACGCGATTGGATGGTATGGCCGTGGCTGAGCCAACCCAGATATTCGAATTTGCCGAACGCAAGCAACACGGCGGCAATACCCGCCAGCAACACCAGCAGGCTCAACGCACTCCACAGCAGCGCGCCGGGAATCGCGACATTGCCGACGCTCGGATCGAACGGGAAGTTGTTGGTGTAGGAAAAATTCTCGCCCGGCCGATTGGCAACCGACGCCCACGCCGTCCATGTGACGAATGCGCTGAACTGGTGCAACTCGGTCGCGTCGGTGATCAGGTTCGGCTTGAGCCCGCCATTGCGCTCGGAGTGTTTGAAATAATCAGCCCAGTAAGCAGGTTGCTCTTGCCACGCGGCCGTTTCTGCGGGGGTCAGCGTCAAGGTGTCGGTCGCCGAATCGTAGCGATTAGTCTTCAACACGACGGCAACGGCGGCTTGCAACCCCGCGCGCTGCGCCGTGTCGAGTTCAGCGATCGGCTTGCCAAATTCCTGCGGCGCCAACACCGTCGCAGCGGATTGGCCCATCCGATGCAGGACATCGGCGGAAAAATCCGGACCCAGATAAGCGCCGTGTCCCCAGATGCTGCCGTTGTCCATCAACCCGTATTTCAGGAACACCGCCTGGCCATTGCCGATGTCCTCGCCAGTGAACAACGTCGTGCCTTGCGAATCGACGATCTTGCCCGGAATCGGCGGCGCGTTGCGGTAAGCCAGCACCGTGATCGCGATCAACACGCCGAACCCGATCACCATCACCAGACCGATGGTCCGTAACCACCATGGCGATAGCGGGCCGTCGTCTGCCGGATTGGCGATGGCGTTGCTGAGTGGCACGGCAGGCGTGGTCGTCATGACGGGTTCTTTGAATGGTGAGAGTTCACCATCCAGCATAGTCCGCACGCAGACCGCGTGACTTGTCCTGGATCAAGCCGACGAGACTCGGGCAGCTTTCGCCAACGAAACGTTCTTGTCGAGCAGTTCGGCATCTATCAGTTGATGTGGGCGGCAGCAGTTTGTTGTAGCAAGACTGCGTTGCAACAAGAACCATCACACTCGTCATTGCTACGGGAAATCCCATTTTTCGTCCCGGCTATTGAATGCTGCGAAGCTAAATCCGGCTCCGTACTAATACAAAGATATTTTTTGATCTCTTTTCGGTGGCTCGCGCTCGAATTTATTCAGCCGGTTGCCGCAGGCTTCGCTGCAATCAGCGCGCGCTGAATTGCATACAGACCGGCGACATCAATTGCGGCATGCACGATCATGGCCGTGAGCAAACCGGCGAACCGCGCCATCAGGCCGAGCGCGATGCTCATCGCGAACAGACCGAGTGCCTGAATAAGCACGGCCTTGTTGAACTGGCGGAATCGATACGCCCGCGCATGCACGAGAACGAATAGCAGCGACGAGATCCACAGCCCGACCAATGGCTGCAGCGCTCCGCGAAACAACAGTTCCTCTCCGAACCCAGCGAGTAATGCGATCCACAACGGATTCCACCCGCGAAGATCGAGCTTTCCGTAATTTTCGACCATCCGACGCGTCGATCCAGATTGACTCTTGTGTCGCGATCCAATCAGCGTTCCCAGCGCGAGTGCAGTACCGATGAGCAATCCGACTGCGGATTGCCAGGGCAGCGAAAGACCAGCAAGCAGAACGCCGAGCACGGGACGCGGAAACCACAGCGCAATCACGATCGACGCGATGGCGCACATCCCCATGCAGATGAGGAATTGCCGGCGTAGCGAAATCGGCTTCGCTGCAGTCGGCCCTCCAGACGGTTCACTAAATTGAGTCACGGCAACACTTAGCAACGATTCGGCAGAACCGAAGGCGACATTATCGATGAACAGCAACGATGTTCTGTGACATTTTTTTTTTACTGGTCTGTCCCCCATAGTCGCACTACAGTTTTGCGCCTGTAGCTTTGCGGGTTACTTCGCTGGCTTGAACTTCGCCAGGAATGCCAATACCGCTGTCCAGTTTTCCTCGGCGCCCTTCGGGTTGCGTTCGGCCCTCAATGTGGCGGAACCGTGCACGCCGTGCTTCGGCGTGTATTGAGTCTTGTCGGTACTCGCGACGGAGTTGAGGATGCTGCGCGCAGCATCGATTTCATCCTTGCTGCTCGCCTCGTCGATGAAGATCGGCACATGCAACTGCGCCGCAGCCGTGTGCACTGCGTTCGGCGCGCCGAGGTATTCGCCGGGCGAGAACGCAAGCACGCCCTGCACGTCGGCCGGGTGCTTGGCAGCGAGCAAAAAAACCAGCGCCGATGAATAGCTCGATCCCCATACCAGCACCGGCGCGCCCTTGGCCTTCGCATGACCCCAGGCGAGCGCGGCCTCCAGATCCGGAAGCGCGTCGTCGTAACTGGCCGCGCGGCCGACTGCGGCTGCGGTCTGGTTCTTGCCGCCGAACAGACTGCCGCCGGAACGCTGGTCAATCGCCAGCACACTGAAACCAGCCCGATTCACACGCGGCACCAGTGGCACGTACTCGGCATGGCTTGAGCCAGCTTGGTGGAACGCGACGATCAGCGGTGCACGCTCCGAAGCGGCCGGCCAGAACTCGCCGTAGACCTTGACCCCGTCGACAGCGGTGAGCGTCACCGGCTCGGCGCTGGCAGCACCCGCGAACAGCACAAGACAGATCAGCAGCAGTGTCGTGCGTGTCATGTGATTTTCATCCCGGTTTGAATGGAGTGGCGATAGTGTCGGGGGAAGTGGCGCCTGACTGAAACGGCGGAAGTGTCTCTGATACCGTTCTTTCATATCGGTTGGTATTGAAGTCACTCCTGCAGCTGGCGATACGTCGCTGCTGAACTTAACTACCTCCGTCCCCTTTTGTCCTAACTACCTCCGTCCCCTTTTGTCCAAGAATGATTATTGGCTGACCTGCTTCCGCCGCCACTGCCCAAACTGGATATCCGATTCGTTTATCTGCGCAGCGTCGAGTTTCGACTCGATCGACTTTCGGACGATATCGTCATCTTGCTCGCCCAACGAGACAGACTGTAGGTACATCACCCGCGCTCGTACCAAGTCGACCGCTACACCCTCGCCATTTGCATACATCGCGCCGAGTTCGCGGAACGCATGAGGAAATCTTTGCTCGGCTGCCTTTTCATAGAGCATGCGGGCCTTGACGAAGTCTTTCGCGACGCCATCGCCGGTGACGTACATCACGCCCAGATCGACAAGCCCACGTGGATCGTCCGAGGCTGCAGACTGCTCAAGAAATTGCACACCCTTGACCGAATCCTTGGATCCGAGTTTTCCGTTGACGTATGCCATTCCGATCCACCACTGAGATTCCGGATCGCCATGGTCCGCAGCTTTCTGATACCACTCGATCATCTTGTGAATATCTGTAGGACCCGTCCAGCCGAATTCAGAGTTCTTGGCCATGTCGCGCTCAGCATCGCGGTAACCGTGATCTGCGGCGATCCTGATCAGTTCAACCCCCGCTGCCTTGTCTGCCGGTTTTCCGCATTGTCCGCGAAAAATAATGATGCCCGCGTAATAGCCAACAATGATATTCCGCTTGCCACTCTTGATCAGGTCGCCGAACAAACTGCACGAACGATCGACATCGCGTGGAATTCCAGGAGCGCCTTGATAGAGGGCGACCGCGTAGTTCATCTTCGCGCCTTCGTCGCCCGCATCGCTACCACGTCGAAGATAGCCGGCACCCTTTGCACTATCGACCGGAACTCCCCATCCGTTTGAGTAGATCAAGGCCAGAAGGTTGTTACCGTTCGCACCGCCGTGCTTCACAGCGCGCTGCGCAAAATCAATCGCCGGACGAATGGCGTCCTCGGGTATAGCACCCGGTTTGTGCCCGAGGATGGCGACTTCCATGTAGGCAGAAGCCAATGAGTACTCCACTTTTACGTTGCCGGACTCAGCGTAGGGTTGCAAAATTTTGAGTTCTTCCGCGAACTTCTGTTGGTCATCTAACGCATTGGCAATTGCAAGGGCAGAGTCAATCGGCTTCTCCTCAGCGCTTAATCCATTCGATGCCGCAGTCACACAAATCAGGAACAGCAAGAAATGTGACTTCATCGCGACACCTTTCATCCATTGGTTGTATTGAAAACGCGCATCGCCACATCAAACCATCGGCAACTTCAACCCCTGCTCCTTCACACACGCCTTCGCAATCTCATACCCCGCATCCGCATGCCGCATCAAGCCGTTGCCGGGATCGTTCCACAGCATGCGGGCGATGCGCTTGTCTGCTGCTTCGCTGCATCGCAGACGATCACCACGCCCCTGTATTGCGTGAGTCCATGCCGCCCGCCGTGCGCAACGCATCAGTTCGAGTCGCGCGACGCCAAGCATCGCACTTCTACGCAGCCTTCAACGCCTTGCGCACGACAGCAGGTGATGCGACGGCGACCTTGAGCAGCGCCATGGCGGCTCCGCTGGGCTTGCGACGGCCTTGTTCCCAATCCTGCAAGGTGCGAGCGGATACGCCGAGCATGCCGGCGAACTCGGTTTGCGACATGCCGAGCTTGAGTCGTGCCTCGGTAGCTTCGCTTACTTGCACGTTGAATACGCGCCCGGTCTTGCCAGCCTTGATCTCGCGAATCGCCTGCAGCACTTCTTCGCCAATGTTGCGCTTGCTGTCGCGTTCGATCAGCTGCGCCTCTGTCATCCGCTTCATTGAATCAACTCCTCTTTCCAACGTTTCAGCAAGTGGGCGGGAATGTTCTCGGTCACGCCTTTGCCGTAGATGGTAATCACGGCCATCACGCAACTTCAGGTAATAGATGACGCGAAGACTGCATCGCTTGCCTCGGCCAGGAAGATGCCAACGCAATTTGCGGCATCCACCCGATCCGGGAATCAGATCGCCGGCTTCCGGCCAGTGCGCCAATGCCGATTGCAATGCGCCGTAGCTGTCGTCGTCCAGATAATCGTGGACTAGTCGCTCGAAGATCGGCGACTCGATGAACCGGAACATCCCTGATCTCCAGTGCGATTAGTCGATCGTACGGCAGAGCCGTATGAAAAGCAATTCGCTTGCTACGCACAACACAGAGTCACGCACGACTCGCCCCTCAGTTCCCTCTCAGCGTTGCACTCTCTTCAGTCGCCGTCGGGAGAGGGTTCTACGCCATCGGCAACTTCAACCCCTGCTCCTTCGCACACTGCTTCGCAATCTCATACCCCGCATCGGCATGCCGCATCACGCCGGTGCCGGGATCGTTCCACAGCACGCGGGCGATGCGCTTGTCCGCCGCTTCGCTGCCATCGCAGACGATCACCACGCCGCTGTGCTGCGAGTAGCCCATGCCGACGCCGCCGCCGTGGTGCAATGACACCCAGGTTGCGCCGCCGGCGACATTGAGCATCGCGTTAAGCAGCGGCCAGTCGGAGACGGCGTCGCTGCCGTCGCGCATGGATTCGGTTTCGCGGTTCGGTGAGGCGACGCTGCCGGAATCCAGATGGTCGCGGCCGATCACGATCGGCGCCGACACTTCGCCGTTGCGCACCATCTCGTTGAACGCAAGGCCGAGCTTGTGGCGCAGGCCGAGGCCGACCCAGCAGATGCGCGCGGGCAAGCCCTGGAAGGCGATTCGTTCGCGCGCCATGTCGAGCCAGCGGTGCAGGTGCGGATCATCAAAGATGATCTCCTTCACCTTCGCATCGGTCTTGTAGATGTCTTCCGTATCGCCGGACAGCGCGACCCAGCGGAACGGGCCGACGCCGCGGCAGAACAGCGGGCGCACGTACGCCGGCACGAAGCCGGGGAAGTCGAACGCGTTCGCGCAGCCTTCGTCCTTCGCCATCTGGCGGATGTTGTTACCGTAGTCGAACGTCGGAATGCCCATCTTCTCGAACGCAAGCATCGCTTCGACGTGCACGCGCATCGATTTCTTCGCAGCATCGCGCACGCCATCGGGATTCGATTGTTGTTCGCCGAGCCATTGATCGACACTCCAGCCGATCGGCAGATAACCATGCACCGGATCGTGCGCGGAGGTCTGGTCGGTCACTGCATCCGGGCGCACGCCGCGACGCACGAGGTCGGGCAGGATGTCGGCGGCATTGCCGAGCAGCGCGATGGATTTCGCTTCGCCTGCTTCCGTGTATTTCTTGATGCGTGCGAGAGCGTCATCGAGATCGCTCGCCTGCTCGTCCACGTAACGCGTGCGCAGGCGCATGTCGATGCTCGACTGCCGGCATTCGATATTGAGCGAACACGCACCGGCAAGACTTGCGGCCAACGGCTGCGCGCCGCCCATGCCGCCGAGTCCAGCGGTAAGGATCCACTTCCCTTTCAGGCTGCCGTTGTAGTGCTGCCGACCCATCTCGACGAACGTCTCGTACGTGCCCTGCACGATGCCTTGCGAACCGATGTAGATCCACGAACCGGCCGTCATCTGGCCGTACATCATCAAACCTTGTTTATCGAGTTCGTTGAAGTGCTCCCACGTCGCCCAGTGCGGAACGAGATTTGAGTTCGCGATCAGCACGCGCGGCGCATCGGGATGTGTGGGAAACACGCCGACCGGCTTACCGGATTGCACAAGCAGCGTTTCGTCGTCGCCGAGTTCGCGCAATGATTTCAGGATCGCGTCGTAGCACTCCCAATCGCGCGCGGCGCGGCCGATGCCGCCATAGACGACGAGCTCGGCCGGGTTCTCCGCGACCTCCGCGTCGAGATTGTTCTGGAGCATCCGGTACGGCGCTTCGGTGAGCCAGGACTTGCAGCTGAGCGTGTTGCCGCGCGGAGCGCGGATGCTGCGCTTGGGGTCGTTGCGATTGGATGCGGTCATGGGCGATTCCCCGGATGAATACAATACGAAGCGACAGATTATCGCATCGCCGCATGGCGATTCCGGCAGCCCGGAATCGAAATGTGCGTGACCATCGACACTGGCAGCATGCACACTGGGCTGCCGAAAATACCGGGCGCTGTTGCAACCAACCGGAGACGCATCATGAAATGGACGACGATCGGATTTGCCGCTGCACTTGCATTGTCTGCGACTGGATCATCCGCGTTTGCAGCCAACAAGGCCGCTTCCACGATTCCGCCGTACGTGACCTCGGCGATCGCCGACCCGATGCGCGCAACGGATGCGAAGATCGACGATCGACGCAAAGTCGCAGAGCTCACTGCGTTCGCGGGCATCAAGCCGGGCGACAAGGTGCTGGAACTGATTCCCGGCAGCGGCTATTTCACGCGCGTGTTCAGCAAGGTCGTCGGACCGAAAGGGCACGTCTATGCGGTCTGGCCGGAACCGTACGACAAGGAATCGACGCCGGATTCCGATAACTTGCGCAAGCTCGCGTTGCAACCGGGCTACAAGAACATCAGCGTCGCGATCCAGCCTGCGGATGCGTTGAGCGCGCCGGAAGCGCTGGACGTCGTGTTCACGTCGCAGAACTACCACGACTATCCGGACAAGTTCATGGGCAACATCGATCCAGCGGTCTTGAACAAGAACGTGTTCGCTGCGCTGAAACCGGGCGGCGTGTTCGTGATCGTCGATCATATCGCGGAAGCTGGTTCGGGCATGCGCGACACCGACACGCTGCATCGCATCGATCCGGAAATCGTGAAGAAGCAGGTCACTGCGGTAGGCTTTGAATTTGTCGGCGAAAGCGACGTGTTGCGCAATCCAGCGGACACACATGCGATCAAGGTGTTCGACCCATCCATCCGCGGCCATACCGACCAATTCGCGTTCAAGTTCCGCAAGCCGAAAACAGCACATTGAGTCTGGCGCCTCATTAAATCCTACGGCGCGCTGACGCACTGACAGCGCGCTCAGGATGGCTTCCGCATTGATGTCCGAAAACGGCGAGTATTCATTCGCGCGATCCGTATGATGGGCACATGTCCTTCGTCTCAATGCCCTCGCCTGCCATCTGCGACCGCGCCCGTGCCGCCAAGGATGCGCGCTTTGACGGCTTGTTCTTCACCGCCGTGCGCAGCACTGGAATCTATTGCCGGCCGGTGTGCCCGGCGCCGACACCGAAGCGCAGCAACGTCTCGTATTTCCCGACCGCTGCGGCAGCGACAGCAGCCGGATATCGACCGTGCCTGCGTTGCCGTCCGGAACTATCGCCGGAGGCACATGCGCGCGGTGGCGACGAAACTGTGCAACGCGCGCTCGCGCTGATTGCTGACGGTGCGTTGCAGGATGGGTCGATCGAAACGCTCGCATTGCAGGTCGGTATCGGCAGCCGCCAGTTGCGCCGTGTGTTTCTCGCGCATACCGGCGCGACGCCGATCGCGGTGCACACGACGCGGCGTTTGCTGCTCGCAAAACAATTGCTGACGGAAACGACATTGCCAGTCACGCAAGTCGCACTCGCGGCCGGATTCAACAGCTTGCGGCGATTCAACGCGGCATTCCTGGAAGGATGTGGGATGGCGCCGTCGGCCATACGCAGACTACGCGCGGAAGCGCCGAGCGGCACGATGAGCTTGCGCCTTGGCTATCGACCGCCGCTGGATTTCGGCACGATGCTCGCCTTTATCGCGAAGCGTGCAATCCCCGGCATCGAACGTGTGAACGCGGACAGCTACGAACGGGTGGTCGGGCCGCGCGATGCATCGACATGGATTCAGGTGACCGCGGATCGCGCGAAGCCAGAACTGCATCTGGAAATCTCCAACACGGATCCACGCGCAATCCCCGATATCGTGCGACGTGTGCGCCGGATGTTCGATGTGGATGCGGATCTGGCCGTGGTGCATTCCGTGCTGCGCGATGAACCGCAGCTTGCGGATGCGATCAAGCGACGCCCGGGATTGCGTGTGCCGTGCGGATGGGATGGATTCGAGATCGCGGTGCGCGCAGTGCTCGGTCAGCAAATCAGTGTCGCCAGTGCAACGACACTGGCACGGCGACTCGTTGCTACGTACGGCGAGCTGCGCACCGATGCACGTGAGATTGAACACGCTGGCCTTGACCGAATGTTTCCCGCGCCCGAACGCTTGTGCGATGCGCCGATGGAAGAGATCGGCTTGCCTAAATCGCGCGCCGCGTCGCTGCGCACGCTCGCCGCTGCCTTGATCGACGGCCGCATCCATTTCGGATCGGGCCAACGGCTGGATGCATTCGTTGAAAGCATGGTTGCATTGCCCGGCATCGGCCCGTGGACAGCGCATTACATTGCGATGCGCGCGCTCGGCCACCCTGATGCGTTTCCTGCAGGCGATTTGATCCTGCAAAAAATGCTCGGCAACGAAAAACGGTTGAGTGAACGCGCGACGGAAGCGCGTTCGCAGTCATGGCGACCATGGCGTGCGTACACGGTGTTGCATCTGTGGCATCTCTCGAACGACCTTGCAAAGGAGAAACGATGATGTGGTTCGATGCGTTCGACACGAAGATCGGCAAACTGACCGTTGCAGCAGATGACGACGGCATTCGCCACATCTTGTTCCCGCATAACAAATACGATGCGCCGGATCGCGATAGCTGGAAACACGACGCGAACGCGTTGCGCGAAACGCGCGAACAATTGCTGGCGTATTTCGAAGGCGCGCGCACGACGTTCGACCTGCCGCTCGCTCCGAAAGGCACGCCGTTCCAGCTCGCGGTATGGAAACAGCTTGCGATGATTCCGTTTGGAACCACCTGGAGTTATTCCGAACTCGCCGCACGCATCGATGCGCCAAAAGCGATGCGTGCGGTCGGCGCCGCGAATGGCCGTAATCCGCTGCCGATCGTGCTGCCGTGCCATCGCGTGATCGGCGCGAACGGCAGCCTGATTGGTTTTGGCGGCGGCCTGCCGCTCAAGCAGTTTCTGCTGGAACACGAGGGCGTCGGACCCGCGTGACTTCATCAATCGATTGCATGAGTGCAACCGTATCGTGCCGAATATCAGCGTCGATTGCGCAACGCGCGGCGCGTGAGCCATTCCGATGCAGCGAGCGCACTCAACGACAACAACACCGAGACAATCGCAAGCTGCCAGATGCCGGCCTCTCCGTTTGGCATCTGGGTCAACGACTGGATCGCGAGCGCAATGGTACGCGTCTGTCCGGGAATGTTGGACACGAACGTGATGGTCGCGCCGAATTCGCCAAGCGCCTTCGCGAACGCAAGCGTCATCCCGGCAGCGATGCCCGGCAGGCTTAGTGGCAGCAGCACGCGTCTGAAGCGTTGCCATGGACGCGCACCGAGGCTGGCCGCGATTTCGTCGAGCTCGCGCGGGATCGCTTCGATCGACAAGCGCACGGAACGCACGAACAATGGAAACGCCATCACCGCTGCCGCAATCACCGCGCCGGTCCAGCGAAACGCGACGCTGATCCCGAACCAGTGTTCAAGCCGTTCGCCGATTGCGCCGTGTCGGCCGAGCAGCACCAGCAGCACGTAACCGGTCAGCACCGGAGGCAACACCAGCGGCAGATGGATGAACGCATCGAACAGGATTTTGCCTGGAAAATTCCAGCGCGCGAGGACGTACGCGGCGCCCACCGCGAACGGCAATGCAGCGATCACTGCGAACGCTGCAACCCGTATCGACAATGCGATCGCATCGGTTTCCTCGGCGCTGAATGCAATCATGGCTTGGTCGCCCGTTTCAGCGGTCGTCACCGAAACCGGCGTCGTGGAAGATCGCGGTCGCCTGCTTGCTGCGCATGAAATCGAGGAATGCCGCAGCCGTTTTCGGATCAGCGGCAGCCATCGTGCGTGCGACCGGATACACGATCGGATCGTGCGTTTTCGCAGCGAACCTTGCGAGCACTCTCACACGCGGCTCGGCGCGCGCATCAGTCAGATAGACGATGCCGAGTGGTGTGTCACCGCGCGCCACATATTCGAGCGCTGCGCGCACATTCTCGCCTTGCGCAAGATGTGCCGACACAGCATTCCAGAGACCGAGCTTCTGCAACGCCTGCTTGGCATAGATTCCGGCAGGCACGCTCGATGTCTCCGCGAGCGCCAGCCGTCCACTGCCCAAGACTGCGAGGACAGCGTCACGTTTGGCCGGATCGAGCGATTGCAACGGCGATGCCGCAGGAGCGATAAGCACCAATTCGTTACGCACGAGCACAAATCGCGATGACGGATCGACGAGTTTCCGATCCTGCAGATAATCCATCCATTCGGTATCCGCCGAAATGTACAGGTCCGCAGGTGCGCCCTGTTCGATCTGCATGGCAAGCGATGAACTGGCGGCATAAGACACCGCGATTTTCGCGTGGCCGGCAGACTCCCACGCATGCTCGACGTTATCGAGGCTTTCGCGCAGGCTCGCGGCGGCGAATACGGTGAGGAGTCGGTCGGCGGCGAGCGTCGCCGAGGAGCTGGTCAATACGGCGAGCCCGAGGAGGCAGGATTTTCCAAGCATGTCGAGCCACTATCGATGCAGTGGCTCAAGCATATCGCAGAGTAGAATCCCGACAGCCGGTCAGACCCAATTCGAACGCAACGCATGCTGATACTCTGGCATGCGTTCGCTCACCGTTCCGCAACGCGGGAGACACTAAAACTCAGTGGCGGCGGATCGTGAGTGATGGGTCCAATTGACGCAAGGCGTCGCCTGTATCGATCGCGCCGGTACGCTCGATGTCCTGACGTGTGTATGCGTGACCGGGAGCGCCGGTACATTCGACTGTGGCCGTGTTGCGATCGTGGCTGATTGTCCGCAGATGCGATCCGGTCTCGTGGAGGCAGAAACTATCGGCGGACTTTTCGGCGGCAGCGGCTTGCGCGGGCGTCCGCGTCTCGACATTGCCTTTTTCGTCGCTCGTAGTCACCGTCGCTGATTGGGCAAAAGCGCTGCTGACGCCAAAGGCAAGCAAAGCGCAAATAATGATGTTGTTCATATGCTTGATCCTTGTTGAGGTGCAATGAAAAGAACGAAATGCAAGCGATCCTTTCAATCTTTTATACGCCGTGAGATCACTGCTGTCCCGGGTCGAGGCGTCAACGTTTAGGTGGGCGTCAGCCGCCTGAACATCCCGTTGCGCACGCGACGGATTGTCGGCTCAATACCGGTTACATCGCAGCGACCAGACGCCGCACGCATGCACCATAACGCGCGGCAATGCGTTCTTCGTCGACGTGCCGACCATCGCGTACAACGCAGCTCCCGGCAACGAAGACTTCGCGCACCAGATTGCGGTTGCCGCTGAACAGCCAGCTATCGACGACATTTGCAGCATCGCGCGCGGCAAGCTCGGGCGCATCGGCATCCAGCACGACCCAGTCGGCTCGATATCCTGGCGCCAGCGCGCTGAGCGCAACGCCGGAACTCGCCGCTGCGCTATGCACGACCCCATCCAGCAGGGTTTCACCGACCGATGGCGTCACCGCGTTGGCTGCGACATTGCGGCTGCGCGTGACCAAGCGCTGGCCGTACTCCAGCCAACGCAATTCCTCGACCGGCGAAACCGAGATATGCGAATCCGATCCGATGCCCCAGGCACCGCCAGCGTCGAGATATGCGCGTAACGGAAAGATACCGTCGCCGAGATTCGCTTCGGTGGTCGGGCACAGCGCGACGGTCGCTCCACTCGCGGCTATTCCGCGCAATTCGTTATCGTTTAGGTGAGTTGCATGCACCAACGTCCACGTTGCATCGACGTCGGCATGATCCAGCAGCCAGCGTACCGGATGCGAACCGCGCAAGGCGACGCACTCGTCCACTTCGGCAGTCTGTTCGGCGATATGGATGTGGCGCGGAATGTTCGCCGATAGCGCGCCAAGCACGGCGCTCATTGCGTCCGGCGGTACTGCGCGCAGGCTGTGAAACGCAATGCCGACGCGCAACCGTGAATCTTCTTCGGCGCGCAGAAGATCGAGCAGGCGCAGGAAGCCATCGACGTGGTGTCCGAATCGCGCCTGTCGCGACGACAACGCGCTTCCATCGAAACCGCCCTGCATGTACAGCACCGGCAGCAAGGTCAAGCCGATGCCGGTCTCGCGCGCAGCGGTAATCAACGCGTGCGACATCGCGGCTGGTTCGGCATACGGCTTGCCGTCTGGCGCATGGTGCAGGTAGTGGAACTCGCAGACCTGGGTGTAGCCGGCGCGCAACATTTCGACATAAAGTTGCGCCGCGATCGCATGCAGGTCGTCCGGCGTGATCCGCGATGCGAACGCGTACATCGTTTCGCGCCAGCTCCAGAAGTTGTCGTTTACTCCGCCGCGACGCTCGGCCAGTCCTGCCATTGCGCGCTGGAACGCATGCGAATGCAGATTGGCGATACCAGGCAATGCCCAAGGCGCGCTGTTCGCGGCAGGGTTCGTCGCGCCTTGCATCGCGAACAAACCACCGGCATCGCAACCGAGGTGTACTTCGCGCGCCCAACCATCGGGCAGTCGCCCGTTTTGGGCATTCAAATTTGCAAGGGACCTATCCATGCCCGCAGCGTAGCGGCTGCCCGCGCAGGCCGCCAGCGCGGCTATCATGGGTCAACGTTTCCTGCCGCCGTAGCCGAGTCATCGATGCCAAATCGCTGGGACACCCTGCTCACCGATGCCCGCCTCGCCACGCTGGCCGGCGATGCCGGCTATGGCCTGATCGGAACAGACGGAACCAGCGAGGGTGCGATCGGCTGGAAGGACGGTGTCATCGCGTTCGTCGGACGCATGGATGAATTGCCAGCCGCGCCGGAAGCGCTGGCCGACCGTGTCGAATCAGCGCACGGCGCGCTGGTCACCCCGGGATTGATCGATTGCCACACGCACGTGGTTTTCGCAGGCGATCGCGCGCACGAGTTCGAGTTGCGCCTGCAAGGCGCGAGTTACGAGGAAATCGCGAAAACAGGTGGCGGGATCCTTTCCACGGTGCGGGCCACGCGTGCGGCGACCGATGACGCACTCTTCGCCGCATCGTTGCCGCGCGCGCGCGCGTTGCTGCGCGATGGTGTGACAACCCTGGAGATCAAGTCCGGCTACGGGCTCGATATCGCGACCGAAATGAAGATGCTGCGCGTCGCGCGTCGCATCGGTATCGCACTCGGGATCGGCGTTAGTACGACGTTCCTCGGCGCGCATGCATTGCCGCCGGAATATGCCGGCCGTGCCGACGACTACATCGACTTCGTCTGCAATACGATGCTGCCTGCGGTCGCGGACGCTGGCCTCGCCGATGCGGTGGATGCGTTCTGCGAAGGCATTGGCTTCAACCTCGCGCAAACGCAGCGCGTGTTCGATGCAGCGCGTGAGTACGGCTTGCCGGTCAAGTTGCATGCCGAACAATTGAGCATGCTCGGCGGTGCAGCGATGGCGGCGCGTAGCGGCGCACTGTCGGCCGACCATCTGGAGTTCATCACGGATGACTGCGCACAAACGATGGCGAAGGCGGGCACGGTTGCAGTGTTGCTGCCGGGCGCATTCATATGCTTGCGCGAAACGAAATTGCCACCGATCGACAGCCTGCGCGCGCGCGGGGTCTCGATGGCGGTCGCGACCGATTGCAATCCGGGCACATCGCCGCTGCTATCGTTGCGCCTCGCGATGGCGCTGGCCTGCGCGCAATTCCGCTTGACGCCCGAAGAAGCGTTGCGCGGTGCGACGGTCAATGCCGCGCTAGCACTCGGCTTGCAGGATCGAGGAACATTGCGCGTTGGGCAGCGCGCGGATCTCGTGTTGTGGGACGCGCGCGATCCGGCGGAGCTGTGCTACTGGCTAGGCGGAATGCCGCCCCGGCGCGTCGTTATCGGCGGCGCTTTCGTCTGATCGATCCATTGCACTCTTTGCAGATGCATGGCGATCATGCTGAGTATTCACATTTTCGCTTTCGCTGTGTCGAAGATCTTTTTTGCCTTGGCCGGAGCTTGATCGACGCCCGAGAAAGTGATGGTCACCAAATCATCGCCAGTGCGGATCATCAATGCCGTGCCGACCGACGCCGCCTGATCGCCGATACCTGCGTACGGATTGGTGATGCCGGGTTGCGCGTGCGCCATCGCGCCCATTGCGCTCATCGCCGACTCGCCCTCGCCCCATTCCACCGTCAACTCGACGTAGGGGCTCACGGCATCTGCAGGCTTGTAGATACATTCGGTCTTGTCGACCGAACCCTCGTGCGGTTCGGCTTGCACGGTGCTGTCGACGATCGTCGACATCTCCGCTGCGCTAACCAAAGCGCAAGCTTTTGGATGCGGTTCCTGCACCGCATCCATTGGCACCGCTGCTGCATTTGCTGCCGGGCTTGCCGCTGCGCCGACCGCCGTTTTTGCGTTTGCGGACGGCGTTGCAGGCGCTTCGGTGCGCGAGCATCCCTGCGCCGCGAATAATGCGATGGCCATCGACAACGATCTGACTGCATTCGGATGCATCGAATTTCTCCACTGAATAGGGCGAGCCAGGGATTGCATCTTCACCGAGGCACCATCCGGCGCACCATCCGCCGGAGCCATGTTGCATGCGTCAAGGCGCGCATTCGAGTTCGCTAACCACGGCGCAATCGGCGGCAACGCAGACCTCGCCTTTCGTGGTGCGAATTGGCGATCTGTCGCGCGCACTCCCGACCTTCACTGCGGACGAACCGTCGCGATGGTGCTGCAAAGCGCCGGAATGGCCTCGCATGCGACAAAATTCCCTGCCTGCTTTCGTGCCGCGACACGCTGTGCCATGGGCGCCTTGAGCCGCATCGGCGCAGGCCCACAACTGTGCGCCGTCGTCAAACAATGGCGGGGCGAATGTCTCGCCTTGCAGCAGTCGATCGCCCGGCATGCGTGGCGCATCCGGAGCCGGATTCGCCGCAACAGGCGGGGCACCCGCAGACTGCGGCGCGGCGATGCCGACGCGCGAGACAGCGAGCGAATTACGCGCGCGGATATTCGATGGCGCTTGCGAGATGGCGCGATCCGCGAAATTTCCTCCGGCGGCCGCGCATTGCGTCTCCAGACTCGTTGCGGTCGGCGCGTTACGCGCGCGTGCACTGCGCGCGATGGCGCAGATCGGCGGTTCATCGCCCATTGTCTGCGCAGGGGATGCTGGCGCTGGTGCCTGCACCCGCCCCAAGGCCACCGCTGGTTTCCCGTCACTCTCAGGGGGAAAAGGCCATGGCGGCGGCGCGGCGCAGATCAAACCCAGCGCATCGAGCCATACTCCGGCACGACCGTGCATCCCGACCGCGACCTGTCCAGCGGGACAGCGCTCCGATCCAGACACCCTTTGCGGGCGGTTGACGCTCAGCCCCAATGCACCCGCCGAGGGCTTGGCTGTGGGCGCATCGAACACATTTTGCGGATCGGCGGTCGGCGTTTGATTCGCGCTCTGCACGCCGCAGAACAAATGAATGTTGTTGACCGTGACCGTATCGATGCCTTCGGCGGAGACGTCGATGCCGATGACGATCGGCGCGCTGGACGGACACAGCAACTGTTGGATACGACCGCCGACTCCGCCGAACCACCCCTGCGCGACATGTTGCGGGGCGAACAAATTGTTCGGATCACCAACCAGGCCGGAATCTGCCGTCAGCGGGGCGGTATAGCGATAGGGCAAGAAGATCGGTCCCGTTGCGGCGATGCAGACCGGGCGGATCGCATCGACGTCGTCCCCTGCCCGCAATTCGAACCCGTTCAGCATTCCGCCCGAAATACACGGCGCCTTGAACTGCCCTCCGCCCGGGCCGCCGAGCGCGGACAAATACGATTGCGCATGCACAGTCGAGAACGCGCATGCAGTCAGGGATAAGAGCGCGATCGAGCGAACCAATGCCTTCGGACGTGCGAAAAAAAAGGGAAATGACATTGTTCTACTCCGCAGTCGGGGGCCAAACCGTGCAGCAGCTCTACGGCCAAGCATCCGCAATGCGGCAAGCACCATGCTGCGTTTGCAGTGCATACGATCAGTCGAACTCAATGCCAGGATTCGGTCGTCTAGTCATGCGACAGGCAAAGCGGCATCGTTACTGCCGACTCGTAATATTAAAGACAACGAAATCATTTTTGTCCGTCTGTTGCCTGAAACTGCGCGTCTTCGCGACCGCTGTCAATCTGCCGAGAGTTCCTCGGGCACTGTGGCGCAGCTTGGAGATTTCCGCAGATTGCCCGGACGTGCGAGCGCATTGCGTCACCTTCTGCACGCGCATCAGTGCATCCAGCCCGCTGCAACGTTCGCCGAGATTCAGTTCGCACATCGCTGCAACTGCCGGAAACGGAAAAGCAAGATGTCCGCACCGAGCGCGCACAAAAAACCCCGCGCTCAGCGGGGTTTGTCGTGTGCATTCATCGTGTGGATATCACGCCTTTTTCGCAGGCGCCTTCTTCACGACGGTCTTGGCCGGGGCCTTGGCAACAGTCTTGGCCGGGGCTTTCGCGACAGTCTTGCCGGCCGACTTTGCGGCGGACTTCGGTGCCGCCTTGCTGACCGCGCCATGCGGACGCGCATTACCGTAGCTGCCGGCGCTGCGCTTGCCCTTCGGGGTTTTCTTGTCGCCCTTGCCCATGATCGTTCCCGTGATGCGTTGAAGTGGCGCGTAGCCTAACACCGACGCGCCACGAGCAACACCGAAACCCGCTCGGAGATCCTTAGTGCCGACAGGTCGCGCCGTGCGCGTGCCACTTCACAAGCCGCAGATTCAGGATGTGTGCGGTCGCGATCAAGGTGCCGCCGCAGGCCATCGCGACCGCATGTGCGATCGCGTTCTCGTGCAGCGGGTCGATCAGCACCGCAGACCACAGCAACGTGATGCCCGGCAGCAGGAAGAGCAGCGCGCGACCCACGTGATGCTGGCGATAGCCGAGGATCAGGCTGGTCAGCCCGAGCACGCTCGCGAATGCGATGAAACCGTACTCGAACGTCGCACTTCCAAACCACGCGCCGAACGCAGGCGCGATCACCAGCACCAACGGCAGCGCCGCGCAGTGGATCGCGCACAGCATTGAGCCGGTCGCACCGAGGCGATCGAACAAGCCTCTGTGGACAGGCGCTGGAGAATGGAAGGTGGCAGACACTGAAACACTATAACATTCTTGCGCGGCCCCGAATGCGAAAGTTGCGACGCATTGGCTTCTGGTTCAGCGCACCGCTTTATGACAGGCGGCGCACAGCCCGTGCACTTCCAGCGTCTGCGCCTGCGGCGTGAAGCCGAGCGCGCGCGCCTTTTCTTCAAGCTGCTCGCTGATGCGCTCGTCTTCCATCTCGATCGCGTAGTGGCAGTTGTCGCAGATCAGGAACGGGACGGTGTGCATCACGCGCGGATGGTGGCAGGCAACGAACGCATTGATGGATTCGAGCTTGTGGATGAAGCCGTTGTCGAGCAAAAAATCCAGTGCGCGATAGACCGTCGGCGGCGCCGATGCGGCCTTCGACTCGCTGATCTGCGCAAGCAGGTCATAGGCCTTCACCGGCCGCCTGGAATCCGCGACCAGGCGCAACACGTCAGCACGCAACGGAGTCAACCGCAACCCGCGTTCGGCGCAGGCATGCTCGACTTCGTGGACGTAATCGTCGGCGTCGTGGACGTGGTGCTTGGGATCGGTGCAGGCGGGCTTGGCGACCATGCAGATACTGTAGCTCAGACGGGCCTGGCGATGCGTCCCAGCGCCGCATCAATGCGTTCCAGCGCGGCGTTCCGGCCCGTCAGGTAGATTGTCTGGTCGATCGACGGTGAGACTTGGGTCCCGGTCATCGCGACGCGCAAAGGTTGTGCCACTTTGCCCATGCCAAGCCCGAGTTTTTCGGCGGTACTGGCCAGCACGTCGTGCACTGCAGTTGGCGTCCATTCCCCCATGCCGGCAAGGCCATCGCGCATCGCGGTGAGCGGCGCGACTGCCGCTTCGGTGAGGTGCTTCGCAACCGCAGTCACATCGTAATCGCCATCTTGCAGCGGCTCGAACCACACCTTTGCGCGTTCGGCCATTTCCTTGAGCGTGTGTACGCGATCGCGCAATGCGATCACGACATCGACGCTAGCCGGGCCGTTCGCGACATCGTAGCCGGCGTGTCGCAGGTGCCAGTCGAGATGCTTTGCGACGGATTCCGGATCGTCGCTCTTCAGGTATTGCTGGTTGAGCCAGCCGAGCTTGGCCGGATCCATGCGCGCAGCTTTCGCATTGACGTCCTTGAGGTCGAACAATGCCGTCATTTCCGCGATCGAAAAAATTTCCTGATCGCCATGCGACCAACCCAGCCGTGCCAGGTAGTTCAACAGAGCATGCGGCAGATAGCCCATGTCGCGGTATTGCATCACGTCGGCAGCGCCGGTGCGCTTGGACAATTTCTCGCCTTCCTCGTTGAGGATCATCGGCAGGTGCGCGAATTGCGGAACGGTTGCGCCAAGCGCGCGATAGATGTTGATCTGGCGCGGCGTGTTATTCACATGATCGTCGCCACGCACGACATCGGTGATCGCCATGTCGACGTCATCGACAACGGCGGCGAAGTTGTAGGTCGGGAAACCATTCGAGCGCATCAGCACGAGGTCGTCGAGTTCGCTGTTGGCGATCTCGATGCGGCCCTTGACCTTGTCTTCCCACACGACTGTGCCAGCGAGCGGATTCTTGAAACGGATTACCCGATTCGGATCGTCGCGATGGCTGGCACCCTGATCGCGGTAGGCGCCGTTGTAGCGCGGCTTTTCCTTCGCGGCCAAGGCCGCCTCGCGTGCGGCATCCAGTTCCTCGATCGTCTCGTATGCGTAATAGGCGCTCCCGGTCGCGACCATTTGCGCTGCCACTTCGCGATAACGATCAAGGCGCTGGGTCTGATAAATCGGGCCTTCGTCGTAATCCATGCCGAGCCAATCCATCGCCTCAAGGATCGCATCGACCGCCTCCTTGACGTTGCGCGTCTGGTCGGTGTCCTCGATGCGCAGCACAAACTGGCCGCCGCGATGGCGCGCTTCCAGCCAGCAATACAGCGCAGTGCGCGCCCCGCCGATGTGCAAGTAGCCGGTAGGACTCGGGGCGAAGCGTGTGCGACAAGTCATGCGAGACACCTGGTTGCGGTCAGTTATTTTAGCGGATGTAGCCGAGACGAATCCTGTGTTCGATCATGTTGGTCGTCTGGAAAGCCGCGCCATCCATAGGCGATGCTGCTAGCATGGCGCACCATCGGACAGTTGGACGCCCATCGATGCCGACACCGCGCTTTTCTGGTCTGTCTAACATATGCAGGCCTGAAATCATCGTCTCCACTTTCACCGATCTTCGAACATTGCTTTATCAACTCCGTCCAGCCGATGACGACGTTGCAGACGCGAGCGCATGGCGACCAACGACATCGCTCAACGCCGACATCCCCGGCACAGCTACGCGCGGATGAGTTTCACGGATCCGGCGTTTCTTTTCGTCGCATTGCCATTCGCGTTGCTGGTGTTTTATTCGCTGGCCCGGTGGTTTGGGAAGAATGCCGCGTTCGGCGCGATGTTTGCGCTGTCGATTGCGGCTTATTCGTCGTGGGGCCTGCACAACGTCGCGCTGTTGCTGATGTCGGTGACGGTGAATTTCTCGGTAGCGCAGGTGCTGATCTCACTGCCAGACGAACGAGGCGGCGCGCGCCGCGCAGCACTCTGGTTTGGCCAAGCCTACAACTTCTGCACACTGATCTGGTTCAAGTACCAGTTCGTGCAATTGCTGCTGCAGCGCGCAACAGGCGACGCATTGACACCGCTCCAGATCGCGCTGCCAATAGGAATCTCTTTCTACACGTTCCAGCAGGCGGCGTTCCTGATGGACGCGCACCATCGCGATCGTGCCGTCGTGGACTATATTGGAGGCCTGCGCGGCTGGTTCGCCAGGGCTGGCGGTTTCATCCGCTACGGCGCATTCGCGACGTTCTTCCCGCAACTAATGATCGGACCGATCAGTTACCTGCGCGAGTTCCAACGTCAGGCGGCGTCCGAAAGGTTCGGGCGCATGCGCCAGCAGGACATCGCCGCCGGACTGGCGCTGCTCGGCATCGGCTTCTTCAAGAAGTCGGTAATCGCCGATTCGCTGGGCCCGATCGCCGGCCCGATCTTCACCGGCGCGGCGCAGGGCGTGGAGTTGCACGCGGCGACCGCCTGGATCGGCGTGTTCGCGTTCTACGCGCAGTTGTACTTCGACTTTTCGGGCTATTCGGACATGGCGCTCGGCATCGCGCGGCTGTTCGGCGTGCGCCTGCCGATCAACTTCTATTCGCCGCTCAAGGCAGTCGGCATCGTCGACTACTACCGCCGATGGCACATGACGCTGACGCGCGTGATTTCACGCTTCCTGTTCACGCCGCTGTCGCTCGCGGGAACGCGCTGGGCGATGGCGCGCCGGCTGCCGAAGGGATTGCAGCGCATGCTCGCCCTGTGGATCCCGCTGCTGGTGAACTTCGAGGTGATCGCACTGTGGCACGGCGCCGCAGCGACCTTCGTCGTATTCGGCCTGATGCATGGAACCTGGTACGTACTCGAGACGGAAGTGCGCGCGAGCCGGCGCTGGAAGGCATGGCGCGACCGCACGTCCGCAGCCGTGCGCACGTGCATGGGACGCGCGCTGTTCGTGTTGCCGATGGCTCTGACCTTCGCCCTGTTCCGCTCCGAATCGCTGAACGCCGCGACCCATCTGTTCGGGCAACTGTTCCCGCTGGGCGGGTTCGCGCATGCGCAGGCTGCGCGTGACGTCGGTGCGGCGCTCGGGATCGGCGGCGGCAGGCCGCACGCGCCGATGTTGCTCAAGCTCGCGGCAGCCTACGCACTGATCTACCTCGCGCCCAACAGCATCGAAATGCTGCGCCGCTGGCGTCCCGGAATCCCGACCTACGACAACCGCTCCTACGGCGGCATCTGGAATCCGCGCTGGCGGCCCGACGGCCGCTGGACCGCCGCCTGGCTGGCGTTGGTCGTCGCGTCTCTGTACTGCGTCTCGCAGCAGGCGCCCTTCATCTACATGGGCTTCTGAGCGTGCCGGCGGCGATCGCCAGCGGATTGCCGCTGAAGCCACGCCAGCGGGCGCCGTGGTCGCGCCGCTGGACGCCGATGGCGTGGGCCGCGCTCGCGCTGGTTGGCGCCTACCTGCTGGCGGCAGCGTTCGTGATCGCCGTCGATCCGTACGACATCTATCCGTGGGGCATGCCGACCGAACAGCCGGTGGCGAACACTCCGAACAACAGCATGCTGGTGATTGAGGCCGCGGCGAAGCGGGCGCAGATCGACGTGGTGATGGTCGGCTCGTCGGTGTCCAAGACCTACACGCCCGCACAAATCCTGCGCATCGCGCCGGGCGCGCGGCAGGCATGGAACACGAGCTATCCAGCGGTGCGTCCTGCGGACCGCGGGTTGACGATCGAGACGTTCCTGCGCCACTCCCGCGCGCGGCGGCTGATCCTCTGGTTCGATGCCATTTATGTTTATCCCGTTGAAACGAAGCAAGAGCGATTTCCTGCCTATCTGTACGACGAGACCCATCTCAACGACCTGCGCATGGTGGACCAGAACGGGCTTGCGGCTGCGTGGAATCGCGCACACGGTGGAGGCGCGTTCCGTCAGGGCGAATCGCTGGAGCGCAAGGTGCCGGCGGTCGATGCCGCGAACTATTTGTCATTCCAGAAGAGCAAATCGATGCTCGGCGTCGCGAATCTCGTCCGCAGGGGCCGGCTCCAGGTCGCGGCACCATGGCGCGTATCCTGCGATCTTTACACCTCCATCAACGAGCAACTGGTGCCGGAACTGATCGCCCTGTCGCGGCAGCAAGTGCACGTAGACCTGGTCTTTCCGGCGTATTCGGCGGCGGCCTACTACCAGACGGCATTTCGCGGCAACGGCCCCTCGCTGCCCGACACACTCAACATGCGCCGCTGCATCGTCGCCGCGACCGCCAGGCTGGCGAATGTCGCGGTGTGGGCGACCGATGCGGACACCGCCACGATCACCGACCTCGCGAACTATCTCAACCCGACCCACCTGTACGGTGACGCAGTGCTGATGCGGGTGCTCTCGCGCATCGGCGACCCTGCCTTCCGCATCGACGCCTCGAACGTCGACGCATACCTCGAGCGGTTGCGCACTGCAGTGGTTGACTACGATGTCGAGAACTCCAGGCTCGGCATAAGGCCTCGACATGATCCCTGAAGGTTACCCGCGCTGTCGCGGCTGCTCGCGTTGCAACTGGATGTGTCCCCGAACACGTCGACTACCTGCGTCGCCGCTTCGCGCACGCGGACGCCGGGTCGCTCGCGTTCATCGAAGAGCTCGCGGGCACGATCGGCACCATCTCCATTAATCCAAGGAATACCATGCCTGAAGCCACCCTGGACCGAATCGTCGCATTGATGCGCGATCTGTTCGACGACTACGACGGCCCGATCACGCGGGACACTACGGCGCGCGATATTGAACAGTGGGACAGTCTTGCGCATGTGCAGTTGCTGGTGATGATCGAGCAAGGGTTCGGTGTCCGGTTTGCCAGTCGGGAAATCGACGGCCTGAAGTGCATTGGCGACCTCGTGGATACCATCGACTGCAAGCTGTCGTCGCCGACGTGAACGCGCGGAGTCGACCATGACTGGCCTGCCCTGGCGGCCGCCGGCTCCACCCGACTGGGTCGAGCAATGCAAGACGCTCGCAGCGTGCGTGCGATCAGGCGGCCTGGCATCGCCGGACGAATCGGATTCGATCGGAATCGAGTTGAGGCGGCTGGCCGGCTTCGAACTGGACCCGCCCGAACAACTGAAGCTGCAACGGCTTGTCGAACGCGTGGTCAGCACCGGCACCACGCCACCCAACTTTCGCCGGTTCAGGCTCGGTGTGGTTGCCGCGCGCACATTGAGCTTCCTCGTCGCGGCGATTCCTGCTGCCGCTGCTGCGCGCGGTTTGCTCGTCGATTGCGTCGAGGGGCCGTACGACGCAGTCGCGAACTTCGCTTTCGGGCCGGTCAATCCATTCGACGGCATCGTAGTGGACGCGGTTCTCGTCGTGACCGATGAACAGACGTTTCCTGGCGAGCGAACATTGCTCGATGACGCGGCTGAACTGTCGCGCATCGCGTCGGCAGAAGGACTGTTGGCAGCGATTGTGGACGCGGTGAAGCGAAAGACGGGATGTCCGGCCATCGTCGCGACGATTCCGCAATGCGGCACGCGGTTGAGTTCGGCGGATCGCAGCATCAGCGGCGCCGATGCGCGCTTCGTGGCGCGCGTGAATGATTCCATTCTGGATGGCGCACGCGCGGGTCGGTGGGTCGTATGGGATTTGGCCGCATTGGCCGCAGACGTCGGCCACTCACGCTGGTTCGATCCCATTCGCCACCATCAGGCGAAGGCGCCATTCGCCATCGAACTTGCGCCGCTCGTTGCGATCAATCTCGCCAGCCTGCTCACAGCGATGACTGGCAAATCTGGGCGCGCAATCGTTCTGGATCTGGACAACACCCTGTGGGGCGGCGAAATCGGCGACGACGGTGTCGATGGCATCCGGCTCGGACAAAATTCCGTTGATGGTGAAGCGTTCGTCGCGTTCCAGCGTTTCGTGCTGAGTTTGCGCGAACGCGGAATCGTGATCGCGGTCTGCAGCAAGAACGACGACGCGGCGGCCAGAGAACCGTTCCACAAGCATCCGGAGATGGCGCTGCGCGAAGAGCATATCGCGGTGTTTCAGGCAAACTGGATCGACAAGGCGACCAATCTGAAAACCATCGCCGAGGCGCTCAATCTCGGACTCGAGTCGCTGGTGTTCATCGATGACAATCCTGCGGAGCGCAGTCGCGTACGCCAGGAGCTCCCGTTGGTGAACGTGCCGGAAATCGGCGACGACCCTGCATTTTTTGTGCGACGCATTTGCGACAGCGGCGCGTTCGAGCACTTGCCGCCGACCCGCGACGATCTCGGGCGCGCAAACGCGTACGGCGCCGATGCGAAACGCGCGGAAGTGCGTGCAAGGATCGGGAATTACGACGACTACCTCGCATCGTTGCGCATGCGGATGACGCTGCGGCCGTTCGACGACGCCGGTGTGGCACGGATCACGCAACTCATCAACAAGTCCAACCAGTTCAACCTGACCACGCGCCGCTACAACGAGGAAGACGTGCGCCGCATGGTCTGCGATCCATCGCTGCTTTGCTGGCAGGCGGCGCTTGTCGATACGTTCGGCATGCATGGAACGATCGCGGTCGTGATCGTGCGCAAGCAATTCGAAACGTGGGCAATCGACACATGGCTGCAATCCTGCCGGATCCTCGAACGCGGAGTCGAGGAAACGCTCATGGATCAACTTGTCGCTGAGGCCCGCACCGCAGGAGCTGGCCGGCTTGTCGGTGAATACATCGCCACAGCCCGCAATGGGATCGTCGGCGATTTTTTTCCGAGGTTGGGATTTGCCACGTTGGAAAATCAGTCAGCGGATGGGCGCATGCTGTACTTCGTGGATACTGGCGCGCAGCAGCCCCGCAAAAGTTTCATCGAAGTGGAACGATTGTAAGCATCGGTTTCATCGCCAAGGCACCGTTGCACCGCAACGTATTTGGTTGCGTCCACCCGCCGCACTACAATGACCCAGCTGCAACGTCATCCATGGAGTCGACCCGTAATGCGCATTCGCCCGTACCTGCTCGCTTTGCTGTTGTTGCCATCGTGGTCGAGCATCCATGCCGCGACCCAGGCTGCCGCTGCGCACAAGCGTGCGCCTGCAAACGCAGATACCATCACGACCGAGCCGATCGCGTTGCAGGTCGGGCCACGTGTCGATCTGCATACCAACCTGGGCGAGATCGTGATCGAACTCTACCCGGACAAGGCACCGAAGACAGTCGCGAATTTCCTGACCTATGCGCGCGAAGGTTTCTACAACGGCACCATCTTCCATCGTGTCATCGACGACCTGCTGATCCAAGGCGGCGCCTACACCGTCGATCTGCAGAAGAAGCCGACTCATCCGCCGATCCCCGATGAAGCGAACAACGGATTATCCAATCAGCGCGGCACCATCACCGCCGCGCGCGGCGTCGTGCCCGCGTCGGCAACATCGGAATTCTTCATCAACCTCGTCGACAACCCGCGCTACGATTACGTGTCCGACGCGAACGCAACCACGGCCGGCTATGCGGTGTTCGGCAAGGTCGTGACCGGCATGGATATCGTTGACAAGATACGTCTCGTGAAGACGCATCCGCAGGGCAAGTTCACATCCGATGTGCCGATGACGCCGGTGACGATCGACCGTGTCGAGATCCTGCAAGCTCCAGCCACCCAGTGAGTCGTCCCGCAAAATTGACGGCTTTGTTTGTTTCCGATCTGCATCTGGATGCCGAGCGTCCGCAGCTAGTCGCATTGTTTCTCGAATTCCTGCGCGATGAAGCAGCGCATGCGGATGCGCTATACATCCTCGGCGACCTGTTCGAATACTGGGTCGGCGACGACGATCCTCAGGAAGTCGCCGCACGAGTCGCGAGTGGCCTGGCGGCGTTGTCGCACGCTGCCGTGCCTGTGCATTTCCTGCGCGGCAATCGCGATTTCCTGCTCGGCGCGGAATACGCCGCGCGTTGCGGGATGCGCATTCTGCCCGACCCCTGCGTGATTGATCTGTACAGCCGCCCGACTCTGCTGATGCACGGCGACCTGCTATGCACGGATGACGTCATTTACCAGGCATTCCGCCGCCAGAGCCGTGATCCCGCATGGCAGCAGGCGATGCTGGCGCAACCGTTGCAAGTCCGAATCGCGCTGGCGCACCGCGCGCGCGCCGCGAGCATCGAACACCAGCATGCGGTGAGGCCAGACGACAGTGAAGCGGCCGACGGCAGGGAAGACATCACCGACGCCAGCCAAACTGCGGTGGAAGCGACAATGGCGCGCTACGGCATCGACACCCTGATCCATGGCCACACCCATCGTCCGGCGATCCACAAATTCGTCGCTGGCGATCGCGCGCGTACCCGCGTCGTCCTCGGCGACTGGTACGAGCATGGCTCGGTGTTGCGCGTGGATGCGGACGGCGCGAGTCTATCGGCGTTGTAGCGCAATGCGAGCGCCGATCTCCCTGAAACGTTGGTTGCTGCTCCTCTTCATCGCGACCGTGCTGGCCTATGCTTTGTTGTGCGGATTGCTTTACGCATTGCAACGTCAGGTGCTGTACCACCCGTCGCCGCAGTTGTTTGAGCCGGATGCGCCGGTCATTACGATTCACGGATCGACCGGGGTGCTGCACGGTTGGGTTGTGAATCCTGGACGCCAGCGAGCGGTTATCTATTTCGGCGGTAATGGCGAATCGGTCGAGCGCGATGTGGATTTATTCCGCGCAATCCTGCCGGACGTAAGCGTCTATCTCGTGCCGTATCGCGGCTACGGGCCGAATGCGGGCGAGCCTTCCGAAGCTGGCATCGAAGCGGGCGCCGTCGCAATTTTCGATTTCGTGCATTCCCGACATGAGCAGATCGCGTTGTTCGGGCGCAGCCTCGGCAGCGGCGTCGCCACCTGCGTCGCAGCGCAGCGTCCCATTGCGCGGCTCGTGCTGATCACGCCATACGACAGCATCCTCAACATTGCGCGCCAGCGCTTTCCGATGTTTCCAGTCACGTTGCTCATCAAGGATCGGTACGAATCCTGGCGCTGCGCTGAGGCAATCAAAGCGCCGATGCTGGTGTTGCTTGGCGCCGACGACGAGATCATTCCGCGTGCGAACTCCGAAGCACTGATCGCCCATTTCCATGCAAAGCCACGCGTCGTGATCATCTCGCGAGCCGGCCACAACAACCTGTCCAACAGCCCGATCTACACGAAGGCAATCGCCGACTTCATGCACGATTCGACGATGGCGGCGACGCCGACAACGCCGCCAACTCCGCAGCACTGAATCCGGCCGCTGCGCGTGCATCGAGATTGAATGGGCCGCGCACCGAGCCGCGCGCGTGCAGCGCGATCAGTCGCTGGAACTCGGTATCGGCATCGACGCCGTCGCGTTCGCAGCACCATCGGAACCAGCGCGAACCTGCGGCGACGTGCGCAACTTCTTCGCGCAGGATGATGTCGAGGATGTCGGCGGTCGCATCGTCGCCCACGATGCGCAGGCGCACGATCATGCCCGGCGTGACGTCAAGCCCGCGCGCTTCAAGCACGCGCGGTACCAGCGCCATGCGTTCGCGGCAGCAATACGCGGTTTTCTCCGCCACCTCCCACAAGCCGTTGTGCGCGTCGAAATCGCCGTAGTCGTGGCCGAGTTGCTGCAGGCGTTCGCGCAGCATCATGAAATGTCGCGCCTCGTCCGCAGCAACGCCAACCCAGTCTGCGTAAAACGTGTGCGGCATTCCGCGAAAACGGTACACAGCATCCCAGGCGAGATTGATCGCGTTGAACTCGATGTGCGCGATCGCATGCACGAACGCAGCGCGGCCTTCGGTGCTGCCGAGGCCGCGGTGCGCCACATCACGTGGGGGCACGAGCGACGGTCGCTGCGGACGGCCTGCGGGTTTGATTGCATGGGGCGGCGTAGTAGCCTCGTCGCGCACGAATTTTCCGGCCGCGAATGCGCTCGCTGTACGTTGCGATAATGCAACTTTTTCGCAGGGATCGCAGGCGTCTAGACACGCTTGTGCGGCGCTTTGGATCGACGATGCCGCCGCCGTTTGCATCAGTACGATCCGCAATCAGGCCTATGCGTCATCGGATCGCACAGAGCCATCAATGCTTGCGTTTTTTCGCGCCGGGATTGGATGCTGCAGCCGGCTTCGTCGGAAGATCGGCCGTCGCATCAACATTCACCCAAGCCGTCTTGTGTTCGGCATCAGGCGCGTGCACGACCGGAATCTGCAGGTTAAGGCTGTGCTCGCCAGACGCTCCATCGATGACGAGTTTCCATGCGCCCGGCGCCAGCCCATCGAGTGTGTAAGGCACCAGGAATGTTGCGCCGCCGTCGGCCCCCATCTGCATCGGCTGCTCAAACGGGATGACATACACCGATTGACCTTTTGATCCAATCAACATGGTGGTGACGCGCCCATTCGGCATCCATCCGGTGATGGCGACACTGAATCCCATTCCTCCGTTGGCGATGACCTGGCCTTGCTCGACTCTGAGTTTCACTGCGGCTTTGGCTTCAGCGCTCGCGGCAGGAAATGTCGGTTTGACCGGCACCAGCTTGAACTCGGCCTGCACGCGATCTGGCGCGGAGGCAATCGACGCGCTCGTAGCCGCTTGCGGTGGCCGGTCGCCGGCGTATGCGGCACCGCATGCAAACAGAATCGCGAATAACGAATGCCGCACCAGGATCGACGTCATCAACCAACCCTCCGCTTTTTCTTCGCCTCTTCCGATCGCAACTGCTGCAGGCGCTCGAAATAACCCGGTTCGATGCCGGTCACGTATTCGCCGCTGAAACACGACGAATCGAATTTGCGACCGGGAAATTTCGGGCCAGCGACGGCGGTTTCGAGGTCGGCGAGATCCTGATAGATCAGCCAGTCGCAGCCGAGCAGTTGTTCGATTTCTTTCTCGGTGCGACCGTGGGCGACGAGTTCGTCCACCGACGGCATGTCGATGCCGTAGATGTTCGGGTAGCGCACCGGCGGCGCGGCCGACGCGAGGTACACCTTGCGCGCGCCCGCATCGCGTGCCATCTGCACGATCTGCTGCGCGGTGGTGCCGCGCACGATGGAGTCATCAACCAGCAATACGACGCGGTTCTTGAACTCCAGCGGGATCGCGTTGAGCTTGCGCTTGACCGACTTCGCGCGCTCGACCTGACCCGGCATGATGAAGGTGCGGCCAACGTAACGGTTCTTGATGAAGCCTTCGCGGTATTTCACACCGAGCACACTGGCGATTTCCAGCGCGGCATCGCGCGACGTGTCCGGGATCGGGATCACCACATCGATATCGTGATCTGGCCGTTCGCGCAGAATCTTGTGTGCGAGGGTGACGCCCATGCGCATGCGCGCCTTGTGCACCGAAATGTTTTCGATCATCGAATCCGGGCGCGCGAAATACACGTACTCGAAGATGCAAGGCGCATGTTCCGCAGGCATCGCACATTGCTGCGTGTGCAATTCGCCGCGCGCGGTGACCACCACGCATTCGCCCGCACGCACGTCGCGCACGCGCTCGAAGCCGAGGATGTCGAGCGCGACGGATTCGGATGCGATCGCGTATTCGTTGCCCGACGGCGTTTCGCGCTTGCCGAGGATCAGCGGGCGGATGCCGTGCGGATCGCGGAATCCGACCAGTCCGAGTCCAAGCACTGCCGCGACGACCGCATAGCCGCCTTTCGCGCGCCGGTTCACGCCTTCTACCGCCTTGAACACGGCGTCCGGCGACAGCGCTTTTTGCCGGTCGAGTTCGTGCGCGAACACGTTGAGCAACACTTCCGAATCCGAGTCGGTATTGACGTTGCGCAGGTCCTGCTCGAACACCTCGCGACGCAGCGCATCGGTGTTGATGAGATTGCCGTTGTGCACGAGCGCGATGCCGTACGGCGAGTTCACGTAGAACGGTTGCGCCTCGTCGGAGCCTTCCGATCCGGCGGTCGGGTAGCGGCAATGACCGATGCCGACGCGCCCGACCAGCAGGCGCATCGCGGCCTCGTCGAACACGTCTTTCACCAGACCGTTGCCCTTGTGCACGCGCAGCTTGTTGCCATCCACGGTGGCGATGCCGGCTGCGTCCTGGCCGCGATGTTGCAGCACAGTCAAGCCGTCATACAGGGCTGCCGCGACTTCACTGGTGCCGACGATTCCGACGATGCCGCACATGGCCTGATCCTTGAAGTCTGCCGATTTGCTCAGTTCTTGCGATGATGCTTCGATCGCGCTCGCGCTGGTTTCTGTTCGGTACTCGCCTCTTTCGATCCAGGGCCTGCGGACGCCGAACGTCCAGGCTCCGGTTCTTCAGTGCGAAAATCCTGCGCCGGCGACGCCTGCAATACCTGCTCCGACAAGACCCGCTCCGATACTGCCTGCAACATGTTTTTCTTGCCCTGCTCCGCGACCGCATCGAAGCTCACGTGGCTTGCCGCCGTTGCAGGAAGCCAATGCGTGATCCATTCCGCGCCGCGCTGGAACTCCGGCACCAGCGGCGAAGCGCGCCACTGCGGCTGCTGCGGCAGCGTGGTGAATCCCAACACCAGCACCAACACGCAACCCAACGCGACGCCTCGCACGCACCCGAACAGCAGGCCGAACAGGCGGTCGATACCGCCCAAGCCGACCGAACGCACCAGCTTGCCGACCAGCCACGTCACCATGCCGCCGACGATCATCGCCGCAATAAATACCAGCGCATAAGCGGCGAACAGGCGCGCCGCCGGATCGTGGATCTGCGACACGAACATGTTCGCTACGTCCGCGCCATACGCGAAGGCCAACCAGAACGCCGCGACCCACACCACCAGCGACAACACTTCCGCCACGAATCCGCGCAACGCGCCCAGCAACGCCGACAGTGTCAGCACACCCAGCAGCACGCAATCGACTGTGCTCAACCTGCTGCCTCAATCACAATCTCGCCACTTTCAACATGCGTCCGGGTCATCCGATCTCAAGTCGTACGCGCTCACGGATACGCCACGACCATGCCGCTCAAGCCCATCTTCGTGGACAATTCCGTGCGCAGTTTGTCGGCCGCATCGCGATCGGCTTCGGGACCAATCCGCACCCGATACAGCGTGCCGCTCTCGGCCTGGATTTTTTCGCTGAATGCGGTGAATCCGGCTGCGCGCAATTTGTTGCGCAGGGTGAGGGCTTGATCCTCGGCGCGAAACGCGCTGACCTGTACCGCATAACCACGGCCTGCAGCGGCTGGCGATAGAGCGACCGGATTGGCGGACGCCGGCACGGCAGTAGCGGGCGCGGGCTTGATCGCAAGCGGCGGCATGGATTTCGCTGGCGCTGCGACGATCGGTGCAGAAGGTTTGGCAGTTGCCGGAACGGACGCCGGTTTGATCGTCGGGGCGGCCACTTCAGGTGCAGGCGCTGCTGCATCCAGCGCAGTCACGCTGGCGGGCATATCGGTACGAATTTGCTGGGCTTTCAAGCGCGCCGCTTCGGCGTCGCCGCGCTGCGCAAACGGCCCGATCCGCACGCGCGTCTGCATCTTGCCGCCGACATTCACCGGTTCGGCATAGGCCGCCAATTGCGAAGTCTTCAACGACGCAACCAGCGACTGCGCATTGGTCGCATTGGAATAGGTGCCGAGGCTGACCACGTAATGGCCGCCCGCGCTAGCCGCCGGAATCGGCGCTGTCGCTGCGACCGGCGATGGCGCAGGCGTCGTCGTGGATGGGGCTACTGCGGGGTTCGTCAGTGTTGCGGATGCGGCAGTCGCAGGGGCTGGCACAACGGGGGTAGCGCTTGCACTCGCAACCGGAGCAGCAGCATCGGTCGTCATGGTCGCAGCAGGCGCTGGCAACACGCCCGCCGGCAGCGGTTGGCCGTTAGCGTCCACTGCAGGCCCGGTGTTGACCATCGGAGCGGCCGGATGGCTCGCATCCATGCCGACCACGCCGCCATCCGGCACGCCCGAAGCGGGGATGACCAATGGCAATTCCCTGGTCTGGAATTCGCCGCCAGGAGCCCCCGGCATCGTGAGCGGCACGTCGGCGGCGGCGCTGTTTTTGTCGCGACCGACAATCAGCTTCGGCAGGAAGATGATCGCCAGTGCGGACAACACGGCAGCGCCGATCAGGCGGTGTTTCAGGGCGGAATCCATGCGGCGTTTCCGAGACCGGCGAGATGTGAAGTATAGCCCGGCCGACCCTGCGCGGCGGTGAACAAGACAGTGCGATCAATCCTCAGCCAACGCGCGCATGGCATCGGCGGCGGTATGGAACGAACCGAAAACCATGATGCGATCGCCTGTTCTCGCGGCGGCGCGCGCGCCGAGCAGGGCATGCGCGACGTCGGCCCGGATTTCGATCGTGCGGTTCGCCAATACAAGCCGCAGGCGTTCGGCCAAAGTTTCGGCGTTCAGGCCACGCGACGTGTCGCGCAGGCCGCACAGCCACCATTGCGCGATATGGCCGATCAATGGCGCGACAATGCCGCCCACATCCTTGTCGCTCAGCGCGCTGAACACTGCAAATGTCCGCTGCTCGGCAGGATGCGCGGTCAGCCACGCGGCGAGCTCGCGCGCCGCCTGCGGGTTGTGCGCTACATCGATCACAATCTCGACGCCATCACGCTGCATGGATTGCAACCTTGCCGGCGCCTGCGCATTGCGCACGCCGTCGGTGATCGCCTGATCCACCATGGGAATACCCAGCGCGCGCACCGCCGCGATCGCTGCCGCCGCATTCGCGCGTTGCGCAGGCGCGGCGAGCCTCGGTTCGGGCAGATCGATCGCGTAACCCGGCTCGCGCCAGCGCCAGCCGGCCGGCAAATCGTCGATCAGGTAATCGCAACCCGCGCGGATCGCCGACGCGCCGATCTGGTCCGCATGACGTAATACGCTCGCCGGCGGATCGGATTCGCCGAGCACGACCGCTCGTCCGGCACGCATCACCCCGGCCTTTTCCAGCCCGATGGTTTCGCGATCCGCGCCCAGCAAATCCTGATGGTCGAGATCGACGGTGGTGATCACCGCCACGTCGGCATCAACGATGTTCACTGCATCGAGTCGCCCGCCCAGGCCGACTTCGAGGAGTGCGAGATCGAGCTTGGCGTTCTGGAACAATATCAACGCAGCGAGCGTTCCGTATTCGAAATAAGTCAGCGGGACATGGCCTGCATCGACCGCAAGCCGCGCAGATTCGATGCGCTCGAACGCCGCGACCAACGCCACATCGTCGGCATCGACGCCATCGATCCGCACGCGTTCGTTGTAACGCAGCAGGTGCGGCGATGTGTACGCGCCCACGCGCAATCCGGTCGCACGCGTGATTGCTTCGATGAAGGCGACCGTTGAGCCTTTGCCATTGGTGCCCGCAACGGTGATGACACGCGTCGCCGGACGTGTCAGTCCAAGGCGCTGCGCGACAACACGCACGCGATCCAGCCCGAGCGCGATGGCGTCGGGGTGTTGGCGTTGCTGGTGGACGAGCCATTCGTCGAGGGTCATGGAACCATATTGGAACAGATGAGCGGCCAGTGCGACGTCGGGGAAGCGCGCGACTGTCGATTGCGATGACACCAACGACAGCGATGCCCGTCGGCGGCATCGCATGGCGCGCGAAGCGGCAACGGCGTTAGACTCGTCGCGGCCATCGGGAGCATTGCCCATGCGTCATCCTGTCCTCATCGCGTTGACTGGCTGTGTTGTCCTGATTGATGCTTCCGCCGCACTCGCTGCAAGCGGCACAGGCGCGCTCACCGCGCAGTTCGATCAGATCTGCGCGGGCGCCCTGCCGGGTTCTGCGCTCGCTGCACGCTGCGCGGTGGTGCTGTCCAGCCCGAATCCGAATGCGCGCGCGATCGCTGCGGGCCTGAACGATCTCGAGGAAATCCCCGGCGCCGGTCGCGGCAATGCACGCGACACAGCGCCCGAAGCCGCACCGCGCGCCGAAGCGCGCAGCCAGATCACGCCGAAGTTTGCGGTCTTCGCGAGCGTTGATGACAACCGCTCCTCGCGCAGCAATGACAGCATCGAAGCTGCGTTCGATGCGCACGCGGTAACGCTCACCCTGGGGCTCGATTGGCATCCGGCAGACAAGTGGCAGCTCGGGCTCGCGCTCAACCATGACCACGAGAACCAGAATTTCCGTGATTCCGATGGTGCGCTCGACGCGAATTACACCGGCGCGATCGCACTCGCCAGCTTCGCCGCAAACGATCATGTCGCGCTTGACGGATACGCAGGATGGCTGCGCGGCGGCCAGAACATCCGGCGCGTGGTGAGTTTCATCAACAACAGCGCGCCGGTAGCCGAAACCGCTGCGCCGAATGCCGATCGCAGACTCGCCGGCATCGCGCTGGACGCGACCTTCCCGCATGGCGCCATGGAATGGCGCGGCGCGATCGGTTTCGATTCGCTGCGCACGTCCACTAATGGCTATACCGAGAGCGGCGGCTCGGGATTCGACCTGATCGTTCCGGATCGCACCACCGAGACCAAACGCGGCCGCATCGATATCGCGCTCGCCGGCACGTTCTCGCAATCATGGGGGGTCTGGCAGCCGGAACTACGCCTCGGCCTGCGGCACGAATTTGGCAATGATGCGCATCCTGGCGGCGTGCGTTTTGTTGACGACAGCAACGGCACCGTGGTGCATTTCGACACCGGCGCACCGGATCGCGACTGGCTGCAAGCGGGCCTCTCCGCAGCGTTCACGTTCACCCATGGCAACTCGGCCTTCATCGCTCTTGGCCGCGAGTTCGGGCACAGCACTTCGACTGCAACTACTTGCGCGATCGGATGGCGAATCGAGTTGTAGCCTCGCGTTGCAGAATTCGCTTTTGTTGACCGATTGTTGCGGTCGGGCTTCCCGGACGTACGAGCGCCGATCATCGGCGTGGTGATATCAACTAGCGGCCAACACCAGTCATTCGCCTGATCGATCTAACGGGCAGATAGCTGCCGTTCGAAGATCACATCGTCCTCGCAGCTCAACAACTGCGACAGGACTACTTGTCGCTCGCCGATGCCGGAGTCGTCAATGCACTGGAAGCCGCCCGCTTCGCATCGACTTCATCCGGTGTCGGCAGGCCAAGCTTTTTCAGCAGCACCGCCAGTCGTGGATCCTTGCGGAGTTTCGGGATGAGGTACGGC
>JBBQAN010000030.1:0-14952 GCA_038316385.1 Lysobacterales bacterium | reverse complement strand
GCCAAGCGACTCGACCGCAAGCCAGAGGCTTGTGATCGAGTCGCCCGAAATTAAACGGCATCGTCGGCGTTTCTAGCACCTTTTGGGTGCCCTTCTAGCAACTTATGGGTGCCCGACTAGCGCTTTCTGGGTGCCCCCACACCCTTGCTGACTTCGCCCCGATCGCCGGCGCGGTGTCGCCGCACGCTCAATACCAACAGTGGTAGTGTCTCGGCCAATGGCTATGAAGGCTTGCAACGAGTGTGGTGCATCAATCTCGACGAGCGCGAAGAAATGCCCTTCGTGCGGGATGCCGTATCCAACCTCGTCACTGGGGTTCCGCATCTTGCGCAGACTTTTCTGGATTGCGGTGTATTCACTGGCCGCTGTCCTCACTTTCGCCTACGTTCGGACGTGGATTGAATCCGGAGGGATGCAGACTGGGAAGTTTCAGTCTGATGAAGGCAGTGTGCGCGAGCTAGCAAATGCAGCCGCCGTCAATGCCCAGCAAATATCAACGGCCCAAGACGAGCAGCCAGAAGCGACATTGGTCAGCCAGCAGTCGGATCAAGAAACGCAATCTACACCGGCCGAACAGCACGAAGCTCCGGCGGCAGAAAACCAAGATTCCGATCTCTCGCCAATTGCCCCAGCGTCACCCACAACGCCCGAGCAAGCTGTCGACAGTCAGGCGAGCGTCGATATCTCGTCCATGAGAGGCAACCCGCCCGAATATCCGCCTGAGGAAATGAGCGAGGGAATCAGCGGTGTGGTGGTGCTATTTGTGACTGTGAACGCGGATGGTGAGCCGATCGACGTGAAGGTCGATCAAAGCAGTAACAACCGCAAGCTGGACCGGGCGGCAATCGAAGCCGCTAGGAGATGGCGTTTCAATCCAGGCACCAGAAATAGCGCCAAGATCGGCGGAGTCGTGCGCATTCCTGTGGAATTCAATTAGATCGCGTGAGTACTACTTAGCCATAGCGGTCACATGAGCAGTGCGCGCGCGAAGCTCTCATAGGAGAGGAAATTCACGCCTCCGGTCCTGTTCGCTCGCTCGCGTCGCGGGTTGTCGCAACGCCCGCACGAGCATACGCACTGCCGCGCTCACCGCGACCGCTTAGCAGATGGCAGGAAAGGTTCTGCGTGCATGAATTCCAAGTAGGCGGCCGCAGCGGCTTGTTGGCTGATGCCCTCAAGATTCGGCGGGTTGTAGTACGCGGGGTTTGGTATCAACTCCTTTCCCTCCGACCCCGTGACTTGAGTCGGCAGCACCTTGCCCAACAAGGTCAGGAACGCGGCCGGATTCGCATCCGCTTGCCGCGCGAGATAGGCCTCGCCGCCGGCCCTGTCGAGTGCACCCAAGATCGTATCCTTTAGCGCAGCAGTCACTTTGTTCGGAACGCCCTTTCTGCGGCCTTTACCGGCGTTGCCGCGCCTAGATTCGCCTTGTTTAGACTCGGTGGTCATCGCAGTAGATCCTTCCGGTGGGTAGGGTGCATCGGTGGACAAAGGGCCGGCTTTCGCACCAGATCACCGCAGCAGAGGGGCAGTAGGTTAGTCGCGGTCATAGCTTGATGGTCCCCGTACCGTTTCGTGCATGCACATCCGACAAGTCCGCAACATCCGCAACATCCGCAACATGGGTCGGAGTTGTGGCGCTTGTTGCGCTTGTTGCGCTTCCATCGGGAGGCGAGGGCAGGTAACGCAACCATTGATCGTGCAAGTCCTCGCGGTTGTAGCCTTTCGGTGTCGTTGCTCCGATGCGCACTGTTTTCGGTGCAACGCCATAAGGCCGCAGACGATGACTGAGACTGCGTGCATCCAGCGGTTTACCGCGTAGATCACCCCACGGTGATTCGGTCATCGCAAGCAACGCCGACAGGATGCTTTCCGTTGGCAGCGCGTCGTGACCAGCGAACACCTTGCGCATATCGGCCAGCAGTTGTATCCCGAGACTCGGCGCGCTCCGTCGAGATTCCGCAACAAGTGCCACAGCCGCATTACGTGAACGCTGCGGCCAGTCGCTGCCAGCGGCATCGGCAACCATCAGCAACGCTTCCCATACGTCTGCATCCCGATCGTCAATGCCGCTCGGCATCGTCGGCCATGCCATGTCGCATCGGACAGTTGCGGCGGCCCATGATTCAAGCCTCGCTCGGATGCTTTCGCCTTGCGCACCGTTGACGCGACGCCGGTACGGTTCGACGGTTTCCGATGGTGCGCGCCTTCGCATTCGCACGACGACGGACCGGCTCAGGATCGTGTCTGGCAACCCGCCCAGCCCTGCCAATGCGACTGCGCAGTACGCCGGCATTTCCTCAAGGACCACTCCATCCTTTCGCGCCACACAGCGGCCTGCGATCGAATGCTTGCGGTGTCCCGCGTTCAGCAGTCCCCGGATTTCCTCATTCTCTTTCGCCTTCGGCCCGAACACGGTGTCGATTTCGTCGTACAGGATGGTCGGTCGGCCTTCCTCGGCTCCGACCTTGCGGAACAGGTAGGCGGGCGAGACGTTGACCGCTTCCACCGCGCGAGGAACCAATGGTTCGGTGACTTCCAACGCGCGGGATTTTCCGCTTGCCGGCTCCGGCGACAGGAACGCGATGCGCGGCGTCGAGTCCCACGCTTCCATCATGTGGGTGTGGGCGATCCACAGCGCATGCGCGATGCGTGCGTGACCGCTCGGGTAGGCGACGAAGCGACCGATGAAGGTATGCACGTCGTCCAGGATTGTCGCGCCTGTTTCGCTGCATGAAGGTATCGCCGGCTGCATAGCTGCCGCCTTCGGTTTTCGTCGTGTGTCCAGTCGCGCAAGATCGCGCTCGGCCTGCGCTTCAAGACTTTCGATGTGGCTGTTATCGACCTCCACGGAGTACCTCCCTTGCTGCATGAATGCGCTGCACGGACACGTCGAGCCGGTCGTTGTCGTCGTCGCTCAGCACGTCGCCTTGCTGCGCGTAAGCAGCGGCGCATAGCACCACCGTGGCCTCGTGACTGAGCACGCCAAGTGCTGCATTCCAATCGGCCTGCAACATGACGCGGCGATTCTCACGACGTTCTGCTGGCGTCGCGGGTTTCAGCTTGTTCGGGAACAGGTCGGCCATGGTCAGACCGACGGCCTGCACGATGGAAAGAGCAGGGCACCCTGCGAAACAATGAAGGAGCACTGTCCCATCGGATGTTTCGGCGATGGACAGCGATGCGGTCTTGTCCGTGTGAGATGGACAACGGGCCGTCCATCCCTTGCCGCTGCGCCGCGCGCTTTCCATTCGAGACAACAGCAGGTCAGCGCCGCCGGTGTGGGTGGCGGTCACAATCACGCCGCCTTGTTCGAGCGCAACCAAGCGACGAATGCCTGTTCGTCGATCAGCACCTTGCGGCCGAGTTGCACTACGGCGGTTGCGAGTCCGTTGTTTTCGCGATTGAACAACAGCCAGCGCAAACTTCCAACGGTGAAAGATGGATACTTTGCGGCCATTTGCTCTACGGTTGAGAATTGCGGATCGTTCACGGTTCTAGCTCCTCAAGGTCGCGTTAGGTCGCGCGTTGTGGCGACCTGTGCAGAGCAGCTTGGGGACCGAAAAGGAAACGTGCTTAGTTCACTTCCTTTTATTTTTCAGCACGCCGGCATCCTGTAGCACCGTGCGGATCTGTCGCTTTGACTTATCGAACTGTTCCTGGAGTTTGCCAGTCACTTCGTGCGGTGACGTGCCGGAGGCGAGTTTCTTGCGGGCAGATACAATGCAGGGGTTGTGCCATTCTCTGTTCGCTTTGTCATTCCTTGCGACTCCAGATGCGTTGCCGCCTGCGCGCGGACCTTTCCGCCGCTGCTCGCGCATGAAGCTGGCAACATTCTTTACCTGCCCGCTCGTGTACTGGCACGCGAACTCCCAGAGAAATCGAGAAAGTGCGTTTCTTTGGTTCGTCGAAGTGGCCGGACCGAACGCACTCACAAAATCTGACCATGCGCTTTCCCGCGGCTGTGCGGCGAGTTTCGCGAGCAGTTTGAATCGTTTCCGCTCTGCAGGGCTAGCATTAGCGACCGCTTCGGCTTGAAGTCGGCGGACGTTTTCGGGGCCGGCCATTTCCTCATTCTGACAATGAGCAACTTCGATCGCGATCACGTTCTGTGCGGCTATCTCATATGCCGCATCACCTGCAGGCGCGATTTCTGCAAACTTAGGCAATAATTCCTCAACAACATGATGGGCGTGCCTTCGAAGGTCGTCCGGAAGTTCGGGATCATTTGCAATGTCGCGGTGGTTCTCAATTGTCGTTCGCAACTGCATGTAGCTATGCTGGCCAGCCTCGATCATCTTGGCGAGAACCTCGCTTTTTTCGGTCGCGGTGAGGGGCCTTTCGGACGGTGCCTTCTTCCTCATCCGAACATCGCCTGATTCATCCGCCCCACCACGCCGCGCGTATGGCCTTCGGTCAGGTGGGCGTAACGCTTCACCATCTGCATGGTCTTGTGGCCGAGCACTTCGGCAATCTCGGACAAGGTAGCGCCGTTCATTGCCAGCGCCGACGCGGCGGTGTGACGCAGGTCGTGAAAATGGAAGTCTGCGATACCGGCACGCTTGAGCGCTTCGGCGAACATTTTGCCAATCTCCAGCGGCTTGCCGTTGCTGCCGGGGAAAACCAGATCGTTGCCAAGCTGGCGCACCTTCGCATGCTCGCGCATCCGATCAGCCGCGAAGTTCACCAGCGGCACGGATCGACGCTCGCCGTTCTTTGTCTCTTGGAATGTCAGCGTGCCGCGTTGCATATCCACGTCGGGCCAGCGCAGGCCGAGCACTTCACCACGCCGCGCGCCAGTGGACAGCGCGACGACGACGATCAGATGCAGGGCATCGCTATGCGCCTTGCACTCACGCACCAGCGCATCGCGTTCGGGCGGACTCAGGAAGCGCACGCGGCCACGCGGCTCGGTCAACTGCTTCACCTTGCGCATCGGGTTGTCGTCGAGCAACTCGAAGTCGCGCACGCCGATGTTCAGGCAATGCCGTAGCGCCGACAGATAACGATTCACGCTTGCCGGTGCGAGCTTGCGTCCGCGCCGGGTGATGCCGTTCGACAGCTTGTTGCGGACTTCGACGATCTTCGCGGGCGTGACTTCGGCGAGCGTGAGCATGCCCAACTGCGATTCCCAGAACTTCAGGTATTCAGTTCGGTCGTGCGTGCTGCGCAGGCCAGCGGTCGGCAGGTGTTCGGCCCGGTAGCGGCGGATCAGGTCGGCCAGCGTGTTGCGCTTGGCTTCGACGTGCTGGAACCAGCGTCCGGCGCGGATGGCGGTTTCGGTTTCAGCGGCCCAACGCTTGGCATCGGTTACGCGATCGAACGTGGCATCCGCCGGCGGGTAGCCGCGCAGCCGAACCTTCACGCGATAGACCGACTTCCCTTCACGCTTGCGGGTTTCGATGGTCGCCATGTTCCGCCCCTGAATTGCCGAATGTTGGGGGGAATTGTCCCTGTAGTGTCCCTGCGGCGCAAACACGCATCCGGCAACACAAGGTAAGTCGTTGATTTCACTGGTGCCGTTGAGAGGAGTCGAACCTCCGACCTACTGATTACGAATCAGTTGCTCTACCAACTGAGCTACAACGGCGAGACCGCGAAGTCTAGGGCCGAGCAGCCTTCCGGTCAATTTTGCCGGAGCGGATCATTCGATCAGCGTAAGCCGCAGCTCGCGCGGCAGCGCGAACACCATATTTTCAGGTTCGCCCTGCAAGCTGCTGAAGCTGTCTGCGCCGAGTTCGCGCAGCCGCGCCTGTACGCCTTCGACCAGCACTTCGGGTGCTGATGCGCCAGCTGTGACACCGATCCGGTGCTTGCCGATCAGCCATGCCGGGTCGATATGCTCAGCGCCATCGATCAGGTGCGCTTCGATGCCCTGTTTCTCCGCCAGTTCGCGCAAGCGATTGGAATTGGAACTGTTGATTGAGCCGACCACGAGCACCAGGTCACATTCCTGCGCTAGCAAGCGAACCGCGTCCTGGCGGTTCTGCGTCGCGTAGCAAATATCGTCGTGTTTCGGGCCTTGAATCGCAGGATATTTCCTCTGCAACGCCGCGATCACCGCGCGCGTGTCATCGACGGAGAGCGTTGTCTGCGTGGTGTAAGCGAGATTCTCGGGCTGCACCGCATGCAACCGCGCAACATCAGCGACATCCTCGACGAGATAGATCCTTCCACAGCCGCTTTCGGCGTCCCACTGCCCCATCGTCCCTTCGACTTCTGGATGACCTTCATGGCCGATCAGCACCACATCGCGGCCGGCGCGGCAATGTCGCGCGACTTCGATGTGCACCTTGGTGACCAGCGGACAGGTCGCGTCGAAAATCTTGAGCCCGCGTTGTGTCGCCTCGCGACGCACGTCCTGCGAGACGCCGTGCGCAGAGAAGATCACCGTCGCGCCATCGGGCACTTCGTCGAGTTCCTCAACGAACACCGCACCGCGCTGCTTCAGATCATCGACGACGAAACGATTGTGTACCACTTCATGGCGAACATAGATCGGCGCACCGAGGCTTTCGATCGCGCGCTTGACGATCTCGATCGCGCGATCGACGCCGGCGCAGAAACCACGGGGATTGGCGAGAACGACGTCCATGCGCTCAGCTTACCTCCGTACTCAGCTTGCTACGCATGCCGAACAGCAACAACGCGACCGCTCCGCACACAATCGCCGAATCGGCAACGTTGAACGTCGGCCAGTAATGGTCGTGCCAGTACCACTGGATGAAATCGATGACGTGGCCGAGTCGAATGCGGTCGATCAGGTTACCCAACGCGCCACCGATCACCAGCGCGAACGGCAGCGCGGTGCGCCAATCGGAACGCGGCGTGCGCGACAACCACCACGCCATGCCGCTGCTGACACCGATGGCGAGCGCGGCGAAAACCCAGCGCTGCCAACCCGATGCACTGCCGAGAAAACTGAAGGCCGCGCCTTCGTTATAGGCGAGCATCCAGTTCCAGAATCCGGCGATGAAAGCGACCGGCTCGTGCAAGATAAGCGTCGTGAGCACGATGTGCTTGGTCCACTGGTCGAGGGCAATGATAGCGACGGATAGCAGCAGCCATGGCAAGGCGTTGGATTTTGAAACCGCTGGGTTGGCTTGCATCAGAACCACTTCCGGTTTTCGCCTGGACCTTCGACATTGCTCACGCAGCGCAGACAAATCCCAGGATGTTCGGGATTCGTGCCGATATCGGTCCGGTATTGCCAGCAGCGGATACATTTGGGATTCTCGGAGCGACGCCCTGTCATCCAGGCTGCGCTCCACAATCCCAAAGACAGCGGTGTGGCATTTGACGGCCTCTCAGCGAGGGGCCGCACTCTGATTTCTGACGTGATGAAGAAGAAACTCAGCTCCTCAGAGAAGTTTCGCAATGCACTCTCGTCCTGCTCATCGACAAAGAGATCTACCTCCGCCTGTAGCGATGCTCCGATGACCCCCGAATCGCGCATCGGCTCAAGTTGTCCGGTTACGGCGCGCCTTAAATCGACCAACTTATCGAAACCTTCAACGGAAAGTGCCGCGCCGTCGGGAAGCACCTCGAGTCCTTCATACCAAGTCGTGAACAGCACATTGCCCTTGCGCTGCCCTGGCAAGTAGCCCCACATCTCATCGGCGGTAAAACTCAGGATCGGTGCGATCCAGCGCACCATTGCTTCGGCGATGTGAAACATAGCAGTCTGTGCTGAGCGTCGGCCGCGACTGTCCTCGCGCATCGTATAAAGGCGATCTTTGGTGATATCAAGAAAAAGCGCGCCGAGCTCGTTCGTGCAGTAATTCTGAATCAACTGAACCACTGCACTGAAGTCATAATTTTCGTACGCGTGCTTGATGCGATCCTGCATATGGTTCGCGCAGTCCACCGCCCATTGATCAAGCAGCAGCATGTCAGCGTGCGCGACGAAGTGTCTTTCCGGATCGAATCCGTTCAAATTACCAAGAAGGAAGCGCGCAGTGTTGCGGATGCGGCGGTAACTGTCGGCGCTGCGCTTGAGGATGTCGTCGGACACCGACATCTCGTTGCGGTAATCGGCACCGGCGATCCACAACCGCAACACGTCCGCGCCCATCGCATCCATCACCTGCTGCGGCGCGACCACGTTGCCGAGCGATTTGGATTGCTTGCGGCCCTGTGCATCGACGGTGAAGCCGTGCGTCAGGCATTGCTTGTACGGCGCGGCGCGATCCATTCCGATGCCGGTGAGAAGGGACGATTGGAACCAGCCGCGATGCTGGTCGGAACCTTCGAGGTACAAATCAGCCGGCTTGCGCAAACCATCTTCCGGGCGCGCGGCGAGCACCGCTTCGTGGCTCACGCCGGAGTCGAACCAGACGTCGAGGATGTCGGTGATCTTGTCGTAGTGTTGCGCGTCGTCGCCTATCAGTTCGGCCGGATCGAGCGCATACCACGCGTCGGTGCCGGAGGTGTCCATCCGGTCGGCGACGACGTGCATCAATTCCACCGTGCGCGGATGCGGCTCGCCGGTTTCCTTGTGTGCGAACAACGCGATCGGCACGCCCCAGGTGCGCTGCCGCGAGATGCACCAGTCGGGCCGGTCGGCGATCATGCCGTTGATGCGCGCCTCACCCCACTCAGGTACCCAGCTCACGTGCTTGATCGCTTCCAGGGCATCGGCGCGCAGGCCGGCCTGATCCATGCCGATGAACCATTGCGGCGTGACGCGAAAAATCACCGGCGACTTGTGCCGCCAGCAATGCGGATAACTGTGCGTGATCGTTTGGCACGCGAGCAGCACGCGGCGCTCGCGCAGCAATTCAACGATCGCATCGTTCGCTTTCCAGATGTACTGGCCGGCGAATTGCTCGGTGCTCGGCAGATAGACGCCATTGCCGCCGACCGGATTGAGCACGTCGAGGCCGTATTTCTGGCCGACCACAAAATCTTCCTGGCCGTGACCCGGCGCGGTGTGCACGGCACCGGTGCCATCCTCGGCGGAAACGTGTTCGCCAAGGATGATCGGCACGGTGCGATCGTAGAACGGATGTCGCAGCCGCAGGTGTTCGAGTGCAGCGCCGGTGGCATGGCCGAGCACGCGCACTTCTTCGACGCGATAGCGATGCAACGCGCGCTCGATAAGTGCCGTCGCAATGACCAGCAATTGCCGACGACCGTGATACGACGGACCTTCGACGAGCGAATACTCCAACTCGGCGCCCAGCGTCACCGCGAGTGAAGCCGGCAACGTCCACGGCGTCGTCGTCCAAATCGGCACCGAAACCATCGCATCACCGGCATCGACACCAAACTTGCGCGCCAGGATCTGCGGATCGACCGCGTGATAGGCGACATCGATCGCCTGCGATTGCTTCTCGGCGTATTCGATTTCTGCCTCGGCCAGTGCCGATCCGCAATCGAAGCACCAGTGGACGGGCTTCACGCCGCGCGCGAGATGGCCGTTAGCAACAATCTTCGCAAGCGAACGCAAGGTGTCGGCCTCATAACGAAAATCCATCGTGCGATAGGGCTTGTCCCATTCACCCAGCACACCGAGACGTTTGAAATCGCGACGCTGGCCATCAATCTGTTCGTTCGCGTACTCACGGCATTTAGCACGGAACTCGGCGGTGTTGAGCTTGGTGCCGACCTTGCCGAATTTTTTCTCGACAGCGAGTTCGATCGGCAGCCCATGGCAATCCCAGCCCGGCACATAAGGTGCGTCGAAGCCGGCCATCAGTTTCGACTTCACCACGATGTCTTTCAGAATCTTGTTGACCGCATGCCCGATATGGATCGGGCCGTTCGCATACGGTGGGCCATCGTGCAGCACGAAGGTTTCGCGACCTTTGCAATGTTCGCGAATCTGCTGATACAAATGTTCCGACTCCCAGCGCGCCAGCGTGCCCGGTTCGCGCTTGGGCAAATCGCCGCGCATCGGAAACTCGGTTTCCGGCAGATGGATGGTGTGCTTGTAACGGCTGTTTTCCGCGCCATCCTTGTCAGCACTGCGCTTGTCGGACTTGTCTTTCTCCGGCCCGCTCTTGTCAGAATCGCTCACGCCATCGCTCCACGTCGTTGTTGCTGCATGCCAAGAATTACGCGCGCCTGTTCAGCATCGCGATGCATCTGTTCGGTCAATGCGTCCACATTGTCGAATCGCAATTCGTCGCGCAATTTGGCAACGAATTCGACTTCGATGCGCTGGCCATACAGATCGCCATCGAAGTCGAACAGATGCGCTTCGAGCAAACGCTCGATGCCATTAAAGGTCGGGCGCGTACCGAGGCTGGATGCGCTTGGCCAGCCATCAAGACCAACGCCGTGCACGCGTGTCGCGAAAACTCCATCCAGTGCCGGAACTTTCCCGCCGAGCCTCATGTTTGCAGTCGGATAGCCGAGCGTGCGTCCAAGTTGCTGGCCGCGCACTACCTTCCCAGAAATCGCATACGGACGACCAAGCAAGCGCGCCGCCGCATCCAGATCGCCGGCTGCCAGCATGGCGCGGATTGCTGTGCTGGAAACACGTTCGCAATCGATCAGCACTGGCGCAAGTTCATTTGCGACAAAGCCATGCTGCTCGCCCATCTTGCGGAGCAAGGCGAAATCTCCTGCGCGCCGGTGCCCGAATCGAAAATCCGGCCCGACCCACACCTCAAGCGCATGCAATCGCTGCACCAGCACGCGCTTCACGAAATCGTCCGGCAACATGGCCGCCATCCGGGCGTCGAATCGCAATAGACCGACGCGATCAACGCCGAGCGCACGCAAGCCTTCGAATTTCGCACGCGACAATGACAAACGTGCCGACGGCGATAGCGGTGGATGCTGCGCTACGGCGAAAAACTCGCGCGGCAATGGTTCAAAGCTTAGTGCTACCGCTTCCACGCCGAGTTGTCGCGCACGCGCAACCGCGCGGCCGACCAACGCGCGATGGCCAAGATGCAGGCCGTCGAACGCACCGATGCACACCACGCTGCCATTCGGGCACAGGCAACTGCCTTCGACATCGCGAAAAAGCTGTTTCATGGATCGTCGATGATAACCGCTGGCCTCAGTGCGCGTGCAGCTCGCGTATGCGAAAGCCCATCATCAGCATGACGATGCCGTAGATTGCTGCACCGCCGACGACGAGACCGCCCAACCAGACGACCCGCAGCGTCGAACTCACAAGGGTGAAATCCGGCCCGAAATGCAGACCAAGAACAAGCGCTGCCACCATCGCGCCGCAAGCCGCAAGTAAACGGAACAGGAAGCTGCTCCAGCCAGGTTGGCGTTGATAGACATTGGCCTTTTTCAGCCAGCGCCAGAGCAACGCGAGATTGAGGTAACTCGCAATCGCGCTGGCCAGACCCAGCGCAAAATGCAGACCAGGCACCTTTGTCAGGGCGAGCCAGACAGAGCCTTGCTGCAACTGCTCGGGTACGCGAATCTTGTAGAGGATCGCCAAAATGATCACGTTGAACGCCATGTTGGCAAGCAGCGACGCTACGCCGGCCTTGACGGGCGTGCGCGTATCCTGACGCGCATAAAACGCAGGTACGACGACTTTCACGAGTGCGAATGCGGGTAGTCCGAAACTCAGTCCGAATACCGAGAGCGCGGCCATATGCGTGTCGAACGCGGTGTAGTGCCCGTGCTGGTACAACGTGGCCACCAGCGGCACCGATAACAACATCAATCCAAGCATTGCCGGCACTGCGATCATGAGGGTCGAACGCAAACCCCAATCCAGGGTTCGCGAGAATCCCTCGCCATCGGCTTTGACGTGATAGCGGGACAATGTCGGCAACATCACGGTACCGAAAGCGATGCCGAATACACCCAACGGCAATTCGAGAAAGCGATCGGCAGTAGATAGCCATGTCTGCGAACCGACAAACAGCAGTGACGCAATCACGGTATCGAACAACAGGTTGACCTGCGCAATTGAAGAACCGAACAGAGTCGGCACCATCAATCGCATGACCTTGCGCACGTCAGGATTGAAAAAGCCCCATTGCGGCCATCCCAGCAAATCCAGTTGCGCCAGTTGTGGCAGCAGAAACAGCAACTGCACGATGCCGCCAAAAAAGATCGCCCAGCCGAGGGCGAGGATCGGCATGGACAGCCGTGGAGAAAGCCACAGTGCGCCGGCAATCATGCACAGATTGAGGATCACCGGCGCGAGCGCGGGCATGCCGAATCGGTGGAAGCTGTTCAAAGCGCCGCCAGCCAAGGCGGTCATCGAAACGAATAACAGGAACGGGAAAGTCAGCCGCAAGAGTTCAACTGTGAGTGCGAACTTGTGCGGCTCGTCGATGGCACCTGGTGAAAACACCACCGCGACCTGTGGCGTGAAGATCATGCCAAGGCCAACAATCAGCAGCAGCACACCACCGAGCGCGCCGGCCGTGCGCGACACCAGTGCCTTGAGATCTGCGTGCGGACGGGTTTCCTTGATCTCGGTGAATACCGGCACGAAGGCAGTCGTGAACGAGCCTTCCGCGAACAACCGGCGCATGAAGTTCGGAATGCGGAACGCCACCCAGAACGCGTCCGTTGCCGCGTTGGCGCCAAACACACTACTGATCACCATGTCGCGCACGAGCCCGAACACGCGGCTGATCATGGTCATGCTGCCGAACGAGGCGACCGAGCGCAGCATCGAAGGACGTTTCTGCTCGGACTTCACGCCGACCGCCGGCGCGTTTGCGTCGTCGGACGAGCCTGGCTCGGGGATTTGACTCAAGTCCATGCAGCCGCCATAATTCGCAGTCGTTTCACGCCGCCACCCATTCCGTTTCCTCCAATTCCGCAGCTCTCAATGCAACGTATTCTTCAGGAGTTTTACCTTGGCCAACATCAAGTCCGCCAAAAAGCGCGCCAAACAGGCCGAGGTGCATCGCGCCCGCAACGCCAGCGCGCGTTCGATGCTGCGCACCGCCGTCAAGAAGGTTCTCAAGGCGCTCGACGCCAAGGATCATGCTGCTGCCAAAGCCGCATTCGACGGCGCCCAGCCCATCTTGGACCGCTTCTCCAGCCGTGGCCTGATCCACAAGAACAAGGCCGCGCGCCACAAGAGCCGCCTGACCGCACGCATCAAGGCGCTGCAAGCCGCCTGAGTCGCGAATTGCCGCAGGACAAAACTCAAGCCGGCGCAAGCCGGCTTTTGCTTTGCTCCTCCCTTGCGCAAAGCGCAGGAGGATGGTGGGAGGGGGTGCACTTGATGTTGCCTCTGCTGGCCCACTGCAAGATCGAAAGCACCCGTCCCCAACCCTCGCCTACGCGCAGCGCAAGCGAGGGAGTCCACGCTCGCGCACCGCGAATCAATCCACATCGTGCGCCGGTGCATCATCAAGGGGTGGGTCGGGCATGGCGGACGGCTGTGACGCGACATCGGCGGCATCCTGCATCGCAAGATATTTCTGCTCATCGAAGAACTGCTGAATCTTCAGACACACCTCGCGCGTGCCTTCGCGGCCAATCGCGGACACCATGAACCACGGCTCCTTCCAGTCGAGCGCCGCGACAACCGCTTCGGCGCACTCGCGCGCTTCGTCCGGCAACAACAGGTCGGTCTTGTTCATCACCAGCCAGCGTGGTTTCTGCAGCAGGGCCGGATCGTACTTGCCAAGTTCGCGCTCGATTGCGCGCACCTGTTCTGCCGGATCGGAATCGTCCAGCGGCATCAGATCCACCAGATGCAGCAGGATGCGCGTGCGCTGGAGATGACGCAGGAACTGGATGCCGAGACCCGCGCCGTCGGCGGCGCCTTCGATCAACCCAGGAATATCAGCGATCACGAAACTGCGGTGCGCCTCGACACTCACCACGCCGAGGTTCGGATGCAAGGTTGTGAACGGATAGTCGGCGACACGCGGCGTTGCTGCCGATACCGCACGGATGAAGGTGGATTTTCCGGCGTTCGGGAAACCGAGCAGGCCGACATCGGCAAGCAGGCGCAATTCCAGTCGGACTTCGCGTTCCTCGCCTTCGCTGCCAGGCACTGCGCGGCGTGGTGCGCGCGTGACCGAACTCTTGAAATGCACATTGCCCTGGCCGCCCTGCCCCCCTTGCGCGACCAGCATTTTCTGGCCGTGTTCGGTCAAGTCGCCGATCAGTTCGTCGGTCGCGACATTGGTCACCGCAGTTCCGACCGGCACGCGCACCAGCGTGTCTTCCCCGGCCTTGCCGAACATCTGTCGGCCCCTGCCGTTCTCGCCACGCTCAGCCTTGTAGCGGCGCTCAAGCCGGAAGTCGATCAGAGTGTTGAGATTCTCGTCGGCGATCATCCAGATGCTGCCGCCATCGCCGCCATCGCCACCGTCGGGTCCGCCGAGCGGAATGAATTTCTCGCGACGAAAGCTCACGCAGCCGTTGCCTCCGGCACCGGCTTGTACGTGAATTTGTGCTTCATCGACGAATTTCATTGAACGGCCGGAGATGGGGAATTATGAATCGCGAATGGGAAAATCAACAGCACAAGCGCAGCGGTCATGGTACGTGAATGCGTGCCGACTTTGCCTTTAGCTTCTGCCTATTCCCCGCTCCCCATTTCCGCGCGCGCCGGAAAACGAAAAGCCCCGCGAACGCGGGGCCTGGTCGAATCCTGAAGCGCGCAATTACTCGGCGCTGACAACGCTGACGGTACGGCGGCTCTTCGGGCCCTTGATCGAAAAATCGACCTTGCCTTGCTTCAACGCGAACAGGGTGTGGTCACGACCCATGCCGACGCCCATGCCCGGATGAAATTCCGTGCCGCGCTGGCGGATGATGATGTTGCCGGGCTCGATTGACTGGCCTCCATAGACCTTCACGCCAAGATATTTCGGATTCGAGTCGCGACCGTTGCGGCTGGAACCTACGCCCTTTTTATGTGCCATGACTGATTACTCCTGGCCGCCGGCTTTTGCGCCAGCGTCTTTCTTGGAATGATGGCCGGAATGATGGATGCCGGTGATCTCGATCTCGGTGTAGCTCTGCCGATGGCCCATCTGCTTGCGATGGTGC
>JBBQAN010000002.1:0-189060 GCA_038316385.1 Lysobacterales bacterium | reverse complement strand
GCCGTAGCAGAGTACTTCGGTCAGGCCGGCCATTACTTCGGTGGCGTCGTAGCGCATCGCGATGATCGCATTCGCGCCCATCCTGTGCGCTTCGCGGCACATCAGGTCGAAGGCTTCCATGCGCGCCTGCTCGCACAGTTGTGTGTAAATCGTGATGTTGCCGCCTAACAACGATTGCAGGGCGCCGAGAAAATTACCGACGATCGAACGCGACCGCACGATGATGCCGCGGGCAATGCCGAGGTTCCTGACGATGCGCTGACCGGGCAATTCGAAGGCGCTGGTGATCATGTCACGTTGCATGGCTTTGCCTGATGTGGAGTTGCATCAAGATACCAAGCGCGACCTTTGGATGCATCCTGCTGATGCAACGCATGTTGCCTCAACGCGAGTTGTCGTTCTCGTCGTCGTGGTCGTCCGAACCAGGCGGCTGGTCGCCAACCGTCCACAAACGCTCCAGCGCGTAGAACTCGCGCACACGCGGCAGCATCACGTGGACGATTACATCGCCAAGATCGACCAGCACCCATTCCGCTTCGCGCTCGCCTTCGACGCCGAGTGGCATGACACCGGTCTTCTTGGCGTATTTCACGACTTCATCGGCGATGGATTTGACGTGGCGGGTGGACGTGCCGGACGTGACGACCATGTAATCGGCGATGCTGGTCTTGCCACGCACGTCGATTTCGACACTGTCTTTGGCCTTCATCTCTTCGAGCGCCGCGCGGACTTCAACGAGGAGAACCTCCGGCGACGGCGGCGGATCGGGCATGCGGGTCTTGATGACGAAAGCCTGGGCGGTCAAGTGCGGAACTCGGAAAGGCGCGAAAGAGCGCGAGGACAGTATAAATCATGCCCGTGCCGACGATGTTTCAGTCGGCGTGTTCGACCGATCCGTACAGATGCTGGACATCGATATACGCCGCAACCGCTGGCGGCACCTCGTTCGCCCACGGAAGCCCCGCCGCAATGCGCTTGCGCAGGCTGCTGGCGGCTTCATATCGCAGCGGCAGGTCCAGCCCCATCACCAGTCCATGCGGCGAGCCACGGATCGCGGATGGCTCGTCAGTCCAGCGGGCTGCGACTTCGACCTCCAGCGCCGGATCGAGCGCATCCAGTGCATGCCCCGGACGCACCGCGACCACGATGTGCGCCAGCGCGAACAGTTCCCGCCAGCAATACCAGTGATGCAGCTCGCGGAATGCATCGGCGCCGACCAGCCAGACCACCGATGTGTCCGCGCCGATTTCCGAACGGATATCGAACAATGTATCCACCGAATACGATGGACTGAGCGGCCCTGAGCCAGCGGCACTTGCACGCCCTTGTGTTGCGCGCAGCAATTCGCGTCGATCCACATGCAATCGCAGGCAGTGGGTGATCGCGAGATCCAGCATCGTCGCGCGCTGATCGGCGCTCGCGCCCGGCGGCGCGCGATGCGGTGGATCGGCCGAAGGCACCATGAAGACGTCCGAGTCGAATACGGTCGCTGCTGCTTGCGCGACCGCAAGATGGCCGTCGTGCACCGGATCGAAGGTGCCTCCATAGAAAATGCGAAACGGACGGCTGGTCGAAGACATGTTCAGCAGCACCGACCGCGATTGCGCGCGTAGCGGGACCTCTCGCGGTCGCGATAAAACGCCGCCGACACCGCGCCGCAAGCGATCCAGCCGAGCGATTCAAACGATCCGCGCATTTGCATCCCGTACTGGTAACCGATGCGATGCTACCTGCTGGGGCGACGCACTGCGAGAGATGCGATACGAAATCAGGCGCTGAGCAGACACTGCGCACGCGGTTGCGCGACTGCGGTCAACAGCCGTTCCAGCGCGACCCATGCATCGCCCTGCTCACGCCCCTTGGACATGCGGTCGATGCGCCCTGCCTCGATAGCGAACCCTTCCCAGCGCGCGGCATCGTGGCGTTCGAGTCCACGCTTGAACTGCGTCTGCTTCGAATCCCAGATGCGTTGCGCGTTCATCGCCGCACGTAGATCGCCGCCGCGCGCAGCTTCCGCCGACAAGGTCGCGAGTTGCAGCAACGATTGCACGACCGGCCCCATCAATGCCGGCACCGCTTCGCCTTCGGCACGCAGTGCGCGCAGTATCCGCAGCGCGCGCGCGGCATCGCCATTGATGCAGGCGTCGATGAGCTTGAATGCATCGAAGCGCGCCCAATCAGCGACGAGTTGTTCCATCAGTTTCGCATCGATGCGCTGCTTGCGATCGACGAGCAGTGTGAGTTTGTCCACTTCCTGCGCGGCTGCAAGCAGATTGCCTTCAACGCGCTCGGCCAACAATTCGGCTGCATCGTGACTCGCCTCGACGCCGCGCAAGCGCATGCGCAACAGCAGCCAATCCGGCAGCTTGTGGCGCTGGGTCGCCCACATCACGAGAATGTGTCCGGCCTTGCCGACCGCCTTCACCCATGCCGGTTCGGCGTGCTTCTTGCTCCATTCCATGCTGGTGATCAGCAAAGTTGTGGCCGGCGCTGGATCCTTGCAGAACTTCGCAATGACTTCGCCGCCATCCTTGCCGAGTTTGCCCGTCGGCGTGCGCACATCCAGTAGACGCGAGCGTGCGAACAGGCTCATTTCCGCGAAGTCGCCGGTCAGCGTGTCCCAATCGAACCTGCCATCGGTGTCGTAAACTTCGCGCTCATAGCCATCGGCGCGGGCTTTGCCGCGCACCGCATCGGCGGCCTCGATCACACGCAATTCTTCAACGCCGGCGATCAGGATTACTGACGGCAGGGGCGCGCGCTCGATCTGGCGCAAAAAAACGGTTTCATCGTCGAATTGCATCAGCTCGCGTTCCGCATCGCAGTACGCAACTCAAGGCTTGCGGTTACGCAGCACGATGCCGATGCTGCGGATGATCGAAGCGGCCATATCGCGCTGCAATTCCTCGTGGAGCGTGGCCTGCTCGTCCGATGCGCCGAGCGCATGCCGGTCGTCGTAGGTGTAGTCGCGTTGCAGCTTCACGTCGCGCAACGGACTGATATCGATGTTGTCGGCAGCGACGAAAGAAAACTTCACCGTGTAGGTAATAACGTACTCGCGCACATGCGCGAAAGCGTCCACCGTCAGCGGCGCTTCGACCCAGGTTTCGCTGACGATGCGCAGCGTCGCGACTTTGGCATCGGTTGACGCAGCCGGCAGTGCGCCGGCCCGCGTGAACACGCGCGACAGACTGTCGGCAAGCGGGCTGTACGGGTCACTCGCGACCACCCTGACCGGCCCGAGATCGGCCGGAATCGCGAGTTCGCCGCGCGGATGGAAACCGCAACCGGCGAGCGCCATCACGCAGATGCCGGCGAGCAACAGAGGGATTCGGCGCAAGGTCATGGGCGGGTTCCGGTACGGATGAAAACGCTGGCTACCCGCAGATCATACGGCGCGGCAGCGAGCGAATCTGCATGTTCAATGCCGAATCGATTCACGCCGATGCCACGATATTGACGATCTTTCCCGGAACCACGATCAGTTTCCTGACGGTCTGGCCTTCGAGAAACCTCGCGACGTTCGGATCGGCAAGCGCTGCAGCCTCGATGGCCTCGCGCGGTGTATCCACCGGAAGGTGGATCGTGCCGCGCAGCTTGCCGTTGACCTGCACCGCCAAGGTCGCGTTGTCGCGTTGCAGCGCCGTCGCATCGGATTTCGGCCACGGTACGTCCTCGATCAATGTTTCGGCATGACCGAGCGTTTGCCACAGAGTGTGACTCAGATGCGGAGTGATCGGATTGAGCAACAACACGATCGCCTCGAACGCTTCCTGTCGCAATGCGCGCGAAGCTGCATCCAAGCCATTGAACTTGCCGAGTGCGTTCAACAATTCCATCAACGACGCAATCGCGGTATTGAAATGCAGGCGACGGCCAAGATCGTCGCCGACCTTGTCGATGACCTCGTGCAACTGCCGGCGCAGGACCTTGTGCGCGCGCGCGTTGGCTGGATCGGGTTGCGCGTGCGGATCGATGCTTAACCCCCTCCGACCTTCGACCGGAGGATTCTGGAGCGTGTGGACATGCACGTCGCGCCACAACCTGCGCAGGAAGCGCGCCATGCCTTCGACGCCGGCTTCGTTCCATTCCAGCGATTGTTCTGGTGGCGCGGCGAACATCGAGAACAGGCGCACGGTGTCGGCGCCGTACTTGTTCACCATGATCTGCGGGTCCACTCCGTTGTTCTTTGATTTCGACATCTTCTCGGTGCCGCCGATTTCAACCGGTTTGCCGTCTGTCTTCAACACAGCGGCTACGATGTGGCCCTTCTCGTCGCGCCTGATGTCCACATCGGCGGGATTGAACCATTCCCGGTTGCCGATTCCTTCCGCGCCGTGCGCAGTTTCCTGCGGCGACTCCCGGTAGAACGTCTCTGCGATCACCATGCCTTGACACAGCAGATTCGTCACAGGTTCGTCCGATTGCACGAGACCTTCGTCGCGCATGAGCTTGTGAAAGAAGCGGAAATACAGCAGGTGCAGGATCGCGTGCTCGATGCCGCCGATGTATTGATCGACCGGCAACCAATGCTGCGCACGCGCATCGACCATGTTGGCCGCACCCGGCGATGTGTAGCGCGCGTAATACCAGCTCGATTCCATGAAGGTGTCGAAGGTGTCGGTCTCGCGCTCGGCCGCGCCACCGCATTGCGGACACATCGTCTTGCGCCATTCCGGATCGGACTTGATCGGCGAGCCCGCTCCCAATGAATGCTGGCCCATGAACGCGATGTCCTCGGGCAGCACGACCGGCAATTGATCTTCCGGTACCGGCACCGCGCCGCACTTCGCGCAATAGATGATCGGGATCGGACAGCCCCAGTATCGCTGCCGGCTCACGCCCCAGTCACGCAGGCGGAAATTCACGCGCACTTCTCCGTGACCGTCCGCCCCCAGTCGGGCCGCGAGCGCAGCGAAGGCCTGCTCGAAATCCATGCCGTCGAGATCGCCGGAGTTCACGCAAGTACCCCGCTCGATCCACGCGCCCTGCTCGGCGATGCCGCGCTGGAATTCCTGAACGACCTCGACCGCCGCGCCTGTGGTGTACGCGTCCAGGGGAGCAACGCTGCCGAACGCGGCCGACATCGCATCGGTGCCGCGTGCGACATCGGATGAAATTTCTTTGAGCGCGTCTCGCACTTCATTCGGCACGATCACCATCACGATCGGCAGGTCGTATTTCTGCGCGAATTCCCAGTCGCGCTGGTCGTGTCCCGGCACCGCCATCACCGCGCCGGTGCCGTAACCCATCAGCACGAAATTCGCCACCCATATCGGGACGCGCTCGCCGCTGACGGGATGGATTGCATGCAGGCCGGTGAACACGCCTTTCTTTTCCTGCGTCTCGATCTGCGCTTCAGCGGTGCCGCCGTGTCGACACTCGTCCACGAAGACCGCGACTTCGGGATTGGTCTGCAGCACACGTGCAGCGAGTGGATGTTCGGCCGCTATCGACAGGAACGTCACGCCCATGAGCGTGTCTGGTCGCGTCGTGAACACGGTCAGCGCTTCCTGCCCCGCGTTGCCGTCTTCGTCCTCGAGTGCAAACGAAACGTCGATGCCTTCGCTGCGCCCGATCCAGTTGCGCTGCATGGTCTTGACCGAATCCGGCCAGCCCGGCAGCGTATCGAGGCCATCCAGCAACTCCTGCGCATACGCGGTGATCCTCAAAAACCACTGCGGAATTTCGCGCTTCTCGACCAGTGCGCCGGTGCGCCAGCCGCGGCCGTCGATGACCTGCTCGTTCGCGAGCACAGTCTGGTCCACCGGATCCCAGTTCACCACCGAGTTCTTGCGGTATGCCAAGCCCTTCTTGAACAGACGCACGAACATGCGCTGCTCGTGGACGTAATAGTCGGGCTTGCAGGTTGCGAATTCGCGTGTCCAGTCGATCGCGTAACCTAGCGTCGCGAGTTGGCCGCGCATGTGTTCGATGTTCGAGTACGTCCATGTCGCAGGCGCGGTCTTGTTCTTGATCGCGGCGTTCTCGGCGGGTAATCCGAACGCGTCCCAACCCAACGGCTGCAGCACGTTCTTGCCCTGCATCCGTTGATAGCGCGAGATCACGTCGCCGATCGTGTAGTTGCGCAGGTGGCCGACATGCAGCGCGCCGGATGGATACGGCAGCATCGACAGGCAGTAATACTTCGGGCGCGCATCCGATTCGACGACCTCGAACGCATGCGTGCGCGACCAGTACGCCTGCGCTGCGGCCTCGACGGCGCGCGGGTTGTAGCTGGGTGGCGCGGCAGGATCGGTCGCGCCCGGATGCTGGTCGGAGCTGTCGTGCATGGGTGAGCAGTCGCAAAGTGCGCGGAAGGCCGTCCAGCCTAACGCAGCGCCGCACATGCTGGAAAGCGCTGCGTGCGCCCAAGCCTGCAGTCCTCCTTCCCGAGCGGTCGTACGCTGTCGCTTGCTATGCTCGCGCGACTTCAGGGAGAGAAACATGCCGAAACGCACGCCCGCCTTCGCTTTCGCACTGACCGCCGCGACGGCCGCCTTCGCACTCACCTCGCAGACATCCGCGCAGTCCGTCGCAATGTCCTCGGCGCCCGGTCCGACCGTGCTGCACTGCCCCGCCTTGCTCGATACAGTCGCCGGCAAGCTACTCGGCGCGACAACAGTAGTGATCAATGGCCAGCGCATCAGCGAAGTGATTGCTGGCCATGCGGATCGACCCGGCGCGACGGTGATCGATATTCCCGCCGGCAGCACCTGTTTGCCCGGCCTGATCGACAGCCACACGCATCTGACTTTTGAAACAAGCCCGACTCAATATAGCGACCAGTTCCGGCTCAACATCGCCGACTTCGCGATCCGCTCGACCGTGTATGCGCGACGCACGCTGATGGCCGGTTTCACGACGGTGCGCAATGTCGGTGACAGCCATAACGAATCGATGGCGCTGCGCAACGCAATCAATGCCGGCATCGTGCCGGGCCCACGCATGTTCACCGCAGGCAAGCCGATCGGCTCCACCGGCGGGCATGCCGATCCGACCGACGGTTATCGCACCGACCTGATGGGCGATCCCGGCGCGGGAGTCGGGATCATCAACAGCCCCGAGGATGCGTGGAAAGCCGTGCGTCAGCACTACAAAGATGGCGTTGACTTGATCAAGATCATGCCCTCTGGAGGCGTGCTCGACGAAAGCGCGAGCGCGGATAACTCGCAAATGACGATCGAGGAAATCAAGGCAGTGGTCGCTGCCGCGCACGACTACGGGTTCACGGTGGCCGCGCATGCGCACGGTGCCGAAGCGATCCGCCGCGCGGTGATCGGCGGCGTGGATTCAATCGAGCACGGCACCTTCATGAACGACGAGGACATGAAGCTGATGAAGGAACACGGCACCTGGTACGTGCCGACGATCATCGCCGGCGAATTTGTCGGCGAGAAAGCCAAAGTGCCCGGCTACTATCCTGCACAGGTCGCGGCGAAAGCCGCGATGGTTGGCCCAGTCATCATGGCGACCGCGGGCAAGGCGTATCGCGCCGGCGTTCCGATCGCATTCGGTACCGACGCGGCGGTGTATCCGCATGGCCAGAACGCGCACGAGTTGGAACTCATGGTGAAGGCTGGCATGCCGCCGCTGTTCGCAATCCAGGCCGCGACGACGCACGCCGCGAAACTGCTCAAGCACGACAAGGATCTGGGCAGCATCGAAGCTGGCAAGTTCGCCGACGTGGTCGCCGTTCCCGGCAATCCGCTGGACGACATTTCGCTGATGACAAAGGTCGGCTTCGTGATGAAAGCGGGCGTGGTGTACAAGCGCGATGGGGTGCAGGTCGAACCGGTTGCGCAAGCTGGCGTCAAGCCGACAAAGGCGCAGGGCGAGGAACTTGAAGGTTATTGAAGCGCGATCCTCGCGAATGGGGAAACAATTATTTCGAACACAACGAACACCACGAGACTTGGGCCGCCACGAACTGCATACAGCCCAGTCTTGCGTTCTTGGCGTAGCACTGGATGTTATTCCAGGCAGGCACTTGGCTTGCGGCCCCAAGAGCCCAATATTCATTGACCTGATCACCACGACCGACACCAATGACCGACTCCGCATCCAATCCGCACGTCTTTGACGCCACCACCGCAGCCTTCGAGGCCGACGTGCTGCAAGCATCGCTCACCGCGCCGGTGCTTATCGATTTCTGGGCGCCGTGGTGCGGGCCGTGCAAGACGCTCGGACCGATCCTGGAAAAACTCGCCGCCGATTACAACGGTGCGTTCCGGTTGGCCAAGGTGGACGTGGACAAGCAACAGGAACTCGCTGCGGCGTTCCAGATCAAGTCGATCCCGACCGTGATCCTGGTCAAGGACGGGCAGCCGATCGACGGGTTTCCGGGTGCGCTGCCGGAAGGGCAATTGCGCGAATTCCTCAAGTCCCACGACATTGAGCCGGCAGAAAAAGTCGAAGACGTTGCTCCCGAAATCGAAACCGCCGTCGATCCACATGCCGAAGTCGTGCGCCTGCGCGCGGCTGTTGCCGCTGCATCCGGACACACAGCGCCTGAGCAGGACGCATTGAATCTCGATCTCGCGCTGGCGTTGCTGAAAACTGGCGCGGCGCACGAATCCGAGCTGCTGCTCGACGCGCTGCCAGCCAACCTCGCGACCGACGACCGTACCGTGCGCGCGCGATCGCACCTCGGATTCCTGGCGCAATTGAAAGACGCACCGCCGGCCGCCGCGCTGGAAGCTGCGGTCGCGGCGAATCCGGACGATCTGCACGCGCGTCATCTGCTCGGCGCGCACAAGCTGATCGGCGGCGATGCGGCGGGCGGTCTCGACCAATTCCTGGAAATGCTGCGACGCAATCGTACTTTCGAGAATGGATTGCCGAAACAATTGCTGATCGCGGCGTTCCGCACGATCGAGGATGCAGATCTGGTCGGTGTGTACCGACGCAAGATGGCCTCGCTGCTCTTCTGAACGCAACGCTCCGATGGCGGTGACTCGAGCGCACGCGCACGAGCGGTTGCATGACCGCCCGATGCGCGAACCGGTATCACTCATTGCCGGCATGCGTTGCAACTACCGCAGACCGTTGGCTGAACGCGATACGGGATCGTTCCGATACTTGCGGCCGTGCTGCCTTATGCTGCGACCTTGGCAGCAAACCATGGACACGGCTCGACCCATGCAGCCCGTCAAACCCGCTGAGCCACCCGCCACGCTCGCCTCGAGAGATACGAATCAGCATCCGCAGATTGCGGGCTATCGTATCTTGCGGCGGCTCGGTCAGGGCGGCATGGCAACGGTGTACCTGGCGACCCAGGAATCGCTGGATCGTCCGGTCAGCATCAAGGTGATCGCGCACGAGGCCTTGCTCGACGAACTCAGCAAGCAACGCTTCGAAAACGAGGCGCGCACGATTGCCAAGCTCAGCCATCCCGGCATTGTCGGCATCCACGACGTCGGCCGCACCACCGACGGACGGCTGTACTACTGCATGCCCTACCTTGCCAACGGCGATCTCGCGCAGCGCGACCTGCGCGACGACGCGCAGATCGTCGATGTACTGCGCGCACTGCTGTCGGCGCTGGATTACGCGCACGCACGCGGCTTCGTGCACCGTGACGTGAAATCGGAGAACGTGCTGTTCGACGCCGACAACCGTCCGTTGCTGACTGACTTCGGGATTGCGATGTCCAAGTCGGATTCGGTGCGCATCACCACTGCCGGCATGGCGGTCGGCAGCTCTGCATGCATGGCGCCCGAGCAGGCGCGCGGCGACGTGGTGGATCGGCGCGCCGATCTATACAGCGTCGGCGTGCTCGCATACGAATTGCTGGCTGGCAAATTGCCGTTCCGATCGAGCGATGCGCTTGCGATGGCGTTGATGCATGCGCAGGATCCGATTCCGCGTCTGCCGGCGGCGAAAATTCATTGGCAGAGTTTCATCGAGCGCGCGATGGCGAAGTCGCCGGAGCGGCGTTTTGACAATGCGCAGCAAATGCTTGCAGCCCTGGAGCGTATCGGTCGCCGCAGCGGCCATATCACTAGCATCGCATTGCGTACCTATGATCGCACGCTTGCAGGTGGTAGCTGGAAGCGACCGCGCGTGCTGGCGATCGGTGGCGCATTGCTGCTTGCAGGTGTGTTGTACGCAATGCGCGGCGCTTTGCTGCATGGCGGCGCTTCCATGACATCCGCGCAGCAGGTTGTTGCGACTTCAATTCCGGCAACGCCGACGAACAGCGTCAACAACAAGATGATCGCAGCTCCAGCAGCCATCGAGACGCCGCCGATCGCCGCGCCAATCGCGTCCGCTGCCTCCTCTTCAAGCACGCCAACGGATACGGGATCGCAAGCATCGATTCCCACCAAGACGCGCGCGAAAACCACGCATCGGAAGTCCGTTCGTCGCCCGGTGAAAAAGCGAAGTTGGCTCTATCGTTGGTGGCATCGTTGAGGTATTGCCAAAACGCCCAATCGACACATCCGGTCCCAGCGCGCCGTCAACGTGAAGACTGTGCCGGGAAACCGCACAACCACGCGCTACCGGGCCGCCGTGGCCTGCCGTATGCTGTCGCCTCCCCATGCGGGGACATCAGGGGCTGTTTTGCGACACCATGCAGGAACCGGTCACTCCAAACGAACCACGCACCGCCTCGGCGTCGAACGCCGAAGGCATTGCGGAATTTCCGCGCATACCGGGCTACCGTTTCCAGAAACGGATCGGCCAGGGCGGCATGGCGAGCGTGTACCTGGCGACCCAGGAATCGCTGGATCGCCCGGTCGGCATCAAGGTCATGGAACGCGACGCGCTGCTCGACGAAGTCAGCAAGCAACGCTTCGAGCACGAGGCACGCACCATTGCCAAACTCACTCATCCGAGCATCGTCAATATCTACGAAGTCGGGCGCACCGCCGATGGGCGCATGTACTACATCATGCCGTACCTGCCGAACGGCGATCTGGCACAGCGCGACCTGCGCAAGGATGAACCGCGCATCATCGAGGTATTGCGCACACTGTTATCGGCGCTCGATTACGCGCACGCGCGCGGCATCGTGCATCGCGACGTCAAGGAAGAGAACGTCCTGTTCGACGTCGCCGATCGGCCATTGCTGACCGATTTCGGCATCGCGTTGTCCAAGCGCGACACCAGCCGCATCACCACCGCCGGTCTTGCGGTCGGCAGTTCCGGCTACATGGCTCCCGAACAAGCGCGTGGCGATGCAGTGGATGGCCGCGCCGATTTGTACAGCGTCGGCGTACTCGCTTACGAATTGTTGACCGGCAGGTTGCCGTTCCGTTCGCCGGACGCGCTCACGCTAGCGCTGATGCACGCGCAAAAACCGGTGCCGCGATTGCCGCCACCGAAAATCCATTGGCAAGGTTTCATCGATCGTGCGATGGCCAAATCGCCGGATCAACGCTATCCGAACGCGGCAGCAATGGTGCTGGCGCTGGATCGCATCGGGCGCCGCAGCGGCGATCGGCTGGGCGGCCGGGTTTTGCGCGGATTCGATCGCACGGTGGAAGGGCAATACTGGAAGCGTCCGCGCGTGCTTGCGCTGTTCGGCGCACTGCTGCTCGTGATCGGACTGTATTCGGCGCGCGACCGTTTGCCCAGATTCGGCGCGTTCGCCGGATCGATGCAGCCGCATCCGCTTGCAAAGACCTCGACTACGACGGCTCCAATTGCGACAGCATCGATCGCGTCAGCGGCCATCACGGCAACGCCTCATTCGGCGACAGCGGCTGCTCCCGCTACGAAACCCGCGACACCGCCAATCGCCGCCTCCAAGCCCACATCGTTACCGCAGAACGCGACAGCTGCGAGCGACACAACCACACCGATCGCCATTACCCCCGACGCTGCCGTGCTAGGCGAAGCGCGCGACGCCTTGGCGCATGCGAATCTCACCGCGCCCGCCGACGACAACGCGCTCGATCTGACCAGGATGGCGTGGAAACTTTCCCCGGCTACGCCCGAATCCAAACAACTCGTTGCCGACGTGCTCGCCGCGTTGTCCAAACAACAGGCGCTCGCGATCGCCCAGCATCACGATCCGCGCGTTCTCGACTATCAGCTCAAAGCGCAGCAGCTGGCGGACGCAACCAGCGGGCGCAAGACTCCCGCCTGGCGCGCGTTGCACACCGCTTCGGCGAATGCGCTCGACAAGCGCGTGCAGACCGAATCGGTCGCAGCCGACAAGACCGCCTTGACGCGCACTGAAGCACTCGCCAAACAGCTCGATCTGTCCGATGTCTATGCACATTCCATCGCGGTCGCGCAGCAGGCAGCGTTGCAAAAAGCCAGCGACGTAACTGCGGCGGTGGTCGATGTCGGGCCCGGATTCGTGCTGCTGCACGCGGCAACCGGCCCGCATCCGGCAGTCGCGTTGGCGCGCGCCGAAGTAACGCGCCATGAGTACGCGCAATTCGTCAATGCGACGCGCCGTCCGGCTGCGGCATGCGGAAATTCTCCCCCGGCGCCGGCTCAAGTCGATACCAAAACCGTTGCAAAAACCGCCACTACCGCTGCTGCGGGCGCACGCAAGAACTGGACAGAACCCGGTTTTGCGCAAAGCAGCGAGCAGCCCGTCGTCTGCGTGAGCTGGAACGACGCAAACGCCTACGCGCAATGGCTAGGCACGCAACACAGCGGCCAGCATTACCGGTTGCCAAGCGTCGCCGAGTGGCACGAAGCGGGCATGACCGCGAACGCAGGCATCGCCGGCAATTTCGCCGGATGGCTGCAGAACTGCGCCGCCGGATGCCAGAGTCACCTCGTCGCCGGACGTTCGGCGAATACGGGCGATACGCCGGTCGGTCGCGCTGGTGATCGCGGATTCGATGACGTCGGTTTCCGCGTGGCACGCGAAATCGGCGGGCACAAGTGAGCATGCCGTCGCCCGATAACATTCCACCCACGACCACGCACGCATCGCTGCGTTCGCTGTTCGTTTCCGGATTGTTGACGTTGTTGCCGATCTGGCTGACCTGGGTCGTGTTCAAGTTTGTATTCGGCTTGCTGTCCGACCTGAGCCGGCCGCTGGTTGGGCCGGTGCTGGACGATATCGCGCTGCAGCATCCGCAATTGCACTGGCTCGCGAGCGCGTGGGCGCTGACTGCGGTCGGAATGTTCGCGACCATCGCGCTGATCCTCGCGGTCGGTTTACTCGCCCGGCGCGTGGCCGGGCAACGCTTGTTGTCGTGGTTCGAGATCGCGATCCGTCGCATTCCGCTCGCTAAGACCATCTACGGCAGCGCGCGGCAATTGCTTGACCTGATGTCCTCGCCGCCCGATGGCGGCCAGCGCGTGGTGCTGATCGCGTTTCCGCATCCGGGCGTAAGGACGGTCGGCTTCGTGACCCGTACCTTGCGCGACGAGGCGACCGGCCGCGAACTCGCTGCAGTGTATGTTCCCACCACGCCGAACCCGACCGGCGGCTATCTGCAGATCGTGCCGGTCGAGGATTTGATCCCGACCGACTGGACAGTCGATCAGGCGATGACCTTCATCATCTCCGGCGGTGCCGTCGCGCCGCAGCGCATGCCGTTTTCAGGCATCGCAACGGAAACCATCACCGGCGATTGAACGCACATGACGTTTGACCTGCATGACCTTCGGCCCGTGCGACGTGCGGCTTGCGACGGCACCATGCGGTTCGACTGAGTTTCATCTATCGCATCCATCGCATCTCGCCATCACCTGGGGTTCCCAATGCACAAGCCGATCCTCGCTCTTGCCATCGTCGCTGCGCTCTGCGTTGGCGCGTCTTCCGCATCCGCATTTGCACAAACAGCCGCCGCCGCGCCATCCATGAAGCCGGGAACCACCGACTCCGACAAGGCCGCGCAACTCGACAAGTTCTACACCGATTTTTGGGAAGCATCACTCAAGCTCAATCCGGTGCAAGCGACCTACGTCGGCGATCCGCGTTACAACGACCAATTTCCCAACTTCCTGTCGAAGGACTATATCGATCAGCTAAATGCCTTCAACGAAGCGTGGCTCGCCAAGGCTAGGGCGATCGGAGCGGACGGACTGAGCGGGCAGGCGCTGCTCTCGTACAACATCTTCATCCAGCAGCAGCAGGACGCGATCGACGGTGAGCGCTTTCACGACGAACTACTGCCAATCGACCAATTCAACAATTTCGCCATGGCGGCCGTTCAGCTCGGCTCCGGTACTGACGCGCAACCGTTCAAGACGGTCAAGGATTACGACGATTGGCTCGCGCGCGCCGGCAAGATTCCGACCGCATTCGACCAAGCGATCATCAACATGCGCGAAGGCGTGAAGCTCGGCATCGTCGAACCGAAGGTGCTGATGGTGAAGGTCGTGCCGCAGTTCGACGCAGTCATCAAGGCGAAGCCCGAGGACACCGTGTTCTGGGGTCCGATCGCTCACATGCCAGAGGGTTTTTCCGCTGCCGACAAGACGCGCCTGACTGGGGCATACCGCCGCCTGATCGCCGACCAGCTGATGCCGTCGTACCAGCGTTTGCGCGATTACATCGCCAACGACTACATGACGCATGCGCGCCACACCGTCGGTTACGACGCACTGCCTGATGGCAAGGCCTGGTATGCATACGACGTGCGCACGCATACGACCACCGACGAAACACCCGACCAGATCCACCAGATCGGTCTCGCCGAAGTCGCGCGCCTGAAAAAGAAGATGGATGCGCTCCGGGCGAAGATCGGCTTCAAGGGCGATCTCAACGCGTTCTTCCATTACCTCAACACTGATCCGCGCTTCACGTTCAAGAGCGAGAAGGCACTGCTCGATGGTTATAACAGCGTCTATGCAAAAGTCGAGAAAGGTGTGCCGCGCGATTTCTCGATCGAGCCGAAGGCGAAGTTCGAGATCCGTCCGGTCGAGGCGTACCGCGCACAATCCGCCGCCGGCGGTTCCTACCAATCGCCGAACGAGGACGGCTCGCGTCCCGGGATCTTCTACGTGAATACCTACGACCTGCCGTCGCGCAAGAACTGGGAGATGGAAGACCTGTTCCTTCATGAAGCGATCCCTGGCCATCACTTCCAACTGTCGATCCAGCAGGAACAAACCGGCCTGCCGAAGTTCCGCCGTTTCGGTGGCTTCACCGCCTACATCGAAGGCTATGCGCTGTATTGCGAAACGATCGGCTACGAGCTCGGCATGTACACCGACCCGTACCAGGAATTCGGACAACTGCAGAACGAGCAGTTCCGCGCGATGCGGTTGGTTGTCGATACCGGATTGCACAGCAAGGGCTGGACCCGCGACCAGGCGATCCAGTACATGCTCGACAATTCCGCGATGAGCAAGACCGACGTGATCGCCGAAGTCGAGCGCTACATCGCGATGCCAGCGCAGGCGCTGGCGTACAAGACCGGGCAGATGAAGATCACCGAGCTGCGCGCGAAGGCGGCGAAAGAGCTCGGATCGAAGTTCGACGTGCGTGCGTTCCATACCGAACTGCTGAAGGATGGCGCGCTGCCGCTGGCAGTGCTCGAAGCGAAGATCGATGCCTGGATCAGGAGCCAGAAAAGCTGAATCCAGACTTCATCGCGCAATAAAGACCGGCTTAATGCCGGTCTTTTCCATGGGACTTTTTGAACCATCGGCGTTATATCCGTTGATTATCACTATCGATCTGGATACTGGAGGTGATCGGCGCGCGGCTCAGCGAAACTCCCGCATATCGCCCTCATCCTTCAGGCTGAAAGGATTGAAGTGCGTGTTGGTGTCGTAGGTGTCGACGTTCTCGCGACGTTTGAGGAAACCGACGACGGCGTACGTCACCGGCGTCAGCACGGTTTCGACGATCACTTTCATTGTCCAGTTGAAGACGATCACCTTGGCGATGGTCTGGCTTTCCCAGATGCCCATGAACGCGATCGGGTAAAACGTCAGGCTGTCCACGCCTTCGCCGACAATCGTTGAGCCGATTGTTCGTGTCCACAACCAGCGGCCTTTCGTCCACAACTTCATCTTTGCCATCACGTAGGCATTGACGAAATCGCCGAGCCAGAAGCCGACCAGCGATGCGAGCGCAATCCGCCACGTTGCGCCGAACACGACTTCGAGCGCGGGCTGCAATTGCACGTTGAATGGCTCGCTCGGCGCAACCGGCATGTGGATGATTGCCTGCGACATCAGCGTCGCGAAAATCAGCGCGCCGAAGCCGGCCCAGGTCGCGCGACGCGCGCGTGCGTAGCCGTACACTTCGGTCAACACGTCGTCGAAGATGTAGCTGATCGGGAAAAACAGGTTCCCCGCGCCGAAGGTCAGCGCGCCGATGAACGGCAGCGTGATCGTGCTGGTCTTGGCCGGACCGATCAGGTTCGAGCACAGCAACACCGCGACCATGCCGCCGACCATCAGGTCGTAAAAACGAAATCCGGATCGCCGGCTCTTCCCATCGGCATTGACTTGCATTGCCCCTCCCACTACGGCTGCTCGACCTGCTCGACGCGGGAACCTAAACCGGTTGCCCGAAATCCCCAACCATCAACTGCTGGTTGAGCGCGCGCGCGACACAGACGCCGGATGCATCGAAGCTCAGTTGAACCAGCCAACAGAACACATCATTCGGCCAGATCGTCGGCAACGACTGCGGTGGGGCGCCGAGCGCGGTCGCGAGATTCAGGAGTTGACCGTGGTGCCAGCAGATCAGGATATTCGCGTTGTCGTATTTGCCGTTGTTGCGGATCTCGTCCGCCAGAAGCTGGTATCCCCTGTCTTCGAAACGCGTATCCACCGGCAGCCCCGACGCTGCCGACAACGGAGCCAGCGTCAACGTGGACCGATTGCTGCCCGGGGAATTCGCAGCAGCAAACAGATAATCGATCGTGATGATGTTGTCGCCGACGGAGTAGCGCTGGAAATACGCGACGTACGCATGCGCGCGCGCCTGCCCGGCAAGGGTCAAGGTGCGGTCTTGCGCGTCGGCTGGTTTTTCGGCATGCCGGATCAGCAGGATGTTGGTGAGTTTGGGCATTCAATCGTTCCTGTGTCGAACAATGTGCATGGGATTCCAGTCTTGGAAATCGTGCAGCATCACAGTTTGCGCCAGCGTGATTTCACGCGACACATCAGCCTTGGTCAGCGACTCCGGTTGCATCGGCAGCAAACATGGTGCGGGAATTCGCCCGCGTCTTCAGCTCAAGCAGGCGCTCGCGCAACGCACGGTCGCTCGGTGTCGAGAAGTATCTGCCGACAAGCGCACCCAGCAGCCAGCATAGCGCGGCCACCGGCAGATACCACATCCATCCATGCGGATTGTCGCTGCCCCAATCTTTCCACAGCCGCACAGCGCCAAACACGACGAACATGTGGGTGAGATAGATCTCGTAGCTGAAGCGTCCGAACGAACGCAACCAGCCGAAGCCGCGCAGCGGCCGCGACTCGCCGAGTCGCTCGCGCCATTGCAATCCGATCAGCAGGCAGGCGATGGAGAACGTCAGCAGCAACAGGCAGCTGTCTTTCATCGCGTCCCAGAGGATGTCCCCGATGAACAGGATGCTGGCCAGTCCGACCGATCCGGCCACGCACAATGCCGTCGCAAACGGTTTCCGTGGCAAAGCCTCGCGCGCCGCGACCAGCGCCGCGAGCACGCCCATCGCGATCGCGGCCATGCCGGGAAGGTACGCCTTTTCCTGCCATATCTCGTTGTCGACATACAATGCATGCGTGTACGGCAACGACAACGCAAGCACGAGCAGCAGCGGTGTGAGGATCACGATGCGTCGCGTCAGCAGGCAGACGATCGGGAAGCCGATATAGAACACTTCCTCGATCGACAGCGACCACAGCACGTCCCAGTTGCCGGGAAGGTATCCATAGTGGCCTTCGTACCAGTTCAGGTGCAGGCCGAGCGCTGCGAACACGGCGCGCGGCAGCGACTGGTTCGCGTTACGGATCACGTAATCGTCGAAACCGAGAAGATGCAAAGCGCTCAACACAATGAGGAGTGCGAGCAGGCACGGCACGATGCGCGCGAAGCGGCGTGCGTAGAACGACTTCGCATCGATACTTGCGAGATCGCCCCAGCGTCGCAGTGCATGTCCGGCAATCAGGAATCCGGAAATCGCGAAGAACACGAACACCGATTCGTAGCCGTTGTAATTCAAACCGCTGAGAAACCATCGCGGTAGATGATCGCCGACATCCGTCTTGCGCAATGGAATGCGCAGGCCGATGTGGTGCAGCACCACGAGCAGGATCGACAAGCCGCGCAGCAAGTCGATGCCGCTGTTGCGGGGAATCTTTTCGCTGCCGGAAATCTCTTCGCGTAGTCGCACGATTGCAGACTGTGGTTCGACTGGCTCACCACAAATGGAGCCGTGATCATCGGCTCCGCCAATTGATTGGGCGAAGCGCACCCGCGCTTCAGACATCGCGCGTCATGCCGGGTTGCGACAGAGTGACGTCAATGCCGAATTGTTCGTGCAATTTCTTCGACAAGGTTTCACGCGCGGGATTTTCGCCGTGCACCAGCGCGACCGGCGGATGGTTCGGGCTCGCGCCGTACCAGTCGAGCAAGCCTTGCTGATCCGCATGCGCCGACAGGCCGCCCACGGTGTGGATCGTAGCGTTCACCGGCATGTCGCGACCGAATAGTTTCACGTGCTTCAAGCCGTTGACCAGCATGCGTCCGAGCGTGCCACTGGCCTGATAACCGACGAAGATCACGTGCGCATTCGGATTGGAAAGATTGTTCGCGAGATGGTGGCGGATGCGCCCGCCGTTGGCCATGCCGGAGCCTGCGATGATGATCGCGCCACCGTGCATGTCGTTGATGGACTTGCTGTCATTGGCATCGGCGGTGACGTGCAGGTTCGGCATCGCGAATGGCTTGGGTCTGCCTTGCCAGACCTTCACCGCATCGGTATCGAACAATTCTTCGTGGTGGTCGTAAACGGCCATGACTCTCGCCGCCATCGGACTGTCGAGAAAGATTTTCCATTGCGACATGTTCCAGTCGTCGAAATGCTCTGCGAACCAGTACAGCAATTCCTGGCTGCGGCCGACTGCGAATGCCGGGATGATCACATTGCCGCCGGCGGCTGCCGCCGTAGCGAAGATGTCGCCGAGCTCAGCCACGGTCGCGGCACGATCCTTGTGGTTGCGATCGCCGTACGTGGATTCCATCAGGATCAGGTCGGCGCGCGGTGGCGTGACAGGATCGCGCAGGATCGGCGTGCCGGGCATGCCGATGTCGCCGGAAAAAACGAGAGTCTTCGGCGCAGAATCATTCGGGATGCCATTACTCGCGCTTAATTCCAGGATTGACGAGCCAAGGATATGGCCCGCATCGTGCAATCGCAGCGTCACGCCGGGCAGGATTTCAGTGACTGTGTCGTACGCGAGCGGATGCAGCATTTTCAGCACCGCTGCGACATCGTCTTCAGTGTAGAGCGGCTGCAGATCGGGCTCGCCATGCAGGTGATGCTGATTCGCCATTTCGGCGCTGCGTACGGACAGATGCGCCGAATCGATCAGCATGATCGGAAGTAAGTCACAGGTCGCTGCCTGCGCGAAGATCGGCCCGGTAAAACCGCGCTTCACCAGCAGCGGGACGCGGCCGATGTGGTCGATGTGCGCATGACTCAGCACGAGCGCGTCGATGCCGGCCGGATCGTACGGGAATTCCTTCGCATTGATCACGTCGGAGTCCTTGCCACCCTGCACCATCCCGCAATCCAGCAGGATGCGCTTGCCGGCCGCTTCGAGCAGATGGCTCGATCCTGTGACCACACCGCCGGCCGCGCCGATGAAAGTGACTTGCATGATGATGCTCCAGAGGGAAAGTGCGACGTTAACATGCGTTCGTGAGATGCCGCGCAAACGAAAACTTTACAAAAACTTTCGCAATCGACGCACACCAAACGACTAAAGTAACGATTCGGTCATGTCCTGCATGACCTTCGACACAGTCGCGCAGAGTCATTGCGGCCTACAGTGCGTCCTCGCGCCATGCGCGTGCGGGCCGTGGCTGGCCCTCTGGAATCGGCATCGCCGATTTCGTCAAACTGTTTAGATCAAATATTTCCAAACCACTCATTCCGCAGGTCCCAGGAGAGTTCATGAAAATGCGTCCGTACAAGCCCCTCAGCCTCGCCGTACTCGTCGCCCTGGCGGCATGCTCGCAACAGAACCAGCCCGCTGCGACCGCTCCCGTCGCCGCTGCTGACAAGCCCGCCGCTGAAGCCAGCGCACCTGCGGATCTCGGCGCGACCAGCACGCTCAAACTCGCGGATCTGGATACCTCAATCAAACCCTGCGACGACCTGCATGGTTTCGTGGACAACAAATGGCTTGCCGCCAACCCGATTCCGTCCGACCGCACCTCGTGGGGCACGTTCGAGATGCTCGACCAGCGCTCGGAAAACGCGCAGAAAGCCATCGTCGAAGGCCTCGCGAAGACCTCGCCGTCCGCCGGTTCGCTGGAGCAACTCGTCGGTGATCTGTATGCGAGCGGCATGGACGAGGCCAAGATCAACGGCACCCCTGCCGCGACGAAACTCAAGCCGATCCTCGACCAAATCGATGCGATCAAAACGCCGGACGACATCGCTTCCTACATCGATGCGAATTACGCCAAGGGCATCGTCGACGTGTTCGGCTTCGGCGGCCAGCCCGACTTCAAGAACTCGTCCACGGTGATCGGCTACGCGTTTGGCGGCGGCACCAACCTGCCCGAGAAAGCGTATTACTCCGACGCGCAATACCAGAACATCCGCGATGGCTACGTCGCGCACATCGCCAAGACCCTGCAACTCGCCGGCGTTTCTGCCGACGATGCCAAGAAGCAGGCCGCTGCGGTGATGGCGATCGAAACCGAACTGGCCGGCGCATCGCTGAGCCCGATCGAGCAGCGCGATACCAAGAACCAGTACACCATGCGCACTGTCGCCGAAGCCGACAAGATCACCCCGCATTTCTCGTGGGAGAAATTCTTCGACGGCATCGGCGTGAAGGACGTGAAGGGCTTCTCGCTGGCCGAGGCGAAGTTCTTCGGCGAGTTCGACAAGATGCTGACCAAGGTCAGCGTGGACGACTGGAAGGCATACCTGCGCTTCCATGCGATCGACGGCGCGTCCCCCTATCTCAACGACGATCTCGTCACCGAACACTTCGATTTCTACAACAAGACCCTGCACGGGCAGAAGGAACAGAAGGTGCGCTGGAAGCGCGTGCTGGCATCGGTCAACGACGACACCGGCGAAGCGCTGGGGCAGTTATACGTCAAGCAGTACTTCACCCCGGAAGCGAAAGCATCTGCCGAAAAACTCGTCGGAAACTTGCGCGATGCGCTGAAGGCGCGCATCGAGAAGGTGAGCTGGATGGGCGACGACACCAAGAAGAAGGCGATGGAAAAGTGGGCGAGCTTCATGCCGAAGATCGGTTATCCGACCAAGTGGCGCGATTGGACCGGTCTGAGGATTTCGCGTGACAGCTATCTCGACAACGTGCTTGCGGCCAACGAATTCAACACGCGCTGGCAGCTTGGCAAGATCGGCAAGCCCGTCGATCGCACCGAATGGGGCATGACGCCGCAGACGGTGAACGCGTACTACAACCCGCTGCAGAACGAGATCGTGTTCCCGGCCGCGATCCTGCAACCGCCGTTCTTCGACGCCAAGGCCGATCCCGCGCTCAATTACGGCGGCATCGGCGCGGTGATCGGCCACGAGATGACCCATGGCTACGACGACCAGGGCGCGCAATTCGATGCCCAGGGCAATCAAAGCGATTGGTGGACGCCGACAGACATGAAGGGATTCAAGGAACGCACCGGCAAGCTGGTCGCACAGTTCAACGATTACGTCGCACTGAAGGACAAGGACGGCAAGGACGTGCACGTCAAGGGCGAGTTGACCCTGGGCGAGAATATCGCCGACCTTGGCGGTATCAACGTCGCCTACGATGCGTTGCAGAAGGCGCTTGCGGACAACCCGGATTACCAGCCCAGCACCAAGGTCGATGGCTACACCGAAGAGCAACGCTTCTTCATGAACTTCGCCAACATTTGGCGGCGCAGCTTCAAGCCGGAAGAAGCGGCTGTTCGCGTGAACACCGATCCGCATTCGCCGGCGCAGTTCCGTGCGATGGGTGCGCCGTCGAACATGCCCGCGTTCGCGCAGGCATTCGAATGCAAGGCAGGCGACGCGATGGTGCGTCCGGACGACAAGCAGGTGGTCATCTGGTAAATGACGGTTCGATTCGTGTTGGAAAGACCCCCGCATTGCGGGGGTTTTTTTTCCATTTTGTGGCGGCAATCAATCCTGTCCCATCTCCAACACCTCGCGCATAAACGGCACCGTGATCCGCCGCTGCGCCGCCAGCGATGCGCGATCGAGACGATCAAGCAGTTCAGTCAACATGCCGAGATTGCGGTCTGCGCGGCGGAACAGGTAGTCCATCGCCGCATCGTCGATCTCCAGTCCGCGCGCAGCGGCGCGTTCGCGCAGGATGGTGCGCCGTTGGGTTTCGTCGGGTACTGTCAATGGGAATTGCGTGCATTGCGCGAGACGCGAGCGCAGGTCGGGCAACACGAGCGCGAGTTGCTGCGGCGTCGCATCTGCCGCGTACAACAGCGCGCCGCCGCGATCGCGCACACGATTGTGAAGATCGAACAATGCGACCTCGGCTTCGCGATCGCCGGCAATCGCATGCACGTCATCGACGCAGGCCAGATCCACCGCGCCCTGATGCGCTAGCGCGTCGGTCGCGCGCGCGCCGAACGCGTGCAACGGCAGATAGGCGACGACGCGATTCACAGCATTCGCCTCCGCGCAGGTCGCGAGCAATAGATGGCTCATCCCCGAACCCGACGCGCCAGACAAAAACAGGCTGTCGTGGCTTGCGCCCGACGCCAGCAGCGACAACAGTGGCAACAAGCCATGCGGCGCATCACGATAGTGGTGCAATCGCTGGTCCGGCGGATAACGCAGGCCGAGCGGCAGTTGCAGCATGCTCACGTCATGCCGCTCATCGACACGCTCTCACAACAATCGCGCTCACGAAGCGATCGGCGACTGATCGCCGCACGCGGCATCATCGCCATCGACAGGATGCATGCGTTCGCCGACCACGATCAGCGGAACCGGTTCCTCGGCGACCACAACCGTCGGTCCGACGTATAGCTTGCTTGCGGTATAGCGCTCGTAGCCGTAGCGCAGCAGCACCATCGCTATCGCCGAGACCGGCAGGGCCAGCAGCACACCGAGAAATCCGAACAATTGCGCGCCGGCCATCAGCGCGAAAATCACCCCGACCGGGTGCATGCCGATCTTGTCGCCGACCAGGCGCGGCACCAATACATACGACTCCATGGTCAGGCCGAATGCAAACACGCAGAGCACCATCAACACATGCCAGCCATCGCTGAACTGCACGAGCGCGGCGATCACGCTGAGCAATACGCCAATAATCGCGCCGAGGTAAGGCACGAAACTCACCAGGCCCGCGATAAACCCGACCAGCAAGGCGAGGTCGAGGCCGACCATCGTCAAGCCGATCGCGTAGATGATTCCGAGCGCGAGCATCACCGACATCTGGCCGCGCAGGAAACCGCCGAGCGTCTCGTCCGATTCGCGCGCGAGCCGGGCGATGGTGGGTTGCAGCTTGCGCGGCAACAACGCGTCCACGCGCGCGACCAGCACATCCCAATCGCGCAAGAAATAGAACGACAGCACCGGCACCAGACAGATGTTCGCGAGGATTTCGAACAGCCGCAAACTCGATCGCGACAATCCGCCGAGTACGTTCGTCGCGACGCCGCCGGCCTGTTCCCAATGCGTCCGCAACATCTGGATCAGCTGCTGCGGATCGAAGTACGGCGCCAGATCGACATGCGTGCGCAACTTGATCCACGGCAGCGCGGTGTTGTGCAGCCACGCGGCGTACACCGGCATCTGCTCGATCGAGTGGCCGATCTGATCGCTGAGCAGCGGAACCAGCAGCAGCAGCGCGAGCACGATCAGCGCAAACATCACGAAGAACACCAGGCACACCGCGAAGGTGCGACTCATGCGCGCGCGTTCCAGGCGATCGACCAGCGGATCGCCCAGATAGCCGAAAAACAGCGAAATCGCGAACGGTGTCAGCACCGGCGCCAGCAACCAGATCAACACACCGATTACGATCGCGAACGCCAGCCACTGCCAGCGCCGCGAATCGTCGCGCGCTTCGTCGGCGGGTGCGGCAGGTGATGTGTCGTTCGCAATCATTGCATCGCTCCGTGGCGCATCGTCACTGTTGTTTTGCCCGCAGCGCGGTGCGCGCGCGCAGGCTCCAGCGCACAACATAATCGATGCCGCTCGCGAATGTGAGCGCGGCAATCAGCCAGGTCCCTGCGATCCGCACGCCTTCGGGCGTCGGTTTCCAGGCCAGTCCGACCAGCAACATCAGCACCAGCCCGATCTGCACGACCGTGGTGCTCTTGCCGAGCGCGGTTGGATTACCCTCCACCGGTCCGACGATCGCGTTGTATGCGACCGCCCCGCTGACGATGACGATGTCGCGCGCGATGACCAGTACGACCAGCCAGCCCGGGACTGCATTTGCCAACCACAAGCCGACGAAACTCGCGACCAGCAGCAACTTGTCGGCGACCGGATCGAGCAATCCGCCGAGCGGCGTCTGCCATCCGAAACGCTTTGCCAGCCAGCCATCCAGTGCGTCGGTTGCGCCCGCGACCAGCGCAATTGCAAGCGCCATCCCGTACGCTCCATTGCGCAGGCTCCACATCAACGGCAGCACCAACACCATGCGTGCGCCGGTAATCAGATTGGGTAGCTGGCGCAGGTTCACGGTCGCAGGCGGAACACCGGCGTTTCGCCATCGCTTTCGAGTTCCAGAACCTGCCCGACCGCGATCACGTTGCGGAATCCATCGATGCCGATGGATAGATCGAGTTGCATGCGCAGGCGATCATCGGTCGCGCCAAGCAAGACGATCTTGCGCACGATGCCGATGCCTTCCAGATACCCCATCACGCGGACGTAATCGTCGCCTGAGCGGACGCCGTCGATCTCGATGGCGAACGTGCCGGCAGGGCTGCCGACGGCGATTTTCGAGTATTTCCGCGCAAGCGCATCGGCCGCGCCATCGGCTGCGTTGGCCATCGCCAGGCGCGCATCGGGATTGGTCTCGCTCCAGCGATTGAGCTCGATACCGCCGTCGAGCAGGATCCATTGCGCATTCCAGCCGCCGGCGGTGCGCACGAGCTTGCCGACCAATTGATCCGACCCGTAAGCCGCTGATGGCAATACCACCGCTTGCGCCGGGCCGATCCCCGAAGCGAGCAACGCGATCTGCGATTCGATCGCGGTCGCGGCGGGCAACACGACGCTCACCCCGCGATCGGCCGCGCGATCGGTCAGCGACTTCACCGCGTTGGCATGCGCGGAACCGACCAGACGGGCGCCATGGCCGTCGTCAATCACCAGCCACAACACCACCGGCGCGCGCGGCGACGGCCATACCGGCAAGCCCGCGCCGGCGAGCAGCGCATCCACGCCGCTGCGGTCGAAATGCGCGGTGAGCTTCTGCCGATAGATCGGCGCGCCATTGATGGTTTCGGATTCGGCGCTGTAACGCGAACCCTCCACGAGCCGACCGGCCGCGCCGAGCAGCCCGCGCACCTGCGGCAGCGATGCCGCGTTGCGCTGGCCGCTGAGCTTGACGACGACCTGCGCCAGTGCCCGCTGCAGCGCGACACCACGTTCGCCGGGGCCCTGGCTGTTGACCATCGCGCTGCCCTCGTAAAGGTCGTCGGCGGCACGTGCGATGCCGATGGACGCCAACTGGCAGAAGGCGAGGATCAGGCAGGCGATCGCGTGGCGCATGGTTGCATCCGGGTGTGGTCAATGCGTGATTATGCCGTAGCGGCACTGCGCCGTAACGGCGCTGCTAGAATGCCCGGCTTCAAGACCATCGCGATCGCCGCGCGGAGCCGCCTCTTGTCCCTGCCATCGAATCCATCCGCCCCGCTGACCTATCGCGATGCCGGCGTCGATATCGATGCGGGCAATGCCGTGGTCGAGCGCATCAAGCCGTTGGTTCAGCGGACGTTCCGGCCCGGCGTGATGGGCGGTCTGGGCGGTTTCGGTGCATTGTTCGACCTGTCCGGGCGTTACAGGGAACCGGTGCTCGTCTCGGGCACCGATGGCGTCGGCACCAAGCTCAAGCTCGCGCAGCAGTTGAACCGCCACGACACCATCGGCATCGACCTCGTCGGCATGTGCGTCAACGACGTGCTGGTGCAAGGTGCGGAATCGCTGTTCTTCCTCGACTACTTCGCGACCGGCAAGCTGGACGTGGACACCACAGTTGCGGTGGTCGGCGGGATCGCGCGCGGCTGCGAACTCGCTGGCTGCGCACTGATCGGCGGAGAAACCGCCGAGATGCCCGACATGTATCCGCCCGGCGAATACGATTTGGCAGGCTTCTGCGTCGGCGCGGTCGAGAAGTCGCAGATCCTCGACGGCGCGAAGGTGCGTGCCGGCGACGTGCTGCTCGGCATCGCATCCAGTGGCCCGCACTCGAATGGGTATTCATTGATCCGGCGCATTCTCGATCGCGCGGGACGTCCGCTCGATCTCGATCTCGGCGGCGTGAACCTTGCGGACGCACTGATGGCGCCGACCACGATCTACGTCAAACCGATTCTGGAACTGTTCTCCAAACACGACATCCATGCCTGCGCGCATATCACTGGCGGCGGCCTGACCGAAAACATCATCCGCGTCGTGCCCGACGGCCTCGGCCTCGCCATAGAGGCCTCGGCGATCGTACTGCCGCCGGTGTTCGACTGGCTGCAACGCGAAGGCGCGGTGCCGCGCGAAGAAATGTGGCGCACGTTCAATTGCGGCATTGGCTTCGTGCTGATCGTCGCTGATGCGGATGTCGCGGCGATCGGCACCGATCTTGATCGCGCCGGACTCGCGCATCGCCCGATCGGTCGCGTGGTTGCGAACACGAGCGGCGAGCGTGTCCACATTGGCTGAGCCGTTGCGCATCGCGGTGCTCGCCTCCGGGCGCGGCAGCAACTTGCAGGCGTTGCTCGATGCGCAAAGCGATGCTGCATGTCGTTTCCAGATCGTCGGCGTATTCTCGGATCGCGCGCAGGCGCAGGCGCTCGAACGCGCGCGTATCGCGAACGTTCCAGCAATCGACCTGTTGCCTGCCGACTATCCAACGCGCGAAGACTTCGACGATGCATTGTGCGATGCGGTCGATGCAGTGGAACCCGACCTCATTGTTTGCGCGGGCTATCTGCGCGTGCTGACCGATCGCGCCGTGCAGCGTTATGCGGGTCGCATCGTCAACATCCATCCGTCCCTGCTGCCGCGCTTCCCGGGATTGCGCACGCACGCTCAGGCGCTGTCCGCAGGAGTGCGCGAACATGGCGCGAGCGTGCATTACGTGATTCCGGCGCTGGATGCCGGTCCGGTCATTGCGCAGGTACGGGTAGCAATTCGCAAACACGACACTGCCGCCAATCTTGCAGCACGCGTCCTCGAACGCGAACATCCGCTGTTGTTGCGGTGTGTGGAATGGATTGCGGCGGGGCGCGTCTTTCAGGATGGTTCAGAGGTAATCGTGGATAGTCGCCACCTGTCACGACCCTTGTTGCTGGGCGACGATGACCGACTCACCGAATCTCCACAGGGCTGACATGCGCATTGCAAATATCAGATTCGCGCTGGTTCTTCCGATCGCCTTGCTGCTCGCCGCTGCCGCATCGATGACAGGGCTGCGGCCGTACACCGCCACCTACGATTTCGCTCGCAATGGCGACGCGCTCGGAAGCGTGACATTCACGTTGCGGCAAACGCCCGATGGCTGGTCGTACGACTCGCAGACCAAGGCAACCAGCGGACTCGCCAAGATGGCTGCGTTCGATGTGAGCGAGCACTCCGAGATGCGCGTCAACGGCGGTGTGCTGGAGACGCGCAGTTACCGCTATCGCCAAACCAGCGTGTTCAAATCGCGCGAACGCAGCATCGACGTCGATGCCGCCGCCGGACGCATCGTCGCCATCGACAAGAAAGGCGAACAGGATTATCCCTATCAGCCCGGCGTGCTCGACCGCCAATCGGTGACGCTCGGAATCGCGCAGGACCTCACTGCCGGCAAGCGCGGCACGCTGAGCTACAACGTCGCCGATAACAAACACATCGGCACCGAGCGTTATCAGGTCGGCAAGCAAGAAACCCTGCGCACGCCGAACGGATCAATGCGCACCGTTGCTGTCACCCGCGTGCGCGACAGCGCCGGCGGCCGCGTCACCGCAAGCTGGTTTGGCCTCGACAACGGCTTCGTCCCAGTGCGCATCGTGCAGACCGAACCCAACGGCGAGGTGTACGAGATGCAGCTGGTGTCGTTGCGTGAGTGATTGCGAAACTCAGATCGATTTTTCGCAATGAACAGTTTGCAACCGCGTTAAAATTTTTCAGCCACTGTCATCGCGATGACTGACGAACGAACAAACGAAATCAATTCGGCAAACGCCTGATCTTCGCGCCCAGTCCACCGAGTTTCTCCTCGATGTTCTCGTAGCCGCGATCGATATGGTAGATGCGGTCAACCGTCGATTCGCCGCTCGCCACGAGGCCGGCGAGTACCAGTGAGGCCGAGGCGCGCAGGTCGGTGGCCATCATCGGCGCGCCGCTCATCGTGGTGACGCCGCGGCTGATCGCGGTGTTGCCTTCGACCCGGATGTCGGCGCCGAGGCGCTGCAATTCCTGGATGTGCATGAAGCGGTTCTCGAACACCGTTTCGGTGACGACGCCGACGCCTTCCGCGGCTGCGTTGAGGGCGATGAATTGCGCCTGCATGTCGGTCGGGAACGCGGGGTACGGCGCGGTGGAGAGGTTCACCGCTTTCGGGCGGTTGCCGCGCATGTCCACTTCGATCCAGTCCGGCCCGGTGTTGACGTGCGCGCCGCATTCCTCGAGCTTCACCAGCACCGCGTCCAGCGTGTCAGGACGCGCACGCTTGGTCATGACGCGGCCCTGGGTGATCGCGCCGGCGACGAGGAAGGTGCCAGTTTCGATGCGATCCGGCAGCACTTCGTAGCTGCAACCGTTGAGGCGTTCGACGCCCTCGATCACGAGCTTCGCGGTACCCGCGCCGGAAATCTTCGCGCCCATCGCGTTGAGGCAGTTTGCGAGGTCAAGCACTTCGGGCTCCTGCGCGGCGTTCTCGATCACCGTAGTGCCTTTCGCGAGCACCGCCGCCATCATGATGTTCTCGGTGCCAGTGACGGTGACCATGCCCATCACGATGCGTGCGCCGCGCAGGCGCCTGGCCTTGGCGACGATGTAGCCGTTCTCGACGGTGATGTCGGCACCGAGCGCACGCAGCCCGCGAATGTGCTCGTCCACCGGCCGTGAGCCGATCGCACAGCCGCCCGGCAGCGACACTTCCGCCGCTCCGAAACGCGCGACCAGCGGGCCGAGCACGGGGATCGAGGCGCGCATCGTCTTCACCAGATCGTAGGGCGCGATGTGGCTGGTGATCGTGGTCGGATCGACGGTGATGCGCATCTTCTCGTCCACGGTGAGCTGCACGCCCATCCTGCCGAGCAATTCCATGGTGGTGGTGACGTCGTGCAGGTGCGGGACGTTGCTGATCTCCATCGGGCCGTCGGCCAGAAGGGTCGCAGCGAGAATCGGCAACACCGCGTTCTTGGCGCCGGAGATCTGCACCTCGCCGTTCAACGGTTCGCCGCCGGAAATCAGAATCTTTGCCATGGGTCTGGGAGCCTATAAAAATTCTTTCGTCCTGAGCCGATCGAAGGGCTTTCAGGCAAACATGCAAGTTCGTTGAGTTGTGCGTCCATGGTTCGACAATGCTCACCACGAGCGGCGAACACGATCAGGTTTCCTGGTTGCCTTCTTCCGGCGTCAAGGTGCGCAACGATAAAGCATGGATCTCTGTGCCCATGCGATCGCCGAGAGTTGCGTAAACAATTCGGTGACGCGCGAGCGGCAACTTGCCGCGAAATGCTTCGCTGACAACCTCGGCCTCAAAATGCACGCCATCCTCGCCACGCACCGCGACGCGTGCGCCGGGAAGCCCGGTTTCGATCAACTGGCGTACGCGGTCTGCATCCACGGACTGTGTTTCCAAGCGTTGAGTGACGACGAAAACCTCCAGAGCCGAAGCGCTGCGGGGGTGCGATACAATATCGGACTAGCTTAATCCAAAGCGCCAGACACAGGAACGCCGCATCGCATGACTGCGACTACTCCCTTGCAGAAGGCCACCTGTGCGCAATCGTTGCTGGCGACCGGACGATCGGTCGTGGAGATCGAAACCCGCGCTTTGCAGGCCTTGCACAAGCGCCTCGACGGCAGTTTCACCGATGCTTGCCAGCTCATCCTGGCGTGTAGCGGCCGGGTGGTTGCGACCGGCATGGGCAAGTCCGGCCATATCGCACGCAAGATCGCTGCAACTCTCGCCTCGACCGGCACGCCGGCGTTTTACGTGCATACGGGCGAAGCCAGCCACGGCGATCTGGGCATGATCACCGATGCTGACGTGGTGCTTGCGCTGTCCAATTCCGGCGAGACTGACGAACTGCTGACAATCATCCCGGCGCTGAAACGACAGGGCAATCCGCTGATCGTGATGAGCGGACGCCCGCGTTCGAGCGCCGCGCAACTCGCCGATGTGCACCTGGATGTCAGCGTACCCGAGGAAGCCTGCCCGCTTGGCCTCGCGCCGACGTCGAGCACCACCACAGCATTGGTGATGGGCGATGCGCTCGCGGTCGCGTTGCTGGAAGCGCGCGGATTCACCAGCGAGGATTTCGCGCGCTCGCATCCGGCCGGCGATCTCGGCCGTCGCCTGCTACTGCACATCCGCGATGTCATGCACGCCGGCGACAATGTGCCACGTGTGCATGCAGGCGCAAGCCTCGCCGAAGCGCTGGTGGAAATGAGCAGCAAGCGGCTTGGCATGACGGCAGTCGTCGATGCCGAGCAGCGACTGCTCGGCGTGTTCACCGACGGCGACCTGCGTCGCGCGCTCGACGATGCACGCATTGACCTGCGCCAAGTCGGCGTCGCCGAACTGATGTCGCGTACGCCGAAAACCATTGGCGCTGACCAGCTCGCGGTCGAGGCCGCGCACCTCATGGAAACCCATCAGATCAATGCGCTCATCGTCGTCGATGCTGCGCACCGCGCGGTCGGCGCGTTAAATATCCACGACCTGCTGCGTGCGCGGGTCGTTTGAGGATGGAAATGGGGAACGGCGAACGGGAAGATCACAATCTGCATCCGCCCCTGTAAACACTACTCGATATCCAAATTCCTGACGTCCGCCATGCCAACCTGAATCGCTGCACACGATTGCCTATTGTCGTTTCCCGTTCCCCGCCAAGGCCCTCCATGCCCTATTCCCATCTCAATGATTTCCCCGCTGATGTGCGCGAGCGCGCGGCGAAGATCCGGCTTGTTGCGTTCGATGTCGATGGCACATTGACCGACGGCAGACTGCTGATCGGCGCTGGCGGCCGCGAAATGAAAAGCTTCCATGTATCCGACGGCCTCGGGCTGAAACTGCTGCAAAAATACGACATTGCGGTTGCATTGATCACCGCGCGGCAGAGTCAGGTCGTCGTTGCGCGTGCGCGCGAACTCGGTATCCAGCACGTGTTCGTCGGGGTGCTGGACAAACTCAAGTGTCTCGACACCATCGGCACCCGTATGGGCATTGCGCGCGATGAAGTCGCGTACATGGGCGATGACTTGCCCGATCTGGTTGCGCTGGCGACCGCCGGGCTCAGCGTGGCGCCCGCCAATGCGCATCCATGGGTGCGCGAGCGCGTGCACTGGCGCACCCAGCTCGATGGCGGAAACGGCGCGGCGCGCGAACTGTGCGACCTGATCCTCGCCGCGCGCGGGCATGCAGATGCGATCCTGAAGGATTACATCGGCGAATGAATCGCCGCACCATCCTTACTGTCCTGTTGGTGATGACCGCGATCCTCGCGAGCTATGGCGCGTGGCTGTTGCGCCCGTCGCCGTCGCCGAGCGAAGACACCGGACCGCCGCGTTCGGATTACACGCTCGACAATTACCAGCTGGTCGTGCTGAACAAACTCGGCAAAGTGTCGTTCATCAGTACCGGGCCCTATCTGGCGCGGAATCCGAACGACGAGACCCTGGCGCTCAACCATCCGGATTTCAGTTTTCCGGACAAGGGCGGCCAAGGCGCGTGGATCGCGCATTCCGAGAGCGGCTGGGTCAGCGCGAAAGGCGAGGAAGTGCGGCTGGCGCGCGCGGTCGTCCTGGATGGGCCGGTCATCGCAAGCAAGCAGCAAACCCACATGCATACCGAACGCATGACCGTGTTTCCAAAGCTGCAAACCGCGCACAGCGACTTGCTTGTGACCATCACACGCGGCGCATCTATACTGCTCGGCACCGGCATGAATGCGGACATGAAAAACAACCGTCTTGAACTGCTTTCCAAAGTGAGCCTGCACGATGTCAGTGTCCACAAACAGTAGCTCGATCTGGGTTCGCGCCGCGTTGTTGATCGCGCTGTGCGCGCTGAGCGCCGGCGCATGGGCGCGCAAGAGCGACCGTCAGAAACCGATGGACGTGACCGCCGATCATAGCGAGACCTCGCTCGCCGACGATGGCGTGAGCACCCTCACCGGCCATGTCGTGGCCATACAGGGAACGATGATCATCCACGCCGACAAGGCGGTGATCAGCAAGAAGGATGGCGACATCAGTCTGGTGGTGCTGACCGGCAATCCGGTGAACCTCAAGCAAGAGGATGAGAACGGCGAGCAGATGACCGCGACGTCGCAGCGGGTGGACGACGACTTGATCAAGAACATCGCAGTATTCACCGGCAACGCGGTCATCGACCAACCAACGCGCGGCCAGATGCATGGCGAACGCATCGTTTACAACATCGATGCAGGCCAGGTCACCAGCGGCGGCGATGGCACCCGCGTGTCGATGCATATCCTGCCGAAGCAGGCGACAGCAAAGCCGGACAAAACCAAGCACGGCACCGGCAAGCCGGCCGCTGCGACCGCGCCTGCGGATCAGACGCCGACCAAGACGCCCTGATGCTGGTCGCTTCGGGTCTGTGCAAACGCTACAAGGCCCGCGCGGTCGTCGATCATTTCGCACTGACCCTCGATGCCGGCGAAGTGGTCGGCCTGCTCGGCCCGAACGGTGCCGGCAAGACCACCTGTTTCTACATGATCGTCGGCCTGGTCCCCGCTGATGAAGGCCGTATCGTGCTCGACGGCAACGACATCACCGGCCTGCCGATGCATCAGCGCGCGAAGCTCGGGATGGGTTATCTGCCGCAGGAACCTTCGGTATTCCGCCGGCTCAGCGTGGCCGACAACGTACGCGCCGTACTCGAATTGCGCAGCGACCTGGATGCGGCCGGACGCGAACACGAACTGAGCGCACTGCTCGACGAATTGCAAGTCGCGCACGTGGCCGACCAGCTCGGCACAAGCTTGTCCGGCGGCGAGCGGCGACGTACAGAAATCGCGCGCGCGCTGGCGAGCAAGCCGCGCTTGATGCTGCTCGACGAACCGTTCGCCGGCGTCGATCCGATCTCGGTCGGCGAGATCCAGAAAATCGTCCGCCAGCTCAAGGCGCGCGGGATTGGCGTTCTGATCACCGACCACAATGTGCGCGAAACCTTGGGAATCTGCGACCGCGCGTATATCCTCAACGCGGGGAGCGTGCTCACGCAGGGCACGCCGGAGGCGATTCTCGCCAATCCGGACGTGCGCAGGGTGTACCTGGGCGATGAATTCCGGCTTTGACGGCGTCGCAAGGCTCGATCTCTTTCCGAAGTCCAGAAATTCAACATCGCCGTGGAAGTCGTGGTTGCGATGAAAGTCAGCCTGCGCTATCCGATCACCAGCGCATACGGTAATTCAACGATGCCTTGGAAGTCGTGGGTGCGATGAAAGTCAGCCTCTCCACCAGACTCGGCCAACAGCTCACGCTGACGCCGCAGTTGCGTCAGGCGATCCATTTATTGACGCTATCGGCGGCCGAGCTTGAGGGCGAGATCAACCTCGCGCTGGAGAGCAACCCGTTGCTCGAACGCGCCGAAGAAGCCGAGGATGCGCCTGCCAGCGACGAGAACATGGCAGGCGCCGGGGATCGCGTGATTGACGGTGAAGTGGCAACAATCGAGACAGCCGACGAGGCATCCGCCAACGAACCGCGCGACTGGGACGATGTGTCGCGCAGCCACGACACGCGCACTGGCGGCTCGGCGGACGATATCGACAGTGAACCTGCAGCGGCCCCCGAAGGTTTGCACGATCATCTCCTCTGGCAATTGCACTTGACTCCGCTCAACGCGCGCGAACGCGGCATTGGCGCGGCGTTGATCGATGCGATCGGCGACGACGGCTATCTCACCGAAACCCTGGAATCGATCCGTGACGGCCTGCTTCCGGAAATCTGCGCCAACCTCGCTGAGATCGGTCCCGTTCTCCACCGCATCCAGCGGTTCGATCCGGTCGGCGTGGCATGTTCCAGCGTGTCCGAATGTCTCGACGTGCAGCTCTCCGTGTTGTCGTGCGACACGCCCGGACTGTCGCTCGCACGCAAACTCGCGGCATCCTATCTCGAAGCGCTGGCGCGGCATGGCGCAGATCATCTCGCGCGCCAGATCGGCGCCGCGCCCGCTGCGCTAAACGAAGCGGTCGTGCTGCTGCGTTCGCTGGACCCGCGTCCGGGCGGCCAGATTGCATCGTCGGCGCCGGACTACGTTCAGCCCGATTGCGTCGCATACCGCCAGGGCGGCGTCTGGCGAGTGGCCCTGGTTGGCGGTCAATCGAGTGCATTGTCGATCAACCACCACTACGAATCGATGATCGGCAAAGCCAACCGCAACGACTCCATGTATCTGCGGAGCCGGTTGCAGGAAGCGCGCTGGCTGATCAAGAGTCTGCAAACCCGCGCCGACACCGTGCTGCGGGTAGCGCAGGCAATCGTGCGCCAGCAGTCGGGTTTCCTTGAATACGGCCCCGAAGCAATGCGTCCGCTGACCCTGCGCGAAGTGGCCGAAGAACTGGGCCTGCACGAATCCACGATTTCCCGTACCACCACACGCAAATACCTGAACACTCCGCGCGGCACCTTCGAGTTCAAGCGTTTTTTCGCGTCAGGCATCGCCAACGAGAGCGGTGGCGCGGCGTCGAGCACCGCGATCCAGGCGATGATCCGCCGTCTGGTGGAAGCCGAGGACCCGCGCAAACCCTTGTCCGATGCGCGGCTGGCCGCCGAACTCAAGATCGGCGGCGTACCCGTGGCGCGGCGCACGGTGGCCAAATACCGTGAAGCACTGCGGATTCCGCCTTCCAACGAGCGCCAACGGCTGGAATGACCTCGACTGAATCTGTCGTCACCACCCGGATTTGGACGCAGCCTCTTCCCCCTCGCGCCGAAACTTGCGACTCTGGGCGTGGCGCCGCCGGCGCCGCACCACCACCAGCAGGAGAATTGCATGCGCATCGAAACCAGCGGCCACCAGATCGACGTCACCGCAGCCTTGCGTGAGTACGTCAACGCGAAATTCGAGCGCCTCGCGCGGTATTCCGACGGCGACCTCGACATCCATGTGATCCTGAGCGTCGCCAAATTGCTGCACAAGGCTGAAGCCAAGATCCTGCTTCCCGGCAACACATTGTTCGCCGAATGCGAGGCAGACACCATGTACGCCGCGATCGACCTGCTGGTGGACAAACTTGATCGCCTGCTGGACAAGCACAAGGGCAAGCAGACCAGGCACCATCGCGGCGAAGGTGCTGCGCGCAGCGAAAGTTTCGGTTGAACGCATGCCGACCTGTTCGATAGCAACCAGCGACCGACTCCCGTGAACAAGATCGCCGCGCGCGAGCTGTTCGAGCAGTTGCGCGAGCGGCTCGGATTGCGCTGGGTCGGTGGCCGCGCGGGCGAGAACCGCGTTGTGGATGCCAGGGCTACGGTATCGCGGCGACCATCGCTGGCCGGCTACCTCAACATCATTTATCCGAACCGTGTGCAGATCCTCGGCGCTGAAGAACTGAGCTGGCTGGATGGCCTGGATGCGCGGCTGCGCTGGGAAACACTGCAGAAAATCGTCAACTACAGCCCGCTCGCAATGGTGATCAGCAAGGATCAGGCCTGCCCCGCCGACCTGCGCGAAGCAGCCGAGGATTCGGACACGCCGCTGTGGGTATCGCCACGTCGTGGCCACGAATTGTTGAATCTGTTGCAGTACCACCTCGCGCGGGTGCTCGCGCCACAGACGACCTTGCACGGCGTGTTCATGGAGATCTATTCGATCGGTGTGCTGATCACCGGCGAGTCGGGTTCGGGCAAGAGCGAGCTCGCCCTGGAATTGATTTCGCGCGGTCACCGCCTGGTCGCCGACGATGCACCGGAATTCACCCAGATCGCCCCGGATGTGCTTGACGGCACCTGCCCAGAACTGTTGCAGGATTTGCTCGAATTGCGCGGTCTCGGCGTACTCAACATCCGCGAGATGTTCGGCGACACGGCAGTGAAGCGGAACAAGTACCTGCGGCTGATCGTGCACTTGCAGCGTTTGCGCAGCGATAGTTCGCAGGATGGCATGGGACGGCTGACCGGCGACGTTGGCAGCCGCCGCGTACTCGATCTCGAGGTGCCGATGATCACTCTGCCGGTCGCGCCGGGCCGCAATCTTTCAGTGCTCACCGAAGCCGCCGCACGACTGCATATCCTGCGCATCAAGGGCATCGATCCCGCTGCGGCATTCCTCGCCCGGCACACCCAATTCCTGCAAGGCGGCGATGGCGCATGAATGACGCGCATCAGCACGTTGGCGAAGTGCCGGCTGGCGACGGATTGGTTTCCGGCAAGCCCGCGTTGATCGTGCTCACCGGCTTGTCCGGGTCGGGCAAATCGGTCGCGTTGCGCGCCCTGGAGGATCTGGATTTCAATTGCGTTGACAACCTGCCCGCCGCATTGTTGCCGGAATTCGTGCGCAGGGTCGCTGCCGGCAGCGATCCGCATCCGCGCCTGGCAGTCGGCATCGACGTGCGCAATCGCGACGCCGACCTCACCCAGATGCCGCAGTGGTTGTCCGCGGTCGGCGCGCTTGGTTTCGATCATCGGCTGGTGTTTTTCGACACCAACGATACGGTGCTGCTCAAGCGCTATTCGGAAACCCGTCGCCGGCATCCGCTGAGCAACACCGGACTGGCGCTGGCCGATGCGATCGCGCTCGAACGCCGCGTGCTCGGGCCGGTGCGCGCGCTCGCCGACCTGGTGATCGACACCAGCGACCTCAACGTGCACCAGTTGCGCCGCCAAGTCATCACCGAACTCGGGATGCAGGTGCGGGCCGGCCTGTCGGTACTGTTCGAGTCCTTCGCGTATCGACGCGGATTACCGGCCGATGCGGACTTCGTGTTCGATGCGCGCGCGTTGCCGAATCCGCACTGGGATGCGCGATTGCGGCCGTTGTCCGGTCGCGACGACGCAGTGCGTGAGTACCTCGACGCACAACCCGATGTGCAATTGTTCCTATCGCAAGTCATCGCGTTCGTGGATACCTGGCTGCCGCATTTCGATGGCGGCACGCGCAGCTACGTCACCGTCGCGTTCGGTTGCACCGGCGGCCGCCATCGTTCGGTGTACCTGGCCGAGCAGTTGACACGGCATGTGCGCGCGAGCGGCCGCGACGACGTGCTGACTTATCACCGCGAGCTCGAATAACCCGTGTCCGTCGGCGTACTCCTCATCACCCACGACGCCATTGGCAGCGCGCATCGCGCGGTTGCCGAGCGTCTGCTTGGGCACTTCTCGCTGGCCGTCGGAGTATTCGAACTGGATTTCGACGCGCTCCCGGAGAATGCCCTCGTTGAAGCCAGCGCTGTGCTACGCAAGGTGGATTCAGGTGACGGGGTCTTGTTGCTCACGGATTTGTACGGCGCATCGCCGAGTCGGCTCGCTCAACGTCTGGCGCAGCTCGGTACGCCGACGCGCCGCGTGTCGGGAGTCGCCCTGCCGATGTTGCTGCGCGTGCTCAACCACGCCGAGTGCGACCTTGACGAGCTCGCGCGCGTCGCGATCAGCGGCGCACGCAACGGGGTGGTCGCCGATGACGCATGAATCCGCCCACTGCAAACTACCAAGCCGGAAGCATCGTCATGCTTGAGCGCGAAATCCTGATCACCAACAAACTCGGATTGCATGCGCGCGCGTCGGCGAAACTGGTGCAACTACTGTCGGGCTTCCGCGCCGAAGCATTTCTGTTGCGCAACGGCCGCGAGGTCAACGCCAAAAGCATCATGGGCGTTTTGTTGCTCGCGGCCGGAGTGGGCAGCACGGTGACCTTGCGCACTCAGGGCGACGACGAAGCCGCTGCCCTGGACGCGGCCACCGCACTGTTCACCCGCAACTTCGACGAGGGCGGCTGATGCGGCTGGTGATCGCGGGCCAGGGCGCGTCGCGTGGACTCGCGTTGGGTCGCGCTCGGCTGCGGCTCGCACACACACCCGACACCCGCGAAGAAATCATTGCGCATGCTGCAGTGGATGCCGAACTCGCGAAACTGCACGTCGCGCTGGACGCCGCGCGCGATGAACTCAAGGGCCTGCGCGAACGCCTGCATGGCGCGCTCGCGCACGAACTCGGCGAATTCCTCGACATCCACGCGTTGATCCTCGACGACCCCGAACTGCTGCACGGTCTCGACGCGCTTGTACGCACCGGCCATTACAGCGCCGAGTACGCGCTGAAGCTGCAGCGCGATCGACTGGTCGCGGTGTTCGACGGCATGGAGGATCCGTATTTCAAGAGCCGGCGCGAAGACATTGAGCACGTCATCGGCCGCGTGCGCGCAGCGCTGCATCGCGGCCCGGACGAACCGCACGCAGGGTTCGCCGGCGAGGTCCTGGTCACCGACGCGGTCGGCCCGGCCGAGCTCGCGCAACTGCAGGCGCAAGGCGTAGTGGCGGTGGTCACCTCAACCGGCAGCATGCTTTCGCACAGCGCGATCCTCGCGCGCAGCCTGCATATTCCACTCGTGGTCGGCGCGCACGATGCGCTGGCCGGCATCAATGACGGCGATGCGTTGATGGTGGATGGCGGCACCGGCGAGGTAATCCGCGAACCCGCCGCCGCCGACCTGCGCAGCTATCACCTACGCGAACGGGCATTGCTGCGCGAAAGCAAGACGCTGCAACGGCTCCGCCTCGCGGAAACGCGCACAAAGGATGGTGTCGACATTCGTTTGTACGCGAACGCCGAATCGCGCGAAGACGTCGCCGAAGCGTATGCGCTCGGCGCGGCAGGTGTCGGTTTGTACCGCACCGAATTCCTGTTCCTGCAACGTCATCAATTGCCGGACGAGGATGAGCAGTTCCGCGTCTATCGCGATCTGGTGCTCGGCATGAATGGACGCTCGGTCACCATCCGCACGCTCGATCTGGGCGCCGACAAGGCCGACGGCACCGGCGTGGTGCTCGCGGGCGAACCCAACCCCGCGCTCGGCCTGCGCGGTGTGCGGCTGTCACTGGCGCGACAGCCGCTGTTCGAGACGCAGCTGCGCGCGATCCTGCGCGCGTCCGGGTACGGCGCTGTGCGCATCCTGGTGCCGATGATCAGCCGCCGCGAGGAAATGGTCGCGGTGCGAACATTGGTGAAGTCGCTTGCGCACGATCTATGCAACGAAGGCTTTGAAGTTGGCGAGCACTTCGAGGTCGGCGCGATGATCGAAGTGCCGGCGGCTGCGTTGTCGCTCGGCAGCTTCGTGGATCAGGTCGATTTCGTGTCGATCGGCACCAATGATCTGGTGCAATACCTGCTCGCTGCGGATCGCGGAAATGACGCGATCGCCGACCTGTATTCCCCGGTGCATCCGGCGATGTTGCGGCTGCTGCACGAAGTCATCGCGCTGGGCATCCGCCGCAAACTGCCGGTCGCGGTGTGCGGCGAGATGGCCGGCGACGCACGTTACACCAAACTGCTGCTCGCGCTGGGGCTGACGGATTTCAGCCTGCACCCGACCACAATGCTGGAAGTCCGGCAGACGATTCGCGATAGCGATCTGGGCAAGCTGCGCGCGCGCGCGCGCAACCTGTTGCGGGCGCCCGACCGGTGCGCGATCGAGCGCTGGCTCCTCAACAACTAGCAGTTTCGCAGCGTGCGCTGCAACCCATCAAGGGCAGGGTTTTGGCCCGGCCTGAAGTGCAGCGAGAATCTCACCACTTTTGCGATCCGACAACACGAACCACAGGCCGGGTTTGACCCAGTTGCCGGTTTCGGCGTGGTAACTGCGATCATTGCTGCGCGCGAAGAGCTGGCCATCGGGTGCACCTATACGCACGTCGGTCTTGGGCGTGCTCATGCCGTCCACCGACCAGCTCAACGTTGCTATGTAAGTCGTGTTGGGCTTGCAGTCCGGCGCTGCCGGCGGATCAAGCTTCATGGTCACGCCGGGCTTGGCGAAGGCCTGGGTCGGCATTGGCTCCGGCCCGTTGTGGCAAGCGGCCAGGGCGAAAGTCGATGCAAGCACAAGCAACGCAAGTGGATGGCGCACGGCAGCTCCTGATGATGCAGCCTGCATTTGAAGGGACGCGATCCAGATAGTTTTCATCGGAATCGGCGATGATGCGATGGCGGCCGACCGCAATACGCGGTCGTGCATGTGCCGCATCTCCAAAGCGCACGATAATACCATCGCCTCACGGAGCCACAAATGGCCGAAGCAGCCCGCCACGACAAGACTGCCCGCCAACTCCGGCTGTTGTCCGAGGCGCTGGACAGTGGGCGTCTGGGGCCGGTGCGGCGGCTAGTCAACACGCTGTCGGCGGCCGAGATCGGCAATCTGCTCGAATCGTTGCCGCCAGCCAAGCGCAATGTGGTGTGGGGGCTGGTCGATCCGGAAGACGATGGCGAGGTGTTGCTGCACGTTGGCGAAGAGGTGCGCGAAGGCCTGATCGCGGACATGGATCCGGACGAGCTCGTCGCCGCAGCCGAAACACTGGACATCGACGACCTTGCCGACCTCGTCGATGACTTGCCCGACACCGTCATCGACGAAGTGCTCAAGTCGATGGATCGCGAGAACCGCGAGCGCCTCGAACAGGTGCTCTCGTACCCGGAAGACACCGCCGGCCGCTTGATGAATCCGGATGTGATCACGGTGCGCGCCGACGTCACCGTGGATGTCGTGCTGCGCTATCTGCGCCTGCGCGGCGAAATGCCAGAGCATACGGATCATCTGTTCGTGGTCAGCCGCCGCCACCAGTATCTCGGCCGGATTCCGTTAAGTGCATTGCTCACGCACGAGGCAACGACGCCGATCAACGAACTGATCGACGACGAACAACCGGCAATCGAAGTGCATACGCACGCAGACGAAGTCGCCAACCAGTTCTCCGACCACGACTGGGTGTCGGCGCCGGTCGTCGATGCGGGCAACATCCTGCTCGGTCGCATCACCATCGATGACGTCGTCGACATCATTCGCGAGCAGGCCGAGCACCAGGTCATGGGCGCGGCGGGCCTCGACGAAGACGTCGACCTGTTCGCACCGATCGCGCGCACCGCGCGCAGCCGCGCGATCTGGCTTGGCATAAACCTGCTCACCGCATTCCTTGCTTCATGGGTGATCAGTAATTTCCAGCCGGTGATCGAGAAAGTCGTCGCCACCGCGGTGCTGATGCCGATCGTCGCCAGCATGGGCGGCATCGCCGGCACCCAGACGCTGACGATCATGGTGCGCGCGCTCGCACTCGGCCAGGTCGGCATGACCAACCTGTATCCCCTGCTCTACAAGGAACTTGCAGTCGGCTTGGTGAACGGCTTGCTGTGGGCAGTCGCGGTCGGACTGGTGTCGTTTGGCGTGTATCGGGATCCATTGTTGTCGCTCGCGTTCGGCGCGGCGATGGTGCTCAATCTTGTCGCCGCATCACTGGCTGGTGTCTTCATTCCACTGACCCAGAAACGCATGGGCATCGATCCCGCGCTCGCTGGCGGGACGATCCTGACGACGGTCACGGACTGTTGCGGATTTGCATCTTTTCTGGGGCTGGCGACGTTATTACTGAAGCATTGATCGTCTCGCGCTGCGTTCATTCCAACTTCGACGGCTTCACGCCCGCACAACGTCTCCTCACACATAGTTCGGTCCACGCTGGCGATCCTGCCGCGTCCGTCGTGGAGTCTTTATGCACCGCCGCACTCTGTTGCAATCGATCGCTGCGCTCGTCGCATTGCCGCTGTTGCCCAAACTCGCGCAAGCCGCGAGCCAGCCAATCAACATCGTGATTCCGCCATTGAGCAAGACCAGGGAAGCGTGGCAAAAGCTGCTCCCGCCGGCGTCCTACAACGTGCTGTTCGAGGAAGGCACCGAACGCGCGTTCACCAGTCCGCTCAACGACGAACACCGCGCCGGCACCTTCGTGTGCGCCGCCTGCTTTCTGCCGTTGTTCGTCAGCGCGAACAAGTTCGACAGCGGCACCGGCTGGCCGAGTTTCACCCAATCGATCGTCGGCCATACTGCGACCAAGTCGGACTACAAACTGATCGCGCAACGTACCGAATATCACTGCGTACGCTGCGGCGGCCACCAGGGACACATCTTCAACGACGGCCCGCAGCCACGCGGAGAACGCTGGTGCAACAACGGAGTCGCGTTGAATTTCATCGCGAAGGGCCAGCCATTGCCCGCATTGAGGACATGATCATGCGCACCAAATTTTTCAGGTTGGCGATATCGGCGCTTGCGCTATCGGTCGCGTTGGTTTTCGCAAGTCATGCGCTCGCGGCTTCGGCTGACGATCCCTCGAATGCCACTCAGATCAACACCATTGCTGGCGCGAAACTGGCGATCGCAACATTTGCTGGCGGCTGTTTCTGGACTATGGAACACGCGTTCGACAAGGTGCCGGGCGTGGTCAGCGCGATTTCCGGCTACAGCGGCGGCCATGTGCCAAACCCGAGTTACCAGCAAGTCTCCACTGGCACGACCGGCCACGTCGAAGCGGTCGAGGTGCATTACGATCCGGCGAAGGTCAGCTACACGCAACTGATGAACATCTACTGGCACGACATCGATCCAACCCAGGTTGGCGGCCAGGCCTGCGATAACGGCGACGAATACCGCAGCATGATCTTCACACACGATGCGACGCAGCTGCGGCAGGCGCAGGCGTACAAGGAGTCGCTCGAACATTCCGGCGTGTTCAAGCAGCCGATCGCCGTGCAGATCGTCGCCGCGCCGACGTTCTACCCGGCCGAGGACTACCACCAGCAATTCACGATCAAGAACCCGGGATATTACGAGCGCTACCGCGTTGGATGTGGACGCGACCGTCGCCTGCAGGCTGTCTGGGGTGCCAGCGCGCACAAATCGATGTGATGCGTTCCCATGCCGCTGTGGCCGATGTCAAAGTCGGCGCGAGCCGGTGTGTGCGCGCATCCAACCACGCTCCATCGCCCAGACTGCGGCGATGCAAATCGCGGCCATCGCTGCTTGCCGCCACGGCAGCGGCGGCAATGAAACATCGACGACGGTGCGCGCCGCATTCACGAGCACAGGGCCGAGAAAAAACAGCGCTCCAACACCCATCGCCAGCAGTAACAGCGAAACCATGACGTCCTCGAAACCATCGCCATCGCGCTGCATGGCGATGGCAACGCGCGCGGCGAAGTCGGCGGGCAGTTGCGGCTCCAGCGGTTGTCGCAGCGCGCGCACGACCAAGCGGTAACGATCCACGCGTGGGTCGGATCCCGCTGCGAGACCTTCGCGCTCGGCGCGCTCGGCTTGGTCTTGCAAAGACATTTCATGATCGTTGGCGTTCATGCGATCGCTCCCAATCGGGTTTCGAGTTGCTTGCGCAGCCGCTGCCGCGCGCGGAACAGGTAATTCTTGACCGTACCTTCGGGCAGACCGGTGATGCCGCCGATGTCCGCGATGCACATCTCGTCGAGATGATAAAGCGTCACCAGCGTGCGTTGCAGCGGCGGCAATGCTTCGATGGCGGCGTTCAGGTACTGCATCGTTTCGCGATCCGCACAGGCCGCTTCCAGATCGAAGCCGTCGCCGATGTCGTCGAATGCATCGCCGTCTTCGTTATTGACCGGCTCGGCCAGCGGCAACCTTTTTTTCTGCAAATGCCGGCTCGCTACCGAAAATGCAACGCGGCCGATCCACGTCGCCAGCGCGCTTTCGAAGCGATATTGATGCAAGCGCTGATGCACGCGCAGGAAGACGTCCTGACTCAACTCGCGCGCATCCTCCGGGTGCTTCACCATCCGATAGACCACGTGCCAGACCAGCGCCTTGTGGCGCGCGATCAGCTGCTCGAACGCGCCCGGCGTCCGTTCCAGCACCGCCGTTACAAGTTCCTTGTCATCGTTCATGAAGGAATGGATACCTGCCATCGCCGAATGGTTGCAGACTATGCGCGAATTCCGCATTGCCGGATTCCGATTGCAGCCAGGTGCAACCGGACGCGCTTTGCCCCTGTCCATCGTTGCGAACGGGTCATTTCGCCCGAGCCCAGGAGAATCAACGTGAACATCGATTTCGGCGAATTCATCCCGATGGTGCTGTTCGTCTGCATCGTGATGGCAATCAAGATCGTGGTTGAAGCGCGCTTGCGCAAGCAGATGGTGGAAAACCATGTGTCGGAGGATCTGGTCAAGCAGATGCTGGTCGCCGATGAACAGGCGCGTCGATTATCGGCGCTGAAATGGGGTTTGGTATTGACCACGGTAGGTATTGCATTTGGACTGGTCAGCGCCATGCACCTGGACGGCAACAACCCCGGCACCTTCGGGCTACTGATTGGTGCGGCCGGCGTGGGCATGCTGGCGTACCACTTCATCGCTAATCGCGTGAAATAAGGCGCGATTCGCGACCGTCGCGCGTGCGATCAGCCGCGCGACGCTTTCTGTTCGATGAGGGTCAGCGCGACGTTGTTGCGCAAATACGCCGGTTCGATGTATTCCGGCGCGATCGCTTCGCCGTTGGCGAATGCGCGCGCGGCGAGCCGGGCGACATCCGCAGCATGCGGAAGTGCAGCCGCGTCGCAACGCAGCAAATGATCGCCGAGTGAACGCACAAGCGCGCCATCGGCGGCCGCGAATCCGCTGCCGACGCCAACCCAATCGCGATCGTGCGGCAGCTCCACTGCGTCGGGACGCGCGAGGCGCTCGGCATCGAGTGCCGTGATCAATCCATCGGCATCGCGCGCGAACGATCCGGAATAAATCTCGCCCATGCGTGCGTCGATTGCGGCGATCATGCGTTCGGCATCGCTTTGCATCGCCAGCGCTGCCAGTGTGGAGATCGCAACGATCGGCCGACCCAGCGCGAGCGCAATACCCTGTGCGATTGCGATCGCCAGGCGCACGCCGGTGAACGCGCCCGGCCCGCGACCGACAGCGATCGCATCGAGTTGCGATTTCACGATGCCGGATTCGGCGAGCAAGGCATCAGCCCACGGCAACACGAGTTCGGTATGTCGGCGAGGCGCGATCTCGTAACGCTCACGCACCGCACCGTCGATCCACAGCGCGACCGAACAGGCTTCGGTGGCGGTTTCGATGGCGAGTAGTTTCATGGCGCGCTCACCTTCACAACCAATGCTCCTGCGAATCGTATGCGCTATCGATGGGCGATTCCTGCACCCGCGATTCCGGTGCAAAAAAAGCCTGCGCGTCGGCGAGTTCGCGCGTGCGCGGCAACGGAGGCAGGCTGTCGAAGAACACGCGTCCGTAGGATTTCCCGAGCAGGCGCGGATCGCACAGCACCAGCAAGCCGCGATCCTCGAAACTTCTGATCAGCCGGCCCGCCCCCTGCTTGAGCGAGATCACCGCAGTCGGAAGCTGCTCATCGCGGAACGGATTACCACCTGCACGACGCACCGCGTCCAGCCGCGCTTCGAGCACCGGATCGTCGGGCGCTGCAAACGGCAGGCGATCGATCGCGACTACCGACAACGCGTCGCCGGGCACGTCAACTCCTTCCCAGAAGCTCGCCGCACCTAGCAGCACGCCATTGCCCGAGGCGCGGAAACGATCGAGCAGCACGTTGCGCGGCGCGGTGCCCTGCACGAACAGCGGCCACGGATCGTTCGCCAGCAAATCGGCCGCGTCGCGCAACGCGCGGTGCGACGTGAACAGCAAAAACGCGCGCCCTGCCGATGCCTGCAGAACCGGTCGCAAAGCATCGATCAATGCGCGAACGTAGTCGCGCTGGTTGGGTTCTGGAAGGCCGCGCGGCAGATAGCAGAGGGCTCGTCTCTTCCAGTCGAATGGACTCGGTTGCAGCAAGGTCGTCGGTTCGTCGAGGCCAAGTCGTTGTGCGATGTGATTGAAATCGCCATCGACCGCAAGCGTCGCCGAGGTGAAAATCCATGCCGCGCGACTGGCTATGCGAAAATTTCGCAACGGCACGGACACATCCAGCGGTGTGCGTTGAAGGATGAAACCGCGCGGTGTGAGCTCGTACCAACGTACATCATCGTCATCTCCATCGCGCCAACGCGCGAGTCGTTGACGTTGCAACTTCGCACGCTCGGACGCCGCAGAAAAACCCGGCGAGGCTTCGCCCAAAACCGACAACGCTTCGGCGAGTTGCTCGAGTGCAGCATCAAGATCGTTCAGCGCCTCGACCGCTTTGGCATGCGTGCGCAGGCGCAGGTGCGTGCCGCGCTGCGGCAACGCGTCGAGTTCGAGGCGTAGCACGCGTACGGCATGTTCCAGTCCACGCGCAGGTTGCTGAATCGTCGCGATCGCAGCAGTCACGTTCGCGCATTCGGACAATGCATCGCGCGCGAGATCGTTGAGCTGGCGCGCGCCGATCGCTTCGCCGAAAAATTGCGCGGCGAGCTCCGGCAACTGATGCGCTTCGTCGAGCACGAACGCGTTTGCGCCCGGCAGGATTTCGCCGAAGCCTTCCTGCTTGATCGCAAGATCGGCTAGCAGGAGGTGGTGATTGACGACCACGATATCGGCGCTTTGTGCCTCCGCGCGCGCTTTGACAACGAAGCACTCGCTCCAGAACGGGCATTCGCTGCCGAGGCAATTCTCGGATGTCGAGGTGATCTGCGGCAATAGCGGTGTGTCTTCCGGCATGTCTGCAAGTTCGGCAAGGTCGCCGCGTATGGTGCGCGACGACCACGCAACGACGCGCTGAAATTGCGCGATCGATTCGCGCGACTGGAAGCGCGGCTCGCCCTTCGCCTGATTCATTCGATAAAGGCACAGGTAATTCGCGCGGCCTTTCAACAGCGCGCTGCGCAGGCCGATGCCAAGCGCCTCGCGCACGCGCGGCAGGTCGCGGTGGTAGAGCTGGTCCTGCAACGCACGCGTTCCGGTCGAGATGATCACGCGCTGCCCAGACAGTAGTGCAGGCACCAGATATGCGTAAGTCTTGCCAGTGCCGGTGCCCGCTTCGGCGATCAGACAACCACGATGTTCGAACGCATCCGCGATCGCCTCGGCGAGCCGCGCCTGCGCGGCTCGCGGCGTATAGCCCGCCAATCGCTGCGCGAGCGGACCATCATTGGCGAGCGCACCGCGCGTAAGTTCCGCAAGCGACAAGGCTACATCCGTACCGGTGGCGCGATCGTGCAGGTCGCGATCTGTTGGGTGGCAGCCTGCACGCCGATTGCATCGCCGTGCGCAAGCCGCACAAAGCGCAGCGTCGTCCAGTTGCGCCGGCACAACGGCCCCAGTTTAGGTCCACGATCGTACGACTGCAGCGCGAAGGAATCCGCATGCGTCCAGTCCTTCTGGTACAGCGCGTATTCGGCGGCTTGTTGCAGCAGCTCGGGATCGCCGGGAACCAGCGCCATCGCCTGCGCGATCGACTGCGCTGCGCCGGCGATGTCCGTTTGCGTTTCAAGCTTGGTCGCGTGCGCGCGCAAATCTTCGACCTGCGGATCGCGCAGCGGCGTGACTTGCAGCTCGGTCGCGGTTGAAACGCCGGCTGCGCGCACTTGCGCGACCATCTCGCGCGGTTCGGGCAGCGCGTCGCGCAGATTGCTCGTCGATGCCGGCGGCGCATTGGTCGAACAAGCGTTGATGACACCCACGAGCAGCAACATCGCTGAACACTGCAGCGTGTATCTGCGTCCGGTACGGATCGCGTTCGCAGGCGCAGTTGACCTCATGTCCGAAAACTTCCTCATTGCTGGTTGTCCTGCTGTTGCTCGGGCTGGTTTGCCGGTGGTGATTGCGGGCCTTGCTGTGGCGGCATTTCCGGATCGACCGATCCGCGCGCTGCGTCCGGATTCTCGCTCGGCGCAGGCGACGTGCCGAATTCCGGATTCGCATCGTCGCTGTTCGGCACCCGGATCCAGCCTTGCTCATCGGTCGGGCTCGCGGTAGCGCCGCATGGCGCGGGGCCGTTCGGCGCAAATCCTTTCACGAAGGCGAACCGACGCGCGCCCGGACAACTCGCATCCACGCTCGCCAGTTGCGCGGGACTGACCCACGCCCATTCCATGCCCTGATCGCCGACCCGCAAGGTCGTGCTCGGCAATTTCTTGAACAGACCGGCCCATACGCGCATCGCGCCGGTTGCTCCGTACAGTCCGGTTTCAGCGTTTTGATCGTTGCCCACCCAGATCACCGCGAGGTGGCTGCCGGTGAATCCAGCGAACCAGCTGTCCCGGCTATCGTTGCTGGTGCCGGTCTTGCCAGCTGCCTGCAGGAATCCGAGTCCATCAGCTTGCAGCGCATGTGCGGTGCCTGAGATCACCACCTGTTGCATCGCGAGCGTCACCAGACGCGCGGCGAGCGCATCGCCGGCCTGGGCAACCGCCGGTGTGCTGTCGTAGCGTTTGACCAGAGCGCCGCGCGCATCGAGCACGCCACGCACCGCATGCAGCGGTTGCACTTCGCCGCCGGAGGCGAGGAACTGATAGAGCTGTGCCATCGCGAACGGAGTCTGATCGACCGCGCCCAGGATCAGCGACGGATTCGGTTCCGCATCGATTCCAGCGAGCACCTTGATGATCTTCGCGATGCGCTCGACCTGCACATCCATGCCGACCCGCACCGTAGCTTGGTTGTACGACTGCGCGAGCGCGTCAATCAGCCGCACGCTGCCGTGGCTGCGGCCGTCGGAATTCGATGGCGACCAGCTCCTGCCGTTCGGCTGGGTGACGGTGACGGGCGCATCGTCGAGCGCGGTCGCCAACGAATACTTGCCCGGCTGCGCGAGCGCTAGCAGGTAGATGAAAGGCTTCAACAGCGAACCCACCGGACGCCGCGCATCGAGCGCGCGATTGAATCCGAATCCGGTCGGATCGCGACTGCCGACGACCGCAAGCACGTCGCCATCGCGCACATCGGTCACCACCAGACCGCCTTCGAGGGCCGGGCCTTTCTTGCGCTGCACCTTGTCGAGCGCAGCCTGCAGCGCGCCTTCGGCATAGATCTGCGCGGCCGGATCGAGCGTGCTGTGGACGACGAGCCCCGCCCCCTTGATGCTGTCGGCAGGGTAATCGACCTGCAACTGGCGGCGTAGTAGATCCACGAATGCCGGGTAACGGTTGGTGACCACACCCGGATGTGCGCTGATGCCCAGCGGCGCGGATTTCGCGCGCGCCGCTTCAGCGGCGGAGATCACTCCGGTCTCGACGAATTCGCCGAGGACGAGATTGCGGCGTTCCAGAGCGCGCTCCGGATACCGGCGCGGATCGTAATACGACGGTCCCTTGATCAATCCGATCATCAGCGCGATGTCTTCGGTTGGCAGCGATGCAAGCTGGCGCCCGAACCAGAACTTCGACGCGGCCGCCACGCCGTGGATCGACTGGCTGCCCTGCTGACCCAGATACACCTGATTGAGGTAGGCCTGGAGGATCGTCTGCTTGTCGAAGCGCGATTCGATGATGATCGCGTACAACGCCTCGTTGACCTTGCGCTTGAGGCTGCGTTCGTTGGTCAGAAACAGGCCGCGCACGAGTTGCTGGGTCAGCGTGCTGCCGCCCTGGCGCATCTCGCCCTCGCGCGCATTCACCCACATCGCGCGCACGATGCCCCACACATCGACGCCGTGGTGGCTCTTGAAATCGCGATCCTCGACCGCCTGCAATCCGCTCACCAGCAACGGCGGCACGTCGCCGGCGCGGACCAGCTGCCGCTCTTCCTGGCTCGCGCCATACAACGCGGCGATGCGCGCCGGATCAAGCGAGGCCGACGCCAGCGATTTGCCGTTCTGATCCTTGATCGATACCACGCTGCCGGCATTGAGCAGCACTTCGATCCTGCTCGCTGCGACCGGGCCGCCGATGTCGATGAAACCGCGACTGCCGATCCTGAAGCGATTGCCCTCGCGTGCGTAAGTGCCCGGATCGCTACCGACGCCGTCGTTGCGGTACTGCGACGCTTCGAGTTCCAGCAACAGCGTCGGTGCGTCCATCCGCAGTTCGGTCGCGAGCTTGAGCGGCTGCGCATAGACGGTCGTTGGCACCTGCCATTGCAGTTGCCCGAATTTTGCGCGCACGTCGCCGTCGAGTACCCACACATACGGAATCGCGAACCCGAGAAACAAGCCGAAGCCGGCGAGCCCCAGATACAGCAGCCACCGCAGCCACGAGCGGGACGGTGCCTCGTCCTCGTCCTCGTCCTCGTCCTCGTCCTCTTCGTCCTCGTCGAAATCGTCGTCGCTGCGTCGCATTGGTTCTCCCGCCTTGCTGGCGCGAAGTCTAACAGGGTGTCGAGAGTGCTTTCCCCTTGCCTCCGTGGCGGCTGGCGCAGCATTTACAACCCCGCATGCACCCGATGACGATCGTCTGTCGCCATTACTTCTCGGGCTGTAACCTTGCACACTGTCTTCATTCAATTACGCATGATCACGACGCCACAATCCCCCGGCTGGTTGCATCGTCACACGACGGATTTGTTCGCGCGTATCGCATTCGCGTGGAAAAAATGGTCTGGTGCATTGGTCAGAACCGGCGCCAGCCTGCGCCAACGCGGTTTGCACAACACGCTGCGGCGTGTCTTGCTGGAGTTCCGCAAGCCGGGCGCGGAGGTGGCAGCAGCGCTTCGGATACCGGCCAGCAGCGCGTTTGCACCGTTCAGGCTGCCGTGCGCGTCAACGCCGCTGGCGAGCATCGTGGTGCCCGTCCATAACCACTTCGACCACACTCTGGTCTGCCTGCGTGCACTCGCCGATTGCGTTCAGAGGACCGGCTTTGAAGTCATCGTGGTTGACGATGCCTCGACGGACGAAACCGCGCAGCGCATGTCCGAGATCGCGGGCGTCCGCTATCACCGCAACCCAACGAATCTTGGTTTCATCGGTGCTTGCAACGCGGGTGCGGCGCTGGCGCGCGGCGAATATCTGGTGTTCCTCAACAACGACACCGCAGTGCAGCCCGGCTGGCTCGATGCATTGATCGGCACGTTCGATGCGCATCCGCATGCGGGGTTGGTCGGCGCGAAGCTCGTCTATCCCGATGGTCGCCTGCAGGAAGCCGGCGGCATCGTTTTCAACGACGGATCGGGCTGGAATTATGGACGCTTCGACCATCCCGCAGCGCCGGCATACAACTACGTGCGCGAAGCCGACTATTGCTCGGGCGCTGCGATCGCAGTGCCGCGCGCATTATTCGATCAACTGGGCGGCTTCGACGCGCATTACGCGCCCGCCTATTACGAGGACACCGATCTCGCGATGAAGGTACGCGCTGAAGGACTACAGGTGCTGTACCAGCCCGCCGCGACGGTGGTGCATTTCGAGGGCATCTCCTCGGGTACCGATACCGGTTCGGGCATCAAGGCGTATCAGATCGCGAACCAGCAGAAATTTCGCACGCGCTGGCACGACACGCTCGCAGCGCATCCGGCGCCTGCCAGCGATATCCGCCGCGCCTGCGAGCATCGCGCGACGCGGCGCGTGCTGATGATCGACGCGAGCACGCCGATGCCGGATCGCGATTCCGGTTCGCTGCGCATGATCAACTTGATGCGGCTGTTGCTGGAAGAAAACTGCGCGGTCACATTCTTTGCCGACAACCTCGCGCACGATGGCGGTTACACCAGCGAATTGCAGCAACTCGGCGTGCAGGTCTGGTGGAAACCGTGGATTCGGAATGCGCCCGGATGGTTCGCAAAACATGGCGCAGAGTTCGACATCATCATCGCCAGTCGTCATTTCACGGCAGGCAATTACCTAGCCTTGGCGCGGCGCTATTCGCCAAAGGCGCGCTTTGTGTTCGACACCGTGGATCTGCACTATCTGCGAGAGCAACGCGCGGCGGAAAATGCCGGCGATCCGATGTCGATGCGCAGCGCACAACAGACCCGCGAACGCGAATTGGCATTGATCCGCGCATCCGACCTCACCCTGGTCGTGAGCCCGGTCGAACGCGATCTGCTCGCGCGCGAAGCGCCCGAAGCTGTGGTCGAAGTGCTGTCGAATGTGCATCGCGCCAAAACCGAACACGCAGGCTTCGACGGCCGCCGCGACATCGTGTTGGTCGGCGGTTTTCGACACACTCCGAATGTGGACGCGGCGTTGTGGATGGTGCGCGAGATTTTCCCCCTGATCCGCGCGTATCGCGACGACATCGTGCTGCACCTGATCGGCGGCGACGTGACCGCCGACGTGCAGGCGCTCGACAAACTGCCCGGCGTGCGCGTGCACGGCCACGTGCGCGATCTCAATCCGTACATGGACGGCTGCAGGATCGGGCTCGCGCCACTGCGCTACGGTGCAGGCGTCAAGGGCAAGGTCAATCTCAGCATGGCGCACGGGCAACCCGTTGTAGCCACACCCGCTGCAGTCGAGGGCATGCATCTGCGCGATGGCGTGGATGTGCTGGTCTGCGCCGATGCGCAGGATTTCGCTGCTGCGGTGCTGCGCCTGTACGACGATCGCGCATTGTGGGAGAAACTCGCGCGGCACGGCAGCGAAAACATCGATCGGCATTTTTCGTTCGACGCGGCGCGTGCGGTGTTGCGACGCGTTCTGGCCTGAAGGTGCGCTGGTTTTTTTGTGTAACGAGTGCTGTGCGCACACACGCTCAGACGATGCGTGCTTGCGTGTTGCATAACATCTTCAACCTACCCTCTCCTGCCAGCCGGAGAGGGCTGATGGATACCGCCCATCAACGATGCGCTCCGGCACGCGCCTGTTGCAGGCGCGTGCGCAACGCGGGAATCGCCGGATCGTTCGGCGCCCACCGCTGCGCGGACGCGATCGCATGCTGCGCGGTGTCGAATTCGCCAGCGCCGATGCGTTCGTCGGCGACCGCAAGCCAGCGCGCAACAAGCTCCTGGCGCATGGACTGCAGTTTCGGGTATGCCGGCTTGGTCGCGATCAACGCGTCGAGGCATGCTTCGGCGCGCGCAAGACGGTTGCCGGCCATCTCGCGCTGGTAACACGCCGCGGCGGTGACGACGAACTGCTTGCTCGCATCGATCACGCGTGGGTCTCCCGGCGCGATCGCGGATGCGGCGCGCAACTTGTCGAACGCGCTGTCGCCGGGCGGATCGACGAGTTCGCCACGCACAATTGCGTGATCGGCCGCAGCCAGCAAATCGTTGATTTTTGCCTTGCTCGCTGTGGTAGGAATGCTCATGCGATGCGTGCTCGCCTGCAGCAAATGCTGCTCTGCGGCGCGCAAGCTCGGCAAATCAGGCGCCAACGCGCGCGCCTGCGCAAGCGCGAATTGGGCACGCGCGAAATCGAAATCCGCAACAGCACGATTGGACTTGCGCACCAGCGCTTCGCCGGCTGCACGCAATCCCGCGCGTGCCTGCGGATTGTTCGGCATGTCCGCGAGGGCCTTGCGATAAGCGGCGACCGCCGCATCGACGCGACCGCCGCGCAACTCGGCATCGGCCGTATTCAGCATGTGCGTCTGCGCGCTCTGACGATGCTCCACAGCTTCGCCAAGCCGCGCGCGCGCTGCCGGCACATCCAAGTCGCCCGGATCGACCGCCGCCACCCGATCGACCAATTTTTGCGCAGCGGCGACATCGCCCTGCGCAAGCAGTCCACCGATGCCGTCCAGCATCCGCGCGAGCAATGCCTGCCGGCGCGCGAGCACTACCGAGTTGTCCGGCGCTGCCGCCAGCGCCTGCTGGTAAAGCGCAAGCGCGCTGCCATCGCCATCGTCGATATGACCCGCGTGCTCGGCCATAGCCGCCTGCGCCAGCAAATTCTCGAGTTGAACGTCGCTGCCGTTGCCTTTTTGCAATGCATCCTCGACCGGCTGCAGATCGGCGACCGGCACCGCCAGATCGCGCGCCAGATCAAGCGCGCGGCGCGCATCCTGTGGACGATGCGATTTCAATGCGGCCTGCGCCTGTGCGAGTGCTGCCGCGCCGACGCGCACCAGCCCTTCGCGCGCTGCGAGACGATCCGGATCGCGCGCGAGCACGGCTTGATACAGTTCGCGTGCGCCGCGTCCGTCCGGAGCAGTGAGGTTGCCAGCGCGCAATGCCGAATCAGCCTGCCGCATCGTGTCGATCTGCTGCGGCGGCGGCGCCAGCCGCGCGCCGAGCGCATCGCGCCAGTGATGCAGCGCGAGCGCCGACGCAACCACGGCAACGGCGCCGATACCAAGCAGCCACCGCCATGCCCGGCGCGGATGTTTCCCATCGTTGCGGGTCACACGTATGGAATCTGCGCGCCCGTCGTCGAGTTCTGGAAGCGTACCGAGTACCGGATCGCGACGCTCACTCATGTTCTTCCCACAGTCGGAATTCAACAAGGATAGCAGTGCTCTCAACCCAGGCGTCGCACGTCGTCCACGCCTGGCACCGCGTTTAGGCGACCGAGCAATTGTCCAAGTTGATCGAAGTTGCGCACCTTCAACGTGAACGCGATCTCGACCAGTCCGCGCGCTGCTTCCATTCGGCTGTTGACCGCCAACACATGCACTCCCTGCTGTGCGATCAGGTTGGCGAGATCCTTCAGCAAACCCTTGCGATCGAAGCCGCGCACCTGCACATCCACGCTGTAACTTCCATCGCCGCGTTCGCCCCACTCCACCGGCAGCAGGCGATCTGGTTCGCGCGTGAGCAACCGCTGCAACGCCGCGCAACTTTCGCGATGGATACTCACGCCGCGCGCACGCGTTAGATATCCGGCGATCGCATCGCCAGCGACCGGCTGGCAACAACGCGCGATCTGGGTGAGGAGGTTGCCGACGCCTTCGACGATGAAACCATCGCTCGGCCGCGCGGGCCGCAGCTTCGCTTCCGCACGAATCGCTGCCATCCGTTCCGACTCGTCGCCGCGCAACTGCGCCTGCGCATGATCGTGCAGCGCGCGCGCGACCTGGCTCGGGCCGATGTCGCCGAGCGCGACCGCGACATGCAACTCGTCGATGCTCGCCAGATGAAACTTCGTCAGCGCCGGCGCAAGATCGGACTGATGCAACGCAAGCCGTTTGAGTTCGCGTTCGAGCAGTTCGCGCCCGGCCTGCAGATTGCGCGCGCGATCGAGTTTATGAAACCACGCGCGTACTTTGTCGCGCGAGCGCGCGCTGGCGAGGAACCCGCCGCCGGTCATCAACCAGTCGCGACGCGGCTCGGACGTTTTCGCGGTGAGGATCTCGACGCGATCTCCGGTATTCGGCTGAAAATTCAGCGGCACGATGCGACCGTTGACCTTCGCGCCGCGGCAGCGATGCCCGACTTCGGTATGCACGTGGTAGGCGAAGTCGAGCACGGTTCCGCCGCGCGGCAAATCCACGACTTCCCCCTTGGGAGTGAGTAGATAGACGCGATCCTCGATCAGATCGGTGCGCAGCCCCGCGAGCAAAGCATCCTCGTCGCCCGCATCGGCTTCGGTGCGCTCTAGCAGCTGCCGCATCCAGGTGAGCTTGCGTTCGAAACCGGCGTCCGCGCTGTTCGATCCGCCGCTTTGGCCTGACCCGCCTTGACCTTCCTTGTAGCGCCAATGCGCAGCGACACCGAGTTCGGAATGTGCGTGCATGTCGTGGGTGCGGATTTGCACTTCCAGAGTGCGTCCTTCGGGGCCGATCACCGCCGTGTGCAGCGAGCGGTAATTGTTCCCCTTCGGATTGGCAATGTAATCGTCGAACTCCGACGGCACCGGCGGCCACAGTTGATGCACAATGCCCAGCGCGGAGTAGCAGGTCGCAAGGTCGTCCACCAGCACGCGCACGGCGCGCACGTCGTACAACTCACCGAACGGCACGTCCTTGCGTTGCATCTTCTTCCAGATGCTGAAGATGTGCTTCGGACGACCGGCGACATCCGAACGAATGTCCGCTTCACTCAATGCGGAACGAATACGCGCTTTCACGTCCTCGATGAAACGTTCGCGGTCGCCGCGTTTTTCGTCGAGCAGGCGCGCGATACGCTTGTAGGTATCGGGTTGCAGGAAGCGGAACGCGAGGTCTTCGAGTTCCCACTTGAGCTGCCAGATGCCGAGCCGGTTCGCGAGCGGCGCGTGGATGTCAGCGCTCAGTTGGGCGAGCGCGATGCGTTCGGTTTCCGGCAATTCTGCCGCTCCGCGCATCCGCACAAGCTGGCGCGAGAGCAGGATCGGGACCGCGCGCAGATCGCGCACCAGCGCCAGCAGCAGGCGCCGCAATCCTTCGGCGCCCACGTGTCTGGCGCGGCCCGCGTGCAGCGTCCACACCTGTTCGGCTGCATGCTGACTATCGAGCAGCGCCTGCACGCGCGCACGCGCGACCGGTTCGAGCGCGGCAAGACGCTGCCGCCATTCCGGTAGCGCATGCAGAATCGCCGCGAGCAGCACCTCTTCGTCGGCGCGCAGCATCACGAGCAGCTTCAGGCACGCGAGCAGCGCATGCGCCGCAGAGCGATCGATCGTTGGCTGCGTTATGGCATCCAGTGCCGACAGTGCGCCACGTGCCGATCCGCCCGCATGCGCTGCCAGCCAGTGCTGGAAAGGCGCATCAGCGGTATCTGCGGGCGTACTGGCTGGATCGGGATTGGAGTCTGCGAAAATGTTCACGACAAACAGAAACGAGCGGGAAGGACGCCTAGTTATACGTGCACGTCATTCGGTTTACACTAGTTCAGCCCAGCATCTTTCGCAGGAACCCCAACATGCGCTGTCGTTCACTGATCCTCATGCTCGCCGCCGGCCTGGCCATCGCGACACCCATCGTCTTCGCCCAGCAATTTTCGTCGGTCGAAGAGCGCATGTCCTCGGCCGATTTCAAGGCCGCCGGCCTCGACAAGCTGTCGCCCGAGGAACTCTCGCGGCTCAACGCGTTCATCCGCAATGAGGTCGACAGGCGCGAGATGCAAGCGCATGAACAAGGCATCCGCGAGCAGGATCGCACCGAGGCCGCGCGGATGGGCTTCAAGGACTACCGTGGCGAGACGAACGAGATCGAAAGCAGGATCCCCGGCACCTTCACCGGCTGGCAAGACGGCTCCACGTTCACCCTCGCGAACGGCCAGATCTGGCACGTGACCGATGCCCGTTCCCCGCTCGAGGGCGTCCGCATGACGAATCCGATCGTGCACATCCGGCCCGGCTTCCTCGACTCGTGGATCCTCAGCGTCGAGGGCTACAACAAGACCGCGAAGGTCGAACGCGTCAAATAGACACGGGCATTCACTTGGCGCGCAGGGCGTCCAGCTCGCGCGCCAGCCGCTTGGTCGATATGCCCGCCTTCGCGCCTAGTTCCTGCGCGAACAACGACACACGCAGCTCCTCGATATCCCAGCGCAGGACCTGCCAATCCGGCCTGCCGGCAATGCCGTCAACAAGCGCGCGCGCGTACGCGTCCACGAAGGGTTTCAGATCGAGCATCCGCGCCTGGTCGCGCACTGGATCGTTGAGTGCGCGCTCGGCACGTACGCGCATCGCCCGCAGGTAACGCGGAAACTGCTCCAGCGCATCGCTACGGGTCGCGTGGAGGAAGCCGGGCGGCAACAGCATGGCGAGTTGGGCGCGTAGGTCGTCGAGATTGCCTTTCGCCCAGCCCAGCAGCGGGGCATCTAGCATTGGCTTGAGTTCCGCTACGGCAGCGAGAATGGACTCGGCCAATTGCATGCGCCGCATCGCTTCACCGAACAGTTGCTTGCCGATCGTCGCGACGGATTGATCGAATGCATCGCGATCACGAATTTCATCGAGGCCATCGGCCAACAGCGCATTCAGTGCAGCCTCGACTAAATCGATGCGCAACCGTTCCTGCGCCGCCGCCTTGATGCCCGGCGCGTTCGCGAATTGTTCGATTGCCGCGTACAGCAGGCCAATTTGCGGCGTCGCCGGCAATTGCTTACGTGCTTGCTTGATGCGGTCTGCGAGCGCAATGCGCATCAGCCGGCGCACACCACCGACATGTTCGCGCTGTGCCTGCTCGCTGTCCGCAAAAACGCGTAGAGCGGCGTCTTCGCCGCAGTCCACGAGCGCAGGAAAAGCCGGAACGCCGGCATCGCCCGGAATACTATTCGGAATTGGTTGCGATGGAAATTCGCGCAGGCCTTCAACTGCAAGTTCACGACCGACACGCGCGGCGAAGGCGACTTCCGCATGCGAACTCCATTGCGCTCGCAGTGCATCGAGATCGCGCGACTCCGCGAGCACGCGCCCATCGTCGAGTACGCGCAAGTTCATCAACAAATGCGGCTCCACCGAAGACTCAACGAAATCGGTCGCCGCAACGCTCGCGCCGGTAGCGCGGCTGAGGAAGCGCGCGAGTTCGCTGCTGATGCTGTCGGCACTCGCGATGCGCCATGCTTCCGCGAATGCGCGGGCGAAATCCGGCGCCGGCACGTAATTGCGTCGCAGCGCTTTCGGCAAGCCACGAATCAGCGCTGTCGCCTTGTCAGCATGCAAGCCCGGCACCAGCCAGGTCAGTCGCGCGGTATCGAGCGCGTTCAACAAATGGATCGGCACCGCGAGCGTCACGCCATCGTCGGCGGCGCCCGGCTCGAAGCGGTATGCCAGTGCCAGCCGCGCATCGCCGAGTGCGAGATATTTCGGAAAGCGTTCCGCTTCGCTGCCCTCGCCAGGCAACAAATCCGATAGCGGCCATTCCAGCGCGTGGCGCTGATCCGGCGAAAGCTTCGCGTACCACGCATCCAGCGCGGCGGCGGTACACATATCCGACGGCAGGCGGTCGAGATACCAGCGCGCCTGCCAGTCTTCATCGACCACGAGCCCGGCGCGGCGCAGCTTCGCTTCTTCCTCGTTCGCCTTTTCGAGCATCGCCAAATTACGTGCGAGGAACGTTGCGCGCGTGGTCACCTCGCCCATCACCAAGCCCTGCCGCACGAACAGCTCGCGCGATTCGGCAGGCGCAATGCTGCCGTAGTGCACCGGTCGCTTCGGCGCGAGCACCAGACCGAACAAGCTGATCTCTTCGGAGGCAACAACGCGACCCTGCTTGCGCGACCAATGCGCATCGAAGTGCTTGCGCGCGAGTAGGTGCGGCAGTTCCTGAATCGCCCAATCCGGCTCAATGCGGGCGTTGGTCATGCCCCAGACCTGCGCGGTGTCGAGCATCGTTGCGGACAACACCCACGGCGGCGGTAGTTTTGCGAGGGTCGATCCAGGAAACAATTTGAAGCGTCGTTGGCGCGGCGCCTGATAAATCTGCTTCTCGTCTTTCTGGCCGATCTGCGTTGGCAGGCCGGCGAGCAGGGCACGGTGGAGTGCTGTGTAGTCGGCAGCCGTTTCATTGACTTGCCACGATAACTCGTCGCCAAGCACGATGAGTTGCCGATGCAACTCACGCCACTCGCGCATCCGCAGGAAACCAAGAAAATGTTTCTCGCACCAGTCGCGCAACTTCGATTGAGTGAGATCTTCATGCGCCTGTGTGTAGGCATCCCAAAGTCTGACGATGCCAACGAACTCGGATTTCGGATCAGCGAATGTCGCGTGTGCCGCATCCGCCGCTCCGCGCGCATCAGCCGGCCGTTCGCGCGGATCTTGAATCGCGAGGAAGGAGGCAATGGCATACATCTCGCGCAAGCAGCCATGCTGTTGCGCCGCGATCAGCATGCGGCCGAGTTTCACGTCCACCGGCAGGCGCGCGAGGGTACGGCCGATCGCTGTGAGCACGCGTCTGCCGTGCGCATCGGGAGCACTGACCGCACCGAGTTCCCACAACTGCTGCCAGCCGTCGGCAATGGCGCGTGCATCGGGCGAATCGATGAAGGCGAAGTCTTCAACGCGACCCAGTCCGAGCGCAAGCATTCGCAGGATCACGCCGGCGAGCGAGGCGCGCAGGATTTCCGGATCGGTGTAGCGCGAGCGAGAGAGAAAATCCGCCTCGGAATACAGTCGATAGCAAACGCCCGCCGCGACGCGACCGCAACGGCCTTTGCGCTGGTCGGCGCTGGCCTGTGCAATCGCTTCGATATGCAGCCTGTCGAGCTTCATGCGCGGGCTGTAGCGCTTGACGCGCGCCAGTCCGGGATCGATCACATAGCGAATGCGCGGAACAGTGAGCGAGGTTTCGGCCACGTTGGTCGCCAGTACGATGCGTCGGCCGGTGCCGGGATTGAACACGCGATCCTGATCTTTTGGCGACAACCGCGCATATAGCGGCAGCACTTCGGTGTGGCGAAAGCGGCGCTTGCCGAGTGCCTGGTGCAGATCGCGGATTTCGCGCTCGCCGGGCAGGAAAACCAGCACGTCACCTTGCGCATCTTCGCGGGTGATCTCTTCCAGCGCGCCCATAATTTCTTCGTTGATGCCGCGCTCACGGCGTTCACGTCCACGCACATCGCGTGAATCATCTGCGCCATCGTCATCATCGCGCGCGGAATCGGGCGTGCGATAACGCACTTCCACCGGATAGCTGCGGCCCTCAACTTCCAGCACCGGCGCATCGTGGAAGTGTTGGGCGAAACGCGAAGTGTCGATCGTCGCCGAGGTGACGATCACCTTGAGATCGGGTCGCTTCGGCAACAATTGCCGCAAATACCCGAGCAGGAAATCGATGTTGAGGCTGCGCTCGTGCGCCTCGTCGATGATCAAGGTGTCGTAAGCCGACAGCCAGCGGTCGGACTGCATCTCGGCAAGCAGGATGCCATCGGTCATGAATTTGATGCGCGTCGCATCGCCGACTTGATCGTTGAAACGTACCTGGAATCCCACCGCACCACCGACCGGAACGCCCAACTCCTGCGCCACGCGACGAGCGACGCTGCGCGCTGCAATTCGACGTGGCTGGGTGCAGCCAATCATCCCCATCGCACCCCGTCCTGCGGCGAGGCAGAGCTTGGGCAATTGCGTGGTCTTGCCCGACCCGGTTTCGCCTGCGATCACCACGACCTGATGCTTGCGGATCAGGTCGATGATTTTCTCGGCCTCGCGCGCGATCGGCAGGCTGTCGTCGAAAGTTGGCGTGGGAGCGTTGGCGGATCGTGCTTGCGCGGCTGCGCGTGAAGCCGACAAGGCATTCGCGAGCCGATCGCGCGCATCCGCATCGGTGGGAGATTTCCGCGTTGCCGCCTGCAGGCGCAACAACCGCGCACGATCGCGCGTCAGCGTGCCATGCAATGGTTCGCCTGAAAAATTTCCCGAAGTTGTCATGCGGATCGGGTCGATCCGTCGATGTGTTTGCTAACCTTGTCGCACATGTCCTCTGCCCGCGAACTTTCACCTGCCCGCGAATTGCTCGGGCGCATCTTCGGTTATCCCGCATTCCGCGGCCCGCAGGAGGCGATCGTAAAGCATCTGGCCGCTGGCGGTGACGCGCTCGTGCTGATGCCAACAGGGGGCGGCAAGTCACTGTGCTACCAGATTCCCGCCCTGTTGCGCGATGGCGTAGGCATCGTGGTGTCGCCGTTGATCGCATTGATGCAGGATCAGGTCGAAGCGCTGGAACAACTCGGCGTGCGCGCGGCCTTCCTCAATTCATCATTGACGGGCGAAGCAGCGAGCGCGGTCGAACGCAAGTTGCTCGCAGGCGATCTCGACCTGCTCTACGTCGCGCCGGAACGCCTGCTGATGCCGCGCTTCCTGTCGTTGCTCGAGCGTAGCCGTGTCGCCCTGTTCGCCATCGACGAGGCGCATTGCGTATCGCAGTGGGGCCACGATTTTCGACCCGAATACCGCGAACTCAACCTGCTGCACGAACGCTGGCCGGATATCCCGCGCATCGCACTCACCGCGACCGCCGACGAACCCACGCGCCGCGAAATCGTCGAGCGACTGCAGCTCGAAGACGCGCAGCAATTCATCAGTTCGTTCGACCGACCGAACATCCGCTATCGCGTGGTGCAGAAAGACAACGCGCGCAAGCAGTTGCTCGACTTCCTGAAGGATCATCGCGACGAAGCCGGCATCGTCTATTGCCTGTCGCGCAAGAAGGTCGAGGAGACCGCCGCCTTCCTCGCCGGCCACGGAGTGACAGCGCTGCCATATCACGCGGGATTGAACGCGGAAATCCGCAGCACGAATCAACGTCGCTTTCTGCGCGAAGACGGCGTGGTGATCGTCGCGACGATTGCGTTCGGCATGGGCATCGACAAGCCCGACGTGCGTTTCGTCGCGCACATGGATTTACCGAAATCGCTGGAAGGCTATTACCAGGAAACCGGTCGTGCCGGCCGCGATGGCGAGGCTGCCGACGCGTGGCTGGCGTACGGACTCGGCGATCTGGTGATGCTCAAACAGATGATCGAACAGTCTGAGTCCGGCGAGGAACGCAAGCGATTGGAGCGCCGCAAGCTGGATTCATTGCTCGGCTATTGTGAATCAACGGTCTGCCGCCGCCATCTGTTGCTCGCGGGATTTGGCGAGCAATACGTTGCGCCCGATGGCGGCAGCGCCTGCGGCAATTGCGATAATTGCCTCGATCCGCCGCAACGCTGGGACGCGACGGTCGAAGCGCAAAAGGCGATGTCGTGCGTGGCGCGCACCGGCCAGCGCTTCGGCGCAGCACACGTGATCGAAGTGCTGCGCGGAGGTGATACCGAAAAAATCCGCCAGCACGGTCACCAGCGACTCAGCACCTACGGCATCGGCGCCGACCTCGATGCGAAGCGCTGGAATGGCGTGTTCCGCCAACTCGTCGCGAATGGCTTGCTGGAGATCGATGTCGAAGGTTTTGGCGCGTTGCGGCTGACCGAAGCCAGTCGACCGGTTTTGCGTGGCGAGAAAAAAGTTGAATTGCGGCGCGATATCGAACGCAAGCGCGAAAAGGCTGCCCGCGGGACGCGCGCGACAGCGGCTGCGGCGGCCGACCTGCCACCGCATGCCATCCCGCGCTTCGACGCGCTGCGCAACCTGCGTGCGAGGCTCGCGCGCGAACAGAACGTCCCCGCCTACGTGATCTTCCACGACGCCACCCTGCGCGCGATTGCAGCCGACGCGCCGAGTGATTTGCCGTCGCTCGGTCGTATCAGCGGCGTTGGGATCAGCAAACTTGAGCGCTATGGTGCACAGGTGCTGAAGGCGTTGCAGGCCGGCTAGTGCAGCCGTCGCGTCGCTCGACGGCGCTCATGCGCAATCGTCGCGGACCGTCACGGCGGTCACCGCGACCGTGCGCAAGGACCGCTCATGCGGCAGCGCCTTCATTCCGAAGCAGGGCCGCAGCCAGGCGATGCGCTGCACCAATACGGTGATCGACCAGCATCCGAGCACGGTGCCGGCGAGCACGAGGATCGGTTCGAGTACCGGACCGAGGTGGTACGGGATTAGCGCAAAACCGATCCCGACGATGAGGCTCTGGTGCAGCATGTACCACGGGTACACTGACGCATTCGCCCATGGCAGCCAACGGAACGGATGATTGAGAAGCGCGTGGCCCCAGCCGAGAATCGCGAGCAGCATCGTCCAGAGGTAGGCCACCCGCAGCGTCCAGATTACAACAATCTGCCAATGCGGCGCGTCATCCGGCAGCAGGCGGCCAAGCGCCAGGTACGGCACAAAGACGATTAGCGCCGTCACGAGTGTGGTGTTGCGAAGCCGCAGCACTTCGGCCCAGAAGCCAGCGTCTCGCGCGAACAGGTAGCCGTAAAGGAACATCGTGAAGTACATGGCGTTGCGATACCAGTCATGCACGAAGTCGCCGTTGTCGGGGAAGCGGTCTTGCAGCATCACGGTATAGAGCAGCAAGGGCAGCGCCGGCAGAATCATCAGCCATTTCCCACGCAGATTGGTCAGGCGCGCCGCAAGTCGGCGCCCGGCTGTAGAAGCCAGCGGTTTCGCCAGTAGAGCCAGCACCAGCGTGTAGACCCACAGGTAAGCGAGGTACCACAAATGGTTCCAGGTGACGCCCTGCTTCCAGCCGTCGAACGCGTCCTTCGGCCACGGCCGGTGCGCATAGTAGTCACAGAGGAATTGCCAAAATCCCGGCGCGACCTTGCCATTGAACACGCCCTGCGCATACGGCTGGATCGGCACCACAATCGCCATCCCAAACAGGAGCGGCAGCATCAGTCGCCAATTGCGCTGGCGCACAAACCGCCAGACGTGGTCGGTCTTCAGCATGAATGCGGCGGCCATACCGGAGATCATGAAGATCAGGTCCATCCGCCAGCGGTTGACGAACAGCATCGGGTATTGCAGCCATTCGGCGCTGTGTTCGCTCTTGACGTGCCAACCCCAGTCGGCCACGTAGAACATGCCGAGGTGGTAGAGGATCAGGACGGCGAATGCGATCGCGCGCAAAGCGTCGATGTCGTGGCGGCGTTGCATGGGGATACTCCGTGAGGGTTCGGACGCAAGCCTGTCCGACCGCGCTCACAAGACACAGCGCGAAGGGTTCAGGGACGGAAACCGGTGACCAATCGCGGATCGGCGTGACGAACCGCGGGCCGCATGTCGCCCCCTGCCCCTACAATGCGCGGGTGTCCGCCGCTCACATCCCAACCAGCCCCACGCCGCGCGCACAGACCGAGGCCGCGTCGACGCCATCGACTCCCGCAGGCCCGAGGGTGGCCACCGCGGCACCGCATGCTCGCTCGCTGCTCGACCGCTACCAGCCATGGCGTCGTTGGGTCGAACCGGGTTTCTGGATCTTTCTGTACACCTCGCAGGCCGCGATCAACACCCAGATCGCGACCATGGACGTCGCGCGTGCCCACTACATCGCTGCTGCTTGGGGCCCGGCGACTTGGGAGTGGTCCAGCCATCTGGTCATGCTCGCACTGGTGCCGCTCCTGATTGCCTTCGAGCGACGGTTTCCGCTCGACTTCGGGCATTTGCGACGCAATCTGCCACTGCACGCGCTCGCCACGCTCGTGTTCAGCGCGCTCCACGTGGCCGCAATGGTGGCCGTGCGCAAGCTTGTCTACCTCGCGATGAGTTCGCACTACGATTTCGGTAATTGGCCGCGCGAATTCTTTTACGAATACCTAAAGGACTGGCGCACCTACGTCACCATCCTGCTGATCGTGGCCGCATACCGCCTACTGATCCTGCGCTTGCAGGGCGAGGCGCGCCTGCTGGATGCGCCTGATGACGAGGGTGCGCTGGTGGAACCCGTCGAACGGCCCGATCGCTTCCTGGTGCGCAAACTCGGCAAGGAATTCCTGGTCGCGGCCAACGACATCGAGTTCCTGCAGGCATCCGGCAACTACGTGAACCTGCACGTCCGGGGCCGCGACTATCCTCTGCGCATCACGATGGCCGCGCTCGAACCACGCCTGGATCCAGCGCGCTTTGTGCGCGTGCATCGCAGCTGGATGGTCAACCTTGATTGCATCGCGCAGATCGAACCGCTCGAGACCGGCGACGCGCGCGTGCAACTGCGCGACGGCAAGATGATTCCATGCAGCAGGACCTATCGCGGCGCATTGAAAAGGTAAGCGTTCAATCGTCGAAACTTGTCTCCCGCCGACGCTGCCGCTACGGTGTCGATCTGCCCGAACGGATGGAACGCACATGCACAAGTGGATGGGGTGGTTGCTGCCGGTTTTGATTGCGCCCATGTTGCTGGCGAAGCCTGCCTTCGCGGCATGTCCGCCGGAAGGACAGACGGCCGAATCTCTGCGAGCCTTGAAGGCGTCGAAGTTCAGCATCGACGATGCCGACGGCCACAAGGCGCTGGCGATGGGTTTGATAAGTTGCCTTGGCGATCCCGATCCGGTCACCCGCGACGATATTGCCTTCTCTGCGCTAGCAAAATGGATGCGCGACGGCGCCTTCGATGCCGACACACTGCGCGAGTTCCGCGATGCGCTGTATGCACAACTTGATGGCGATGATGCCGATGGATTCCGCAAGCCCTACAGCGCGCTCGTGCTATCGGAAGTAGCGCGCACCGATCGCATCAAGCCGTGGATGAGGGATGACGAGCGCGCGGCAATGGTCGAGAAGGCAGCTGTCTTTCTTGTATCGGAGAGCGACTATCGCGGCTTCGTCGACAAGGAAGGCTGGCGCCACGGTATTGCGCACGGATCGGACTGGCTGATGCAGCTCGCGCTCAATCCCGCGCTGACGAAAGAGCAAGCCGACCGCATGCTCGCCGCCATCGCGACGCAGGTCGCGCCCGATGCCGCGCCCACCTACGTGTTCGGCGAAAGCGGACGGCTCGCCCGCCCGATCATCTACATTGCCCAGCACGGTTTCTATTCCGAAAAAGAATGGAACACATGGTTCGCCACCTTGCCGCCCAAGATCGGCGACCCGGCGCTGGCCTACAACGACTCGAAATGGCTCGCACGCCGCCACGACTTGATGGCCTTCCTGATGAGCCTGTACATCGAAGCCGACCAGAGCCAGGACGCGAACATCCACTTCCTCAAGCCGGCGATCGTCACGGCGGTGAAGTCGGTACCGTGAGGTTGTGATGGCGATGCGTTGGAGAACAGACGCATTCTTCGTGTAACAACACCGGCACCGGCAGCAAGGCTGGTAGGTCGGTCTGGACACACGTGCAGGCCTTACGCGGAGCCCTTTTCCGCGCGATGGCAATCCGACTCTTGGCGATGTGCCGGCGTCGCTGCGAGCTTGGCGCTGAACACTGGATTCACGCAGCGGATGCTCGCGCGTAGCGGCTTGTTACACTTCGGCATCCTGTCTGGAGTTCGCCGATGATCCGCACATACCACCTCCTGCTGCTTGCTCCGTTTTTGTGGATCGGCTTCAACACGCCGGCCGATGCCGCGAAGGCAAAGGTGAAAGCGAAACCGGTCAAGCCGGTTGTAGCGGGTTCCAGCGGCGCGGCGTGCACCGATTTCTACGCACAGACGAACGGCGAATGGCTCAAGGCGCATCCGGCGCCGACGGCAGGCAGCGTATCGGCGTTCGACGCGATGCTAGTCAATGCGCGTCAGCAGGAACGCGCGTTGCTCGACGATGCGGTGCGCAATCCGGCCAGCGATGCCGATCGCGCGCTCGGCGTGTTGTGGACCGACGGCATAAACGAATCAGCAGTCGATGCCGCCGGTGCGACGCCGCTGCAACCGCTGTTCGAGCGCATCGCGAAGATCAAGAAAGCGAAGGACATCTCCACGGCGATCGCCGATCTCCACGCTGCGGGCGTGCCGGTGCTGTTCAACTTTTCCGCCGATGTCGATCTGAAGGATTTCGATCGCCAGCTGGGCTACGCGAATCAGGGTGGCCTCGGCCTGCCCGACCCTGATTACTACACGCGTCCGGATGCAGACACGCACACCTTGCTCGGCCGCTACCGCACCTATGTCGAGGCGATCCTGCAACTGTCCGGCACACCTGCGGACAAAGTCTCGGTCGAATCCGGCTGGGTGCTTTCCATCGAAATGCAACTTGCGCAGGCTTCATTGCCGTTGGTGCAATTGCGCGACCCGAACAATGCCTATCGACCAATCACTCTCGTCGAATTGCAGAAGTCTTATCCGAATCTGGCGTTCGACAAGTTTTTGCGCACGCAGCACGCGGACGACGACCATATCTCGCTGGCGCACACCGGATTCTTTCAAGCCGTCAACGGCATGCTCGCCAGCGTCCCGGTCGAACAATGGCAGGCGTACTTGCGCTTCCACACCGCGAACGCGCTCGCGCCGTATCTGTCGCGCGGATTCCAGGATGCGCATTTCCAGTTGTACGACCGTGTGCTCGACGGCGTCCAACAACCACAACCGCGCTGGCTGACGGTGCTCGACGCGATCGATCGCGCGCTCGGCGAAACCATGGGTCAGGCATACGCCGAACGCTATCTGCCGCAGGCATCGCTGGACGCGGCAACGCGCGTTGCCGCCGGGATGCGCGCGGCGATGAAGAATGCACTCGAACACAATCCGTGGATGGACGACCCGACCCGCGCCGCCGCGCTGGCCAAGCTCGACAAGCTGCGCATCGAGCTCGGCGAACCTTCGCACAAGGCGCCGGTCACCGGTCTCGCATTCGGCAGCGGACACTTCGCGACCGACATGCTCGCAGCCGCCGCATGGAGCCACCAGCGCGACATGGCGGCAATCGGCAAGCGCACCAGCGACCGCCGCTGGCCGGTGCTCGCGCAGATTCCCGATGTGTCCTACGACCTCGTGCAGAATCGCGTCGTGGTCACCGCCGCGTTTCTGCAGCCGCCGGTGTTCGATGCGAACGCCGACAACGCGCAGCACTTCGGCGCGCTGGGTTCGTTGATCGGCCATCAATTGCATTACGCATTCGACGGCAAGGGCCGCACCATCGATGCCGACGGCCAATTGCGCGATTGGTGGACGCCGACGAGTTCGATGGCATACGAGCAGCGCACCACACCGATCATTGCGCAATACGACAGCTACGCGGCATCCGGTGAGGTCAAGGTCAACGGTCGCCAGACCCGCGACGAAAACCTCGCGGACCTCGCCGGTGTTGAACTCGCACTGGCTGCATTCCGTATGTCACTCACGACGCAACCGCTGCCGAACATCGGCGTGGTGACGCCCGAACAGCGCTTCTTCGAGGCTTACGCGCAAGTATGGGAACGCAGCACCGCGCCCGCCACTGCAATCACCGAAGTCAGCACATCAATCCAGTCGCCGGCGATATATCGCGTCAACGGCGTCCTCGCGAACCTGGCGGAATTCGGAAAATCCTATACCTGCAAGGCCGGGCAACCGATGGAAAGCAACAAGCAGGTGTCGATCTGGCGTTGATTCGTGAGGCAAGCCGCATTTGTTGCAAGCATCCGTCGCATCAGCGCCGGATGCCGCCGCCGCGCGGTCGCTTGTTGAACGGCGGCTGGTGGCGCCAGTAGCGAATCATCAGCCAGCCAAACAACATTCCGCCCAGATGCGCGAAGTGGGCGATGTTGCCGCCGATGCCGATGACGCCGCTCAGTAGTTCCAGTACACCGTATCCGATCACCAGCGTGCGCGCGCTCATCGGGATCGGCGGGAACAGCAGCATCACGCGCTGCTTCGGAAACAACATGCCGTAAGCGAGCAACAGACCGAACACGCCGCCCGATGCACCGATCACCGGGCTGTCGATGTGCATCACCGCAGCCCACGCCAGATAGGTCAGGCCGGCGCCGACCACGCAAACCATGTAGTAGGTGATGAAACGCTGCGTGCCCCAGGTGTACTCCAGCGGCGCGCCGAACATCAGCAGCGCGAGCATGTTGAAGAAAATATGGGTGATGTCCTGGTGCAGGAATGCATAGGTCACCAGTTGCCAGGGCATGAAACCCACGCCTGGCGGCAAGACATCCAATCCGACCGATTGCGGATCGATGCCGATCGGCCAGAGCTCGAATGGCAGGAAGCTCGCTTCGCCGAGGAGGTATTTCAGCAACAGCAGGCCACCATTGATCCACATCAGCGCCTGGGTGGCTTTCGGCAAATGGTTGAACATGCGGGCTCCGCGCAAACAAGGCCGCCATGATACCGGCATCGCGTCACATTTCGCTGTACGAAACCGTGCCGAGAACGTCCTTACCCCAATCGTTCAACGGCGCGGCGGCGCCCACACCAGCGCATCGAGATCGTCGCCGACGCGCGGCATGCCGCGCACGCGGTCGCCTTCTATCAGGACGCCCTCGGCAAGCAGGCGCCGACTTTGCTCGGCGTGACTTTCCGAACCGGCCGGAAATGCGATCCGCCCATCGCTGCGCACTACACGATGCCACGGCAGGGTTGGATCGTCGTTGTTCGACAGCACGCGTGCGACGAGGCGCGCGCGGCCGGGCAGTCCCGCACGGCGCGCAATCATGCCGTACCCGGCGGCGACGCCGACCGGAATCGCGCGGATCGCCTTGTGGATGCGCGCCACGGCTTTGGCAGCGGCCTCCGCCTTTGCCGACATCGGTTCCGTGGCACCAGGCTCGTTCGGCCCGGGTCTGGAAGATTTCGATCGTCGAGATTCGCGTGCCATTGGTGTCGTCGCTAGCGCAGGGTTAGCATAAGGCTCATTACTCGCGGGATCGTCATGCTCAACTTCGAACAGATCCGCGGCCACCTGCTCGCGCGCTACAACCTGACCACCAGTGAACCGTATCTGCTTTGCGTGCGGCTGTCGCTGGACAAGGGTCGTCGCCACCAGAGCATCTATCTTGCCGAACTCGAGGACGAGGACGGCCGCAAGTACGTGCGCGTCAGCACCGTGCTCGCGCCGACCACGGGCGTCGACCTCAAGCGCGCGCTCGCATTCAATTGGGAAAGCGCGGTCGGCTACCTCGCAATCAGTCCACTCGACGGCGTGCCCTACCTGCAGCTGTGCGAAAACCGACCCTACGATTGTCTCGAGGCCGCAGAAATCGATCGACTTGTGCTCGAAATCGGTGGTTTGGGCGATCGCATCGAGCATCTGCTGTCGGCCGGTGGGGATTTGCTGTAGCAACCGCAAACACGACCGAATCCGGCCGACTCTTGATCATTGATCCACACCAGCGTTACATCCGCCGCACCGGCCTGTTCCTGTTGGTGGTTTCCGCATTGGGTTCGGCGCTGACGGCGTTCCTGGATAGCCGGCAGTTGCATCCGCAGTTGCTGGACCTGGTGATGTCGATCGGGCTGACGTCCATCCTGGCGCTGCTGATCGTGATTGCACTGCTGCAACCGGCACGGTTCCTTGCCGTGCTGTGGGCCGCTTTTTCGGTTGCGTTCATCGCGATCGCGGTGCCTGCTTGGGTGTATCCGATCCATGCGGTGAAAACCGGCGCGACGTTGATCGATACGCTTCCACCGATGACATCCGCGCTGATGCCATTGATTCTCACGATGATCGTGTTCCTGCGGCCGCAGCAGGTATTCGTCGCTGCCACGATCGCGTGGGCGCTCGTCGCCGGCCCGATCCTGTTCTACCTGCTCGATCATCCAGACGAGATGCGCGCCGCGCGCGGCATGGACATGGTGGTGACGCTCGGGCCGGTGATGCTGCTGTTGCTGATCTACATTCCGTTCCATCGCGGCATCGAGCGCCGGGTCGCGTCACTACAAAGCCAGAGCGCGGAAATGCAGGCGCTAGCCGAACGCGATGGGCTGACCGGCTTGTACAACCGCCGCGCCGGTGAACACCTGTTGACGAAGCTGATCGCCGCGCCGAACGTCAACGACGCGCTGATCATGTTCGATATCGATCGCTTCAAGAGCATCAACGACGCACACGGCCATCCGGTCGGCGATGAAGTGCTGCGCCAGATCGCGCGCCGCTGCGAAGCGCTGCTGCGCCGCGACGACGTGTTTGCACGCTGGGGCGGCGAAGAATTCCTGTTGCTGGTGCGCGGCGCGCGCGCGGAAGGCAGCATGCATGTGGCCGAGACCTTGCGATCGGCGATCGCCTCCGCGCCGATCGATCCGGCGGGAACGATCACCGCGTCGTTCGGCGTCGCATTGTTCCGCACGCACGACACACTGGCGACGTGGATACAGCGCGCCGATGCAGCACTGTACGCGGCGAAGGCAGCAGGGCGCGATCGGGTAGCGACGCAATAGCGAAACTGCGGTGGCGACAAAGTACGGAGATCTACAGCAACTAAAAAATGCAAACAGTGCAGCGTTGTCGCACAGATCAACCGATCATCGCGAAATACCAGCGCGCACTAGTGATACCACCCACCCAGTTGCAGCACATGTACCAGGAGCCATGCCACGCCGCCGGCAGCTGGAAGGGTGAGGATCCACGCCCAGATGATGCGTTCGACCACGCCCCATTTCACCGCATTGGGATTCTTGGCGCAGCCCACGCCCATGATCGCAGCGGAGATGTTGTGGGTGGTGGATACCGGAATGCCGAGCGACGACGCGATCGTGATCACTGTAGCCGCCGAGGTTTCCGCGGCGAAGCCGTCGATCGGATGCAGCTTGACCATCTTGTGGCCAAGCGTCTTGATGATGCGCCAGCCGCCAGCGGCCGTACCCGACGCCATCACGATCGCACAGCTATAGATGATCCAATGGTCGATGTTGCCCTTGGTCAGCGCATCGGCGGAAGGCCGCATGAAATCAAGCCAACGCGGCAATGCGTTGAGCTGATGCGCATTCGCCGCCGACACCAATGCGAGCGCGATGATGCCCATCGTCTTCTGTGCGTCGTTGGAACCATGCGCGAAGCCCATGTATGCCGCACTCACGTATTGCGCCTTGCCGAAAAACGCGTTGACCCAACGCGGACGTGCAAGCCGCGAGAACGGACCGCCGGCGCGCGAGATCGCGACGATGATCGCGTACAGCAGGCCGAGCAGGATAAATCCGCCGATAAAACCGAGCACCGGCGAGGTCACCATCGGCAGGATGACTTTCCAGAAGATGCCCGCACCCTTGAACCAAGGATGCGCCGGTTGCGACCAGATAATCGCCGACCAAAGCCCATGCGAGGCAGCGAGCGCCGCGCCGCAGAGCCCGCCGATCAATGCGTGGCTCGATGAAGACGGCAGACCAAGCGCCCAGGTGATCAGGTTCCAGACGGTCGCGCCAGCGAGTGCGCACAAAATGAATTGCGAGGTGACATCGACCACATGCGTGTCGATCAGGCCGCTGGCGATCGTCTTTGCGACCGCCGTGCCCCATAGCGCGCCGATCAGGTTGGTGATGGCCGCGAGTGCCACCGCCTGCATCGGCGACAACACCTTGGTCGCGACCACGGTGGCGATGGAGTTGGCGGTGTCGTGGAAGCCATTGATGTATTCGAACACCAGCGCGACCACCACGACCGTCAGGACCAGGGACAACATGCGCGCGGCCTCAGGAATTCTTGAGGACGATGCGATAGACGATCGAGCCGGCTTCGCGGCAGCGGTCGATGGCTTTTTCCAGCAACTCGAAGAAATCCTTGATCAACAACACGACCATACCGTCGTAATTGCCTGCATACAGATCGCGATACAGTTCGAGCATCAGCCGGTCGGCCTCGTTCTCGATCGCACCAAGGCGGTCGTTGAGTTCCTTCATCGGCTCGATCTTCAGCCCTTTCAAATGCCTGACCATTTCCAGCACAACGGTCGCTGCCTGTTCGAGCATCGCCGCGCGTGGCGCAAAATCGATGCCGCGCAGATTGCCGGCGGCCAACGCGTAGCGATCGGCGAATTTCTCGATCGACTTCGGGATGCGGTACAGCGCGCCGGCCAGCGCTTCAATGTCCTCGCGCTCGATCGGAGTGACGAAGGTATTGACGAGCGCAATATTGATTTCCTTGATGATCTCGCGCTCGCGTTGGCGCACGCGTCTGAACTCTTCCAGCGACGGTGTCGTGCTGGCGGTCTTGGCCATCACCTGCAGCGCCTTGGCACTGTCGAGTGCCGCTGCGGCGGCCGCTTCGAGCAAGCCGTAGAACTGCTTGCCGCTACCGAAGATGGTTTGCAGAGAAAACATGCTGGCTCCAGGGGGCCGCGCAGGCGGCCGGGGTCGGCGAAAGCGCAATGTTACAATGCCCACGGTGCGGACGCGCCGCTGTGGGGCCAAACACTCGCAAAAGCATTCAAAGTCCCTCTCCTGGCTGCGATCCGAACACCTGTCGCAGCCAACATCGCCTGTGTACCCTCAACCTTCGCGACCGAGCGCCCAAAGCAGTCCCATGCCCGATCGACCTACCCAGCCCGCCGCGCGCCGTTTCATTCGAATCGCCGCGTCCATGCTGGCGTGCATGCCGATGGCGGCTTTTGCCAGCGATGCGGCGCCCGCGCACTTGAATGCGACCGGCACGCCGCTCGGCTGGACGGTGATCGTCCTGTTCGCCGTGTCGTATCTTCTGGTCGCGCTTGAGGAACGCATCCACCTGCGTAAATCCAAACCGGTGATGCTCGCAGCCGCGCTGATCTGGGGTTTGATTGCGTGGTCTGCGCAAGGCGCCGCGCAGCAGGATATGGTCTCCGGCGCGTTCGAGCGCCTGTTTCTCGACTATGCCGAGCTGTTCTTTTTCCTGATCGTATCGATGACTTACGTCGATGCGATGGCCGAGCGCGGCGTGTTTGATGCTTTGCGCGCGACACTCGTGCGGCGCGGCTTGAGTTATCGCGCATTGTTCTGGATTACTGGCATCGTGGCCTTCGTGTTGTCGTCGGCGCTCAACAATCTGACTACCGTGCTGGTGGTTGGGTCGGTCGTGCTCGCGCTCGGCGCGGGTAATAAACGTTTCATCACGGTGTGCTGCGTCAACCTCGTGGTCGCGGCAAATGCCGGCGGCGCCTGGAGTGCATTCGGCGACATCACCACGCTGATGGTCTGGCAGGCGCATCGAGCCGAGTTCTTCGATTTCTTCCGGCTGTTTGTGCCGGCGCTGGTCAACTGGCTGGTTCCCGCAACGCTGATGATGTTCGCCGTGCCCGCAGGTAAGCCGCCGGCAGGCAGCGCCAAGTCCACGCTCAAGTTCGGCGGTATCGCAATGTGCGCACTGTTCGCGCTGACCATTGCTATCACCGTGATCGCCAAGCAGATGCTGCATCTGCCGCCGGTGTTCGGCATGCTCGCCGGGCTCGCGTTGTTGCAAATGCTGGCGTTCGTGATCGGCCGCCGTGAACCGAGTTACGACGACTCCGACGCCACCACCGCCGATCTCGCCCACGATCCGCGCGGATACAACATCTTCAACATCATCGCCCGCGCCGAGTGGGACACCTTGCTGTTTTTCTACGGCGTGCTGCTGTCGGTCGGTGGGCTGGCGACGCTCGGATATCTTCAACTCGTATCGACGCAACTCTACGGACACATGGGCCCGACGGCGGCGAACACGATCCTCGGCATGCTGTCGGCGATCATCGACAACATCCCGATCATGTCCGCCGCTCTGCAGATGAGTCCGGCGATGGATCATGCACAGTGGCTACTGGTTACCTTGACCTGCGGCGTCGGCGGCAGCCTGTTGTCGATCGGTTCGGCTGCGGGCATCGCGATGATGGGCGCGGCGCGCGGCGACTACACGTTCATGAGCCACTTGCGCTGGAGCTGGGCCATCGCGCTCGGTTTCGTCGCCAGTGTGACCGTGCACCTTGCCATGAATGCGCATTACGCCGCAGCCGCGAGCACGCCATGACGCGCTTGCTGATCGTCTTCGTTCTGGTGCTTCTCAACGGCTTTTTCGCGATGTCCGAAATGGCGGTGATGACATCGCGCAAAAGCCGTCTCAAGCAGATGGCGCAGGAGAGTGTACGTGCGCGCAAGGCGCTGAGCCTGGCGGATCATCCGGAAAAATTCCTGTCGGCGGTGCAACTGTGGATTACCCTGCTCGGCTTGCTCACTGGTTATTTCGGTGGCGAATCGGTGGGCGTCGAAATCGAAGGTCCGATTGCAAAGATTGCGCTACTTGCACCGTACGCGCACAACATCGGTTTCGTGATCGGCTTCCTGGTGATGGTATTCCTGTACGGCGTGATCGGCGAACTCGTGCCCAAGCGCATCGCCACGCTGGCGCCGGAACTGATTGCGAGCTATGTCGCATATCCGATTCACTGGCTGGCAACCTTCGCCAAACCCGGCGTAGTGGTGCTGTCGTTCTGCACCCGCATGCTGCTGAAGCTGTTCGGGTTGCGCAAGACCGACGACGATCGCGTCAGCACCGAGGAAATCCGCCTGCTCGTTTCCGAAGGCCACGAACAGGGCACGATTGCCGAGGACGAGCGCAACATCATGCATCGCGTGTTGCGGCTCGGCGATCGCACCGCCAGCAGCCTGATGACGCCGCGCACGCAGGTCGCGTGGCTGAATGCAGCCGCGTCGTTCGAGCAAAACCTCGCGGTGATGACCGAAACCGCGTATTCGCAATATCCGGTCTATCGCAGCAACGACCGCGACGTGCTCGGCATACTGGAGATGAAATCTCTCGCCATCCGCATCGGCGAAACCAATGCGGATCTGTTCCATGACCTGCGTCCGCCGGTGTTCGTGGCCGAATCCACACGCTCGCTGGCGCTGCTCGAAATCTTTCGCGACGAACAACAATCAATCGCTTTGGTGGTGGACGAATACGGCGAAATCCAGGGACTGGTGACACTCGAGGATTTGATGGACGCGATCATCGGCCGCCTGCAATCCGGCGACGCGACCGACCCGGACGACATGCCGATCATCGAACGCGAGGACGGTTCGTGGCTGGTGGACGGAGGCCTTGCAACCGACGACCTGCGTGAACTGCTGTCGCTGCACGAGTTGCCCGATGAGGACGACCACGACTACAACACCCTCGCCGGCATGGTGATCGCGCAGTTCGGCCGCATCCCGCACGTGGGCGAGCACTTCGTGTGGAAGAACTACCGCTTCGAAGTCGTCGATCTCGACGGTGCGCGCGTGGACAAGCTGCTGATCGCGCGAGTTGGACAACAACATGCGGGTGATGAAGGTGATTGAGGGCCAGCAAACGTGGCAACCTCAATACTTGGTCTGGCGTCGGCGACGATCTTACCGATAGCCAGATTGTTGCAGGATGTCTATCCCCACTTTGGTGATAACTAAAAACGGGGGATTACCAATCCACCGATCGTGCTGTGCAGATTTCCGGGGCCAGCCCTCTCGACAGCGCACGTTCGTCCAGATAGATATGTGGCCGCCCATGTGTCTGCGCAGCACGCAAACCTTGCGCTACCGAATGCCATTCACTCAGCTCGCAATCATTCTCCAATGGGCAATCCTCGAAAGAATCGCGCGATATCCTGCGAGTTCGTTCTCCTGGTCAAAACGTCTTGTAGACGATATCAGGCACCGGGGCGTTGTTGAGAATCAGTGTTGTCGCTGCAATGACCACCAGAGCGGTGTCCCACACCGTGCGGACGTAGCGGGATTGCACAAGCGGTTGGCCGCCAAACTGCAGGGACAGCAGCCATTCGCGGGCCACTTCCCACGCGGCCAGCACCACTGAAGAAACCACGAACATACCGGTCCAGACAAACATGCACCCCAGCGGACCCAACGCATGAGTGAGGAAATGCAACTGCGCCCAGTTCGACCAGAACCATAGGGCCGTGAACGTGAACCAGGTGAACGTGAGGCCTCGAGCGGCCGTACCGTACAGCCAACGGCGCGACAATTCCTTGTATTGCTTGCGACCCATCCACTTCCCCATCAGCACCTGATAAAGCTTGGTGATGCTCACGCCGAGCCCAATGAGGAGCCCGAAAAACAGAAACATCGTGCTCTGGCCGTGCCAGACACCGACCAGAAAGAATGTGACGAAAAATGCGAACACCGCCAAGAACGGCTCGACCGAAGGCGATGGCCAGCGGCGCATGCACGCGATCACCATCGGATTGTAGACATAGGCCCGCCACCATGCCGACAGGGTCATGTGCCAGCGGCTCCAGAAAACCAGGAAGTTGCCGGAAGAAAAAGGCCGATTGAAGTTTTCCGGCAATTCGATGCGCAGGAAGCGAGCGATTCCGATCACGATGTCGATATAGCCGGAGAAGTTGCAATACAGATAAAGCGTATAGGACGTTGCCGTGAGGATGCCGGCCAACACGCGTTGGTCGAAAGAATGCGCCGAGCCAAGAATATTCAGCTCGCTGACGTGGACCATCGACAGGGCCAGGGACAGCACGTTTACCTTGAAGAAGCCGACAACGATTCGCTCGATCGAATTGCCCGCAACGATGATGTTCATCGGCAAAGGCAACGGCGCGAGTTGCATCGCGGCGAACTCCTGGTACCGCTGGATGGGTCCGCAGACCAGGGTCGTGAAGTTCAACGTGTAGTTCAGGTACGAGGCGAGTGTGATCCTCTCCGGGAGATCGCCGTTGCGCGCATCGATGATCAGTTGCAATACGCGGAAAAAAATGTACGACAGTCCCAGTGTCACGTAAGGGAATTGGAGAAAGAAATTCGGCGGGATGAATGTGTACTTCTTCAACCACATGAATGCGACGATTCCCGCGACAAGAACCGCCACGAACGCCTTCGTCCTGCCAGCCTGCATGGCGCGCAAGCTGAGAAATCCAAAAGCCAGGAATGCGGCTAGCGGCAGAAATGCGGTCGGCTGCCGAGAGAAGAACGCGAGAAACACCAGACTGGCCGCCAACAGGACAAACTGCCTCCAGGCAACCGACCGGTTGAGGTTGAAAACGATGCCTACCGCGAGAGCGTAGGCAAGAAACTGGAGCGATGCCGATTCCAACGCTAGCGCTCCCGTATCTGGGCTGGCGACATCGCGGGACGCGAAAGAGCCGGGATGGTTCCGTCCAGCAACTTCCTTGCAAGATTGTCAGCGATGACCTTTTGCGCGCCGGCCGCCGGGTGGCCATCGACTGCGTAGTACAGGCTCTCCGACTTGGGGATTCGGCTGAACGCATCCATCACGTCAACATAGCCGGCACCATGCTTGGCCGCGACCGCCTGGATCTGACGTCCAAACGCAAATGGATCGACGTGGGGAGGCAAATTCGGCGAGCTGAGCAGCGCCGTCTCCGCGCGTGAAGGGATAGCGACCACAACGAACGGAACGCCAGCGGCTCGCAGCTTGTCGGCCATGTCGCCGATGACCAGATCGATGTCGGCAAAGCGTTGCCGCCACGCGGGAGTCAATGGCTGCCGAAGAAAGTCGCCCTTGTCGCCGTACAACAAGTACAGCCGCAAGTAGGTGTCTGTGTCCTGGAAAAGAAAGTGCTGCGCCACGACCATCGTTCGCGACCCGGTCAGGAACGATTGCAGCTTCCTCATGGCGCCGCCGGGCGGATGCTTTTTGGACGTAGAGCCAATGCGCCTCGGATTGTTGCGCTCCAATACCTGCTTCTGGTCGAAATTCGTCATCAACTCGATGGGCGAGATCAGATACACCACAACGTCAGGCTTCAGCGCCAACGCTTCCGGTAGCTGGCGATAGGTGTCGACGGGGCCGCTCGCCGGAACCGCGAGATTTTGCACGTCTACCGTGCGATGCAAGATGCGACTGAGCTCCTCGGAAGCCAGCGCAAAATAGGTCTGTTTGTAGGGGACGTGCAGCGCTTCGCTCAAGGAAGATCCGACGATCGCAATGCGAATGGCGTCTGGAGGCTTGGGACCGCACGATGTCTCGCTTCGATAACCGCATTCATTGCGTCGATACGTAGCCCATGGGCCTTCCGCATTCTTGGTACGTGCCGTGCAATTGGCCTTGAAGTGATTGCCCGCAATCGGGTCCACCACGGCACAGGAATCGATCTCCTGTTGTTTCCAAAATAAACGCGTCACGATCTCGGAAGCTGCGAACAAGAATAATGCTGTCGCAAGCGCGAGCAGCGGAAGCAGCACGAAGTCGCGCTTTGGCAGGCGTGTGGGTTGCGCATCGAACGGCTCCGGATCCGGCCTGTATTCCGGGTCGGTCATTGGGTGCGCTCCCTGGTTTCGAGCGCAAAACCCACTGATTGAACGACCATAGGCGCTGTCTCGGGGAGTTCGCCGTCGACATCCAATTCCCACACCGTCGTGCCGTCCGATTCCTGACTGACAAGGCGAAACCCAAGCTTCGAATAGTGCTCCCTGACCAGATCATTGCGATCCGTGGGCCGGTAGATCCCAACCAGCTTCCGGACACCGCGATCGCGGGCATGCCGCACGATCTCCCGCAACACCATCTGTTCGACGCGTCGACCCAGCACCCGACAGCTCATCAGCCACGTATCGATCGTCCACGCGAATTGCAGCTGCGGGCGGCAAATAATCACACTGATCATCCCGTTGTCGCCAAACGTATCGGCCAGCCGCACCTGCAGGGTCAGGCCATCGGGATCGTGTTCCGCGTCGGCAACCTCGGCTTCGGTATAGCGTCTGGTCGTCAAGTTGAACTGGTTCGACTTGTTGACCAGCTGGGCGATCCGCGACCTGCCGATTTCGTCAAACGGCTGGAATGTGATTTCCATGCGCAGGGAAGCGAGATAGCCATCCAGCCCGCCCGACTCCTGCTGCAGTTCAACGCGCCTGGCATTGTCCTGATAATACCTGGCCCGCTTGACGTCTTCGTCCGAGAACATGATCGACTCGAAGTATCCGGCAGCAGAAAGAGTCCTGGCGTACAGCGCAGGATCGGCAGGCAGTTCCGGCACTGCAACTTCGGGAAGGAACTGCCGCACCAGGTTGCGTTCGACCGGGTTGTCATCGAGGAAGACCATGGAATCAATCCCCAGCGACAGCTCGTGGGCAATCGACCTGATGTTGGTGGCCTTGTCGTTCCAGTTGGCCTGAAAAACGGCGATATGCTCTTGCCTGAGCAGCATTTCGGGATGCTTGGCGAATGGCTGGCGAGCGATATCGTCATTATTCTTCGAGGAAACCGCGAGCACGATTCCGCGCGCGCGCAAATCAAGGGCGAGCCGTTGCACACTCAGGTACGCCTCGCCCGTGGGATCTCCCTGCGAGCATTGGATGCCTTCAAGCCCGTCGTCACCGATCACACCGCCCCAAAGTGTGTTGTCCAGATCGAGTACCAGCACGCGCCGGCTCTTGCCACGCATCGTCGAAAGGATCCGCGCAACGTGATCGGCGTAAAGGGGTAGGTAGCTGTTGGAAAACGGCAGCTTTGCCAAATTCCATTGAGTCGGTGAATGCCAGTTCGCAAGGCCGACTGTTTCAGCAAGTCCAGCTACATCGAGGACAACATCGCGCGTTCCAAAGACGCCCTGGGTCAGCCCGAGATTCACGCGATCGATGATATTGCGGATCGTGCCAGGCAGCGCACGGTCGAAGCTGCCGAAAAGCTGTTCGGGTGGGGCAGCGAAAGTCTGCAGGATGCACACGGCGTTACTGTTAGCCATCACACCCGAGCGCACTGTTTCAATGTAGGCCAGGCACTGCCGGACGGCATCTTCAGTCGCTTCCGGACTACCCAACTTGCAACGCAAAGGCAACGCACGGTAGTCAATGGCAAGCAGTACGGCATCAGGCTTTGCGCGATTGATCACAGAGTCGGGCGAAAGCGCCTCCTGGATCACCTGGTCGTACTCGGCCTGGATGCATTCGAGTGCAATGCCGTAGCGCGCGGCACTCGCAACGAGCGAAGGCACGATGAAATCGCCGGTTGAATTACTCAGCAGCCCCAGCCGAAACGGAACCAGCGGGTCGAGCGGCAGACCTGCCTTGCCGACTTTGGAGATTGCCTTGGACAGCTGATACAGCTGATTTTCGTTCAGCGCGAACGAAGCGAGCGAACGGATGGACGCCCCGGGCGCAGCCGCACCAACAGCAGCACGGCATTGCGCACCGAAGTCGGGCGGTGGTTCAGGCAACCAAAGGAGGTCTCGATAGAGATCACGGGTCATGAGTCTGGGAAGCACATGGCGTCAAAGGTCAACTCGTTTTGGAACGAACCAGTTCGGCAAGTTCGCCCACATTCTTGAGTTTGCCGATCTCGGAATTCGAGAACTCGATGCCGAAGGCTTTCTCGACTGTCAACATCAGGCGGATATGGGCAAGGCTGTCCCACTCATCTACATCTTTGGCCGACAGGTCGGGGCGAACTACGATCGATTCGTCATCGAACACATCTTGGAATACTTCAGCGAGCTTGGCGTATATGTCCTGCTTTTCCATTCTGTTTCCTCGTATGTCTCGTACAGTCAGGAACCGACCCGCTCACTACATCGCCATGTATTTCGTCTTGGTGCTGAGCGAAACACCTAGCCACAAGCGGCAGCCAGTGCCGTCCGAATTCAATCAGGTCGCTGCTCTGCAGGGGGTGTCAACAACATCGTTCCGTCAGCACATCACTTCAATGCGCGCTGGCCGAAACATGCAAGATGGCACCGAATCTTTAAATGCAGCGCAACGATGCGCCTGCGCATTTCCTGCTGGACAAATGACGATGACTTTTACCGCTCAACTGGCAGTGAATGCTCCCCGCTCATGAGCGAATTGCAGTGTCGAATCCTTCGAAAAGCCAAGTGTCACTGCCGCCGTCCAGCATGGCGCCAGCACCCATAGTGACATCTCGGCATGAAACTACACTTGGCTGCCTCAAGTCAAGAATCGTGCGTACTTTGGAGAAAGCCAAAGCAGCTTTCGTGAACGCTGCGGCAAGCGTTTTTCTGTCCAGAGCTATGCACGATTGATCGGACGCAGATCGCGGTGTTCGCGGCAGCTTGCTGGCACGCATTGCACTTGTACTCGCGATTGATTGTCGAACGCAAAGGTTCAACGTGCGAGCCAACGTATGCTCTCGCTCTCGCTGCTCTCCATCGAAAACTGCCCGATCCTCTGCACTCGGTAACCCAATGCAGTCTCCATCGCGACAGAGCCTAAGGACAATCTCAGGCCCTAGTCTGCCTTGTCCCACTGTTGAATCCGTAGTGGTAAAATTGCTTCACACGCGGACAAAGCAGTCGCGGCGATGTTGCGCACAGTTCACCAGGTTTCCTTCCCGCTCGCTCCTCCATCCGGAACGCACATGACGAACGTCCCTGTCTCACTGAAACAGTACCCAAGCCTCACCACGATCGTCGGCGGCGTTCTTGCAGCGTGGCCGGAGCACGAGCGTTATTGCACGTCCCGTTTTTCCGGAAACGATCCCGAATTCCTGCAGCGCACCGAAGAATTCGCGACACTGGCCCTGACCAGCATGGGCGAGGATTTTCCGCGGTATGCACAAGACTATCGATGGATGTGCGAGGAATTTTTGAACGAGGAGATCTATTTCCGACGACATGGATGCTATCGGCTGTCGACCTTCGCCGAGGCCAATGCGGAAATTTACGCGAATGCGGATTACATGTCGCGCTACGTCCGCGGCATCCTGATATCGCAGATCATCTGGGATCCCCATGCACGCGCATTCGATCTTTTCCGTACCAGATTCCTCGCCGGCTTGCCGAAGGACTCTTCATACCTTGAGGTAGGTCCCGGCCATGGTTTTTTCCTATACTTCGCGTCGCGATCGCCGCAGATAGCCCGGTTGGAAGGCTGGGATGTCAGCGACTCAAGTATTCGGGAAACACGCTCTGCGCTCGCGCAGCTGGGCGTTACGCGGGACATTCTCATCGTTCACCAGGATGTGCTTGAGGCTCCGTCGCGCCACGAGGAATTCGATGCGGCCGTAATCAGCGAGGTGCTTGAACATCTCGAGCGCCCGGACATGGCCCTGAGGAGCCTTCACAGCGCGCTGAAGCATGGCGGCCGGATCTTCATCAACGCCCCGATCAACAGCCCGGCGCCTGATCACATCTACCTGTGGCGATCCACGGTTGAATTTACCCGCTTTGTTGAGGATCAGGGATTTCGCATCGAAAGCGCCGACTTCCTGCCTGTCACTGGCGCGACACTTGAGCGAGCAATTCGCAACGATCTGAGTATTTCGTGCATCGTTATTGCGTCGAAGATCTGATGCCATCCCATGCAAGTGGAGGCCCATACGAGCCTCCAGGAATGCTCAACTGGCGCTAAAGCCAGTCGGTGTCGGAGCAACCGTTCATAATGTCTGAACGATTCCTTCTCTGAGTCAGATGGCCTGTGTCCAGCCACGGCACGCAGTCGCGATGTGTCGAGCGATTTGCGCGGCGTGCGTCTGGCTTGCTGGTGTCATTCACGACGCGACCACGAAAATCCACAACATCACCCACGACCCACGCGACTTCGCCAATTGTTAAATCTTCGCCTACGCCTGGATTACCGTGGCCGCGAAATGCCACGGAAGGGCGCCCCTGCCGCACCGGTGCCGGGTGACAGAAAACTCCGCCGCGTCAGCGCGATGCTCCGGCAACCTGCTCGGCAATCCATGCATAGGTCGCGCGCATGCCGGTTTCGAGGCGCTGCGACGGTGCCCACTCCAGTTTTTCGCGAATGAGATGGTTGTCCGAATTGCGGCCGCGTACGCCTTCCGGGCCGGGAATATTGCGAATGCCTATCTCCTTGCCGGAAATGCCGATCACCATTTTCGCAAAATCGTTGATCGTGATCATCTCCTCGGAACCTATGTTGACCGGCCCGGCAAACTTTTCCGATCGCATGAGGCGAATGGTTCCTTCCACGCATTCATCGACGTAAAGAAACGAGCGCGTCTGCTTGCCATCTCCCCATACCTCAATGACGCCGCCTTCTGGAGTCTGACAAACCTTGCGGCACAAGGCCGCTGGTGCTTTCTCCCGACCACCATCCCAGGTACCCTTCGGACCGAAGATATTGTGGTAGCGCGCAACTCGCGGCTCCATTCCGTAATTCCTTCCAAAGGCAAAATAAATCCGCTCGCTGAAGAGCTTTTCCCACCCATACTCGCTGTCCGGCGCCGCGGGGTATGCGGAATCCTCGGAGCACTTCGGGTTGCCCGGGTCCAGCTGGTTGTACTCGGGATACATGCACGCAGACGACGAATAGAAGATTCGCTTGACGTTGCGGCGATGGCAGGCATCGAGCACGTTGAGGTTGACCAAGGCCGAGTTGTGCATGATGTCTGCATCATTGAGGCCGGTAAAAACAAACCCGGCGCCTCCCATGTCTGCGGCGAGCTGATAAACCTCGTCGAACCGCATATCGACCGCTGCCCTGCATACCAAAGGATCGCGGAGATCACCGACGATAAAGTCATCCGCCGCCGTCTCGTCGAATTCCGGATACTTCAGATCGATACCGCGTACCCAGCATCCTTCGGCCCTGAGGCGCCGAACAAGATGGCTGCCGATAAATCCGCCTGCGCCACAAACGAGGACTCTTTTGCTCACGGTATGCTCCATCATTAGGGTGTTGAGATTGAATGACAATGAAATTGAGAAGTGTACAGAAGTGACATAAAAATGAAGAATCTTGATTATCTAGTGCGCCATGTCGATCAATATGCGTTCGAATCGGTTCGCAATCTGTACAATATTGAATGTTCGCTCGGCATACGCACGTGCGCGTTCCGACATGGCGGTGCGGCCTTCGCGATCGGACTGCAAGTCGCGAGCGGCAGCAACGAAGGCAGGGAGGTCGTTCGGGTCAACTACCTTGCCTGTACGTTCTTCCGTGACGATACGCGCCACCAGATTAGCCGATGGCACCGCCAAAAGTATCGGACGCCCTGCACAATGGTAGGACAAGACCTTGGATGGTACTGAAAAAACGCCGGCATCAGGCTCTAGAATGCTTACGAGCACATCCGCTGCGCCCAGAACATCGGACATTGCCTCATGCGGTTGGTACGGATTGACGTAAAGGTTCGTCAACCTGGTCTCCACAGCCTTCGCACGCAGCCAATCGGCAACTTCACCCTGGGAATTGACGACGACACAGGCACCTGAATCGGAGTCCAGACTGCTAGCCAACTCGAGCAGAAGCTTGGGGTTGTGCTTGAATCCAAGGGTGCCGGAGTACAGAAAAACGAATCGGTTAGTCAAATCATGCTGCCGAGCCCATGGATTATCCTTGGGACGCGGCAAGATTTCATCCAGAGGTGCCCAGTTTGGAATGGTGCAATATCGATCTGCCGGAACATGCGCGAGAGATGCAACACGTGCAAAATCCTCGGTAATGCCCACGACGAAGGAACTGGTTCTTAGCAGCCTCGATTCGATTCTCCGATAATATGCGCCGATCAACCCTCCAATCAGAGGAAGCTTGGACTTGAGTATTCGATCTGTTGCTTCGCCGATCAGATCCTGTAACCAGAAAACCCAGGGGATTCCGCGCGATCTGCAAATGCTTGCCACTTGCTCAAGTGCGTCCAGCGGAGTATTCGCGCAAATCACGACATCCGGATCGAAGCTAGCAATTCGATTGTGCAACAATCGCCCGTACAGCCGTTCGAGTTTCCAACGATCCAGAAAAGACGACTTTTCAATAACCCGCGGTAGTTCGACGCCCTCAATATCAATACGTCCGGCATCCTCCGGACGCCTGTCTACGGCGCCCTTGGGCGTTGTCGGATTCGAACCGTTGTACAGGTGCAGTAACTGGTGCCCTCGGCGCGCCAGCTCACGGCTCAGCTGCACTTGAAAGGGATGTCCAGAGTAGTCGTGAACTAGAATTCGCATGTGGTCAAGGAATTTCCTATTGTTACTGGCCTTTTCATCAGATAGTCACCACGACAGGCGACCTTCCTTGAAATGCACGCAGACAAACGCGGGGTGTTTTCCCCACGCATCCATTGAATTGCCTTACAAGTGAAGTCTGTCCACAAGCTTGGTCGTAGTTTCCGGGAACGTTTTAGTCGGACTGACAGGCCTTTTGACCGTGGCCGCCTCGGCAGACTGGCAGCCATGCGTGAATTTCAGCTACTTTTCTGGCCCTCGTTCAACAAATCAATGTCGTCACGCCTGTTACTGGCGACCGCATTGAAGAGAAAATCCGCCTGGATCGCCCTGCCCCGTCGATCATAGGCCATATTATAAATACCCTTCAGGGAAAAGCCACGCGTCTGGAGCCAGTCGATCACTTCGTGGGCCAGCGCCTGATTCTCGTACAACTCGATGAAAGAGCATTCAGCATAGACCCATGAAAAATATCCAAGCAACTCTTCGCAGCCTTGCAACGCCGAAAGCTCGAAACCCTGCACATCCAGCTTTAGCAGCGCGGGCTGCACGATACGTGCTGCGGATACGAAATCGTTCAATCGCCCAACCTTGATGATCTCGGTTTTCGCTTCGGCCGTTCCAGGAAACAACTGGTTCTGCGTGTCGGTAATCGATAGCAGCGATGACGAGTCGTCGCGCTGAGACACGTGGATGATCGCCGTCCCCGATGTCGGGCCGATCGCGTTTTGGAATTGTTCGACACGCGAGTCGCCCGCAAACACGCGCCGAAAGATGTCTGAAGGCGCTTGCAGAGGTTCAAACGAAAAAATCGTCGCAGCCGGAAAGCAGTGCCGTGCCACAAGGGCGAACTGGCCTCGATTGGCGCCGATGTCCACGACAGTCCCGCAGCCCATATCGCGGATCACGCGGCGATGCTCCACTCCGGCGGCTGCGCCCAGACGCAGCGCTTTCAAATAGGCGCGATTGCCTGCGATTTGGCACAACTTCTTCAGTTTCGCCAGGTTCCCGGCAGCACTCATCAGAAGATTTCCGTTTCACGCTGCGTTCGACGTGTCGCGGTCGAGCCCACTCGACGCAGTTCGCTCAGCCGACTCGCAAGTTCGTACGCCCTGATGTGCGTTTCTGCACATTTTTCCAACGAGGCATTCGCGAGGATGAATTCGCGTCCAAGCACACCCATTTTCGCCCGATGATCTGCATCAAGTAGATGTTGCACGGTGTACTCTGCGACAGCGTTCGGATCCTGGCCATCCACTAAATAACCCGCGCGGTCATGTTCGACCAGCTCTCCGATTGAACCCACGTCGAAACTCACCACCGGCAGGCACACTGCCATTGCCTCCTCCATGGCAGTTGGAATCCCCTCCGAATTGGGTCGCGGAGTCATCCAGAACACGTCTAGAGCCTGCGCCAATTCATGCACTCTCCCGGTCGGATCACACGACATCAAATCGCGTCCATATTCGAGCCCAAGTTCGGCAGCCAGCCTCCACAAGCCATCGATATATACGCGATGATTTTGGTGCTCTGATCCCAGAATCACGAATTTCGCATTTGGAACCTTCGCCTTCAACGCCGCGGCTGCGTGAATGAAGTTGTCGTGGCCCTTCTGCAAGTTGAGGTTTCCAATCGTACCTGCGACGAAGTCGGAGGCATCCAGGCCCAGAGCCTCTCGGGCCGCGCGACGCATTGCAAGGTCGGGCTTGAACTGCTCAACATCCACTGGTGGATAGAAGTTGACCAAGCACTCGGAACGGTCGGCGATTCCCGGATGTTCAGCCGCCACCTGTCGGCCTGTGCACATCACCACGTCCCCGTAGCGGCGCACCACGGGAGCCAGAAATTTGCGAAGAGCCATCGGCGTGTAGGTATCAAGCACTTGCCACACGACAGGAACACCCAATGCTCGCGCGGCGATCGCACCATGGGGATTTACCAGTCCGTTGATCTGGACCATATCGATCTGCAAATGCTGTATCAGCTTGCGAATCGCCTTGACCTGGCCTGGAAAGCCCAGCATCAGATTAATATGTGTTGACACGTTCCTTGTCGCACGAACGCGCCGCAACGGCAGCAACACGACGTCAACCCCTGAATTCCGCAGTCGCTCCACGGCATTGCCCGGTTCGTCGGGCAGCAAGACCGTCGTCCTGACGCCTTTTTCTGCCAGCAAAGGCGCAATTCTGGCATTCCGGTTATGGGGGCCGCCAAAAATCGGGTAATGAATAATGCTCAAGACGTGAGTCATGAGTCGCTGGTCTTCGCCGAGAAGACGATGGCCTGATTCTCGACGAACCACTGCCAGGTTTCCGCCATTCCTTCTTCAAGCTTCCGCTTGGGTTCGAAGCTCAAGGCGTCCCTGGCGCGATCGTACGTCGCGAAATTGCGTGCGACTTCTCCTACTCGCGCGGACCTGAACTCAATGGGATGCTTCGGCTTGCCCGCCACAGTGCGCAATATGTTTGCCAACTCGAGCACGGTCGTTTCACGTCCCGATGCCAGATGAAATACCTCTCCACCCACCAATGGGGCATCGATTGCAGCCCCGATTCCCCTGCACAGATCGTCAACGTGGATATAGTCCCGGGAGGCCGAACCGTCCCCGTGGATGACAATGGGTTCATCAAGCATCAGCGCCTTGATGAACATCGTGACCGCACCCTTCTTGTGCGCGCTGTGGGCACCATAGACGTTGCCGAATCGCAGACATACCGCGCCAAGGCCCCTCGATTTTGCGAAAGCATGGCAATAAGCCTCACCGCACAATTTGCTGGCACCGTACGGTGAAATCGGCTTCGGGAGCGAGGTTTCGTTGACGGGCGGCAATGCGTCGCCGATCAGGGCGCCGCCAGTGGACGCGAAAACGACGCGCCGAATGCCCGCGTCCGCTGCGGCGTTGAGAACATTGAAGGTTCCGATGACATTGGTCTGGAAGTTGATCACCGGGTTACTCACCGACTCGACGACTGAACCATATGCCGCGAGGTGAACCATCGCGTCAGTTCCATCCAGTGCTGCTGAAAGCTGATCAGGATGCAATATGTTTCCTTCCAGGAAGTCCGCATCCAGCGCTTGCCAGCCCGTCGGAGAACACCTCTCGAGACTATCGAAAACACGCACCGGGCGCGTCTGTGAGAGCATACCGACGAGATTTGTGCCGATAAATCCGCGCCCACCTGTGACCAGTACTTTCTTCGAAACGTTCATTTATGCATTACCTCGGGGTTTTTCCAAATCGTCCATATCAACCATCCACCCCGGAAGCTGTGCGCCCATTAGCGATTCCAGTGTTCTGATATCGTCCCGGTACTTATCCCGCAACCGCTGGCGACTTGTGGACGAGAGCGCCTCGGGCTTGCGTAACCCCCTGGAACCAATGACACGTCGAGCGCTGATTCTGACCCATGCCCTAAGTTGGAAGGGAAGCAATTTTTTCATGAATGCGGAAACCGGCGTCGATCCCCAAATCCACGATCGCAGCTTTGCGTTGATGCTGCCGGTCGGAATGCCGGAAGCATTCTTGTGAATGCCTTCGGCTGATTTCAGATCAGGAACAAAGCTGCTGTCAACTCCAAGGAACGTGAAAAGTTCGGCACAAACGGACAGTGGATCTCCGACAAGATCCTCAAACAGGACAATCCTGATCTGCTCACGAGGAAATGCTCCGTACCAAGCCCTCAATTGTTGGCCATAGAGCCCACGATTGACATAGTGGAGGTTCGGTGCAAGGCCTCCCGCTATCCTCTCCGGCTCCAGGGCAAGCGCCGCATCAAACGTCGATATGGGTTCCTTGCCATTGCGCCGCATGAAGTTGTAGGCCGAGTAGGCGCGCGCGACAGGGTCACGTACGACCGCTACGATCTTCGCATGCGGGACGGCGTTCTTGATGGCATTCGCGGACTCCGTGTCGTAAAGATAGATCGTCGAGGCATCACCGATCACCATCGCGTTGGCTGCGTTAGCATAAAGTTGCAGGTATTCCTGCCAGTCGCTTACACCGCCTTTGATGACCTTGCCATTGGGCCACCGCACGCCTTCGGGGTACCGAGTCCAGTAAAAGTATCCAGGCTCCTTCATTTCAGGGAAATAGATATCTGGATGCTGCTTCAGCAGATAGTAGAGATTGGTGGTCCCAGCCTTTTGGGCACCAATGATGAAGAAGTTCGGAATAATGCTCATGTGATGAATTGATTTGGGAATCGCGCCCAGTGTCGCATTAGTGAGCCTGCAGACTGTGACACGAGTTACGACGACAATTGCTGAATTGCGGCGCTGTGGCCGACATGGTTTGAATCCAGCAGTTTCGGGCGCTGCATGAACATAAAAACCGCGAGCATCGGAATGACGGTTACGAGGACATTTAGCATGAACAACGAAAAGTCCAGACCGACGAGTTGCAAGCCCAATGACCACAAGATCGACGCATATACCACAGTGGCATTTTTACTGACCCCAAGCAATGGCTTGAAACACAGATAAATAAACTTCAGCAACATTCCGAGCAGAAACGGCATGAAGATCAGCCCCGGGTATCCGAAATTGATATAGGCCTCTCCCAACATCGCGGGGGGATATCCGTTCAACGCGGTTCGCCGCTGATAGATTTGATCCTTGACGTACAGTCCCAGGGAGAGGGTGGGGCGATCGGGCCATATCGTCTTGGGAATGGGTGAGGCCATCCAGGCCACATATGTTGATCCATAGAAAAAGTCCAGGTTTTGATAATGGGTGAGGATGTAGCCCGTTCGTTCTGCGGGAAAAAAATTGCCGGAACCCAGTGTCTTGTCGAAGAACAACTGAGTACCGGAGCTCGTATCGACCTTCCCCCGCTGACCCAGGCTCCGCCACGCACCCATGAAGACGAGTATTGCAAGCGCAAATACCAAAACCGTAATGCCCAGCCGCAAGAAGCGTTTAAGGCTTCCGCGGTTCCGCAGATACACATGGATAATCATGAGCGAGAAGACAATCTGGACTACGTCCGTCCGGGAACTCGAGACCACTGGCCAGATCATGCATAACAAGCAAAGGACGGTGATAGCTACCGTCCGGATGAAGCCAAATTTAAGAAAGCGGCCTTGGTTATCAGTTCGAACAGACCACTTCGCATAAAGCATCAGCGTACCGACGGTCAGGCACCCGATCAATAGCCTGAGGTAACCGGCATGGGAAGACTGGGTTCCACCCAAATCACTGAAGTCGAGGGTTCTCTTCTCCGACATGGTCGCCAAGCTGGTGAAGGAAGCGCCTGATGCCTTGATCAGAATCAAGGTGCTCGCCAACCCGAGGAACGTCAACACGATCACCGCAAGATAGGTTCGTCCAGAGGGCCATACCTCGGTTTTGAAGGCCCTGAATCGTTCGATGGGAACTCTCTTGTTCCAGATGACATATCCGACGACAAACGCTGCCAACGAGAACGGAACGATCAATTCTGCAACCGCGAGAGTGCTATAGCGCATGTCGCCGATCAGGAAGTAGACGGTGGGATAATTTTGCGGCAAAAAAGCCATATAGACAGCCCGCAACGTCGTTCCGATAAAAACGGAAATCGCGACAAGGGTCATCGGTTCGAGCACGTCGTAGCGATTACGAATCCAAAACGAAGAACACACGATCGCAAAACAGCTAAAACCGACTGCGATCAAATAGGCTCCCCCTGGATTGGCAAAGAATGCCGACAGGAAGATCGAAACACAGGCAATCGCCAGTGATCCCATGGTCAGCAGCATGGCGGGCGAAGTTGATACAAGTGTTCGGGCAGGTTTCGCCACGCCCGATTCGGTACTGATCATTGCATCAAGCATGAGGAGAACACTCGCGATCGGCTGTAGTCGATTGATTGATCATGGGCGGAGCTGCCATTGATCTGAGTTTTTCGTATAACGCGAGCGCCGAATCGCGCAAGTGGTGCAGGCGCGGATCATTCCAGTTTGCTTCGAGCATTTCCTTGCGTGACTTCCGCTCCTCTGACGGCCGCCCTACGCTCGATTCGTCAACCTCGCCGTATCCGAAAAGACGGCTGTTGCGTTTCTCGATCGCCAGGAAGCACGCCTCAACATTTTCGGTATTGTGGTCAAATCGAGCCAGCGAAAGTCCAAACCGGCGATTGACAGCATCGATCACCGCCCCGAAGTCATTGGTCACCTGCTCGAACGTTGCCACCTCAATTCCGCCGATGTACGGCAGAATCGAGCGGTGGAAATGAAGCCAGGATTTCAGTCCCAGTGCCACGTCGACTTCGGGGCTTCTGAGGATGAAGGAAAGTATGGAATCTCGTGGATGTCGGACTATCAACAACGCAGGCTTATCCAGCCGCACTGCCTTGATCAGTTGTGAGGGAGCGTGGCAATGATGAGCGATATCAAGCCTTCTGGGTTGGCTCTGCCTCAGGGCAGTCGTCACAAATGTATTGCCGCTCCGAGGAAATGCTTCGACCACCAACTCCGTCGTTTTGGTTACGATTGACCCGCCGTCTTCGTCGCGGTTTCGCAAATCCGCAAGACGCAAATAGAGCCATGGCACGTGCGAAATTCTGGTGCGCAGGCGATAACGCACGCGAACCGCAAACGCTCGAATCGTCATGATCCGATCCCCCATCCATGCAAATCACGGCCAGTCATCTCTGCGATCCCTTCAACTTCGTCGCGATAGTATGTGACCAAGCTGGCACGCACCTGCCTGTCGAGCGCAGGCTTGCTATTGCCGAAAACTCTTGACAAGAACCATCGATCAGTCAACGTAATTGCGGCGGCTGGAATCAGATTACTGACTTTCCTTCTCTTTGGTATCAATTTTCCGTTGACTGAATCGTAATCATAGAGGTAGCGATTACGTCGACTAAGAAACCGCAGCCGTTGCAGTGGATACACGCCCGTGTTAGCCGATGACGGAAGTGTGCGTATCGCGCCCGGATCTACCCCGATGAAAGTGCATACCGAGGCGATCTCTCTTTCTGGCGCAGTCTTGATATCTTCCTGGAAGATAATCCGGATCTGATCCTCGGGAAATACTTTCCTGTACCGATTGAGATGAGTCGCATATTTTCCATACGCCAGTAGTTCTGCATCCTTCACATTTCCTATGGATTTGCCATCCAATAGTCGCGGGATTGCATCGTTGATATCTACCGGAGGCAGAAATCCGAGCTTTATGTAGAAATAATAGGCAGAAACGAGCCGATCCACCGGGTTGCGAAGTACAATGATGATCTTAGCGGCAGGAATCTTGGCGCGGATTCTTTCGGGAACTTCCGGTCGACCAAAATAGTCAGGACGCTTGATGCCAACAGCCTTTTCGCTGCGACCATCAAACAGGCAAGACAATACCTCTAGTTTGGATTCGTCATATTCCGGATCCTCGAAGAAGCGTGTCTCCTCGGCCGGTATATAAATGTCCGGATGGCAATTCAGCGCATCCTGGATGAAGGTTGAGGCCGACTTCTGTGCGCCTGCGATTACGAAGTCAGGCAAACGCGACGCACTCATCGAAAAGATCGCATTGCGAAGATCATTTCAAGACGACCGCTTTGAGCTTGACCGCTCCGACAAAGCGCACGCTATCCCAACGACGGAATGTCAACCCCGAGTTCGCAAACAACGCGCGCCCGTCAAGATTGACTGTCTGCCAAGCCGCCAAGGTCAATTTCGGACCAGAGAGCAGCGGAAGATCCGCTTTCCTGGGAAGGGAAGACCGGAAGCCGATTGACATCGTGCCGTTCACACTGCGGGTATCATCGGCATTGAGTTGGACGACCGCGAACTCGGTCTTGTGCTTTGGATCGTCAACTTCTGCGACGACTTGAGCAGCCGCCGACTTTCCCATCGCCTGCATGACAAATTGCAGGTTATTGTGGGGTTGTGCCACTCGCACTGCATCAAGCAGCATGTCGTGTGCGCCTAGTGGTGCCTCGGCCTGCATTGCAACAACGACGTCGGACCCCTGACCAGAAATCGTCGCGCCCGGCCAATCCGCCAGCAATTTCATGGCCAAAATGGATTGCGCATCCGGTTGAACTGGCTTGTCGGTCAACAGCAGCAAGCCTTGGCTGGGTTTTAGTCCGATGCTGCCTTGGTACTTCTCACCCTCGGGCGAATACATCGCGCTTTTAAGGCTGTACGTTCCGCCTTTGCCCTCATCCGATGCAACAATCACCAAGCCTTTGGCGAAAGCTCTCGAATAGATCCCGGATGCAACTTTGTAAGGCCCTACTGGCGCACCTAGGTTGAACCCCCAATCCGCATAGACAGAAATCCCGCCGGTGCGTCCATGCGTGGTATCACCCTGAGCCGTTGAATGGTATTTGAAATACGTGTTGTCACGAGCACCGAGCAGATAGGAACAATACAGGTAGCGTTGCCACAGATAGTCGTCGACATAATCGTCGTATGTCCATGCGCCGCGACCGAACACAATGATCTTTTTTTCCGGGCGAGCCGCCGCCATGGCTTGGAGAAATGGCAGGATATCGTGACTGAAACTGTGTTGGGGCGACTTGGGATCGGTGCCAAAAAATTCGATGGCCGCTGCATCTGAATGGGCGAGCAATTGTTCCTGATCGGCAACCGAGTCGGGGCCGATGTTCCAAATGCCGTTGTACACAAGCGCGCGCCCTCCCAAAGCAACGCGAATTGCATCAAAGGTCGCGTCCATTCCTGCTGCGTAGCGCTCACAAAAACCGGTCTCCAGCTTGCACAACCTTGCAAGCGGACCTCGATAGCGCGGAGTGCGGAAAGCAAGATCAATGGCGACGCCGTCGAAGCCGCCTTGCTTTACCATTGCCGCGATTCCGTCTGCCGTCCGCGTACGATATTCGGGCAGGGTTACATCGCCATACCCTTGCAATGTTCTCCCGTTCTCGGAGTGCACATACCCACGACCGCCCCCCTGATCGATCCAGTCCATCAGACCCGCGCTGCCGACTTTCCCTGGCTTGCTGCGACTTGCGAATGCATATCCCAGTACAGGCGTCTGCGGTGCGGCTCTTCTCAGTTTCGCCACCACCGCCAATGTCTGCGCGGGTGATCGATCCGGAATTCGTAACGCAACGAGGGCAGAACGGTCTCCGATGAGCTTGGCCACCTGCATGTCGATTTGTTGCGGGTCAGTGACGGCAATCCAGAACGGTACGTTCCCGGTGCCCATTTTCAAGGCGGCCAATGCGGGTCCCACCGCAAGCAATCCTGCGGCAAAAATCAACCCGGCGGTGATATTATTTTTCATTGACCTCTCCAGTTTACCTTGCCCGCAGGATGCCACTTGTTCAGGATGCGCGCGGCATTCGACCCATTGCGATCAATCCGCGTTTTGGCGCTTTTGCATGAAAATGAACCAGGTCGGGGCCAGGAACTCCGGTGTCAGGCGTGCACTGAACATCACGAGCCGCCATATCCAAGCCGCTGTTCCGAAATATCTCGGCTCCCCGAAATGACCATAAGTGCAATGCAGAAAACGGGATGCAGGGAAGTATCGACGGAGTGCTCTTCGTGTATTCATCGGATAGGTTGTGGGAAACACATCGATTGCCTTCCGATCTGGCTGGGCCTTGCTCAACACGCTGACATGCCATCGATTCGGCACCATTGTGGTTATAATTCCGATATATCCCCAGCGGTTCGGGGTGCGTGCGCAAATCCAGCCGCCCGGCTTCAGTATGCGATCGAGCTCCGACGCCACAAACTCGGGGTTGTCTATGTGTTCGATGGTGTAATCGCTGACGATCATATCCACCGATGCATCCTCGAGCGGCAGCTTCTTGCCGCTCTCTATAACATAGGCTTCGTGAACTCCAGGATTGCCCAGAACCGCAGGATCAGGATCGAGTCCAATCAGCTTCCGGCAGCGGCCCTTCATGTCACGCAACTGACGTCGGTAGGCCACCTGATCGTCGATCAGCCCGCGCCCCCGCCCCGCGCCGAAATCAACGACTACGGCATCGGATGACATGAGAGCGTTCACGCGACCGTAGAAAAGTACTCCACCGTCAGCCCGGGAAAATCCTCCGGCTGCGACTTCCGGGAATACGCGCAACAATGGAATCATCGAAATCGCTCAAAAAATTGGCTGGATCCGCGTTGGCGGAGCGCTCGCGCGTAAGTTTCCGCACCGACACAGGCGGTCGCCGCGGGATGCCAGCACTTGGGTCCTCGCTCAACTCATCCGGCGATGAGACTCGGTGCTACTGCGCCATCCGACGCAGCGCCGCCGGTCGCGATGCCAGCAGGTTTGCGCCAGTATGAAACGCAAGGAATCTTGCTTCGGTCGCAGCGGTCCGCATATTTCAGGGTGACGTGGGTGACCTCTTCCATGAGCCCGTCATTCAATGTGATCGGCTCAAGACCCAGATGCAGGAAACGGTCGTTGGCGACGTGCAAATCGTTTTCGTCGGCCTCGTTGCGGGGGTTGGTCACGTAATCGATCTTGACGCCGGTACGGTCGGAGATCATCTTCGCCAAGTCGCGCACGCGGTGTGTTTCGGTCATCTGGTTGAAAATTTGCACCCGCTCGCCCGGCGCAGGCGGGTTCTCCAACGCAAGCTGGATGCACTTCACCGTGTCCTGGATATGGATGAAGGCGCGCGTCTGTCCGCCGGTACCGTGAACGGTGAGCGGATAACCGACTGCCGCCTGCATCAGGAAGCGGTTCAGCACGGTGCCATAGTCGCCATCGTAGTCGAAGCGGTTGATCAGGCGATCGTCCATCCGTGTCTGCTCGGTCTGAGTTCCCCAGACGATGCCCTGATGCAGATCGGTAACGCGCACCTTGTCGTTCTTGTTGTAGTACTGGAACAGGAGCTGATCCTGGGTTTTGGTCATGTGGTAGATGCTGCCGGGGTTGGCCGGATACAGGATCTCGTTTTCAACCATCCGGCCACCTTCCACCTCAACCTTGACCTTTAGATAGCCCTCTGGAATCTTCATCCCGGCAGTGCCATAACCGTACACGCCCATCGTGCCCAAGTGCGCGACATGGATATCCAGCTCGCTCTCGACCACGGCGGCCAGCACGTTATTGGTGGCGTTGAGGTTATTGCTCACTGTGTAACGCTTGTGGCGGCTGCTCTTCATGGAGTACGGAGCAGCGCGCTGCTCGGCGAAATGCACGATCGCATTGGGCTTCCAGGACAACAGCAAATCAAGCAGACGCTGGTAGTTCACCGCCACATCGAAGTTGTGGAAGGCGATGTCGTTGCCAGACACTTCTTTCCACGCACGCAGGCGCTCACCCATCGGGCGGATCGGGGTGAGCGATTCGCACTCGAGTTCGATGTCGATGTTTCGCCGCGACAAGTTGTCGATGATGGTCACGTCGTGACCTTGCGCTGAGAGGTGCAGCGCCGTGGGCCAGCCGCAAAATCCGTCGCCGCCCAGTACCAAAACTTTCATTGCCGATCTCCTGTTGGTAACCCAATGTACCGTGGCGTTTTCCGCAGACGTGTCGAGCACGCCAGCGGTTTCGTATTGCGGTTGCGGTTGCGGTTGCGGTTGCGGTTGCGGTTGCGGTTGCGGTTGCGGTTGCGGTTGCATCGCCACTGCATCGACGAACACATCGTCGTCGCTTGGCTCGGGGCGATCTACCTGCGGCTTGCGCTGGAGCACTCCGGTTGCCGGATCCATATGCAATCCGCATTCCTTGGGCGCTTCGCGTTCCCACCACCAGCGACCAGCGCGGATGTCTTCATCCGGCCCGACCGCACGCGTGCATGGTGCGCAACCGATGCTGGGGTATCCCTTGTCGTGCAGCGCATTATACGGGACGCGATGGGTGTGGATGTAGGCCCATAACTCAGCGTGCGTCCAGTCGAGCATCGGGTTGAATTTGTGCAGTCCGTTGTCTGCATCCCATGCGCGGACATCCAATTGCGTGCGCGTCGGTGCCTGTTCGCGGCGCAGGCCGGTCAGCCAGGCTTTCTTGCCAGCCAGCACGCGCTTCAAGGGTGCAACCTTGCGCACGGCACAACAGCCGCGACGCAACTCGACGCTTTGATAAAACCCGTTTGACCCGTGTTGCGACGTCCACGCCTGCACGTCTTCGGGATACGGAGAAATCATGCGGATTCGGGAGCCATAGCGCTTGAACGCATTTTGCGCCAGTTCGTGGGTTTCTTCCGCCAAACGACCGGTATCGAGGGTGATAATCTCGATGTTGAAATCATGTTTGGCAATCAGATCGGTCAGCACCATGCTTTCCGGACCGAATCCGTTGGCGAGAACCGCCGGACGGAAATTCGTGCTCACTTCTTGCAGCAGCTCAATAGTCCGCTCGAGTGCCGATGCATGGCTGATTTCGTTGGCGTGCTTCACGCAGGCAGCTCCTCGATACCGCCAGACAACGTCATGATCATTTCTGCCATCCGGCTTTCCGTCCCAATTTCGCCGCAATCATCCTGCCGGCATCGCTAATTGCACGGACATCAAGCGACGCATAGGTCCAGATACCAAGCCTTCGATGCACAAAAAACATCCCAATCAGATTGGTCACAACCAAGCTTGCCGAAAAACCAATTGCGACGCCGATGACACCATACAGATGCCCCAAAAACAATCCCAATGAGAGTTGAGTGGCGATCGCAATGATGCTCGTGACGAGCATCAGCCGCTGGTTTCCGGTCATTGGCATGACCGTTTGCCACGCGCCCGTTGCGATGTTGAATACCTGACCCAGACAAAGAATCACGAGGATCGGATATGCAGCCGTGTAATACGGGCCAAACAGGCCGTTGAGTATTGGCTTGCCGCCAATGACCAAGGCAAGCACCAGACCCATTGACGGAATTAGAAGCATTCCACTTATCGATCGGATCACCCGCTCCAGCCGCGGCAACTGGTTGGTGGAATGGAGTTGCGCGACAATCGGCGGCAGCACTGCATTGCTGATGATCATGGGCCCGACGAGCAGCATCATCATTCTTTGCCCTACTCCATAAAGGGCAACATGCTCGGTCGAATCCATCGCACCTGCAAGCCAAACTCCGCCCTGCAGGCGAAGTGTAGTGATCATGGCGGTTAGCCAATAGGGCCAACTCTCAAGGAGCGCGTCCCTCACCCTCCATGGTGAAGTTGCCAACGCGTCCGCATCGATATCGGTCCGGGTCAAACGCTGCATGCGCGACCGCAATACCATCAATGCGGCAAGAACAATCACAATTGAGGTGACCGTCATGATGCGTAACGCGATCACCAACGTCAGCTTGTCACAAAGCCAGAAGCCCCCCATGACACAAACCACGATCAATGCGTTCAATATTCCGTTGCTTCGGACTCCACTGAACAACGACGAAAAACGAATGTCGTTCAACCCTCGGAAGGTTTCCGTGAGTTGTCCCTGGATCGTTGCGCTGAACAGCCACAACGCCAGTATCCCGGTATACAGGGTCAAGGCCGGCATATGCAGCAGGCTTGAGAACAAGCGATCCGAAAGGCACAAAAACGCTACCGAGGTGATTGCGGCCGCAACAACGACGACGCCAAGACATGAAAATACCAATGAAGGGAGGCCTGTGCGATTCGACGCGGCCATTTTTATTGCAGCAAACCGAACGACGACACGATCCATGCCGATCGTTCCGACGTTGACCAGAATAACGATGGAATTCAGGGCAACAAAGTAGAAACCATAATCAGCCGGGCTCAATCCCCTCGCGAGCACGATGGTAAGCGTAAAGGTGCACGCCATCGACAAAACCTGGGCAAAGCTTGCCCACATCGCGCCGTTGAATACCTTATGTCTGAGTGACATCCTGGCTACCCTCTGGAAGCCATACCAGGCGCGCGGAGTATCGGCTGGCTTGATCGCTAGTATGCGCTTGGATGGAAAAATCCCCGTACAACAGTCAAGGCCACTATTTTCAGATCGAACCATATCGACCAGTTTCGAATATAAAAAATATCGCACTCGACCCGTTTTTCCATCTTCTCCAGAGTATCAGTTTCACCCCGATAACCGTTGACTTGCGCCCAGCCGGTGATACCCGGCTTGACACAGTGGCGCTGCATGTAGCGGCTCACCAGTTTTTGATAATGATTGTTGTGTTCCACGGCATGCGGCCGGGGACCAACGATCGACATTCTGCCCTGCAGAACGTTGATGAATTGGGGTAGTTCGTCCAGACTGCTGACGCGCAAAAAGCGACCGAACCCGGTGATGCGCGGATCTTCGCGGGTGGCTTGAGTTACATTGCCGCTGTCTTCGCGATGGACGCACATGGTGCGGAATTTCCATACCTCCATCACTCTTCCGCCCAGCCCGTGTCGCCTTTGTTTGAACAAGACCGGGCCCGGGGAGCTGATCTTCACGCCGATGGCGATCAACAGCATCAAGGGGCTGATCAGCATGAGAATCAATACAGCCAGGACGCAATCTTCAACGGCCTTGAGTACATGCGCGTGCCCGTGGAGGCGACTACCCTGCAACGTGATGATAGGCACACCGGCCAGAAGCGCGGCGCCCTGATTGATTAATTCGTAACCAAACAAGTCCGGCACCAGACGCACGGTCGTGGGCAATTCGGCAGTACTCTCGAGCAACTTCTGGATTAGCTCCTCCGCGCGTAGCGGAAGTGCCACCCAGATCTGATCCGGCGTTTCCCCCGGCAGGCTTTCCATGAAGGCGTCCATGCTGCCCAGCACTGGTATGTCATTGATGGTGCCGTCGTCGTACGGCGTCAGCACGTGCCCGATGACATTCAACCCCATCCAGGGATTATTGCGCGCTGTCTCGACGATTCGGCGGCCAGCTTGTGTCGCGCCTACCACGACGATACTGCGCGTGTCCATCCCGCGCATGCGGATACTGCCCAGCAAGTGCCGCGCACCCCAGCGGTAAATACTCAATGCCAGAATGGTGGAAACGAACCAATACAGCATCCAGAGGCGCGAATATGCATTCGAACTCTTGGTCGCCCACTCGGATATCACCAGTAACATCAATACGGCGATCCAGGCGAGTACGACCCGCCCGATTTCCATCGTCAAGCTCTGACCGCGCCAACTTCCGTAAATGCCGAACACCGGGAAGACCAGCAGCACGAGCAGCGCCGTGGGCATGAGCAGTCCGACATACATGCCGGTCATTCCCGGCTGTCGCAGCCAATAGCAAAATAATGCCGTAAGCACCACTATGGTAGCGTCGCCGACACGTAATAACAGATCAAGGAGAGCCGCATTCTTCGACAAGAATCTCGTCGTTTCCGGACCCGTCACTCTTGCATTGCGTGCCATCCGAGTGGGTCTCCTATCGACGAATCCATGTTGGTCATTCCAACCTTATGCAATTGCATCGCATTCATCGACCATGCCTTGCCAGACTGATATCTGCACAATCTTCTTCAACGCCGCTACAGCCAAGCAAACGTCATTCGATGCAAATAGAGGACACGAATCCCGTCATGAAGCACCGGCAAGAGTTGTCTTGTCTGAACTGATACAGCCTGACACAGCAGAGGATGCTGTACGTGTATGCGTTATTTTGCGGATTTGTATTGGTAGTAGCCGTACGAGGCGTAGCCTGCATGGCGCCTCTCTACTGCGTTGAAGATAGCACCCTTGATCTCGACACCATTTTGCTCAAAGCGTTGTTTGGCGAGTGCGACTTCACGCACCTGATTGAGGCCGAAGCGTACTACCAGCAGACTGGTGCCGGCGTGATTGCCAATGACTGCCGCGTCCGTTACCGCAAGGATTGGCGGCGTGTCGATGATAATCAGGTCGTATAGAGGTTTCAATTGGTCGAGCAGCGCAGTGAAGCGCGCGTTCATGAGCAGCTCGGATGGATTTGGCGGCGCTTTGCCGCGCGAGATGAAATGCATGGTGTCGAGATTTGCCACCGGGCGGGTCGCTTGCGCAAGATCGATTTGTCCCGAAATCAATTCGGAAAGACCACCTTCGGCTCGGCCGCCTATCACCCTGTGCAATGTGCCGAGTCGCAGATCGCCATCGATGATCAGAACCCGCTGGCCGCTCTGCGCCACGGCGGCAGCCAGATTCGCGGAGATGAACGTCTTGCCGGCATTCGGACTCGAACCCGAAATCATCAGGATATTGCTTTTCGCCTCCAGCCGCGCGAAATGCAAACTGGTGCGCAAGCTGCGCAAGGCTTCGGTGGCCGGATCGTCCGGGGCTTCCACGATCAGCAGATGTTGCTTTCCATCGCCCCTCTGGTCTTTGAACTTCTGCGCGTTTGCCTTTTCCTGCGCACTGCTGGGAATCGATGCGTACACAGCCAGACCGGCCTTTTCGATGTCGGAAGGATCCTCCACACCGCGGCGAAGGACTTGGCGGAGGAAAATGAAGACGATGGCAAGAAAGCAGCCAAGAAATGTTCCGCCAAGAATGACAAGGGCTTTTTTCGGCTGCACCGGTTGGGTGACGTCAACCGAGCCTTTGTCGATAATGCGTACGTTACCGACAGTGCCGGCGCGCGCGATATCCAGCTGCTGGGCCTGGGCCAGCAACGAGGTATAAGTCGTATTGCTCACCGTGACGTCACGAGTCAGCCGCAAAAGCTGTTGCTGCGTATCCGGCAAATTGCTGACGAGTTTCTCGATTCCTTTCTTTTGCGCGTTCAACTGTCCGATCTGCTGCATCAACGATTGATAGGCTGGATGTTGCGGGGTATAGCGACGTTCTATATCGGCTTGCTGCTGGCGTAGCTGCTGGATGCTGGTCTCGACTGCAACCTCCTGATCCAGCAGGCCCTTGGTCTGCATCGTGATATCCACCGACTTGACGCTCTGCTGATACGCGTTCAAAGCCGCTGTGGCCTTTTCAAGGGTCGCGAGAATACTTGGCAACTGCTCCTTGATGAATTGCAGACTCTTGGCTGCTTCCTCCGCATTGTGGTTCACATTTTGTTGAACATACAGATCGCTGATCTGGTCGAGAAATTCGACAGCCCGTTTCGGACTGGAGTCGTTGAACGACAACGCGATCACGCCGGAATCAGTGCCTTGTTCAGTGGCGATTACCGCCTTTTGCAGATTGTTGATCGTGGAGTATTCGCTGTTACGTGTGACATCGAAGACCATGCCGCGGTTGGCGACCAGCGTCATGACCAGCAATGTGATGCCATGCCCGGTGGCAACCTCACCAGCTTGACCACGCAGCAGCACACTATCCGTGGAGTCGAAAAAGGTCGAGGAATACAAGGTGTAGCTGCCGCGCTCGCCAACCACCAACGTCATTTGGACGCCCAGCATGGACGCCGGGACATCTAGCCGGGAGATGCGTAATTTACTTCCACCCCAATCATAGCTGCTGAGTCCAAACCAGGGCGAGGCAGGTACTCCGGGTTTCGACTGAGCGTTTCGGACGATGTAGGCGCCGATCACCGGAAAACGATGTGGGGTGGCCTTCACCGTCATGTTCAGATTATCTACTGCTCCCCCGATGATGGTTCGCGAGGTGAGCAACGCAATTTCCGTGGTCGCCTGGGAACTTGAGGCTCCGAGCGTTTGGGTTATCGCGCTCAATCCGGGCAAGTCGGGAACCTTTTGTTCCACCTGCAGCAGAGCATCTCCCTCGTAAACCGGGGTTGCCAGCACGGCGTAGGCCACGCTACACAAAAGAAAGACGCTGGTGACGATAATGATCAGCCATTTATGATCGATCAACGTACCCCACAAGGTTGCGAGGTCGATTTCATCATCACTTGCAGCGACGGTGCTGGGGATAGGGGTCATTTAAATTTTTGCCAAAAAAGTCAAGAGTTGGTGATGTACGGTAACCAATCGGTAACACCCCTGTCGATCAACCGATAGGCACGATCAAAAGCAGGACGAGGCTGACCATAGGGATCGGGAATATCGGCGTCCGGTTGCCATTTTCCAAGCAAGAACACCTTGCCGCTGACTTCAGGGGTGCTGCGGCCAATTGCGACAGCGTGGGACTTCTCCATCACCAGGATCAGGTCGGCGCGACGGAACACATCACCGGTGACCTGCTGGCCAAGATGGCTACTGCCGTCGATGCCATGCTCAAGCAGCACTTGGGCCGCCGTCGCATCCATGGGCTTGCCTACAACCGCACCCAAGCCCGCACTGACGACTTCGAAGCCATCCGAAGGCAAGCGTGCGCGCATCAGGTATTCGGCTGTGGGGCTGCGACAGATATTGCCGACACATATGAACAAGATCCGTTTGAACACGTATCAGCCATCTCCCCGATTTCGACGCCGCTTTATCCGACGCTGGTATGCGCCCAGAGAGCAACTCCGTCGATCTCTCAATGCAATGCAGTTGCAGACGTTAACGGCGGATTGTAACAATAACGCGCTCGGCCAGCCATCCTGCATCAAATGTGGTTGAACGCAGCGGACCCCGGCGCAGCCACTTCGATCGACTGAGCATTTGATGGATTCCTGAAACAACGAAACCGCCTTTCGACAGACGGTTTACGATGGTATCCGACTTTTTTGCGCCATCGAAAACGAAGTCGATCGCTTGGCGAAGCGATCGCTTGATTTGGATGGTGGGCGGTACAGGTTTCGAACCTGTGACCCCTACCATGTCAAGGTAGTGCTCTACCGCTGAGCTAACCGCCCCATGTCGTGAAACTTCGCGATCGCGCGCTGCGCGGCCAGCATTCCTGACTGCCTCTCGGGCGAGGACAAGCGAGGAATAGTTGCGACAATTTTTGCAACCTGCCTGCAACAAGAAGGATTCGCAAGGTCGCGAAGCGTATCACGCCGGATGTACTCGGCCAAGTAAATCGCGACTCAGTTTCGGTGTTTGAAATACTTGCGCTCGGCCCAGCGCACGACGCGGCGCAGCAGCAAAGGCAACACAGCGAGCGCCAGCAGAGCCATGATCAGGTCTGGCGACAGGATGTCGCGCGGTCGCGTGATCGTGGCCAGGCGCGTGCCGGCGAATACGTAGGCGGCCTCGATCGGCAACAACCCGACCGCGCTGACCCACCAGTATGTGAACGCACGCATCGAGGTCAGTCCCATCAGCAGATTGAGCAGCCAATACGGGAACACCGGCACCATCCGCAGTGCGAACAGGTAAAACGCGCCCTCTCTGCGCAGGCCTTCATGGATCGGCGCAAGTCGCGCACCGAAGCGTCGCTCAACCGCTGCATGGAACAAGTAACGGGAGACGATGAATCCGGCAAGCGCACCCGACGAAGCAGACACCATAGCCAGCGCCATCCCCCACCAGAACCCGAACAATGCGCCTGCAGCCAGGGTGAGCGCACCCGCCACCGGCAACGATACTGCGGCGGTCAGGACATAGATGGCGAAATAGGCCAGGATCACTTGCAGTGGCGCAGCGTCGACTGCGTCGTGCAAGGTGCCCAGTGTGGCGCGCAGCAATGCGAACAATGCGCGTTCGCCGGCATGCGCTCCAAAGATCATCACGCATGTCACAAGCGCCGCCAGCAGCAACCACCACTTGTATTTCCCGACAAACTGCTTCCAGTTGACAGTCATGACACCAACTGCCGCGCTTTGACGCGCTGGATTTCGTCGCGCAGGCGTGCGGCATCCTCGAATTCCAGATCTTGCGCGTGTTTGTACATCTGCTGTTCGAGCCGGCGCAGTAATGCCGACAATTGCGGCGGTCCAAGCGTCGCATACTCGACAGCGGCTTCGGCAACCTTGCGACTCTTGCCGCGCGAAGATTTCGCGTCGGCGGCGTCGGCGCGCGCGCCTTCCATGATGTCGGTGATCGGCGTGTTCACGCTCTGCGGAATGATGCCGTGCCTGGTGTTGTATTCGACCTGTTTCTCGCGGCGGCGATCGGTTTCGTCGATCGCGACCTTCATCGAATTGGTGACGCGGTCGGCGTACATGATCGCCTTGCCGCGCAGGTTGCGCGCGGCGCGGCCCATCGTCTGGATCAGCGAACCGGCCGAACGCAGGAAACCTTCCTTGTCCGCATCAAGAATCGCGACCAGCGAGACCTCGGGCATGTCGAGGCCCTCGCGCAGCAGGTTGATGCCGACGAGCACGTCGAACACGCCTTTGCGTAGATCGCGAATGATCTCGACGCGCTCGACGGTTTCGACGTCCGAATGCAGATAGCGCACGCGCACGCCGTGTTCGCCGAGATATTCGGTGAGATTCTCGGACATGCGCTTGGTCAGTGTGGTGACCAGCACGCGGTCGCCCATCGCTACGCGCAGATGGATTTCGGACAGCAGATCGTCCACTTGGGTTGCGACCGGACGGATCTCGACTTCGGGATCGACCAGCCCGGTCGGTCGCACCACGAGTTCCACCACCTGCCCTTCCGACTTGTTGCGCTCGTACGGGCCCGGCGTTGCGGACACGAAGATCGTGCGCGGCGCGCGGCCTTCCCATTCCTCGAATTTCATTGGCCGGTTATCCAGCGCCGACGGCAGCCTGAAACCAAATTCGACCAGGGTTTCCTTGCGCGAGCGATCGCCCTTGTACATCGCGCCGAGTTGCGGAATGGTCACATGCGATTCGTCGACGACGAGTAATGCGTCGGCTGGCAGATAGTCGTACAGGCACGGCGGCGCTTCACCGGGCATGCGGCCGGTGAGATGCCGCGAATAATTTTCGACGCCGTTCGAATAACCGACCTCGGCCATCATTTCGAGATCATAAGTCGTGCGCTGCTGCAGGCGCTGGGCCTCGACCAGCTTGTTCGCCGCGTACAGCACTTCCAGCCGTTCGCGCAGCTCGACCTTGATCGTCTCGATCGCCTCCAGCACCGTACGGCGCGTGGTCACGTAATGCGACTTGGGATAGATCGTGTAGCGCGGCAGTTTGCGCAGCACTTCACCGGTCAGTGGATCGAACAACGCAAGATTCTCGATTTCGCCGTCGAACAACTCGATGCGCAATGCCTCCATTTCGGATTCGGCCGGATGCACATCGATGGTGTCGCCATGCACACGGTACATGCCGCGCCGCAGTTCGAATTCGTTGCGCGAATATTGCATCTCGGTGAGACGGCGGATCAGCTCGCGCTGGTCGATGCGCTCGCCGCGCACCATGTGCAGCACCATGTTGTGGTACTCGGCCGGATCGCCGAGGCCGTAAATCGCCGAGACAGTGGCGACGATGATCGAATCGCGCCGCTCCAGCAGCGCCTTGGTCGCCGACAATCGCATCTGCTCGATGTGTTCGTTGATCGAGCTGTCCTTCTCGATGAAGGTGTCGGTCGACGGCACATAGGCTTCGGGCTGGTAATAATCGTAGTAGCTGACGAAATACTCGACCGCGTTGTGCGGGAAGAAACTCTTGAATTCGCCATACAACTGCGCGGCCAGAGTCTTGTTCGGCGCCATCACCAGGGTCGGTTTCTGCACCGCCTGGATCACGTTTGCGATCGTGTAGGTCTTGCCCGAGCCGGTTACGCCGAGCAGGGTCTGCCGCGCCAGTCCCGACTCGAAACCGTCGATGAGTCGGCGTATTGCCTGCGGTTGGTCACCTGCCGGCTGGTACGGAGATACGAGTTCGAAGCGGTCTGCCATCGCCGATCTGTATGGGGGCCGTGTGGCTGAATTGCCAGTATAGCCGGGCGCCTCGATCAAGCCGGATTCATGCGCTGCCGGGAACAGCGGGTCGGAGTTTTCCTACCCGCCAACGCAAGGCACTCCGATAGTCCTGATCCCATTGCGGGCCCAATCTGGTCGTGCACCGGTAACGGTCCACGGCACGAGTGTTCTAAAGCAGTCGTAGCCAACCCCTCAGATCAGCAGGAGTCAGACGCGATGAACTCGAGCGACCGCAACATGAACCCACGGATATTCGAATCTCCTGCGCAACGCAAACGCATGCGCGGCGTGACCTTGATCGAAACCATTACCGTGCTTGCCGTGATGAGCATCGTGACTGTGGCCGGCGCACCGTCCCTGCGTGGCACGTTGGCTAACTCACGCGCGACCACGACCAGCAATCGATTGCTCACCGATCTCTCGCTGGCGCGCTCCGCTGCCATCATGAGCGGCGTGCGCAGCGAGGTTTGTCCTAGCAACGACGGCATTCAATGCAGCGACAGCACCGACTGGTCGAGTGGCTGGATCGTATTCGTCGATCGCAACGACGACGACAAACGTTCGGATTCCGAACCTTTGTTGGCCACGGTTTCCGGCTCGGAGCTGGGCGGATTGCACGTACTGACAAGTGTGGGACGCACCAAAGCGCGCTTCCTGCCGGATGGCCGCAGCGGCGGCACCAATCTCAGCATGCGCGTTTGCGACGGCCCGAAACTCACCCGCAGCGTGATCGTCAACATCACTGGTCGCGCCCGCGTCGAAAAACTGGACACCGAATCCAGCTTGTGCGAGTGAATCGCGGCATGCTCAACTTGACCCTCCGCGACCCAGCGCCGATACTACGCGGCCTCGCCCGAATAGCTCAGCTGGTTAGAGCACTTGACTGTTAATCAGGGGGTCGTTGGTTCGAGTCCAACTTCGGGCGCCAGATCGATCAGCGATAGCTGCTCAATAGCGCTTTACTGAGCGCTGAAAAACGAAACCCGCCGATCGGCGGGTTTCGTTTTTGTCTGAGTGATGTTGCCGAACTACCAGCAACCGGCGGTAGCAGGAGTCTTCAGACCAGTCTGATCGAGTCCAAGCGTGCCGCATGTGTCGATTGCCTGAGCACCTGCGGGCGTTGCGGTCACCGTAAAGGCGGTTCGCGTCACACCGCCGAGAGCGAGGTTGTAGGCGACTGTGCCGGTTTGCGGGGAAACGTTGGATGGAGCAGTCAATACGTTTCCTCCGGCCCAGCAGCCCAGGTACGTATTGTTCTGAGTAAAGCAACGCTCCATCGTCTGCGCTACTGCAGTCAAATCCCCCTTGGCGGCCCCGCGCTTGCTCTTGCGCACGCTATCGACATAGCTCGGATAGGCGACCGCCGCGAGGATCGCGACCACAACCACGACGACCATCAACTCGATCAGGGTGAAACCACGCTCGGGTTTTCGAACCCGTCGCATCATCCGGTCGATCATTCTCATACCGAAACTCCCTTCGATCGATTGGCTGCAATCCTTCCCATCATCGCACCTGACGCCAGGATTGCCTGCCGCAGGCAGCGGGCTTGGCCGTGACTCTACTGCCGGGCGCGTAGGACGGTTGGTACGAGGGGCAACCGGTCGGAGCAACCGGCGGCGGGTAGTGGCAGTCCGGATCGCATACCTTGACCGGGATCGGGCAATTGACGCCAGGGATGCACGGCGGAGGCGGAATCAGTACGGTCGGCGTCCGCACCGGAGCACCCGTTCCGATCGACATGGCACCGCAACTGCCGCCCGGACAGACAGCGCCTCCGGACAGCGATCCGATGTGCAGATTGTTGAGTGCGCTGGCGCCGCTGAGCGCGTCCAGACCATACTCCCAGTTAGTGCCACCCGGGCTGCAGGCATCGGTTGCCGGCTCGAATGTGGTGTAAAGCACCACACCGTCCTGAAGCAATGGCCGTCCAAAGAATTTTTCGCCATCGGCCGCACTACCGACCTCCAGATCGACGTAGAACCCGCGGGTTGCAGCCGCAGTCGTATAGACAATCGGATTGCTGCTGAGAGCGCGGGTGTCTATCGGGCCGGCCGTCTGCGAGCTGATGGTTTGCTGAACCAGACTGGCGCGTCCCAGCGTATCGACCGTGCCATTGTCCCAGATGCCATACAACGTCTGCACCGGCGGACTGCTCGGAGTCGAATTGTCGCCATCGAGGAAGAAGCTGCCAGTTCCGAAATACACCAGCGTACCGGTGATCGGCCCGGCGCCCACCTCGATGTCGCCGGTGATCGGCTGCCGGTTACCTGATGCATCCTTGGCCACGTACAACGGTATCCCGGCGTTGTCGACGCTCCACACGCCTAACGGCGAGCTCTTGAACTTCCAGACATTGCCCTGATAGTCGCCACCGTAAATGTGGTCGATCTTTCCGTTGCCGTCGAGATCGACCGGGGCGATATAGCCGATCCCGTTGTCGAAGTTACCGCCATCGTCGGCCATGACCTTCTTGATTGCACCGGTGGAAAGGTTGACCAGGATCGCGCCCGGATTGGAATTGGTGCTGTTGTAGCCATTGCCGAATGCCGCATACCACACATCGTCCTCGGCAAGGAACACGGTTGGGCGGCCAATATTGCTGCCGATATCCGGATCGCTATTGGTCACTTCCCACATCACTTTACTCGGCCCAAACGAGCCAGGCGTGGTGACATCGAGGGCGAACACGCCGCTGCCGCCGGCGCCGGTCGAACCGACCAGCACGGTTTTCCATGCGCCACCGAGGTAGGCATCGTGCACATTGATGCCGCCGTCCACATAGAAATAGTGCGAATACGCCGGGTCGAGTAGGCGGTTCAGCTTGTTGGTGATGCTGTACGGGATGAAGCCGAACAGTTCGCCACCACCGACATCCCGGCCATCGAAAGCGTGCAGCATGCCGTCGTTCGCGCCTACATAGACTACCGAACTCGGGCTACGCAGTGCCTTGGACGTCAGGAAGCTGGTATAGGTCGCGCCGCCACCGAGTGCGCTCGGTAACGAAAATGCGTAACCGAAATCATCCACGGAGGTGGAAAGCTCGGGTGAGGAATCGACGATATCGCCCAGTACGCCCGACCGGTAGCGGAACACATGGTTGCCGGCTCCGGCCCTGGTGAGCTCGTTGGTGCTGTCGCCTTTCAGATAGGCGACCGCCTGATCGACCGTGGCACCAACGCCATAGTTGAGGTGGAAAGCCGCCGGAGTGGTGCCGAGCAGGCCCAATTGGGTGGCTTCGCTGGCACCCAGAGCACTTGCCCCGGTCAGCGAGGCTGCGTTTCCAGAGCCACCCGGGGCCTTGTTGATCACGATGTTGCGGCTTGTGCGGGTTGCATTGCTCTCGGCATTCAGTATGCCAGCGGCGCTCCAGTAGAGCGTCCCCGTACCACCGGTATTCGTCAGTTGGTAGGCCTTCAGATTGCCAGTCCAGTCGCTGCCACCGGCAACCGCAAACGAGGGCTGGTAAGTGATCGAGCCGGCGCCGAGGCGCGCCCCGGCAGTCGCCGAGCTGCCCGATCCCAGGGTTGCATCAATGATGGTGTTGATGATGGTCTTGATACCGTCGCGCACGCGCGCCGGCGATTGCGCGCTGATGAACTTGCCGCGCGAATTGATTGAGGCATGCCAGATGTCATCGACGTCGGACGGTTGCAGATTGGTGGTGCCCGTCGCCAGCCATGCGGGTGGATTGGCGAATGCTGCGGCGGTGGCTTCGTCGGCGGTGGTCGTCAAATCGTCCACGTAACTCACGCCGCCAACCACTTGATCGTAATAATGGCCGATTGCGCCCAGCGGGACGCCGAAGAAGTTCATGTGCAGGTTGATTTGGCAATCCAGGGTTGGATCCGGACAACCGAGAGGCGCAACGACTCTGCCTGCCTGCAAGTCGGGACGCAGGTTGTTGTTGTAGAACTTGGCGGCGATGTCGGACATCGTGCCCGACTGTGCGTCTGAAAATGGCGCTCCCATGGCGCCGTCGACATTGCCGACCGCAGGCAGGCCACCGTTGTCGTCGTTGATGTAGCCGTCGGTGAACAGCATGCCCGCATTGATCTGACAGGCCAGCAGGATGGGTGGGTTGTTATCCACAACGCCATCGACGGTTGTTGCACCCTTCACGCGCTGGAACTGGTGACCCATGCGATAGACGGAACGGCGGGTCGGGGTATTGTTGTTGGGTCGATCGAACGCATACAGGGACTGATAGAACTTGTAGCGGTCGCCGCCGGTGGCCGAGTACACCGCGCCGGTGGGCGGAATCGGGTTGATCGTCACGCCGGTCTTGTAAACGTAATCGGCCAGATCGTACATGGTCACCAGCGGATCGCCGCCCGGCTGGCTTGTGTAATTGGTGTCCGGTCCCGAGACGAACTTGGTGTAGCCATTCGTTGTATTCAGCGGACTGCAGCTACCAACTCCCGAGCAGATCGGACTGATATCAAACTTGCCCACCCGCATGAAGTCCACGGCTCCAAAGGTCTGGGTGGTGGCACCGACGATCGCACGCGCGCGGTCGCCGAAATAAGTCCAGTAATTGGCGAAGTTCGTGATCACGGCAACGTAATTGGGATCTGTGGCACCGCCGGGGAAATTGGCCGGAATGATCTCGTACTTGTAAAGGTCGGTATAAACTCCCGCGATGTACGGGCCTGCCTTGGGTACAGTGATGACGTTGGCGAGGTTGAAGCCAACCACCGCATCCGGCGCTGCTGCCGTCTTCGTGGTCAGGTACACCGTCGCTGGGTAATACCGGACGGTGACCTTGCCGTTGCAACTGGCGCCTATGGTGTAGTTGGCGGCCAGGGTTTCGAGGGTGCCGTTGGCCGGAGTTCCCACGACGGTGGCCTTGAGCGCTGCGCAATCAAGCACATCGTTCGCCGCTGTTCCGTCCGGGGTGCCGCTGGTCTTGTTGGTGTAGTACCAGTTCGTGCCTTTAGGCAACACATCGCCTGCGGAATAGGTATAGAGGACATGCATCCCGGTGGTGAAGTCGATCGTCACGCCCGAACCACCATTATTGGTGGCGGTCAATGGATGGCGCGCATCTTCAGGCGCGCTGCTCGGCACGGCATTGCCGGTGGTCTGATCGATGAAATTCGCAATCGTGCTGCCGTCGGCGCCACTGCCCAGATAAGGCGAACCATCGAAGTTCACCCACGGCGTGTAGGCATCGCCAGGATTGAAATAGGCGCGGTTGAACTCGGGATCGCGCGCAGCGCCGAACTTGTCCGCGCGTGGCGCTTCCCCGCTACCGGTATCGTTGCCGGACTTGGCTTTGTTGCCGCCCCGCATGACGCGAACATAATTATTGGATCCCTGACCGCTGCTAAACATATTCCCGGTCGTATCGAAGAAGCTGTTCGTAGAGCTTTTCCATGTGCACTCACCTTGCGATGTCGTGCACAAGTTCTCGTCGGAGCCGATCGAGCCGGAGTTGTCCAAGGCCATGATAAAGGCCGGCTTCACGCGCTGCGGCAAGGTCAGCGGCGACTGCGCGATCGACAGGCTCGCCCATGCGGGCTGGAAAGCACCGCTGAGCGCGGTGACCAGGGCGATGGTGAACAGTGGACGGAACTGAGGGATGGCCATGGGGTACTCGATTCGCCGAAGCGTGAAGTTCATTGATGAAAGGTGGTTTGCACGACAGCCATTGACGCCGAATTGGCTGGGGTAAGTGGGTCGTCGGAGCTGACCGAGGTGACCTCGTAGATACCCTGCTTGGCAGCTCCGCTGGCGTTGAGCGGGCCGCTGTCGGCGCTCATTGAATTACCGCCTGATCCATAATCCCGGCAGCCAAGCCCCGGCCCCACGAGTTGGTAAACCTGAGTCACCGTGCCGCCAGTCGCCAGCTGAGTGTGAGCCCAAGCGTCCTCATCCGGAGGATTGCCGCAGGTGGTAGCGGTCACGCCTGCGTAATAGTTGTTGACCGCAACCTGGGCTCCGACCACATTTTCGGTGACGCGCGCTGCCGCTTCGGCATTTTCGAATGCGCGATTGACAGTCAGATAGTTGCCGGCCATGCGTTCCTGCAAGGTGGTGACTTGCATCGAGGCGATGCCGATCAACGACAACACCACGAGCAGGATCATGGAGATGAACAGCACCGCACCGCGCTGGTGTGGCGGGATGGTGGGGTGCAGGACGCAATCAGGATGAAGCGGATGCAGCGACATGGTCAGCCCCCGTTGAGTCGGTTGCGCAAGGTGATCGTGGACACATAGGTTTGGCGCACGCGTCCGTCGCCGGCTGGCGGCGTCAGCGTGACGCCAAGCACTTGCGGGGCGTTGACGGCTGCGTTGACACTGGATCGATCCACACTCCGCGACAGATAGCCGACACGGACGGCGTCAACGCGGCGCCAGTTCGCAGCCCTGTCACCGCCGAGCGCATTGATGTTTCGTGCAGTCTGGTAAACATTCACCTGGCCATCTGGCGAAGCTCCGTTGGTGTCGCGTCCGTACAGGAACTGCAGGTTTTCAATGCCGGAGACGAGTTCTTCCGAGACACCGGCACCGCCGTTGGTGTAAGTCCGGCGGAACAACGAGGGACCACCGCCTGTGCCCTGGCCGATGTAATAAGCCACGCTGCGTAACGCGAAGACCTGGATGATGTTGTCTTTGGAACTACGATAATTGTCGTGATTGATACCGAAGTCCGACAGGTTCAAGCCAGCGACGGCAATCTGGAAAACCCCGGTCGCCGGATTACCGGAACTGCCCGCCTGGAACACCGTGGCATGTTGGCAATCGGCAATACCGTATAGCTGGCCGGCCTTGATCTGGCTGGCATCGGTTGTTGCCACCGTGATCCGGGCAGGAACGGCGGTGACATTGACCGTGCCAATGACCGGGATGGCGGTGTGATCGAATAAGCGCAGCATCACCACGTCGCTGCCCTTCACGACACCGGCAGCCAACAGGTCGGCAGGCAGCGCAGGCACCCAGTCGGCCGCAGCGCCGACCACAACCGGATTGGCGCCGGACAATGCGACCGCCCCTGCGGGCGCGGTACCAACCGCCTCGAATCCTTCAATCGAAATATGGAATTGCTCGGGGAATGGCGCGTTCGCCCAGTTTTCCGGCACGGCCTTGCGATCCGCGTCGGAAATAAAATGCGAATTGAAGTCGGGTTGCGCAGGATTCGGCAACTGGGTCGGATCAAGCAATCCCACGTCGTTGGTACAACCCATGTGGCCGGCCATGCGCAGGTCACGCTGAAGGAAGTCCATCGCAAACCGGCTGTTCTCCTGCACGCGCGCCATGCCCGTGGACGCTTGGTACGCCGCACGCGACGTTGAAAAGACCTGCGACAGACCGAGCAGCAGAAAGGTACCGATCACGACGCCAATCATCAGTTCGACCAGGCCGAAGCCGGCGCTGGCAGCGATGCCATGCAGCGATGTGCGGGGACGTGTCATGGGCAGGTTGCTCATAGCTGGGTGGTCAAAGTGAATTGGTTGGTATCTTGCCCAACCCGGAAGCGTGCATCGGTCCACAAGATCGTCACCGTTGCGACTCCAGCGACCAAGGTGACATCGGCTCTACCTGTAGGCAGGTCGTGCGCGACTTGACACTGCCAGTTGGTGATGTCGTCGGCGACTGCATTGCCCATGTTCGTGTACTGCTGGGCGGGACAGGTGGTCGGGTCGATGCCGGGGAAATTCGCTTGCACAATGTCCGTATAAAGGTAGGCCGAATTGCGATTGGAGCGCATCAAGTCGAGCATCTGGTATGCCAGATTGGTCGCGATTGTGCGGTGGTTTGCGCCGAAACTGGCCTTGAGCGAGGAAGCCTGCAGCAGCCCGAGGCCGAGCAGACCGATGCTGAGAATTACCAGCGATACCAGCACCTCGATCAGGGTGAAGCCGCGCGCTGGGTGCCCGCCACGGGACGCAATACGATTCATGGGCAGGCTCCGTTGGTCATGGTGAGTTGGCCGACCTTCAACAGGGTGAGATCGCGCCGACCGTCATAGCCGCTGGGACAATCGATGGGCAGCATCTGGAAAGCGACTGCGGCGGCTCCGGTGTACAGGCCGCTCGAATCGAAGGTCAAGGTTGGCGCGGCCACCGGGGTAGCGGTGAAACTCAGCTTCGGGGCCGCCGTGGTGACCTGCAGCAAGGTATCGCCGGCATCGACAGCACCATTTGCGTTGGTATCCGTGAACACGATCCAGCCGGTGTTCCAGTCGCCGCCCCCGCATGTCGCGCCGTCGGCGCTGGCGCAGACCGTTGCATTCGTATTGGTTTTGATCGCCTGCGAACGCGCCAGACTGACCGCAGTGATGAACTCGTTGGTGCGGGCCGCGAGCCGGTTTGAGCGCAGCACCACGGCGAAGTTGGGCAACCCGATGGCCAGCAATATCGCGAGCACCGAAACGGTGACGACCAACTCGACGAGAGTGAAGCCTGATTGCGACTTGGACATGTGTGCACGCCGATGGAAAGTCCCAGCGCGCAGTCTACCCCTGTGCAGGTAGCCCACAAGCGACAGGGGGACGACCGGTTGCGTGCATCCGACAGGCGCGACCCGGACTGATCGGACAGGATTGCAGGTTTCGCAGCAACGCCTTCACCTGCTGGAATCGCACTCAGGCAGTGGTCAGCACCCGATAACAGGGCTTGTAGTCTCCCGACATCTTCATCCGGCTCTGCGCGATGAACGCGCGCAGCAACGCGTCCAGCGCCTGCATGATGTCCGGATCGCCGTGGATCTCGAACGGGCCTTCCGCCTCGATCCTGCGCATGCCCTCTTCCTTGACGTTGCCGGCGACGATGCCGGAGAACGCGCGGCGCAGGTTCGCCGCAAGTGCATATGCAGGCTGGTTGCGATGGAGGTTCAGGGCAGCCATCGCGGCGTGGGTGGGCACGAACGGATGCTGGAATTCGGTCGGCAGTCGCAGCATCCAGTTGAAGAAGAATGCGTCCTGGGTCTCGACCCGGCGCTGACGCACGCGGCGCATGCCGTCCTTCAGCGCGCGCGCCACAGCTTCAGGATCGTCGACGATGATCCGATAATGCTTCACCACCGCATCGCCCAGCGCCAGCCGCAGGAACTGGTCGATCTGCTCAAAGTACGTAGCCGAACCGCGCGGCCCGGTGAACACCAGCGGGAACGGCTCGCCGGCGTTGTCCGGATGCAGCAGCAGGCCGAGCATGTACAGGATTTCTTCGCAGGTGCCGACGCCGCCGGGAAACACGATGATGCCGTGGCCAAGCCGCACGAAGGCTTCAAGGCGCTTTTCGATGTCGGGCAGGATTACCAGCTGGTTGACGATCGGGTTCGGCGACTCGGCGGCGATGATGCCAGGCTCGGTCAGCCCGATGTAGCGGTTCTGCTGGCGGCGCTGCTTGGCGTGGGCGATGGTCGCGCCCTTCATCGGGCCTTTCATCGCGCCCGGACCGCAGCCTGTGCAGATGTCGAGCGTGCGCAGGCCGAGTTCGTAGCCAACCGACTTGGTATAGACGTATTCCTCGCGCGAGATCGAATGGCCGCCCCAGCACACCACCAGATTCGGCTCAATGCGCGGCTTGAGGATGTGCGCGTTGCGCAGGATCTCGAACACCGCGCTGGTGATGCCTTCGCTTGTATCGGTTGCGAACCGCGTATCGCCTTCGACTTCGGTGAAGGTATAGACGATATCGCGCACCACCGCGAACAACAGTTCGGCGACGCCCTTGATGATCTCGCCATCCACGAACGCCTGTGCCGGCGCATTGCGCAGATCGAGCTTGATGCCGCGGTCGTGCTGAACGATCTGCACGTCGAAATCCGGATACAGCGCCTGCGCGGCGCGCGCATCGTCCGCATGGCTGCCGGTGGTCAGCACCGCGAGCGCGCAGCGCCGCAACAGATCGTGCAGCGTGCTGCCGGCGGCGGCATCGCGCAGGCGCACGATCTCGGCGCGCGACAGCACATCCATGCCGCCACGCGGCGTGATCAGGGCATCGACGACGCCGACCGGCTTGGCCGCGTCGGTGGATGTCGATGGGACGCTGGTATCGATCGGATGGGCGCTGGTCGCGTTCATGGCTGATGGATGATCTGGGGCAGAAAAGGTAGCACGCACGCCGCCGGTCGCCGCAGTTGCGGACTCACGCGTGGGGCATGCCATGCAGGTATGCGCCGAGTCCGTCGAGGAACATCTGCACCGACACCGTCACCAGCAACATGCCCATCAAACGCTCCACCGCGACCAGCACGCGTGTGCCCATGATCTTGTACAGGTATGTCGCTGCAAACAGGATCGCGGCAGTCGCCAGCCACGCAATCAGCAGGGCGGTTCCCCAATCGGCATTGCGCTGCGGATTGGAATTGCTCATCAGCATCACCGCCGCCATGCCCGACGGGCCGGCAATCAGCGGGATCGCCATCGGCACGATGAATGGTTCGCCTTCGGGAAGATCGCCGAACATGCCTTCGGCGCTCGGGAAGATCATCTTCAGGCCGATCAGGAACAGCACGATGCCGCCGCCGATGCTCACCGATTCCGGACGCAGATGCATCGCGTCCAGCACGTACTGGCCGCCGAACAGGAACGCCATCAGCACGATCAGCGCAATCACCAGTTCGCGCGCGAGCACGATACGCCGACGATGCGCGGGCAACGGCCGCAACAGTCCGAGAAACACCGGAATGTTGCCCAGCGGATCGAGGATCAGGAACAGCAGCAACGCAGCCGACCAGGTACTCATTGCGCAGTTTCGGCTGTAACGATGGCGGGTGCCCAAACTTGTCCGCGTTGATCACGACCGGCAGCCGACAACAAATGCACGCAAGCCTCGGCATAAGCGCTCGCCGGCGGCCAAGTGCCCGGTGTTTCGGTCATGAAGGCTTTCGCGCGCAACGCCGTCTGCATCGGTCCTGGCTGCAACGCTGCTACACGCACAGACGAGTTTTCCAGTTCGTCGGCGAGTACGCGCAGCAATCCCTGCAATGCGAATTTCGCCACGCCATAACCGCCCCAGTAGGCACGACCGACGCGTTGCGGATCGTCCATCACGAACACCACTGCGCTGTCCGGGGCGCGCCGCAGCAATGGCAGGCAGGCTTGGGTCAGCAGGAACGGCGCGCCGACGTTGACGTGCAGCGCGTTGACGAAGTCGGAGGGATCGGTGTTCTGCAACGGCGTCAGCCCATGGAACTCCGCCGCCGCATGCAGGATGCCATCAAGACGTCCGAATTCATCGCCGATGCGCACCGCCATTTCGGCATGGTCGGACGGCGTTGCACCGAGCAAGTCGAGCGGGTAGATCGCCGGCTGCGGCCCGATCGCAGCAAGCGCATCGTGCAGGCGTTGCAGTTTCGGTACTCGCCGGCCGAGTAATACAACGCTCGCGCCAGCCGCAGCACATGCGCGCGCCGCCGCATCGCCGAGCGCGCCGTTCGCGCCGGTGATCAGGATCACCCGATCCGCAAGCGCGCCGACATATCGCGATGGATCAGCATTGTGCAGCGCAGCGATCACGCGTTCTGCGCCTCGGCGGCCATGCGCTTGAGCTCGCCGCTGGCGTGCAATTCCAGGGCGATATCGCAACCGCCGATCAATTCACCATTGATGAACAATTGCGGGAATGTCGGCCAGTCGGAATAACGCGGCAGGCTCGCGCGGATCTCCGGGTCTTCGAGCACGTTGACCGCATGGTATTGCGCGTCGGATTCCTTCAGCGCCTGCACGGTGCGGCTGGAAAACCCGCACATCGGAAACTGCGGTGTGCCCTTCATGTAGAGCACGATCGCGTGCGACTCGACCTCGGTCTTGATCCGTTCCATCACGTTCATCCCAATCCCCTTAGCTGTGGCCACGAAGGCCGCGTCATGAATGCGTCAGAGCGCTGCATGGAACGCATCGACTGCTAGAATTGTAATCCCTGCGGGGCAATGACGCCCCGTTGCCGCGACCAAGGAGCCGCCATGTCGATCGAACTTCCTGCCCTGCCCTATGCGCGCGATGCGCTACAACCGCACATCTCGTCCGAGACCCTGGACTACCACTACGGCAAGCACCATCAGGCCTACGTGGACAACCTCAACAAGCTGATCGCCGGCACCGAATTCGCCGACGCCGATCTCGAAACCATCGTCAAGAAATCGCAAGGCGGCATGTTCAACAATGCCGCGCAAGTCTGGAACCACACGTTCTACTGGAACTCGCTGTCACCGCAAGGCGGCGGCGAACCCAGCGGCAAACTGGCGGAGGCGATCAGCAAGGCATTCGGTTCGTTCGCAGCGTTCAGGGAAGAATTCGGCAAGGCTGCGGTCGGCACGTTCGGTTCCGGCTGGGCCTGGCTGGTGCAGCGCACCGACGGCGCGCTCGCGATCGTCAGCACCTCCAACGCCGCAACTCCAATCACCGGCACCGACAAGCCACTGCTGACATGCGATGTGTGGGAACACGCCTATTACATCGACTACCGCAACGCGCGACCGAAATATGTCGAGGCGTTCTGGAGTCTGGCGAACTGGGAGTTCGCGTCGAAGAACATGGGCTGAGTCGCACGATCAGCGCTGATAAGAGAAACGGCCGGAGCGATCCGGCCGCTTTTGTCTCAGGCGAGGCGTTCGATCACTGGCGCTACCTGCGTTTCACGACCCAGCACAGCGCCTACACGCCGCAATGATTCAGACAGTTCAGCAGGCGTATCCGCACGCAGCGTCGCATGCCCGACCTTGCGGCCTTCGCGCGGCGACTTGCCGTAGTCATGCCAGTGTCCGCACGAATCGCTCAGCACGGCGTTTGCATCCGGCAATTCACCAATCCAGTTCAGCATGCACGCATGGCCGACCATGCGCGTGCTACCGAGCGGCAGGCCGAGTACGGCGCGTAAATGGTTCTCGAATTGCGAGGTCTCGGCGCCTTCAATGGTCCAGTGCCCGGAGTTGTGCACGCGCGGTGCCATTTCGTTCGCCAGAAGTTCGCCGTTCGCAAGAAACAATTCCAGCGCGAACACCCCGACGTAATCGAGCGATTCCGCAACCGCGCGCGCGTGCGCGATCGCTTTCTCTGCAATCGCCGCATCGACCGTCGCCGGCGCCAGGCTCGCCGCAAGAATCCCCGACTCGTGCCAATTCTCGGTTAACGCCCAAGGGCGGAATTCGCCTTGGCGCGAGCGCACCGCGACCACCGAGATCTCGCGCTGGAAATGCACGAAGCCTTCGAGGATCAAGCCGACCGTTGCCGCCTGCGCGCCGAGCGACTGCCACGCGGCGTCGGCGTCGGCGGCATCGCGCAAACGGAACTGACCCTTGCCGTCGTAACCGAGGCGTCGCGTCTTGAGAATGCATGGCGCACCGATACGCGCGATCGCGGCATCCAGCGCAGCGCGCGAATCGACATCAGCGAACGCCGGCACCGCGATGCCGAGCTCGCGGAACAGCGATTTCTCGGCGAGTCGATCCTGCGCAACGCCTAGCGCACGCGGATTCGGGAACACCGGCACGCGCTCGGCAAGCCAATGCGCGCTGTCGGCCGGGACATTCTCGAAATCGAAGGTCGCCACATCGACACGCGCTGCGAATTCGGCGAGCGCCTCGAAGTCGTGATAGTCGGCGCGCAGCAAGGGTGCACATTGCGCGGCGCAGGCATCGACCGCAGCATCAAGCACAACGAAACGCAGGCCCAGCGGCGCGCCCGCCAACGCAAGCATGCGCGCGAGTTGGCCGCCGCCGAGAATGCCCACTGACGTGATCGACATTGCAGTCATCCGTTAGGCGGCGCGACACCGCGCGGATCGGCGTGATCGAGCACATCCTGGGTCTGTTTGTTGCGGAATGCATCGAGTGCAGTGCGCACTGCATCATCGTCGTGCGCGATCAAGGCGGCCGCGAATATTGCTGCATTCGCTGCGCCTGCGGCGCCGATCGCAAATGTTGCCACCGGCACGCCGGCCGGCATCTGCACGATCGACAACAGCGAGTCGAGTCCGCTTAATGCCTTCGATTGCACTGGAACGCCGAGCACAGGCACGCGCGTCTTCGCCGCCAGCATCCCCGGCAAATGTGCGGCACCGCCAGCTCCCGCGATGATCGCACGCAGGCCGCGCGAAGCGGCTTTCTCCGCATAATCGAACAATAGATCGGGCGTGCGATGCGCCGACACGATGCGCACCTCGTGCGTGATGCCCAGCGCGTCGAGCCGCGCGCTGGCGTGCTGCATCGTCTCCCAGTCCGAGCGGGAACCCATGACGACGCCGACCACGGGCGGCACTGTGTTGGTATTGGCCATCTTCCACCCCTTCGTGCACCGAATGATAAATTTGTTGTATATGCCGCCAGCGAATACAATATTGGCCGAGAAGCACGATGACAGCCTACGCTGCAACACCGGAGAAACATGGATCGCCGACTGCTCGATATCCTGTGCTGCCCGAGCACCCGCCAGCCGCTGTCGATGCTGCAAACAACCGACCTTGAAGTGATCAATCGCGCGGTCGCGAGCGGCAGTCTGCGGCGCGCCGATGGCAGTACGCAAGCCGAACAGTTGACCGAAGGCCTGATCACCCGCGACCGCAAGCTGATCTATCGCATCGACGATGGCATCCCGGTTTTACTGCAGGACGATTCCATTTCCTCAGTGCAGGTCACAAATTTCCCTGCGTGACGCACCTACACTGCCTGCATCTCCAAGCGCGGCAGTCCGCCCCATGACAGCCCCGATCCTGACCGGCACGCGATGAGCGACGACACCACCCGTCCGTTGCCAGAGCACGCGCGCGCGCGCGTGCTGCGCGAGTTGCTCGACGGCTTGCGCGTGCGTTTGCGCGAGCCGGTGACGGCCCTGTTCGATGCGCTCGACGACACCCTGTTCGAGCTGGGCGAGAACGCGCGTTCCGGCGACGCCCAGCAGCATTACTTCGACGCGCTGCGCGAATGCCGCCATCAACGCGGTGCGGTGCAGGAGCATTTCCTTGCAGCACTCGGCCAATCCGAAGCAACTGCCGATGAATCCCCGCATCCGCTGTACGCGCAGCTTTCGCTGGTTGCGCCGGAGGATCTCGAGGTAGAACTCGCGCTCGACGGCATGGCCACCCGCACAATACAACGCATCGGTTCGGCGCTGCACGCGTTCAATCAGCGGCTTGGTGTACTGCTTGGCGACACGGGCATGGATCTGCAACGCAATCCGCTCGGGCCGTTGCGGATCGGCAAGACGTTCAGCGACGCGTCGGCCATGCTGGAAATCGATCTGCACACGCGACTGGTGCTTTACAAATTGTTCGAGCGGCAAGTGCTCGGCGCGCTCGAACCTGCATATGCGGAAATGAATGTGCGACTTGCCGGGGCCGGCATGTTGCCGATGCTCGACGCGACTCATGGCCATGCGCGCGCGCGCGCATCCGGACAGCCGCGCAGCCAGCAGCAAGCGCTGCACCATCCGGCGACGACCAAGCCGCAGGCGCCTGCGAACGCATATGCCGAACCGGTTGTCGTTGCGGCAACGGTCGAGCCACGCGATGTCGATCTGTTTGTCGCTCTGCGCACGCTGCTGATGCACGACATCGAATCCGCCGCCCTCACATACACCGCGGCGTCATCGTCAACGGTGCAGAAGACCGCGACTGCGGCCGAAGTGATGGATCGCGCGCTTGCGCGATTGCGTGAACGGCCGTTGCCGCCGCCGAGAATGCTCGCAGCGCAATTGCTGGCCGAAGCGCGCTACGCCGATGATGGCCTGCCACCGTCGCCGCAGCAGGCGGCGACGGTGGACATCGTCGGCCGCGTGTTCGACGCGCTCTCGAACGACCGCAGCATGCCGCCACCGATGCAGCCGGTGATGCAGAGCCTGCTGTTGCCGGTGATGCGCGCGTCGCTGAAACACCCGGGCCTGCTGGCCGAAAACCATCATCCGTTGCGTCAGTTGATCGACCTGATCGGCGAGAGCGCGATTGGCTGGTGTCCGAGCGTGGATCCGGGCGAACGTTCGCTCGCCGAACTGCGCGGCGCGCTGCACAAAATAACAACGAGCGAGAGCAGTGACGAAGCCGACCGCACGGTCGCGCATTTGCGTTCGCAACTCGAACAGCAGCGTCGTCGCGCCGAATTGGCCGAGCAGCGTGCGGTTGAAGCGCACGCCGGACGCGAGCGGCTCTGGCAGGCGCGTCGGCAGGTCAACATGGCGCTGACCCGGATTATCGGCGATGCGACGATCCCGACTTGGGTGCGTTATCTGGTCACGCGTCCGTGGATGAATTGCCTAGTGCTGTTGTGGCTGCGTCAAGGCCCGGAATCGCAGGCGTACCGCGAAGCGCTCGGTTTCGCTGAATCGCTGGTCTGGTGCGCGAACGTCGGCAAGGATCGCCTCGAGCACCTCCGCCTGCGCGCGCTGCTGCCGGTCATGGAAGTGCAGCTGCAGCAAGGTCTGGCGACCGTGGCGTATCAGGACAGCGAGATCCGCCAATTGGTTGGCGAGTTGCAGCAGTACGTGCGTTTTCGCATGGGCGAACTGCCCGCGCCAGCATTCATCGAAACCGAACCGCCAGCAGCGAACGCCCCTGGCGCATTGGCCACCGATCCGAACGGCATCGAAGAACAACCGTTGCCGCAAAACGTGAATCCCGAACTGCTGGAGCGCGTGCGTGCCTTGCGGCCGGGCGTCTGGCTATCCTTCGACGACCAACCCGGCAATGAGCGCGCGCGCCTGTCGTGGGTCAGCCCGTATTCCGGGCGTTGTCTGTTCGTCAACCGCAACGGCCTGAAGATCGGCGAACGTCGCCCCGAGGACATCGCCCATGCAATCGAAAACGGGCATGCCCGCATCCTCGAGAACACCCAGGTAATGCAACGCGCGCTAACCCAGGTACTCGCGCAAGCGCGCACGGATGCCGCAACCGCGCAGGCGAAACGCGCCTGAGCGTTGCGCTGCTACCCTTGCAGGCATGAACGCATCCCTGCAACCGCCCGATTTCATGACGGACGCGATCGTCGCGGCTGATGTGGCACGTGCCTTGACCGAAGACCTCGGCAGCGGCGACGTGACCGCCGACCTGCTGCCCGACGTCCCTGCGCAGGCTTATGTGATCTGCAAACAAGCCGCTGCAGTGATCGCCGGACGTCCGTGGTTCGACGCGACGTTCCGCGCGCTCGATGCCAACGTGCGGATCGACTGGAATGTCGTCGAAGGCGCGCATGTCCTGGCCGGTGCAGTGCTGTGCCGATTGCTCGGACGTTCGCGCGCGCTGCTCAGCGGTGAACGCACCGCGCTGAATTTCCTGCAGACGCTCTCGGCGACCGCGACCATCACAGCGCGTTTCGTCGACGCCGTCCGCGGCACGCGAGCGATGATCCTCGATACCCGCAAGACCTTGCCGGGTTTGCGACTCGCGCAGAAATACGCGGTACGTGCCGGCGGCGGCAGCAATCATCGGCTGGGCCTGTACGACGCGATGATGGTGAAGGAAAACCACATTCTCGCGGCTGGATCGCTGACCGCAGCCGTGCAACATGCGCGCGCGCAGCATCCCGGTGTGCCATTGATCGTCGAAGTGGAAACTCTCGATGAGCTCGATCAGGCGTTGATCGCTCGGCCCGAGCGCGTCCTGCTCGACGAATTCAGCGCGGAAGATTTATCCGAAGCAGTGCGTCGCGCAGACGGACGTGTGCCGCTGGAAGTATCTGGCGGGGTCGATCTGGAGAGCGTGGGTGCAATCGCGAAGACCGGCGTGGATTGCATTTCGGTCGGGGCGCTCACGAAGCACGTCAGCGCAGTCGATTTTTCGATGCGTTTCGGCACACCGCCGGAATCGTCGCAAATCTAACCTGCGCTGCGCGCACGGAAACATCCTTCGACATCGGACGTGCGCATGGCGCACGTTACGACTGGCTCAGTTTCCTCACCGCATCATGTAAACGACGATCACGGCGATCACCGCCATTGCGATCACGATGGCGATCAGCTTGGTATTGCCACCAGGCTTGTCCGCCGCTGCCGACCCTGATCCATCGAGCTTGCGGGTCGCCGCGACTTCCTGTCCTGGCGCGACAAGCATGAAACGCACGGCATCCAGGCGCAGTTCGTCGCCGGGTTTCATGAAACCTTTCTGGGTGCGCTGGCCATTGATATAGGTGCCGTTGGCCGAGCCGAGATCCTCCACCGACAATCCGTCCGCGACCGGCTTGAGTTCGACATGACGACGCGAGATCTCATCGACTGTCACTGGAATGCCGCATTCGGGCGCACGTCCGATCACGGTCGGGCCAGCCACTGGATACATCTTGCCGAACACCGGGCCGGAGACGCCGCGCAGGATGAATTTAGGCACCGCCGCGCGCATCCGCGTCGCGCCACTATCGTCTCCCACTCCCGGGTCCAAAGAAGGCGCGCTGCCTGGTGGAACCACACGCGGCGCGTCCAGTGCAGCTACGCGCGCGACGACGCCACCAATGCCAATCGTGTCGCCAGCGCGCAATGCGATCATCTCGCGCACCGGCTTGTCGTTGACCATGACCGCGCCAACGCCATGTGGAACCTGCAAGTTCACGCCGACGCCACTCTGATGAATCTCGCAGTGCAGCGGCGCGATGCCGGGCCGATCCAGCACCACCGAGTTGTCGGGCGCCGAACCGATCCGGTTGACGCCGGGGTTGAGCAGCACCTGCGGGTGCTCGCCGTTCGGAAATACCAGTTTCATCCCATTCCCCTTCGATCCGATACGCATTGATCCGTGCGCGGCTGCGCAGACCCGGCTCCCCAACCGCACTCAAAGATAACGTAATCGACACCAAAAAACGGCCCGCAGCAAAAGCCGGGCATTCGCAATTGAGCTCCTGCAGCAACGCCCTACTTCACCACACGCAGGTGCGCGCCGCGCCGGGTACTGTCTGCGGTCGGAGGCGTGGCATCGGGCGGGCCATCAGGGCCATCGTCCTGCGAGCCGCCCGTCTTCGCGCTGCCGGGATGCGCCGGGAGCGAATGACCGGCAGCCTCTTCCGGCAGCGCCATGCCCTGCCCGCTCTCTTGCGCGTATACCGCCTGCACAGCGGCGACCGGCACCCGCACCGACTGGCTGACGCCGCCGAAACGCGCAAGAAAGTGAATTTCCTGGTCGCCCAGACTGAGCTGGGTGACCGCGCGCGCGGCGATATTGAGGATCAGCCGGCCGTCCTTGATCGCCTGCGCCGGCGCCATCACGCCGGCATGACCGGCATCCACAAGCAGGTACGGCGTCATCCCGTTGTCGTTGATCCACTCGTACACCGCCCGGATCAGGTAAGGGCGATTGGAGGTCATCGTCGGCGCGTCGGTGCTCACCAGCGAAAAACGGAGTTCGCGATGATCACGGCCATGGCATCGGCCTTAACGGAGCCGGCTTCCACCGAATCCGTGCTCATAAAGCGATCTCGCGCAAGACGCGCTCCTCGGGCGTCAGGCTGCGCAGGAAGCCGGGATTGCGGAAGATGCGCATGCCGTAATCCTCGATCGGTTTGCATTCCTTCGGCAACACGATGCCCAGCGCAGGCAGGCGCCAGACGATCGGCGCCATCGCGCAATCGGCGAGGCTCATCTCGGGATTCAGGAAGAATTTGCTGGCCTTGAATAGCGGCAGCGCAGCGATCACGAGTTCGCGCAGGCGCTTGCGCGCGGCCTCGGCCTGCACCTTGGTACCGTGCTGGATCGACTGAACATGCGGCACCCATTCGTGTTCCATGCGCAACATTGCAAGCCGCAGGCGTGCGCGCGAGAGCGGATCGACTGGCATCAGCGGCGGATGCGGATAGCGTTCGTCGAGGTATTCGGTGACCACCGAGGCGGCATACAGCACGAGGTCGCGATCGACCAGGGTCGGCACGGTGTGGTACGGATTGAGATCGACGAGGTCTTCCGGCGGATTGGCGGGGTCGACCGCGATCAGGTCGTAGGTGACACCTTTCGCGGCGAGGACCAGCCGCACCCGATGGCAGACCACGCAATCGCGCGCGGAGAACAAGGTCAGTGCGTTACGCATACGCGGACTCGCAGCCATCGTGCTTCCCCCGACCGGCCGCATGCCGGTCACCGACTCCGTTGGCGTGGCGCCTCGGGTCATCGTTGCCTCAGTGTACGTCGCGCCAGTACTCATGTTTGAGCAGATAGGTCAGGAATGTAAATACGACCAGGAACAGGATCACCCAGACGCCGTAATTTTCGCGCTGCATCGCAGCCGGCTCGGCGGCATATTGCAGGAATGCGCTGATGTCGCTCGCCGCCTGATCGAATTGCTCGGGATCCAGCGTGCCTTTTTCACCCAGCGCGAGTTTCTCCACCCCCGGTTGGCCATCCGCGCCCTTGCCCATGACCGGACGTTGCAAGCCCTGCAACTGCCACAGCACGTTTGGCATCGAGGCATTCGGCAGCAGTGTGTTGTTCCAGCCCAGCGGACGCGACTCGTCCACATAAAACGACTTGAGATAAGTGTAGATCCAGTCCGATCCGCGTGAACGACCTTCCAGCGACAGATCGGGCGGGGTCTTGCCGAGCCATGCAGTGGCGTCGTCCGGATTCATCGCGACCTGGATCTGCTCGCCCGGCTTTGCGCCGGTGAAGATGTAGTTCTTCGCAACCTCGTCTTCGGTCAAGCCCAGATCTTCGCCCATGCGCGAATAGCGCAAGTATTTGAGCGAATGGCAGCCCGAACAGTAGTTCATGAACAAGGTCGCGCCGCGTTGCAACGAGGCCTGATCGTTCAGATGCGTGTTGGCCACCTGCAACGCGGGGCCTTCCTCGGCGAACGCTGTCAGCGGCAGCGCCGCTGCCAACACGAGGGCGGAAAGGAACAGGCGCTTAGTCATGCATGGTCACCCGATCAGGCACCGGCTTGAACGTACCCATGCGCGACCACACGGGCATCGAGATGAAGAACGCGAAATACAGGAACGTGAGCACCCGCGCCACCATCGTTTTGGTTTCGGTCGGAGTCTGCGTGCCAAGGTACATCAGAGTCACGAAGACGATGACAAAGCCGCCGATCATGATTTTCGCAAGCAGCGGGCGATAACGGATCGACTTCACCGGGCTGCGGTCCAGCCATGGCACCAGGAACAGGATCAGCACCGCCGCGCCCATCACCATCACGCCCCAGATCTGGGTGCCGAACATCGATGGCACCGAGCGCAACATCGCGTAGTACGGGGTGAAATACCACACTGGCTTGATATCGGGCGGAGTCAGCAGCGTGTTGGCTGGAGTGAAGTTGTCGTGCTCCAGGAACCAGCCACCGACGGTCGGCTCGAAGAAGATGATGAACGCGGCGATGGTCAGGAAGCAGGCCGTGCCGAACAGATCCTTCACCGTGTAATACGGGTGAAAGGGGATGCCGTCGAGCGGAATGCCGCGCGCATCCTTCTTCTTCTTGATGTCCACGCCGTCGGGATTGTTCGATCCGACTTCGTGCAACGCGCCTAGATGCAGCACTACCAGCAACAGCAACACCAGCGGCAGCGCGACCACGTGCAGGGCAAAAAAACGATTAAGGGTTGCGTCGCCGACCGCGAAGTCGCCACGAATCCATTCGGTCAGCGCGCCGCCGACATACGGCACGGCGCCGAACAGGTTGATGATGACTTGCGCGCCCCAGTAGCTCATGTTGCCGTACGGCAGCACATAGCCCATGAAGGCCTCGGCCATCAGGGTCAGGAAGATCACCATGCCCAGAACCCACACCAGCTCGCGCGGTTTCTTGCCGGATCCGTAGATCAGCCCGCGGAACATGTGCAGGTAGATGACGATGAAGAACAGCGATGCGCCGGTGGTGTGCATGTAGCGGATCAGCCAGCCGCCCGGCACGTCGCGCATGATGTATTCGATCGACGCAAATGCCCCGGCTGCGCTCGGCTTGTAGTGCATCGTCAGGAAGATGCCAGTGACGATCTGGTTGACCAGAGCGATCAGCGCTAGCGAACCCATGTAGTACAGGAAATTGAAATTCTTCGGCGCGTAGTACTCGGTCATGTGCTTGCGGTACGCCGGGATCAGGCCCGGCGCGCGCTCGTTGACCCAGCCCATCAGTCCGTCCGCTGAGCGTGTGAAGAGATTGGACATCAGGCGGCTCCTGCCGTGGCAGAGCCAACGACCAGATGGTTGTCGTCGAGGAACTTGTACTCCGGCACCTCGAGATTCTTTGGCGCCGGTACGTTCTGGAACACCCGGCCGGCAAGGTCGTAGCGCGAGCCGTGGCACGGGCAGAAGAAACCGCCTTTCCATTCCGGATCGAACGGTTGCGGCTTCACTTCAGGCTTGTGGATCGGGATGCAGCCCAGATGGGTGCAGATGCCGATCAGGACGCCGATTTCCGGCTTGATGGAGCGCGCTTCGTTCTTCGCGAATGCAGGAGTCTGCGATTCGACTTCAGACTTGGGGTCTGCGAGCCGCGAATCCAGCGTCGGCAGAATGGCCAATTCCTCAGGCGTGCGCTTGAACACGAACACCGGTTTACCGCGCCACTTGACGATCAGGAACATGCCCGGCTCGGCGCCTAGCTTGCTGATATCCACATCGACCGGGCCGCCGGCCAGCAAAGCCTCGGCGCTGGGCAGCCATGAGCGTACGAATGGAATGGAAACACCGACGACGCCGACTGCGCCGACCACGGCGGTGGTCACGGTCAGGAATCGGCGGCGGCCGACGTTGACCTCCAGCTTGTCACTCATCCGGCTCTCCGCGGAATTTCAATAATGGATTGCGCGCGCAAGGCCCCGGCCCGACGCGGACAGCGAAGTGTAACGGAACGGCCAAGTGCGCCACAACGTTAGCGGACGCGAAAACCCTCCGGGACAGGCTCCGGCCCCGGACTAACGATGGAAGAACTCTATTTTGCGCTGCGATAACGCGCAGCCAGTGTCCCAACGCGCTCGACATAACGCTGCGTTTCCGCGAATGGAGGCACCCCGCCGTAGCGGTCGACATTGCCTTCGCCAGCGTTGTAGGCCGCTGCCACCAAGCGCACGTCGCCGTTGAAACGTCTGGATAGGAACGACAGGTACTGCACGCCGCCCTTGATATTGTCGGCGGCGGCGAACGGGTTCGTTACGCCGAATCGGCTCGCAGTTCCCGGCATCAACTGCATCAGGCCCTGCGCGCCCTTGTACGAGACCGCATTCGGGTTGTAGTCGGATTCGGCATGGATGATCGCGCGCACCAGCGCCTCATCGACGCCGTAGGCATGCGCTGCGGCGGCAATTTCGGTCGCATAGGCATTCCTGTTCAGCACCATCGTTCCGAAGTTGATCCCCGGCAGCGCGCCGCATGCGTAGCAGGTCTCGACATAGGTGAAGAGCACTTTCGCGCCCACGCTGCCTGGCGGCGGCACATTTGTGTAGGTGTTGATGCCGTCGTGGGAATATTTGTACATCGCACCGCGGGTCACCCGTGCATGTACGCCGGCTGGAATGATCGGCGCAACCAGCGATTCGGATGCATCCGACGAGCGGAACACGACATGCGACATGCTGCCGGATCCGCCAACGCCGTTCTTTGGCTGCGCAGCGGCGAGCCTGGTGATTGCGGGGGCGCCGGCGGCGACCGGAATGGCGATCGATGCGGCAAACCCGGAATCGGCGAGCCCCGGATTGGACGCAGCCTGCGCGGGTGTCGCTGCAGCAGCTCCGCCAGCGTCCGCGACCGGGCCGTAACCGAACGCCGCAGGCGAGTGCTTGCGGCCGCCACCGCCCGCATACGACATCGCCTTGCAGGTCATGCCCGGCACGCGCGAACTCGAATAATTGACGGCCTGATCCGCACCGCCTTCGCAGCGGTACAGCGTGCCCGCGAAGGCCGGCGCGCCCAGCGCACCGAATCCCAGCAGCATCGCCCACAAAATGTATTTGGGTCGGATCATCGTTCCCCAACTCGTGAACCTGATGCGTCATCCGGCATCCGACTGCCGCCGCTTCGCGCCCTTGAAATCCATTGTCCTTGCGGATCAGCGGTTTGGCGCGGCTTCCTGCACGCCCTACAATAGCCGCTTCGCCTTCAAGATGCACCCCAATGGCCGGCAAGCTCCACATCACCACCCACGGTTGCCAGATGAACGTGTACGACTCGGCCAAGATGGCCGACGTACTCGCAGCCGAACACGGCCTCGAACTCACCGACGACGTGACCGCCGCCGACGTGATCCTGGTCAATACCTGTTCGATCCGCGAGAAGGCGCAGGAGAAAGTGTTCTCGCAGCTTGGCCGCTGGAAAAAGCTCAAGAAGATCAATCCAGACGTGCTGATCGGCGTCGGCGGCTGCGTGGCTTCACAGGAAGGTGCCGCCATTCTCGATCGCGCGCCCTATGTCGATCTCGTGTTCGGCCCGCAGACCCTGCACCGCCTGCCAGCGATGATCGACGCCCGCCGCAACAGCGGCAAATCGCAGGTCGACATCAGCTTTCCCGAAATCGAGAAGTTCGACTGCCTGCCCGAGCCGCGCGCCGACGGCCCGACCGCATTCGTCTCGATCATGGAAGGCTGCTCGAAATATTGCTCGTTTTGCGTGGTGCCGTACACGCGCGGCGAAGAAGTGAGCCGGCCGTTCGACGACGTGCTCGCCGAAGTCGCCCAACTTGCCGCGCAGGGCGTGCGCGAGGTCAACCTGCTCGGCCAGAACGTCAATGGCTATCGCGGCGTGATGTTTGAATCAGAGGAGAAGGCTGATCTAGCCTTGTTGATTCGCGCCGTTGCCCGGATCGAAGGCATTGGCCGCATCCGCTACACCACCTCGCATCCGCTGGAATTCTCCAACGCGTTGATCGAAGCGCATCGCGACGTGCCGCAGTTGGCGAAGTTCCTGCACCTGCCGGTGCAGTCGGGCTCCGACCGCATCCTCACTGCAATGAAGCGCAACCACACCGCCCTTGAATACAAGGCCAAGTTGCGCCGCCTGCGCGAGGCCGTGCCGGACATCTGCATCAGCACCGACATCATCGTCGGTTTCCCCGGCGAGACCGCCACCGATTTTGAGCAGACCATGAAGCTCGTTCACGACGTCGGCTTCGACCAGTCGTTCTCCTTCATCTATTCCCCCCGCCCCGGCACGCCCGCCTCGAACCTGCCGGACGAGACCCCGCACGCCGAAAAACACGCCCGCCTCGAACGCCTGCAATCCACCATCACCGCGAACTCGAAGAGGATCTCCGAATCGATGCTCGGCAGCGTGCAATCGGTGCTTGTGGAACGCCGCTCGACAAGAGACGCGAACGAACTCACCGGCCGCACCGAAAACATGCGCTACGTGAACTTCCCTGGCGACGCGCGAATGATCGGCCAGTTCGTGGATGTACAGATCACGCAGGTGATGAGCAATTCACTGCGCGGCATGGTCTGTACGATACCAGCGACGCGCGGCTTCGCGTTCGCATGAGCAAGCCGTCCCAGTTCGATTTCACGCTCGAGCCCGACGACATCGAGCGTCTCGCCAATCTGTGCGGGCCATTTGACGAACATCTGCGCCAGATCGAACTGCGCCTCGGTGTCGAGATCGCCAATCGCGGCAATGTATTTCGCGTCAGCGGCGACGATGCGATGGCGACGCGTGCCGGGCGATTCATCAAACGCCTGTACGACGAACTCGACGACACGCCTTTGACCGCGCATGAATTGCACATGCTGCTGGCCGATGCGTTGAACGATGCCGACGAGGCGACGCTTCCCGCGCGCAACACCGATGCAGTCGAGCCGCAGGAAGTAGTGATCAGGGTCAAGCGCGGCAGTGTGCGCGGGCGTGGCGCAAATCAGGCCAAATATCTGCACGCAATCGCGACTCACGATGTGAACTTCGGCATCGGCCCGGCCGGAACCGGCAAGACATTCCTCGGCGTCGCGAGCGCTGTCGAGGCGCTTAATGAAGGCCGCGTGCAGCGACTCGTGCTGGTGCGACCTGCGGTCGAAGCCGGCGAAAAACTTGGTTTCCTGCCGGGCGATCTCAGTCAGAAAGTCGATCCCTATTTGCGTCCGTTGTACGACGCGCTGTACGAAATGTTCGGGGTCGAGAAAGTCATCAAGTTGCTCGAGCGCAACGTCATCGAGATCGCGCCGCTGGCCTATATGCGCGGGCGCACGCTCAATGATGCATTCGTGATCCTCGACGAGGCGCAGAACACCAGCATCGAGCAGATGAAAATGTTCCTCACCAGGATCGGATTTGGTTCAACCGCAGTCGTCACCGGCGACCTGACCCAGATCGACCTGCCAAAACACCAGATGTCCGGACTGCGCGACGCGGTTGAAGTGCTGCGCGGCATCGACGGAATTTCGTTCACCTTCTTCACTGCTCGCGATGTCGTGCGGCATCCGCTGGTGCAGCGGATCGTGCAGGCCTACGATGCACGCGATGGCGACGGTCGCACCGCGGCCGATGTTTCGACAGAATGAAATCATGACCAACGCCTCTTCCGTCACGCACGCGAAATGACTCGCGGTCCGATCCAGCTCGATGTCGGCGTGAGCTATGGAATTCCGCGCAAGGGGGTGCCGGCGGCGGCGAGTTTCAAACGCTGGGTCGCGGCGGCGCTGGAAGGGCGCATCATGCGCGCCGACCTCGCGCTGCGGCTGGTGGACGAACGCGAAGGCCGCGCGCTGAACCTGCACTATCGCGGCAAACAGAACGCGACGAACGTGCTGAGCTTTCCTGCCGAGCTGCCCAAGGGCGTGAAGCTGCCTCTGCTAGGCGACATCGTATTGTGCGCGCCGGTCATCGCTCGTGAAGCGCGCGAGCAACGCAAGCCTCTGAATGCACACTACGCCCATCTCAGCGTTCATGGCGTACTGCATCTGCTCGGTTTCGACCACAATGACGAACGCGATGCCGAGGCGATGGAAGCGATCGAGCGCGAAATACTGGCCGGACTTGGATTGCCCGATCCCTACGCATGATGGAGCCTGCGGGCTGTAGCTCGGCGCACGGAGGGGAAGATGAGGCGGATCCATCGCCTGATCCATCTGACCTCATGAATGTGCGTGCGCAGGGCAGCGTCGCCGCGCGCCACAAACTCGAATGGGTGCAGGCCTTGCGCGGCATCGCGGCACTCATGGTCGTGGTGACGCACGCGCGCCGCTTTTTCTTCTTCACGCCACTGAGCGATTTTGCGCAGCGGTACATGTTGCCAGCTGCGCAAGGCGTCGATCTGTTCTTCCTGATCAGCGGGTTCATCATGGTCCATGCGACCGCGCGTTCCGACGGCAGCCTGCGCGACACATGCAAATTCCTCGTCAAACGCTTCGCCCGAATCTGGCCCGTGTATGCGGTGATGGTCGTGATCAACGCCGTATTGCTGGCGATCTGGGCCGAACCCGTCCCGTCGCTGCACGATACGGCGCTCAGCCTCGCGTTCCTCCCCGTCGATACCAGCAATCCGCCTTACCTAGGCCTTCCGCTTTCGATCGGCTGGACGCTGAATTTCGAATTTTATTTCTACCTTGTGTTCGGGCTGTCGCTGCTCGCGGGTCGCTGGCGATGGATCGCGTTCTACGGCTGGATGCTTGCAACGCTCATCGTCGTTCCGTGGGCGCTCACCGGTGAGCTGTCGTTGCTGGCGAACCACGATTACGCGATCGGCGTGCGCGCGATCGACGAGATCGTGAATCCGATCATCTGGGATTTCGTCGCAGGCACTGCGATCGGCCTGCTGTACATGTCGCAATTCCGCATTCGCAGCGCGATCTTGCTCGTTGCATTGATCGCCGCTTCGTTGGCCATGGTCTGCCACTGGTCGTTCGCCGGCATCGCCTCCTTCCATGGCATCACTCAATGGGGCTTGCCGCTGGCGATCCTGTTCGCCGTGCTGGCGCTCGCGTCGAAGGATCGGCATGTGCAGGTGCCGCGCGCATTGGTATGGCTCGGAGGCATTTCCTATTCGCTGTACCTGGTGCATCCATTCGTCTTTACTGCGGTGGATCGCTTGATGGATTTCCTTGGCTACGCGAAGCTGACGCACGCGCCATTGTTCGTGCTGCTGATTCTGCCGCTTCCAATGGTCTATGCCGCGATTTCGAAACGCTATCTGGAGGACGATCTGTCCGGAAGTTTGCGCACATCGTTGCTAACGATCGTCAACGCATCTGTTGCGCCAGCGGCGAGCCCTGTCGAGGAGCGGCAGAATTCAGGTGGGATCAACGCCCGCGATGGACTGTAGCTTGCTGTGGCGGATGAATATCGATCGATTGCGTTTGATGTAGCCGCAGCAAGGCGGGGAGATTCTTCCATCAAAGCTCCACGCCGGAGGACGCCAGTGGCTGCATGCGTGTTCACCTGCCTGCCCGTACAATCGATGCTTCATGGCAACCCTATTTCGCGCGGAGCGTGCATGACCGATTCACGGAAGATGCCAAGGAAATGATACGAACGTCCATGCGAACCTGGTTCGCGCTGGCGCTGCTGGTCGCATTGGCTTTCGGATGTTCACCGTGGTGCCACGCCGAAACGATCCAGCGGCAGGGGCAGGATCCGCTGCCGCTGCGCGTGCCGGACAGTGCTGCACCGACATTCTCCGTTTACACCAGCCGCGACGGACTGAGCGACGAAGTCTGGAGCACGGTCGGTTTTGATCGCGACGGATTCGCGTGGGCGGGTTCTGCATCCGGGCTGGCACGATTCGATGGCTATCGCTGGAGCATGCTGCCGCTGCCGAACGCTCGCAGCCTCGTACGCGACATGGCCAATGATGCGTATGGCAATCTCTGGGCAATTTTCGAGCGTGAGGGACTGGCCAGGTACGACGGTGCCAGTTGGCGCTTCGTCGGCAAGCCACGCTTCTACCACCGATTCTCGACACTACGATCGGGCAACCGGATCACGTTGTGGGCCGCTCACGACAACGGGTTTTCGCGGCTTGAACAAGGCGTCTGGGTGGACGATCCCGGTAACGCGACGATCCGCTCCGGTCGCGCCATTGCAATTGCGCGAACCGACACTCTGTTCGGCATGCCACGCGAGTGGATGGGCAGCAGCAAGGAAGGACTCTGGTATCGCAATACGGGATCGCAAGCGCGGCCTTGGCAGCGCTTCGAACAGCCGGATATTCGCGACATTGCCGTCACCGACTTGATGCGCAGCACGGCGGACGACGGCCACGAGGAGTTGTGGGTACTCAGCTATGGCGGCGGCGTTGCCCGTATTCGCGACGACAGCGTGCGGATCTGGCGTGCTGACAACGGAGAACTGCCTAGCGAGGCGATCTATTCGGCCGTCGAAACGCATAACGCCGCTGGCGAGCGTTTGATCTGGATGGCGTCGCGCGCCGGCCTGCTGCGCTTTCGCGGCGACCATATCGACGTCTTCAATCGGCGCAACGGCTTGCCGTCGGATGCTGTGCGCGGGTTGAAGGTGCAGCACGGTAACGACGGTGTCGATTCGCTATGGCTCGCCACCGAAGGCGGCATCGCACGCGCGACGTTGAGCGACAGCCCGTGGCATACCGTGTCGTTGCTGGGCGCCAGCGAGAACGGCACCTTCGGCGTGCTGCTGGAACCCAATGGTCGTGGCGGCCAGCGGCTATGGGTGGGATCGGCGAAAAACGGCCTGGCGCTGCTTGATGATGGCCAATGGCGGTATTTCACCCAGGCCGCCGGCGAGTTGCCGGCGCGCGCTGTGCGTGCACTGTGGCGCCTGCCAGGCGCCGATGGACGTGACCACCGGCTGCTGTCGATGTTGGGAGCGCCGCTGCTGGAAATCACCGACGCGTTGACGGTGCACGCCCTGCAGACACCATGGCCTGTCGTGCCCACCGAATCGGTCAACAGCATGATCGCCCGCAAGCTGGACGGCACGGTCGAATGGTGGGCAGCAACGACGCATAGCGGCGTGTATCGGCTGCGCAACGGCCAATGGCAGGCATTTCCGACGTTGGGAAATGCTGAACCGGCACAGGTGAACGCACTCGCCGAACAGCTCGATCGCAAGGGCAAGTCGTGGATCTGGGCTGCCGATGCGCTGGGCCTTGCGCGTTTCGACGGCAGCAAATGGGAGCGTATGCCGGCTTCTTTCGAATTGCCGGCAGACGGATTTGCTTCGTTGTCGATCTTCACCGATGCCGGGAAACAGACGCTTTGGGCCGGCAGCGCAAGACACGGCATCGTGCGCCTGGATGTCACCGATCCAATCCATCCACAGCGTCTGTCCGAAGCCGGCCTGCCACCGCCACCCGATCCCAACATCTACAGCGTGTTGCGCGACAGCAAGGGTCGGCTCTACGTCTGCACCGACAACGGCGTGCAGCAACTCACGCCGCAGCCTGACGGCAGTTACGGCGAGCGCGTCTTCCACCGCCGCAGCGGGCTTGTGCACGATGAGTGCAACGCCAACAGCCAGTTGATTGATCAATTCGATCGCTACTGGGTCGGTACGCTGGGCGGGCTCGGCATGTTCGATCCGGGCGGCCGAACCACTGCCGTCGCGCCGACTCCGAAGCCGCTTTATTTCACCGAAATGAGTGTTAACGGCAGGTCGCAATCCATTCCTTCGAGTCAGCAGATCAACCTGCCGTCCGGGTCGCACGACCTGCATATCGACTACAGCCTGCTGACCGGATTGCGCGAGGGCGAATCGCGCTACCGCACACAACTCATCGGCTATGACCAGCATCCTGGGTCATGGACTGCCGAACACGGCAGAATCTTCAGCAGCCTGCCGCCCGGCAGCTACCACTTCCGCGTGGAAGCGCGCGACTACGCAAACATCGCTGCCATACCGCGCATGCTCTCAATCACGATCGCGCCGCTGTGGTGGCAGCAGACGTGGCTGCAGATTCTTTTTGTTTCAGCAAGTTTGCTGCTGGCCGCAGGCCTGCTGCATGCATACAACCGTGGACTGCGCTCGCGCCAGAAACAGTTGCGTCAGCAGGTCGCCGAGCGCACCGAAGACCTGCACTCCGCGAACAAGCGACTGACCGAATTGTCCTATCTCGATGCGCTGACCGGAGTTGCCAACCGGCGCCGGTTGATCGAGGCGATGCGCACCAGCATGGCGCGCGCCGTGAGTCAGCGCAAATCCCTGGGGCTGATCGTGACCGATGTCGACCGCTTCAAGGACTACAACGATCGCTTCGGCCACCTGGCTGGCGACGTCGCCCTGCGTGCGATCGCCAGCACGATGCAAAGCGCCATGCGCGAGCAGGATCTGGTCTGCCGCTTCGGCGGCGAGGAATTCGCCTGCCTGCTGGTGGATACGGATCTTGAAACCGTCAGCCGCCTCGCCGAGCGCATGCGCGCCTTGGTGGAAGCTCTGCCGCCGCGCAGCCTGGGCAACGATAGCCAAACGATCACCATCAGCGCCGGCGTCCTGAGCTGCGTACCAGGCGTCGATCAACAACCCGAAGACCTGCTCAATCTTGCCGATGTCGCCCTTTACGAAGCCAAGGCCGCCGGGCGCAATCGGGTGGTGCGGGCGGCGTCATAGAGTCTTGCGAGTTACTGCGGACGCATGCCCACCGCCAGTGCCGAGGGCACGCATGCGGTACACTCGCTGTCCTCGCCCGTTGGGCGCGCTTTGCAGAACCATGTCAGACGACCCAAGCAGTCGTACGCCCGAGCATCCCGCGCCGGATCGCCGCTCGTGGCTCGAACGCCTCAGCCAGGCGTTTTCCGGCGAACCGCGCAGCCGCGAGGATTTGATCGAAATCCTGCGCGACGCCCAAGACAACGGGCTCATCGCGGCCGACACCCTGAAGATGATGGAAGGCGCTTTGGGCGTGGCCGAGCGAACCGTCGGTGACGTGATGGTGCCGCGCGCGCAAATGATCGCGTTGCCGGTCGGCGAACGTTTTTTCGACATCATGAAAATGGTGGTCGAATCGGGCCATTCGCGGTTCCCGGTGCATGGCGACGACAAGGACGAGATTCTCGGGATCCTGCTCGCGAAAGATTTGTTGCGCGGCGTTGTCAGCGATGGCGGGCCCTCGACCATCCGCGAATTGCTGCGGCCGGCCGTGCTGATTCCCGAATCCAAACGGCTGAACGTGCTGCTCAAGGAATTTCGGCTGTCGCGCAACCATATGGCGATCGTGGTGGACGAATACGGCGGCGTCGCCGGCCTGTTAACGATCGAGGACGTGCTGGAAGAAATCGTCGGCGAGATCGACGACGAACACGACGATGCAGTAGATCCGTCCGCGCAGATCGCGGCGCAAGCCGACGGACAGTTCGTGGTCGATGCATTGACGCCGATCGCGGATTTCAACGAACGCTTCGGCGCGGATTTCCCGGACGACGAATACGATACCGTCGGTGGGCTCGTCACCGATGCGATCGGCCACCTGCCCGAATCCGGAGAAGATCTCGCGATGGGCCGCTTCCACTTCCGCGTCGCCCGCGCCGATGCCCGCCGCGTGCATGCATTGATCGTGAGCGTACAGACGGATGGGTGATGAGCTGCGTTTGCAAACTGCCAGTGGCAGTTTGCGCGGTGAAGACTGCGTGCGCAGGACTGCGCAAGCGAACAGCGAAGCTGGCCCGCAGGGCGAGCGCCATGGATGGCGCGAGTCAGGCCCGGCAGGGCCGGGGGATGTGCCGCGTTTGCAAACTGTCAGTGGAAGTCTGTCCCTTCTACTGATTGTTTTTGTCGTGTTGCTACTGGCCTCTGCGACGAGCATCGCCGCACCGCGCATCGGCGTGGTGACGATGCAGCCGGGTCTGGAATACTGGTCGCGATTCGGTCACGACGCGATCCTTGTCGATGATCGCGTGGACGATCCGGCCAGCGTGCCGCTGCTTTACAACTACGGTTATTTCGACTTCAACCAACCCGGCTTCCTGCTGCATTTTGCGCAGGGCTACATGAGTTACCAACTCGCCGCAGTGCCGTTCCGGCAGGATCTCATCGGCTACGCCTACGATGGCCGTGGTGTGAGTCTGCAATGGCTGGACTTCTCGCCAGCGCAAGCATCCAAACTGCAGCGCTACCTGGAATGGAATGCGCTGCCGGAAAACGCAACGTATCGTTACGACTATTTCACTCAGGATTGCGCGACGCGCGTGCGCGATGCGCTTGATCGTGCGCTTGACGGCCAACTGCGCGCACAACTCAGCGCGCCATCGCAGGGATTGACCTATCGCTCCGAAGCGGTCCGGCTCGGTGCACCGTTGCCATGGCTTGGATTGAGCATGCATTTCGCGCTCGCTTCGTTTGGAGATCACCCGCTATCTCTTTGGGACGAGGCGTTCATCCCGATGCGCCTGCAGGCCAGCCTGCGCACGATCCATACCGCCAACGGCACGCCATTGGTGACGAAAGAAATGGTATTGCTGCCGCATCGCTTGCCGCCCACGTTGAGCGAGCCGCCGCGCTGGCGTCCATGGTTCGTCGCAATCGGCCTGTGTCTGGCCGTGCTGGCGCTGGTCGGCACTCGTTTCGCGCCGCGCACGACCGCCTTTTTCTCCGGCCTGTTCTGGTTGAAGTGCGGATTGCTTGGAACGGGGCTGATCGTGATCTGGGCGTTCACCGAACACGTTGCAATCTGGGGCAACGAGAACATTCTGCTGACCAGTCCCTTGTGCTTTGCATTGTTGCCGGGTGCATGGGCACAGATGCGCGGGCGCACGCCGACAAAATGGCATGCAGGCGTTTTGTTGCTGGTTGCGTTGTCGGCTGGCACTGCCCTGTTCCTGAAATTCCTGCCGTTTCGCATCCAGAGCAATGGCGACTGGATCGCACTCTTTTTACCGATCCATGCCGCATTGGCATACGCTGGACGTCGGCCGCGCTGAGCGAGCTTTCACCGAGCGTATTTGCTTCATCGAGCAGACTTGATTGAACACGACTCATTGATCGGCAGTGATCGATCGTGAAATCGGCGTGCAGCAATCTTCCAGGAGATCCACGCATGGACGACATCCAGACCAGCGCCCATCCGGCCCATGCCGACCAGATGGTGGTGAATTGCGTCGCCTACGCGACCGATGGCCATCGCTTGCCGGATATCGAATTCGAACAGATCAGCGACGTACTCGCGCGCGACGACGGCAGCTTCGTGTGGATCGGATTGTACGAACCCGACGAAGCGCTGATGGAAAAATTGCAGGAGGAATTCGGCCTGCACGATCTTGCCGTGGAAGATGCGCACAGTGCGCACCAGCGTCCGAAGATCGAGATCTACGGCGATTCGCTGTTCGTCGTGATCAAGACCGCGCAGGCGGTAAAAAGCTGCGTGCAGTTCGGCGAGACTCACCTCTTCCTTGGCAAACGTTACCTGGTGTCGATCCGTCACGGCGCGTCGTTGTCTTACTCGCCGGCGCGTGCGCGTTGCGAACGCGATCCTGAGATGATGGCGCTGGGGCCGAGTTTCCCGCTGTATGCGATGCTCGATTTCATCGTCGATAATTACATGCCGGTGATCAACGATTTCCAGGGCGAACTGGACAAGCTCGAGAAGGACATCTTTGCCGAGGCCTACCGCCGCGAAACCATCGAGCAGCTCTACAATCTCAAGCAGGAACTCACCACGCTGAGGCTCGCGGTATCGCCGTTGCAGGACATCCTCAACCAGTTGCAACGCTTCCATCCGAACCTGATTCACGAAGATGTACGCGTGTATTTCCGCGACGTGTTCGATCACGTGGTGCGCGTCAACGAAGCGACCGACACCATGCGCGAAATGCTGACCGCAGCGATGGGCGTGAACCTTGCGCTGGTCACCGTCGCCCAAGGCGAGATCGTCAAGCGCCTTGCCGGCTGGGCCGGGCTGCTCGCGGTGCCGACGCTGATGGCAAGCTGGTACGGCATGAACTTCCACAACATGCCAGAGCTCAACGGACGTTACAGCTATTCAATCCTGATCGGATTGACGTTGTTCGTGTGCGCGATCCTGTTCATCGCGCTCAAACGGGCGCGCTGGCTATAGTCGCGTGCGCTACGTGCAAGAAGGGTGACCCCAAAGGCACACGTGCGCATGGTGCGCAACAACTACCTCTCCCACAAGGGGAGAGGTAGTTTGTTGGTTTACGGAGCCGGCTGCAGGTGCGCCTTCAGCCAGGCATTGACGGTGTCGTGCCACAGCACGCTGTTTTGCGGCTTCTGCACCCAGTGGCTTTCGTCAGGAAAATACAGGTACTTCGATTCGATGCCACGGCGCTGCAACGCGGTGAAAGCCGCAATACCCTGCTCGACCGGAATCCGGAAATCGAGCTGGCTATGGATCACCAGCATCGGCACTTTCCAGTTCTTCACGGAGTTGATTGGATTGAACTCCTCGTAACCATGCGGGTTCTCCCACGGCGTGCCACCATTCTCGTGCTCGGAGAACCACAGTTCTTCAGTCGCGTAGCCCATCATGCGGTTATCGAATACGCCGTCGTGATCGATCAGGCACTTCCATTGCCCGCTCGCAGGCGTCGTCCAGTTGCCGGCCATCCAGTAGATCATCGAGCCACCGTAGCTGGCACCAGCCGCGCAGGCATCAGCGCCATTGAGGAATGGAAACTGCTGCAACGCTGCCGCCCAACCCTTCTGTAGATCTTCCAGCGGCCGATCACCCCAATGCTGCGAAATTGCATCGGTGAAGGCTTGGCCGTAACCGGTGGAACCGTGGAAGTCGACCTCGACCACGGCATAGCCCTGGCCGGTGTAAGTCTGAGGATTCCAGCGATAGTGGAACTCGTTCAACCATGAGCCCTGCGGGCCTCCGTGGATGAAATACACCACTGGATATTTATTGCCAGGCTTGAAGTTCCACGGTTTGATGACATTGCCGTACACCGTGTCGCCATTCCAGCCAGTGAAATGGAAACGCTCCACATCACCGAACGCAACATTCTTGAGCTGGTCTTCATTGACGTGGGTGACCTGACGCACTTCGCTGCCGTTCGTTTTGGCGAGGAACAACTGCGCCGGCGATTTGAGGTTGGCGCGCGCGAACACCAGCTGGTCGCCGACCATATCGAAGTCCTGGATCACGCCACCACCTATGATCTTCTTCGATGTGCCGGTGGCAATGTCGATGGCGAACAATGCATGCTCGCCCATGTCGTCGGTCGTGGTGTAGATCGTCTTGCCGTCCTCGGACAGCACCAGTACGCCAGCGGAACGATCCCACGACGGATCCAGCTCGCGCATCGCGCCGGATTGCAGATCCAGCGCCATGATGCCGAAGCGATCGGCCTCGAAACCCGGCGTTTTCATCGCGGTGTAGAACAGCGTCTTGCCGTCGTGCGAAAACATCGGCGCCGCATCCCAGGCCTTGTTCGTGTCAGTCCAATTGCGCGGCGCAGCCGAGCCATCGGCGGGCACGCTGTAGATGTCGAAATTCGTCGACCACGGTTCGGTCTTGCCAGCGATGCGCACGTCGAACGCGAGCGACTTGCCATCCGGCGACCAGGTGTATTCGCTCGCGTCGCCGAACGGCTTGGACGGCACATCGCCATCGATGCCGCGTGTGACCAGCGTGGGCTGCGCCACCGCTTTGCCATCGCTGCCGATCGCAGTGACAAACAACTGGCTGCGGCGACCATCCGCCCATGCATCCCAGTGACGGATGAACAACCGGTCGAAAATCACACCAGTCGCCTTGTCGTTCTTGACGTTGTCGAGCTTCTTCTTGGTGCAGGCCAGATCATTGCAATCGGTAAACACGTCGATGCTCAGTGCCAGCGACTTGCCATCGGGCGAAAGCTTGAAGTTGTTCACATCCATCGGATAGTCGGTGACTTGCACTGCCGCGCCACCAGCCACCGGCTGACGCCACACCTGCGGACTGCCGGATTTTGACGAGAGAAAATACACGTCGTGGCCGTCCGGCGAAAACGCCGGCGAATTGCCGGTCATGCCATCGGCGAGAAAACGCGTTGCCGGCGCTGTGTGTGAATCCAGATGCTCGATCCACAACGAGGTGACGCCTTTGTTCGCCGCATAATCGGTCTGGCGCAAATCGAACACCACGGTATTGCCATCGGGCGACAGGACTGGCGAGGAGATGCGTTCGAGATTGACCAGATCGCGCACATTGAATCCGCGTTTGACAGTTGCGTCATGGGTCGAAGCGAAAGAACACATCGGCAAGACTGCGAGCCACAACAATGGCAGGGTGCGAAGACGGAGCATCAGGAAATCCTCGAAGGCGGCGCCACACGGCGAGGCGTCCATAGTAGGCGGGCGAGAGCGTCCGGGAAACCATCGACTGGACGATGTGCGTCATCGGTCGTGAAACGGCTGTCGATCAACGATTGCCGATCACGCCGCTATACTCGCCCGCAGCCATCCGGGGACGATGCATGACCGCAACTGTCGCAACTTTGCCGAACGACCGCTCCGACGAAATGTTCGGTCATCCGAAGGGACTCTACGTCTGCTTTTTCACCGAGATGTGGGAACGGTTTTCGTTCTATGGAATGAAGGCGCTGCTGCTGTTGTACCTCATCAAGCATCACCTGTTCTCGGAAGCCGATGGTTATGTCGTCGTCGGCGCGTACGGCGGGATGGTGTATGCGGTGCCGCTGATCGGCGGCCTGCTGGCCGACCGCTTTCTCGGCATGCGCAAATCAGTGGTGCTTGGCGGCATCCTGCTCTGCATCGGCCATCTCGGCATGGCCTACGAAGGACATGCGGCCGCAGTCGTCAACGGCGTCGTGCATCGCGACGCATTCGCGATCGGCGTGTTCTATCTTTCGCTCTCGCTGATCATCAGCGGCGTCGGATTCCTCAAACCGAACATTTCGACGATCGTCGGCAAGCTGTATCCCGAGAACGATCCGCGCGTCGATTCGGGTTTCACGATCTTCTACGCCGGCATCAATGTCGGCGCACTGTTTTCAAGCCTGATCTGCGGCTATCTGGGCGAGGTTTACGGCTGGGGCTACGGGTTCGGCGCTGCGGGCATCGGCATGCTGGCCGGGCTCGGCATGTTCATCACCGGGCAAAAATACTTGCAAGGCCACGCCGAGCCGCATGATCCGGACAAGTTGCGGCGGCGCGTATTCGGGTCGCTCACGGTCGAATGGTGCATCTATCTCGGCGCGGTGCTCGCGTTGCCGCTCATCTGGTTGCTGATGCAACTTGGCCACGCCGTGCTGTATCTGCAGTTCGCGCTGGTGGCGGCGTGGCTGGCTTGGTTCGGCTGGTATGTCGTCGCGCGATGCACGAAGACCCAGCGCGAGCAGATGTGGGCGGTCGTATTCTTCATCGCCAGCGCACTGCTGTTTTTCTCGATGTACGAACAGACCTACGGTTCGTGGTTGCTGTTCACCGACCACATGCTGACCAAGGATTTCTTTCCCTCGCTGGTGATCCGCACCGGCACGCCGTGGCCGTGGTGCATCCTTCCACTGGTGCTCGCGCCGCCCATCGTCGGCATCGCGCTGCGCTCGAAGCCGCGCACGGCGGCGATCCTGGTCGGGTCGATCGGCCTGCTCGGATTCGCATTCTTTCTCCGCGACGTGCTGGTGTTGCCGCAGACGGCCGAATCGCTGGAATACCTCGCATCGTGGGTGCTGGTATTGCTCACGCCGATCTTCGGCTGGCTGTGGCCGTGGCTTGAACGGCGCGGTCGCAATCCGAGCAAGCCGGTCAAGAATGCGATTGGACTGGTCTTTGTCGGGCTCTCGTTCCTGGTGCTGTCTGCCGCGAACGCGACCGTCAGCGAAGGACATCTGGGTTCAGTCTGGTGGTTATTGCTCGCTTACGTCGTGCTCGAAATCGGCGAACTCTGTCTGTCGCCGATCGGCCTCGCCGCCGTTACCCAGCTATCGGTCGGCAGCGTAGTCGGCCTGATGATGGGCGCGTACTGGCTGGCGACGTCGCTGTCCGAGCAAGCTGCGGCGCTGTTCGGCAGTTTCGCCGCGCTCGACATACCCGAAGGCGCGAAGATCGATTTCGTCGAAGCCAAACTCAAATACGGCAGCCTGTTCGGCCACATGCTCTGGCTCGGTCTCGGTTCCGCGCTGGTCGCGTTCCTGCTGAGCCCGCTGATCAAACGCTGGATGCACGGCGTGAAATGATTGCGTATTGCGGCGTCGAACAGCCGACTTTCAGGTGGCAATTTCGTGCCGTTTATCGATCATCGATCAGGCCGAGTGAAAGCAATGATGGGAGCGTGGCGCATCATCAATGACGTTGGAGTCCGGGAATACGGGATCACTGCCTGACGGGCTACGACCCCCCCAGGTTCGACGACGACCTAGCGCAATCCTTCGCGCCAGTCCGGCAACTGCAATCCGAAATCGCTGGCAAAGCGCGTCGTGTCGAGCCGCGAATATGCGGGACGTTTGGCTTTCGTCGGATACTCGCTGCTCGGGATTCCAATCAGGCGCGGCGCGCGTTCGAGTACCTTCGCCGCGAGCGCTTCACCATAGATCGCAGCCGCGAACTGGTACCAGCTGCATTCGCCGTCGGCGACGACGTGCCAGGTTCCGTTCGCGTCGGGGTTGCGCGCATGCGCAAGTGCGGTTGCGACCGTGAGCCAGCGCGCCGGTGTCGGCGAACCGATCTGGTCGCACACGATGCGCAACTGTTCGCGTTCGCCAGCAAGTCGCAGCGCAGTGCGCAGGAAATTCTGCCCGCGTGCCGCGTACACCCATGCGCTGCGCAGGATCATGTGGCGGCAACCGCTCGTGCGGATCGCTTCTTCGCCCGCGAGTTTGCTGCGTCCGTACACGCCTAGCGGCGCGGTGGTGTCGTTCTCGCGCCACGGGCGGCGTCCTTCACCGCCGAATACGTAGTCGCTCGTTCATCCGCAACCCGAGCACTTGCCTTTCGGAAGCGACTGGAGCGAGAACATCCGGCTGGGATTGAGGTTCCTGCCATGGTCGACCTACACGTTGATGCTTGCGCCGCTTCGGATTGTCTGCAGTCACCCAGCTCTGGGTGCCCAGCGTCGTGAGCCTGATGATGGGAACCTGGTTCCTCGCGACCGCGTTCTCGGAAACTCTGGCCGCTCTGTTCGGCAAGCTCGCCGCGATCGACATTCCGGAAGGCACCAAGATGAACGTCGCCGAAGCCGCTGCGAAATACGCGCACCTGTTCTGGCTCATGACCTGGATCGGCCTCGGCTGCGCCGCAGTCGCTTTCGTCGTCGCACCGGTCCTGCGCCGGATGATGCACGGCGTGAAGTGATTCTCAACAGCGAAGCTCGCCAATGACGTAATAACCCCCTTGGGCTGCAGCCAACGGCGCAGCCAACGGCCTTGTCCTTGCGCCCGACCCGTAACGAACCTGCTAGGGAGTCCCACCCGATTTCCCGCCACTGCCGATGTTCTTGTCCAGGAAGTCCAGCAACTGTCGATCGAACTCGGCAACGTGCTTTGGATCGTAGAAACCGTGTCCTTCGTCCGGGTACACGAGCGTCTGCACGGGCACTCCAGACCTTTTCAGTGCCCTCTCCATGGCCTCCGTCTGCCCGACCGGAGCACGCTTGTCCTGGCCACCTGCCGCCAACAGCACCGGCACCTTGATCCTGCCCGCGAGGTTGACCGGCGAAGTAGCAGCGAGGTTGTCCGCTCCCAAGGTCTGCTTCAGGAAGCTCTTGCCCTTCCCGAATTGCTGGATGTCGCCTATCTGGTACATCGCCTCCAGATTGTAGACACCCACGTAGCCGACCGCGCACCGATACAGCGTCGGTTCCTTGGCGACACCCATCAGCGCCGCGTAGCCGCCGTAGCTGGCCCCGTAGATGCAGATGCGATTCTTGTCGGCGATGCCCGAATCGATCACCCAATGCGTCGCATCGGTGAGGTCGTCCTGCATCTTGCCGCCCCATTGCTTGTAGCCGGCCCTTTCGAAGTCGCTTCCGCGATTTCCGGAGCCTCGGTAGTTGACCTGCAACACCACATAGCCATGTGCCGCCATGAGCTGGGCGTCGAGGTCGAACCGCCAGTCATCGGAGATGGTGAAGGGCCCGCCATGCGGATACACCACCAGCGGCATCGTCTTGCCGCTGCTGCCTGGGGGAATGGTGAGGTAGCCGTGGATCGTCAGTCCGTCCCTGGCCTTGAACTCGAACGGCCGTTGCTCGGCCATCTTCGCCGGATCGAGCCAGTCCATGCGACTGAACAGCAACTCGGCTTTCTTCGTGGACCTGGTGAACTTGTAGATGTCGCCGGGATTGCGATCGTTGTAGGCCTCAAGCAGTACGATCTCGCCATCGTCGGTCGACGAAATGGGCTCCACGAACTGTCCGTCGAAACTCGCCATCAAGCTGCGATGGCTGCGGGCGGCGTCCGAATCGGGATTGAAATAGGTCACCCGCGGCTTGTCGTCCAGATAGACGACTCCGATGGGATCCTTTCGGCTACCGTCGGCATAGAGCAGGTGGTCCGGGTCCACGGACTTGTCCACCAGCAAGAGGGTCATGGATCTCTTGGCGACTTCAAACCGCTGGACCGAATCCGGACCGGTCGGCTCATCGGATTTCACATAGGCAATCGAGTCGTCTGCGGAAAAACCCATCGGGCTCATGACGCGATGGCTCGCGTTCTCATCGTTGATCAGCGTCCATGGAGCGGCATCGCTTTCGCGGTAGTACAGCCGGCTCAAGGCATCCTGGCCTGGCCCGTGGACGAACCTTGCCTGGCCCTTGTGATCAGCCATGACCTCGGCGCTGCGCAACGGCAACGTGCCGAGTTTCTTGTGCTGGCCATCGCGGATGTCCATCCTTTCCAGCGTCGTATAGGTCTCCTGGTTGGCGCTGTCCGACCACGGCGTGATCGTCACCAGCACATGGCCCGGATCGCCGGGCAGCGTGGCGATCACCTCGGCGCTTGCCTGCTGTTGACGGTCCGACTTGATCCGCGTTCCGGTAACCTGCTGGTTGTTGACGGCACGGTAGCCGAACAGCAGGTCCTGGTCCTTGCCATCGGCGTTGCCGGCGAATATCTCTCCGGTAGAAACCGGCTTGTCCAGCGAGCCCTGCAGTTCCGCCACGGAGATCAGCAGGCGATTGGAATTGGCCCACCAGAATTGCTCGACGTGTTCTTTGCCGGCCACGGCAAACACCGATACCGGCTTGAGTGTTGCGGGGTCCAGAACGACCAGATTGGTGTGGTCGCCGAGGGGTACCGTGATAGCCAGATGCTTGCCGTCCGGAGAAATCTTGACCCGCTCGAAGTTGTCCCGCCGAGTGAACGGCTCGACACTCGCCGTCGTGGGCGGAATCGCGAACGCCGGGGCGATGCAGGCGCAGGCAAGGATCATCGACAACGCGATGGAAATTTTCATAAACCCCCAGAGTGATAACGGCAAGACATGCATGTCGCGCCACGCCAGACAGATGGCACGATTCCCCATGTGCATTCTATCGATCGTCGGCGGAAGGACAAGTCAAAGGCGATGGAATAGCTGACGCCGTGACTGCAACATCAGCATCCGTGCGCAGGAATCCATGCGATCCGCATCGTGCAAAGGATGCGACGATCTCCAGGATCAAGCCACCTTGTGCTCCGCAAGCTCGCCCATCACCTGGCGCAGGCCTTCCCGCCAGTCCGGCAATTGCAATCCGAAATCGCTGGCGAAGCGCGTTGTGTCGAGCCGCGAATATGCGGGGCGTTTTGCTTTCGTCGGATACTCGCTGCTCGGGATTCCAATCAGGCGCGGGGCGCGTTCAAGCACCTTCGCCGCGAGCGCTTCGCCATAGATCGCAGCCGCGAACTGGTACCAGCTGCATTCGCCGTCGGCGACGACGTGCCAGGTACCGTTCGCGTCGGCGTTGCGCGCGTGCGCGAGTGCGGTTGCGACCGCGAGCCAGCGCGCCGGCGTCGGCGAACCGATCTGGTCGGATACGATGCGCAACTGTTCGCGTTCGCCAGCAAGTCGCAGCGCGGTGCGCAGGAAGTTCTGCCCGCGTGCCGCGTATACCCACGCGGTGCGCAGAATCATGTGACGGCAACCGCTCGCGCGGATCGCTTCCTCGCCAGCAAGTTTGCTGCGTCCGTACACGCCGAGCGGCGCAGTGGTGTCGTTCTCGCGCCACGGTCGGCGTCCTTCACCGCCGAACACGTAATCCGTCGAGTAATGCACGAGCTTGGCGCCGTGCAGCGTGCAGGCTTGCGCGAGTTCGGCGACTGCTTCAGCATTGATGCGTTGCGCGAGCGCGGGTTCGTCTTCGGCGCGATCGACCTGGGTGTGCGCGACTGCATTGAGTACCAGGGTCGGGCGCTTTTCGGCAATCAGCGTCGCAAGGCTGCCGGCCTCGGCAAAATCGATGCGACCGCAGCGCGCGCCGCCGGGCAACACGCCACTGATCGTATATGCAGCAACCGCACCCAACGGCGCGAACACGCGATGCAGTTCATAGCCGACCTGACCATCGGCGCCGAGCAGCAGGATCGTCATGCGATGAACTCCGGCAAACGATCGATAGCGATGTCGTCGAGAAATGGCGCGACCGCATCCTTGTCCGACAACGATGGTTCGGCAATTGGCCAGTCGATCGCAATGCGTGCGTCATTCCAGCGGATGCCCGCATCGGCGACGCGATCGTAGAGCGCGGTGCACTGGTACGCGAACACCGCGCGCTCGCTCAAGGTAACGAAGCCGTGAGCGAATCCTTGCGGTATCCACAACTGACGATGGTTTTCGGCGCTGAGGATGGCCGCTGTCCAGCGCCCGAAATGCCTTGATCCGCGACGGATATCCACCGCGACGTCGTACACCTCACCTTCAAGCACCGACACCAGTTTGCCCTGCGGATTCGGCCACTGGTAATGCAGGCCACGCAGCACGCCGCGTTGCGACTGGGACACATTGCCCTGCACGAAATTCGATTCGAGTCCCGCGTCGGCGTACGTTTTCTGGTTCCAGCTCTCGAAGAAACTGCCGCGCGCATCGGCGAAGACGCGCGGCTCGATCAGCAGGACGCCCGGAAGATTGGTTTCAGTGATTTTCATGGAAGCACTCGAATCGACATGCGCATCAATAATCCGGGTCCGGACGATCGGATGCGAGCAAGCTCAGCAGATATTGACCATAACCATTCTTCGCGAGCGGCTTGGCCAATGCAGTGAGCTGCGCGGCATCGATCCAATGATTGGAAAACGCGATTTCCTCGGGGCAGCACACGCGCAAGCCCTGCCGCGCCTCGATGGTCTCGATGAAGTTGGAGGCTTGCAGCAACGATTCGTGGGTGCCGGTGTCGAGCCATGCATAGCCGCGACCGAGCTTCTCCAGTCGCAGCGAACCCTCGTCGAGATAGCAGCGATTGAGGTCGGTGATCTCAAGCTCACCGCGCGGCGAAGGCTTTAACGACGCGGCGAATTCGCTCGCGCGCCCATCGTAGAAATACAGACCGGTGACCGCGTAGTGCGAACGCGGCTTGTCCGGTTTTTCCTCGAGTCCGACGACCTTGCCGGACGCATCGAATTCGGCCACACCGTAGCGCTCCGGATCACGCACCCAGTAACCGAATACGGTCGCCCCGTGTTGCTGCGCAGAAGCTGCACGCAGCTGCCCGGTGAAACCATGCCCGTAGAAAATATTGTCGCCGAGCACGAGGCAGCTCGGGCCACCTGCAAGAAAATCACGGCCGATCAGGTACGCCTGTGCGAGTCCGTCGGGGTTCGGCTGCGCGGCGTATTGGATGCGCATGCCGAATTGCGAACCATCGCCGAGCAGGCGACGGAACAACTCCTGTTCGTGCGGCGTGTTGATGATCAACACATCGCGGATGCCCGCGAGCATCAGCGTGCTCAGCGGATAGTAGATCATCGGCTTGTCGTAAACCGGCAGCAGTTGCTTGCTGATCGTCTGCGTGATCGGATACAGCCGCGTGCCGGAGCCGCCGGCGAGGATGATGCCTTTGCGTTGGGTCATTTGAGTTCCAGAAGCGATGCTTTCAGATCTTCGCAAGTATGCGTCCATGCGTTACCTTCCCGTTCGCACATCCATGTGCGGACGGGAAGCTTCACGCGAGTTGCCACTGGCAACTCGCAAGCGCTCAGCTTCGCCCGATGCGCTCCATTTTGTAACTTCCGTCCAGCACACGTCTGACCCAACCAGCGTTGTCCAGATACCAATCCACCGTCTGCGCGATGCCTTCCTTGAAACCCAGCGTCGGTGCCCAGCCAAGTTCGCGCTTGAGCTTGCTCGCATTGATCGCGTAGCGCCGATCGTGTCCAGGGCGATCCTTCACAAAAGTGATGAGCGATTCGCGTGCGCGGCCATCGGCGAGCGGTTGGCGCTGGTCGAGCAATGCGCAGATCGTCTTCACGACGACGATGTTCTGCATTTCGGCATCGCCGCCAACGTTGTAGGTTTCGCCGACGCGCCCGGCTTCCAGCACGCGCCGGATCGCCGAACAATGATCCTTCACGTACAGCCAGTCGCGCACGTTCAATCCATCGCCATAGACCGGCAACGGTTCGCCGGCCAGCGCTTTCTGGATAATCAGCGGAATAAGTTTTTCCGGGAATTGGTACGGCCCGTAATTGTTCGAGCAATTGGTGGTCAGCGTCGGCATGCCGTACGTGTGCTGGAATGCACGCACAAGATGATCGGACGCAGCCTTGGATGCCGAATACGGCGAGTTCGGCGCGTACGGAGTTTCCTCGGTGAACGCGCCGGTGTCGCCAAGCGATCCGTACACCTCATCGGTGGATACGTGCAGGAAACGGAAGCTGTCCTTCGCATCGCCTTCGAGCCCGCGCCAGTAATCACGCGACGCTTCCAGCAAGGCGAGCGTGCCGACCACATTTGTCTGCACGAACGCAGCCGGCCCATCGATCGATCGATCAACGTGCGATTCGGCGGCGAAATTGACGATCGCGTCGGGACGATGTTCGGCCAACAAATTCGCGACCAGCGCTCCATCGCCGATATCGCCATGCACGAAGTTGTGATCGGGATTACCGTCGAGCGCTGCCAGCGTGTCGCGATTGCCGGCATACGTCAGCGCATCGAGGTTCACCACGCGCACGCCGGACGCAACGGCATCGAGCACGAAATTGCCGCCGATGAAGCCGGCGCCGCCGGTGACAAGCCAGGTCTGCATGTGTTCTAAAACGGAATATCGTCGTCCGGAAAATCGTCGTTCATTGGCGGAGCTGCCGGTCGCGCCGGACGCGAACCTTGGTCACCGTAGCTGCCACCACTGGAACGTTGCGGAGAGCGCTCGGTAGAACCTTCGCTGCGCGCAGCACCGTCAGGTCGCCCGCCCAGCATCTGCATTTCCTGCGCGATGATGTCCGTTGAATACTTCTCGACGCCGGCCTTGTCGGTGTATTTCTCGGTACGCAGCGAACCTTCGATATAGACCTGCGAACCCTTCTTGAGGTACTCGCCGGCAATCTCGGCCAGCCGCCCAAAGAACTTCACCCGATGCCACTCGGTGCGTTCCTGCTTCTCGCCGTTCTTGTCCTTCCACGACTCGTTGGTGGCGATGCTGACCGACGCCAGCGCGGATCCACTCTGCGCGTAGCGCACTTCCGGATCCTTGCCCAACGTGCCGACCAGGATGACTTTGTTGACGCCGCGTGCCATGGGTTGGCTCCCTGCTGAATTCAGACATGCAGAATACCATCTCATTGCCGACGACCGCGCCACCACAGGGATGTGGAAGTGCCGCAAGGCGTCGGGAACGCCTGCGGCCCCCAGCCAGCTATAATTCGCCCAACCCACGCCGTAGCTGCCGATGACCGCCGACACCTCGATCGACTACCGCCTCGACTTGTCTGCGATCCAGCGGCTCACGACCGACGACATGGGCGCAGTCAACGCACTCATTCGCCGACGGCTAGCCTCCGACGTGGTGCTGGTCAACCAGATTGGCGAACACATCATCGCGGCGGGTGGCAAGCGACTACGGCCGATGCTCGCGATCCTTGCTGCGCGCGCCATGGGTTACTGCGGCGACGATCATCACCAGCTCGCGGCGATCATCGAATTCATCCATACAGCGACCCTGCTGCACGACGATGTGGTCGATGAATCCGACCTGCGCCGCGGCCGCAAGACCGCGAACGCGCTGTGGGGCAACGCGCCGAGCGTGCTGGTCGGCGACTTCCTGTATTCGCGCAGCTTCCAGCTGATGGTCGAACTCGAGCGCAGCGAGATCATGCGCATCCTCGCCGACACCACCAACGCCATCGCCGAAGGCGAAGTGCTGCAACTGCTGCACGTGCGCAATCCCGACACCGACGAAGCCGCGTACCTGCAGGTGATCGAACGCAAGACCGCCGTACTGTTCGCCGCCGCAACGCGTCTCGGCGCATTGCTCGCGGGCGCAGATTCGCAAACGCAACAGGCGTTGCACCACTACGGACTGCAACTCGGCTTCGCCTTCCAGATCGCTGACGACGTGCTCGATTACACCGCCGATGGCGATGCGCTCGGCAAGAATCTCGGCGACGACCTCGCCGAAGGCAAGGCCACTCTACCGCTGATCCACGCCCTTGCGCATACCGATGCAACGACACGCGCACGTATGCGCGCAGCAGTGATTTCCGGCGATGTCGAAGAAATGCCGATGATCCTCCACGCAATCCGCATCTCCGGCGGCCTCGACTACAGCGCCGCGAAAGCGCGCGAACATGCGCGGCGCGCTGAAGCCGCGTTACGTGGATTGCCGGAGTCGCCATGGCTGGATGCGTTGCATGGGCTGGCGCGATATGCGATAGAGCGGGATCGGTGATCAAGAATCCGTTCGTGGTAAGCCTGTCGAATCATGGGTGGATTCGTTAGGCGATGCAGCGTGCGCTGGCGCACGTGATGTCATCTGCGCAAATAGATCGTGCGCACAGCAAGCTACTGGAGGGGCTGACATGCCCTTAAGAACGTCGAAGACCTTTCGCGTGATAGCCGGTATTTTCGTCTGCCTTGCAGCGGTCGCTCAAACGTCTCGGATCGTCTATATGGTTGTCGCTGGGCACGGAGCAGATACCTACGCCAACGTATATGGCTCATCAGTGGCATATTGGTCGGAGCTCGTCGTTATGGCACTCATGGTTGCGATTGGTTTGCTGGCAATTGGTATCAAGCTCGCGAAGAAATTCGAAAAATAGTGCTCACACGCAGTCAGATCAGCACATGAAACGTCTCTTAGCAACTGAGTTGGCCTTCACATGTATCGCGCTGTCGATTTCAGCATCGGCTCAGTGCCTCCACTACATGGGGAACCCGGTCACGTTGACCGGAATGCTTACACTACAATCCTTCTACGGACCGCCCGGCTACGGCGAGAACCCACGCACCGATGATCGCGAAGGCCAGGCGATCCTACTTCTGACGAAGCCTATCTGTGTCAGTGCGAATACGAGCGACGAAGACGCAGCTGAACAGAATCAGAAAAAAGTGACGCTCGTTTCATTACACGGCGAAGATCTTCGGGCTTTCGTTGGCCAGCGAATTTCAGTAACTGGTACGCTGTTTCACGCAAATACTGCCCATCACCACACGCATGTTCTGATCGAAGTGGGCTCCGTACAGCGGCAAGAGAAGTGATTGTCAATTCTAATTCACGGCGGTCCAGGAGAACCGAGCTCGCAATTCTCGCTGAACATTACTTCACTTCTTCCCAAACGCCTCACCAAAGAAGTCGTTCATCATCCGATATCCACGCTTGCTCGCCTGCGCGTCGTACTTGCAATTTCCCGGCGAATGCTCCTCGGTTTCGGTGAAGCAATGGACGGCCCCTCCGATGTTGACGAATTGCCAGTCGGCATCGCTTGCGCGCATTTCGACGAAGAACTTGTCGGTGTCCGGCCACGCGCCCTGGTCGTCGGCGCCGTTGAGGATCAGCAATCGCGACTTGATGCTCTTCGCGTTCGCCGCGTCGTCCGGATGCAGGCCCGCATGAAAAGTGACGATGCCACCGCTCGGCACCGTGCCGCTGCGCGCGAGGTCGAGCACCGCTGAACCGCCGAAACAGAATCCGACCGCGCCGAGCTTGGCCATGTCGATCGGCGCCTTGCCGGCATTCGCCTTGAGCGCCGTCCACGCGGCGTTGACGCGCTCCATCATCAATTTGCGATTGCTGTAGAAAGGCTTCACCGCTTCGCCCGCAGCCTTGTTGTCGACAGGCCGCACATCCTTGCCGTACATGTCGGCGAGCAGGATCACGTAATCCTTGCCCGCGATCATCTTCGCCTTCGCGACCGCGATGTCGTTGACGCCGTGCCAGTTCGGCACCATCAACAGGCCGGGGCGTTTTGCGTTGCTCGCATCATCCCAGACGAGAAAGCCTGACAGCTCGGTATTGCCGTCTTTCCATGTCACCACATCGGCGCGCGGCTTGGCGTGCGTGGGTATCGGACTGAGCGACGCAATCATCGCGATTCCGAAAACTAACGATTTGAACGTACTGGCAATTTGCATTGCGAACTCCTGCGTGTGGATGTCGCGTGTCGGCTCAGGCTTGTGGGACGGAGTGTAACGCCGCGATTCCCATGCCTGCTGATCAGTGCTTGCGGAACTCCGCTTGCACATCCTCGTCGATGGATTCCGCCTCGGACTTGATCGACCGCATGATAATCAGTCCGGTCGACTGGGTTGCCAGCCAGAATCGCAATTGGCTGGTCAGCGTCGAATCCTTCCGGTACGCATCGATGATCGCCAACGCCTCGCTTTCGCTGACAGGCGATGGGCAATCGAGCAACCGCTGGTTGAGAGCTTTGTCCATGCCGTAGCACCGTGTCCAGATGTAGTGCTGGATCGGCCACGGTGTCATGCCGCGAACATGCTCGCGATAGGCAGGCACCACTCCCAGCACCTCAAACGCGTGACTGCCGGAACTTTGGTCGTAGTGTTCGGAAATGCGGCTGCGAAGTTTGGCGTTGCGGATCAGTTGCAACTCGCCGCTGGAGCGCAGCTCGTCGAAGGTCGTGCTCGGCTGGCGGTACGGCCAGAGCTGACTGGCCTGGTAGTAGGCAAGCAGGGTCGTCCACGCGGAGTTTTTGTACAGCGTACTGGCCTCGGCGTAACCGATGGCGCCTGCGCCGTAACCGCCAACGCGATCCCCGAACCCGATCATGTTATCGAGCAAGGCGGATTCCTGCTGCAATTCGCCGTGGATGCGTTGCAGGTATTCCACCCCGCGCGCGCTGTCTTGCCGGTTCTGGTTCCAGTTGCTGAACTGCAAGCCGAAGAAAACGCCGACAAACACGATCACCACTTCGATGCCGACCGTGAACCAATCGTGCGCCTTGAAGCGATGGGCAATTGCGCGCAGTGCCATTGAAGCGTTACTCGGTTGGCGAATCGAATCGAAAAGTGATCGCGGGGATGATCGTATCTTGCCAGACTGGAATGCGAAGAGGACTCAGGCGATGCCGAGCCCCGGAATGCGGCTGATCGCATCGGGATCGAAACCGGCTTTCTCGGCAAAATCGCGTCCGCGTGCCGCATAGTCGGTATATGCACCAAAACTCGGCGCACCAGGCGAAAGCAGGATCGTGCCGCCATGCGTCAACGCCGCGCGTGCGATGGCGACCGCCTCGGCCATGTCCTGCGTCGCATGCAATTGCAGAATCCCTGCGTCCGCCAGATCCTGCAACGCTGAGTGGATGCGCGGCCCGTTCTGGCCCATCGTGATCACGGCGTGTGCCGGCTGCTCGCGCATGCGCTCGACGAATGGCGACCAATCGACGCCGCGGTCGTAGCCGCCAACCAGGATCGCGATCGTCTCGTCCGCATGGCAATCGATCGCTGCGATGCTCGCATGCGGCGTGGTGCTGATGGAATCGTTGATATAACGGATACCATCGCGCTCGCCGATAAATTGCAAACGGTGCGGTAATGGCGCAAACGTCATCGCATGCCCGGCAAGCGCAAGCGCGTCGATGCCGAGCGCATCGATCGCCGCGAGCGCGGCGCACAGGTTCCACAGGTTGTGGCGGCCTGGCAATGGAATCGCCGCCGCTTCGATCACGCGCTCCAAGCCTTGACAGACATGTGCATCGCGAAGATGCCAGCCATGTTCCGCATTGAACCAGCGGACTTGCCAATCTGGGAGTTCAAGCGCCGCAAGGATTGGATCGAGTGCATTCAAGACCGCTATACGCGGCTGCGCGTCGGTGAACAAAGCGAGCTTGTCGGAGACGTATTGCGCCACGCTGCCGTGCCAGTCGAGATGTTCCGGATACACGTTCAAGCCGACCGCGACATGCGGACGCGTACCCGACGCGGCGACATCACGCGTCTGATAACTGGACAGTTCAATCGCCCATACTTCTGGCGGCGGCGACACACCGAACAATTCAAGCAGCGGCATGCCGATATTGCCCGCGAGCGCGGTGCGATGGCCGCCGGCGCGCAACAGATGCGCGATCAGCGCGGTCGTCGTGCTCTTGCCCTTGGTGCCGGTGACGCAGATGGTTCGCGCTTCGGGATTCTCGGCGAACCACAGTTCGGTTCCACCGACAAACCGTGTGCCGCACGCAACGGCCTGTTCGACTTCCGGACGATACGGGCTGATGCCGGGCGATTTGATCACGACATCGAACGACGACAGCGCATCGGCGTCGGCCTGTGTCAATGCTTGCAGCAATGGGTCATGCAATGCACTGACTTCAGCAGCTTCGGATTCGCTGCAAATCGCAGTCAAAGCGAGTGCTGGAAATCGCGATCGCAACGCGGCATAAGCGGCGCGCGATTCGCGACCCCAGCCCCAGAGCGCGACGCGGCGCCCGTCAAGTTCCGAAATGCGCACGCAGTTTTTTCCAAAGCCCCGATGGAATTCGGTGTTCACCGCTCGGCGGCAACAGTGTTTCAATGGTAGCGAGATCAGCGCCAAGTTGCGGGCGAATCTCGCGCGCGAAACGCTCGACCAGCGCATCCTCACGCCACGCCGGCCGCGTCGCCAGTGCTGCGAACGCCGCGCGCGCCTCGCGTCCTTCGCCGACGCATTCGAACGGCTTGTGGTCGCGGTATTCGATCAATGCATCGAACCCCGGCGCGAGCGCGGCTTCGTCGAGCAAGTTGCGTCCGAAGATACCCATCAACCGCGGCTTTGGCATGAACGGCGCGAGCGCAAGAAAGACAAAATGGCATTTCGGGCATTGCCCGCACCAGCGATTCGCCGGTCGCTCGCCAAGAATGTGGAAATTGCGGTTGCAACTTGAGAAGTGGGTGTCGTAGCGGTCAGTCTTTGCGAATTGTCTTGCGACCGCGAGTTCCGATAATGGGCGCAACAGCGAGTAGTAATGCAAGTCGGATGCGACATGCTTCTCGACGTAATCACCGAATGCGCGCTCGAAGTCCCATCCTTTCGACCACTGGTGATTGACCTCGGCAACGATGTTTCCATGTTCGTCGAGTATCTCGCTGCCGTAGCTTGCCGAGCGTTCGTTCGAGAACACGACTTGATCGTCTCCATGCAGCAACGCGGCGAGAACAAGGATCGCGGAATTGATCGCGGTCACTGGAATATGACCGTTGTAGGCACCTTGCCGGTTGTATTCGAACAGTTGTGGCGCGAGCTGGCGGGTGATGTTGAGCGTCGGCAATCCGGTGCGTGTGGCACACGCGGCGATCAGCGGTGACGATCCGATCCACGTCACCGTCTGTTCGATGTCGGCTGCGCGCAGAGCTTCGATCGAGACCAGCGAATCCTTGCCGCCGCCGATGGCGACTAGCGCGTGCGACGGCAAGCCGACGGGAGATACTGGAAACGCATCCGGCACGCCTGGCGGGAAGCGGATCTTGCCGCGCAGCGATAAACCATTGCGATACGCAAACTCACCGAGGCCGTTCTCGTAGATATCGGTCAGCAAGGCCGCTGTCTCGGCATCGATCGCATAGCCATCGACACGGATGTCCGACGGCACCGCCGTCTTGTAGTAGCTCACGCCAGCGATCAGGTGCAGCAGGCGCAGGGCGCGTTCGACCGCTTCGCCGCGTGCGCTATCCAACACGAACGGTGAACCCGGAAACGTGATCGTCTCGGTCAGTTCGTCGCCATCGTCGAAGGCGTACGTGAGGCGAGCAACGCCGGTCGCGGCTTCGAATGTGCAGCGCTTGAAATGGAACGACTGGATCGCATCGCGATGAAAGGTGTTCATGCGCCGAGCCCGAGTCTGTCAAGTTCAAGCACGCTCTCGGTCGGCATTCCACGCATGTTGTAGTTGGACGCCATCACCACTCCATAAGCGCCGGTATCGGCGATCAGCAGTATGTCGTCGCCAGCGGTTGCTGCGGGTAGTTTGCGACGACGTCCGAGCACGTCGCCGCTTTCGCAGATTGGACCGACCACATCGAATGCTTCGAGATGCGTATCGTCGATCCGCGACAGGTTCACGATCTGGTGGAACGCGCCATACAAGGCTGGCCGCAGCAGCGTATTCATGCCGGCATCGAGACCGAGCCGACGCACGCCGAGTTTCTCAATCACCTGAGTCGCATGCGTCAACAAGACGCCGCACTCCGCAACAAGCCAGCGCCCGGGCTCGACCCACAGCGCGTACTGCGGATACGCGGACTTGATCGCCGCGAGCGCGTCGCCGTAAGCGACAAGATCGAACGGTGCCGCATTGGGTTCATAGGGAACACCCAAACCGCCGCCGACATCGATTGACGCTACCGTGCCGATCGCGTCCGCAAGACTCGCAAGTCGCGCATACACCTCGGCCCAGTGCGCTGATTCAGCGATGCCGCTGCCGATGTGCGCATGCAGGCCGACAATGCGTGCGCCGATCGCGTTCGCGACTTTCTGAAATGCGGATAACGATTCAGTTTCGATCCCGAACTTGGCGCCCTTGCCGCCGGTGCGCACTTTTTCGTGATGGCCGTGGCCGAAGCCGGGATCGATGCGCAGTATGAAATCACGTCCGCGAAACAGATCGGGCCAATGCATCAACGGGAAAATGCTGTCGAGGGTGACGCGTACGCCGCGCGCAACGGCATCGGCGTATTCGGCGCGGGTCGCGAAACTCGGCGTGAACAGTACGCGTTGCGGATCAAGACCGGACAAACACGCAAACAGATGCGCGAGTTCACCGCCCGATACGCATTCGAAGCCGTAGCCTTCGGAGTCCAGTGTGCGCAGGATCGTCGGGTGCGGGTTGGCTTTCAATGCGTAAAAGCGCTGGTCGATCGCAGGCACGGCAGCGAGCGCCCGCGCGCGATCGCGAACCGTCGCCAAGTGATAAACGTAACGTGGCGTACCCTGCTTGGCGAGTTCCAGTAGCGCCTTGCGCTCCGTTCGCCACCATTGCACTGGTTTCGCAGTCGCGTCGGCATGCAGCGAGCGCCAACTCGGTCCAAATATTTCGGTTTCGTCAACGGGCAACGCGCCGGAAGCGATCAGCAGTGCATGCAGCCGCACCATCGTGCCGCTCGGTCCGTCCTGATCGAGCAAGGCCTCATCGACGACGAAGGTGAGGTTCAGATCGTTCGACGATTGCGAAATAAGATGCACGCGCTCGCGTCCGAACTCCGCCCACACATCGCCAAGCTTGTGCAATAGCGAACGCATGCCGCGCCCGACCAGCGTGATCGCCGCGCACGGTGCGATGACCTTTACGCGGCAGACTTCGGCGAGATCGGCACACAGCGCTTCAAGCACGTTCGAGTTGACCAGGTTGTCGCTGGGATCGAGCGAAACGGTGACGTTGGTTTCCGACGAACCGATCAAGTCCACAGATAGTCCGTGGCGTTTGAAGCGTTCGAAGATGTCGGCGAGGAAACCGACCTGTTGCCACATACCAATCGTTTCCATCGCGACCAGCACGATCCCGCGCCGAGAACTGATCGCCTTGACACCGGGCACGCTCGCAACGGCGCGCGCGATCACAGTGCCTTCCATCAGCGGATGTTGGGTGTCGCGAATCCAGATCGGCACATTCGCATCGCGGCACGGCAGGATACAGCGCGGATGCAGCACCTTTGCGCCGGTGGTTGCGATTTCCTGCGCTTCCTCGTAATCAAGGCGCGACAGCAGGCGCGCATCCGGCACCTGACGCGGATTGGCGCTGAACATGCCGGGCACGTCGGTCCAGATTTCCACACGTTCCGCGCCGAGCAGCACGCCGAAATGCGCGGCCGAAGTATCCGACCCGCCGCGTCCCAGAACAGCAGTACCGGCGTCGCCAGTGCCAGCGATGAAACCTTGCGTGATCAGCAGCGATGATCCGTTACCGAAGCGCGCGCGCAATGCCGGATCGGTCGTCATATCGCAGGACACCGACAATTGCCGTGCCCATTCGCCCTGGTTCGGTCGCGGTGCAGCGCGCAGCCAGTGGCGCGCATCGATCCAGCCAACCAGTGCCCCTTGTTTCGTGAGATACGCCGCGCCAAGCATCGACGACAACAATTCGCCTTGCGCAAGCACTTCCGCCTGCCAATCGAGTTGCGCGCCCGTGCGTCGTGGATCGGCGAGCAACGCATCGAGTGCATGAAATCGTTCCCCGAGCACCGTGTCCGCATTGATATCAAGCATCTGCGCAAACGCGCGATGGCGCTGCACTATGGCGGCAGTGCGTTCGGCGCACGCAGCATCGTCAGCATGCGCATCGATGATGCCTTGCAGCGCATTGGTGATTCCCGACAGTGCCGACACAACTGCCAGCACGCGCATGCCATCGTGTTCGGCACGTTCACGCATCAACGTGCCGATCGTGTCCCAGCGCGCGCGATCGCTGACGCTGGTACCGCCGAACTTGAGCACGATCCAACGCGGCGCGGGCTGGTGGTGGGCGGCATCCGGCGCGGGCACTGCAGGAGACATGGCGAACCTGATGATCGAAAGGAGCGCGCCGAGGACGCTGCGCGGTAGCCGTCATGATAAGCGATGCGCTTCGGGTTAGCCCCAACACACATGACGGGATTCGTGGCACTCACGTAGAAGATCATGCGAAAAAAAAGGCCCCGCTCTGTTTGAGCGGGGCCGTTGCCGACATCGAGCTGCGCTGCGTTATCAGTAACTGCAACCCTCGTCGTAGCGTCGATCATCGGTCGCGTTCGCGGCGATGCCGTAACCAATCGCCGCACCGGCGACAGTCGCGACCGTCCGGCCGTCGCCCTTGCCAACCGTGTTGCCGAGCACGCCGCCAATCAGGCCACCGAGCAATTTCGTGCCGGTGTTGTCGTAGCGTGCCCGCGGATCGCACGCGGCATAGCGGTCGCCTGAGGCGTATGGTTCGTTTTCATAACCATAGTCGTAGGCATACGGCGCGTTGCCGTAATAATACGGTGTCGAGTAATACGGGGCGCCGACGAAGGAAATACTCACGCCGCCAGGATAGCCGTAGTAACCATTGCCGTAGTAACCGTTATAGCCGTAGTAGCTGCGGTTATAGCGGTTGTAGGAATAACGGTTCCAGCGTCCGTCGCGGTCGCCGTGCTCCCAGCGACCATCATGATCTCCACCTTCCCAGCGACGAGCTTCGCTCCAGCGACGGCCGTCATTGTTGCCGCCATAATTACGATTGTCGTAGCGCACACTGGCATTGCGGTTGTCATAGCGAACGCTGGTGCCGCGGTTGTCGTAGCGCACACGAGCATTGGCATTGTCGTAGCGAACGTTACCGTTGCGGTTGTCGTAACGCACATTGCCGTTACGCGTATCGACTGCATTGGCATTGCGATCGTCGGCATCACGGTTGTAACTATGGCTGGCGGTCTGGCGATTGTGGTTGTGGTCGAACGGACTTGCCGCCGCAGTACCGATCGCAGCGGTCAGCATCAGGGTGACCGCAGTGGCAGCAAGACGTTTCATTTTGTTCTCCGAGGACGCTGGATTGCGTCTGAAGTGATGCTGCGGTGCAGCGGCTATCTGTATGCTGAATCCCTTAAGTTATTGCAGGGAATCATTCAGCGCAGCGACAGCGCGCCGCAAGCGCGCATTCAGATTCATCCGACATTCCCGCCGAAACCCGTTCCAGCGTCGCATGTTGCGCGGCATCATTGACCTTCCACGCCACTGCTGCAACGCTGGCCCGGAGGCCGCGCCCGCCGCGACTCTTCGTCATTCCCATTCGCAACGTCTGGAGAACCGCCGATGCCCGCCCACAGCACGCAGCAGATCCGCAACATCGCCCTCGTGGGCCATACCGGCGCCGGCAAAACATCGTTGTTCGAAGCCCTGCTGCAAGCCGGCGGCACGATCCAGACGGCAGGCAGCCTCGAGCGCGGCAGCACGGTCTCCGACCACGACCCGATGGAGCGCGAGCGCCAGCATTCGCTCGGCAGCGCGATCGCTTCGATCGACCATGCCGATGCGCACATCAACCTGATCGACACACCCGGCTATGCCGATTTTCGCGGGCCTGCATTGTCGGCGATCGATGCGGTGGAAACCTGTGCGATTGTCGTGAACGCCGCGCTCGGCATCGAGCATTCGACGCGGAGGATGATGGAGCTTTCCGCCGAGCGCGGGCGTTCGCGTATGCTCGTCGTCAATCGCATCGACGCCGACGGCGCGCATCTTGCGTCGCTGCTAAACAACTTGCGGGAGACATTCGGCAAGGAATGCCTGCCGATCAACCTGCCTTGCGACGACGGCCGCGGCGTGGTCGATTGCTTCTTCAAGCCCGATGGCGAGTCCGACCTGGGGCTGGTATCGGTCTGGCACCAGCAGATCATCGATCAGGTGGTCGAGATCAACGAGACCGTGATGGATCATTTCCTCGATCTCGGTGAAGGCGGATTATCGCCACAGGAATTGCACGATGCCTTCGAGCAATGCCTACGCGAAGGACATCTCGTCCCGATCTGCTTCACCTCCTCGCGTAGTGGCGTCGGCGTGCGCGAACTGCTGGATGTCGCAGTCAAGTTGCTGCCGAACCCCGCAGAAGCGAATCCACCCGCGTTCGTGAAAGGCATCGGCGCGAATGCGCAACCAATCGTCGCCGAACCCGATGCGGAAAAGCATGTCATCGCCGACGTCTTCAAGATCGTCAACGATCCTTTCGTCGGCAAGCTCAGCGTGTTGCGCGTGTATCAGGGAACCATCCGGCGCGATAGCCAATTGTTCATCGACGACGGCAAAAAACCGTTCAAGGTCGGCCATCTGTTCAAGCTCAAAGGCAAGGATCACGTCGAGATCGAGCAAGCGATTCCCGGCGATATCGTCGCGGTCGCAAAAGTCGAGGACATTCACTTCGATGCGGTGCTGCACGATTCGCACGACGAAGATCAAATCCATCTCAAGCCGCACACGTTCCCGCAACCGATGTTCGGCCTCGCTATCGAAGCGGCAACGCGCGGGCAGGAACAGAAACTCTCGACCGCGCTGCATAAACTCGCCGAAGAAGATCCGTGTTTTCTCATAGAACACAACAAGGAACTCAACGAAACCGTGATCCGCGGTCTCGGCGAATTGCACCTGCGCGTCATGCTCGAGCGGATGAAGTCGCGCTATGGCGTCGAAGTGAAATCGCATCCGCCGCGCATCGCCTATCGCGAAACGATTTCCTCGAAGGCCGACGGCCACCATCGCCACAAGAAGCAGACTGGCGGCGCCGGTCAATTCGGCGAAGTGTTCCTGCGCATCGAACCATTGCCGCGCGGCGGCGGCTTCGAATTCGTGGATGCGGTGAAAGGTGGCACGATTCCCGGCCAGTTCATTCCCGCCGTCGAGAAAGGCGTGCGCATGGTGCTCGAAGGCGGCGCGGTCGCCGGTTATCCGTTACAGGACATACGCGTCACCGTGTACGACGGCAAATATCACACCGTGGATTCCAAGGAAGTCGCGTTCGTTGCCGCAGGCAAAAAGGCATTCCTGGATGCCATCACGAAGGCGCAGCCGCAGGTGCTGGAGCCGATCGTCACGGTCGAAGTTGCCGCGCCCGAACGCCACATGGGCGATATCACCGGCGCACTCGCCGGCAAGCGCGCGCGCATCAATGGCACCGATGCGGGCAACGGCGACGAGATCGTGATCAAGGCGCAGGTGCCATTGTCCGAACTCGAAGGCTACGCCGCCGAACTCAAGGGCATCACCGCCGGACGCGGCCGCTTCAGCCTCGACTTCAGTCACTATGAGCCGGTGCCAGGGAATGTGCAGAAGCAGTTGATGGAGGTTTACAAGCCAAAGCACGAGGAGGATTGAACATGTACTCACGCGATCGGAACCTCGATCATGCGAGTCTGCATTGAAAAACACCGACATCAACACGGATCACCATGCGCCTCACTTACGCTTTCCTCGTCATCGTCGACATCAGCGGCTACACGTCCTTCATCAAGGAGCGCACGGTGAGCTTGCTGCATGCGGAGCAGATCATCACCGACCTGATCGAGGCGGTCATTGATCAGGCGCAGCATCCGCTGACCTTGAACAAGCTCGAGGGCGACGCTGCTCTGCTCTACGGCGAGTGCGCAGCCGGCGATCTCGATGCGGCGCAGGACGTGTTCGCGCAGGTGAAGGCGTTCTTCGCTGCTTTCACCAACCGGCTGGCGCAGCATCGCCAACAGCGCGCGAACTGCGTCTGCGATGCGTGCACGCGAATCGATCACTTGGCGCTAAAAGCGTTCGTGCATGTCGGCGAGCTTGCCATCAAGCAGGTGCGACAGTTCGAGGAGCTTGCCGGCGACGAAGTGATCCTCGTGCACCGGTTGATGAAGAATCATGTTCCTTCACGCGAATACGTGCTGCTTACAGAGGCGGCGCGGGTTGCCGCCGGCCTCGACGCGAACATGCTGCGGGCTCATCGCGAAGAACTCGAAGGCATCGGTGAGACCGCGCTGTGGTTGATCGCACCCGATGCGATTCCATGCATGCTCGCGCCGCGCGCGTCCGTCGTTGCGGCAACGGCAGTTGTCCATGGTGTCGAGGTGGAGCGCAGCGCCGTATTCCATCACCTCCCGCAATAGCTAGCCGCAAGCGCGTCCCTTCAATCCCGCCGTAGGAATTCTCCGACCCTGCATCGCGCAACCGGCCGATAGTTCCTGCCCCGAGCGTCCGCGAAACTGACTCCGTGCCCACCGCAATGGAGTCATGTAAATGCAACGCACCGCAATCTCTTTACTGAGCTGCATCGTTTCGCTGGTTCTTGCAGCGCAAGGCGCAGCCGCCAGCGGACGCACGAATATGCTGCTCGCCGCCGCGCCGATATCCACCAGCCAGTCGCGGACATCCGCCGATCGGGGAATTCTCAAGGCCGCGCGCCGGTCGCATGGATCGCACGCATCGAACAAGAAACCCCACACGAACAAGCGCATCGACAAACCCGTCGAAACGCGCGCCGTCATACGCATCACGAGTCGCGGCAACGCGCAGACAGCGCAGAAATCCACCGTGCGCGAACGATCCGAACGCAATGCCCGCGCTCAGCGATTGTACCGAAGCTCGCAGTTTTCGGCGCCGGTCATTCCCGACGCGACGGCTTGCAAACGCATCGGCGCGCATGGCGAATCGATCTATGAAAACTGCCCGAGCACGCCGGCTGCAACGCCGACCGCCGGCATGTAGGATGATCGCCAATCCCCGTCGAGGATCTGGCCATGGACAAACGTTTCCTGATTTCCGGCGTTGCACTCACGGTCGCGGCTGCAGTTCTCGGCTTCGTCGTGCACGGTTTGCTGCTCGCGAGCGATTACACCGCACTCGGCCCGATCATGCGCACGCCCGAAGATTCGGCGCATTACATGCCATGGATGCTGCTCGCCGACGCGGCGATCGGTTTCGGCATCACGTGGATCTATCGGCAGGGCTACACACCAGCCAAATCCGCGATCGGCCAGGGTCTGCGTTGTGGATTCGCGGTCGCGCTGGTCAGCACGATCCCGATGTTCTTGATCTATTACGCGGTCGAGCCGCTGCCGGGCATGCTGGTCGCCAAACAGCTGATTTTCTCCACCGTGCAAATACTGCTGCTCGGCATGTTCGCGGCGCTGCTCAATCCACGACCGAATGCGAATTGAACGGATAAAAACGCATGTCTTTCGGGCGCAATCCTCCTGTGCCTCGTCGCGACTTGACGATCGTCGAAACAAGACCCGCGATCAAATCTCGAAGCGATAGCTGAGTTTGACCAGGAACTGCTCGGCATCGCGCAGCTTGAACGCATCGCCGAGCAGGCCGCCGACGCCCTGCGAGAAGTCGTCGAAACCGAATCCGCCGCGCACGTAGGCGACGTAGATGTTCGATAGCGGCGCAAGTTCGTAGCGATAGCGGATTTGGAAGCCGAGATTGCGCAGGCTGAAATCGGGCACGGAGTCGTTCGTCGCGACCGGGGTTCCATCCGGCGCGACGCGCCACGCCTGCAGACGGCGCGCATTGAGCGCGATGGTCTCGAGCTTGATCCGTAGTTCCTGCTTCGAGCTGATCGTCCATTGCATGCCGCCGTTGAGCTGCAACTGGTCGGCCTTGAACGTGCCGAGCAGGTTGTCGTTCTGCCACAACAGCCAGTCCGGGTTGTGCTGAACGTTCAGCTCGCCATAGAAGCTCAGCTGATCGTTGACGAAATACGTTGGGTTCAGATCGAACTGAAACCCGCCATGCCCGGGTCCGCGCAAGCCCTCTCCGAAGTAGCGGACATTTCCGTAAAACGACCAGCGTCCCTTGCCGCGTGGCAAGAACCGCTCGTAATAGCCGTACAGCTTCGCCGGCACCTTCACTGCACCATTGCCGCGCGTGATCAGATCGTCGTTGCCAGCGGTTAGTCCGGAGAGCTCCATATATTCGTTGCCGCCATCGCGCTCGTCGCTGCTGCGATTGATCGCCCACGCATCGGCGATGTGGAGGCCATCATCGTTCACCCGCCGCGACACTGCGGCGTGCCAGTCGTGCGAGGCGTAGATCGAATCCTTCGGCAGATCAGTGAAACGACGCCCGAGGTCGTAGCGCGCGTAGTTGTAGTTGTTGCGCTGGAGGTAGCCGAAATCGTCCAGTTGCAGGTTGCGTCCCAGATGTTCGGCGTAAAGCTGCTGGCGCCAACCTCTGCCCATGTCATAGTCGATCTGCGTCTGCATACCGCTGTCTTCGGTGTGCTTGCCGGCTTGGTCGATCGCCGAACCCACGATCACCGAGCGCACGTTCCACTGCGGGTTCGGCTTCCAGCGGTGGTCGAATTCGTAGACGGTCGCTGTCCGGTCGAGAAAAGGATGATCGACGTTCGTCACCATCGCGCCGAAGCCCTGTGTGTCGAAATCGCGCGTGACCCGCGCCGCTTCGAAATTGCGACCGATCGCATCCGCCTCGCTGGCCGTGAATAAGCCATAGTTGAAGGCACCGAAGCTGCCGTTGGCCTTGACTGCGGCGGTCACGTCGCCTGCGCCGGAACCGTCGTCGGTCGTGCCGCCGACGCGCCGTGTGTAAATGAGCTGATTGGAGTTGTTGAGGCCGCCGAACGGCACGTCGAAGAAACTCTGGTTTTCGGTGAAGAATGGCCGCTTGTCGCTGAAGAAGGTTTCGACCGCGCTGAAGTTCACTACCAGTTGGTCGCTCTCCACTTGCCCGAAATCCGGATTGAGCGCGGCGCTGAGCTGGAACGAGCCGCTGGGCTTCCAGAAGATGTCCGCACCGGTATCGAAGTGCGCCTTCTTGCCCACGTTGTCGTACACCGCGCTCACGTACGGCGTGATCGCCAGCAGCGACTGGCTGTAGTCGGCTACATCGACCTTGGTGAACGCGGAAAGGAATCGCGATTCGCCGCCGAAGATCGCCGGCCAGCCTACGCGTTCGCCGGTGCTGCCGACCACGCGATCGAGCTGGATGCCGAGCGTGCGCTTGCCGTCGTGGCCTTTCTTCATGGGCGCGATGTACCAGGGAATCAGCATCTCCACCGACCAGCCTTGCGCATCCTCGGAAACTGCATGCTTCCAGTTGCCATCCCAGTCGGTGTTGAACTGGTTCTCGTTGGTGATGGTTTCGTCCTGGATGCTGTCGGACAACATCACCATGAAGTTGTAGCCGACATGCCCGTCGCCGTCGAAATCGACGTACAGGTTGACCCGGTCGTACGGTCCGCCGGCATCGCGCGGGGCGGTCTGGTGGGTCCGCGGCACGTTCGCCGGCTGGGTGTTGCGGAATGCGACTGCCAAACCTTCAGGCGTGGACATGATCCAGGCTTCGGTCGGATACGGCGACGGCGCGCGCGACAGCGGCTGGGTCAGGCGAAAATCGCTGATGTGTTGCGCGCCCGACCACTCATCTGGATCGATATGGCCATCGATCTTGAGCGCCGCCAACGCCGTATCTGCGAACAACACAGTCGCGGACACGAGCAGCATCGGCAACAACGAAGCGCGCATGTGATCGGAATCCGGAAGCGTGGAGAGTGCCAAAGCGTACGGTGCCACGCGCGCGCGGGCGAATGCCGGAAGTCATGGCAATCAGCCATTACGCTGCGGGCGCGGCGCACAGGTCATGCTGCGCCAAGGTGAGCCGCGCGCACGCCTTGTTCATTCGGAAATCAGGCCTCAACGCTTGGGTTGCAACATCGTGCCTGTGCATTTCAGCGAGCCGCAGCGGCAGGCCCAGATCGCTTTCAGACGCGGCGTCTGCCGTTCCTCCAGCACGATGCCGTAGTTGTACGTCAGTTCCTCGCCCGCCTTGATGTCGCGCTCACTCTCGATGAAGACGTGATCTCGGCGACGATCCTTGCCCTCGCATTCTTCCAGCACAGCCGTGCAATTCGGAGTGCAGCCATGGTTGATCCAGCGCGCATCATTGCCATCGACGTTCGCATCAAGGATGTACTTGTCGTTGAGCGTGAACAAAAACGTGTGGCCGGTTTCGCTGTCGCCCGCATAAATCCGGTCGGCTTGCTTGTGCGTCATCATGCGGCCCTTGTATTCGATCAGCCGCGTGCCGGCAGGAATATCGGTCAAGGCGAACATGCCGTTGCCGTGGATGGCGGAGCGACGAACGTTGATCTTGCGTGCCATGAGTAGTCCATGCATCAGGGATGCCATTGTCGCCGCAGGCGCGCGCAGCGCAAGTACCACGCGTGACAGCCTTTTGGACATGGCATTTGAGTCAATCGCCACGAAAGCGTACAATTTTGGTACGGATTCACCCTCGCGGCCGACTGCCATGCTTCGCGTCACCAAACTCACCGATTACGCCAGCCTTGTGCTGACCGTGCTGGCCAGCGCTCCCGAGCGCGTGCACAGCGCAGCCGAGCTCGCCGAGCGCGCACATCTCGAAGTGCCGACGGTGAGCAAGCTGCTGAAGTCGCTTGCGCAAGCCAGCCTCGTCGAAGGATTTCGCGGGAGTTCCGGCGGTTATCGGCTTGCACGTGCGGCAGACTCGATCAGCCTGATCGCGATCGTCGAAGCCATCGAAGGCCCGCTCGGAATGACCGAATGCAGCCTGCACGACAGCGCCTGTGGCATCCAGGATCATTGCGGCGTGCGTGCGAACTGGCGGCGCATCAACGATGTCGTCGCCGATGCGCTGCGCGAGATCACGCTCGCGCAGATGCTCGCGCCGGCCACACGGATGCCGCGACCGCGCAAATCCATTCCCTTGTCGCTGGCCGGATAACCCGCATGGCTACCGAACGCAAGGAAATCGAGCGGCAGCTGGATCGGCGCTACACAGCCGGGTTCGTCACGGACATCGCGTCGGATACGCTGCCGCCGGGATTGGGCGAAGACACGGTACGCGCAATCTCGGCACGCAAGAACGAACCCGAATGGCTCACCGAATGGCGGCTCAAGGCGTATCGCCACTGGCTGACGATGACGCCGCCGCATTGGGCCAAGCTCGAGATCGCGCCGATCGACTTCCAGGCGATCAGCTATTACGCGGCGCCGAAGAAGCAGTACGCATCGCTCGATGAAGTCGATCCGAAACTGCTGGAAACATACGAGAAACTCGGCGTGCCGCTGCACGAACGCGCACGCTTGGCGGGCGTCGCGGTGGATGTGGTGTTCGATTCGGTCTCGGTCGGAACCACGTTCCGCAAGGAACTCGCCGAGAAGGGCGTGATCTTCTGTTCGTTCTCCGAAGCGGTGCGCGAACATCCCGAACTCGTGCGCAAATATCTCGGCACGGTCGTGCCGCCAGGCGACAATTATTTCGCTGCCCTGAATTCCGCAGTTTTCTCCGACGGCAGCTTCGCCTTCATCCCGCGCGGTGTGCGCTGCCCGATGGAGCTGTCGACCTATTTCCGTATCAATGCGCGCGACACCGGCCAGTTCGAGCGCACCCTGATCGTCTGCGAAGAACGCGGCCACGTCAGCTACCTCGAAGGCTGCACCGCGCCGATGCGCGACGAAAACCAGTTGCACGCAGCGGTCGTGGAACTCGTCGCGCTCGACGATGCCGAGATCAAGTATTCGACCGTGCAGAACTGGTATCCCGGCGACGAGAACGGCGTTGGCGGCATCTACAATTTTGTCACCAAGCGTGGCGAGTGCCGCGGCGCGCGCAGCAAGATCTCGTGGACCCAAGTCGAGACCGGTTCGGCGATCACCTGGAAATACCCGAGCTGCGTGCTGATCGGCGACGACTCGACCGGCGAGTTCTATTCGGTCGCCCTCACCCACCATCGCCAGCAGGCCGACACCGGCACCAAGATGATCCACCTCGGCGCGCGCACCAAGTCGAAGATCATCAGCAAAGGCATCAGCGCCGGTCGCGGCCAGAATACCTACCGCGGTCTGGTGAAGATGGAGAAGACGGCAGCCGGCGCGCGCAACTACACGCAATGCGATTCGCTGCTGATCGGCAAGAAGTGCGGCGCGCACACGTTCCCGTACATCGAAGTCAAGCACCCGACCGCGACCGTCGAACACGAAGCAACCACCTCGAAAATTTCTGACGACCAGTTGTTCTACTGCCGCACGCGTGGCATCGCTGAGGAAGACGCTGTGTCGCTGATCGTGGACGGTTTCTGCAAGCAGGTGTTCCGCGAGTTGCCGATGGAGTTTGCGGTGGAGGCGAAGAAGCTGCTTGAGGTAAGTCTTGAGGGGGCGGTTGGGTGATCAAAAGGATGCCGCGCATGACCAGAAGGACTGTGATCAGTCTTGCCATTGCATGGACTGCACTCGCGAGTGCTTCCACTTGCTTGGCAATGCCTTCGGGAAATCCGCCCGGCGATGCATCGCAGCCTCCTCCACTGTCGCACCAGGCAGATACGCAGCGAGGCATGAATGACCCCGATACCGACTACAAGGGGGCCGATCGCGAAATGAATCGCGTGTATGCGGCGGTTCTGAGCAAGTATGCGAAGGACATGGCCTTCATCGCCAAGCTGAAGGCTGCACAACGTGCATGGCTAGTGTTCCGCAATGCCGAAGTGGCTGCTACCTATCCGGACCCGGATCCGTCCACCTACGGTTCGGTCTATCCGGAGTGCGTGCGCCTGACAGCGACCGAACTCACCAAACTGAGGACCGAGCAATTGAAGGTCTGGCTGAAGGGAACCGAAGAAGGCGACGTCTGCTCGGGATCGGTGCACATCAATGGAGATCCCGACTGACATGTTGAAAATCGACAACCTCCACGCCCGCGTCGCCGGCAAGGACATCCTCAAGGGCCTGTCGCTCGACGTGAAAGCGGGCGAAGTGCACGCAATCATGGGGCCGAATGGCGCTGGCAAATCCACGCTCGGTTACGTGTTGGCCGGTCGCGATGGCTACGAAGTCACTGAAGGATCGGCAACGCTGGACGGCATCAACCTGCTCGATCTCGATCCTGAGGAACGCGCAGCGCTTGGAGTGTTCCTGGCGTTCCAGTATCCGGTCGAGATTCCGGGCGTGAACAACACCTATTTTCTGCGCGCCGCACTCAACGCACAACGCAAGCGTCGCGGCGAACCCGAGCTCGACTCGATGCAGTTCCTCAAACGCGTGCGCGAGAAGCTGCAGGTGCTGCACATCAAGGACGACCTGTTCAACCGCGCGGTCAACGAAGGATTTTCGGGCGGCGAAAAGAAGCGCAACGAGATCTTCCAGCTCGCCGTGCTGGAACCGAAACTCGCGATTCTCGACGAGACCGATTCGGGCCTCGACATCGACGCGCTCAAGCTCGTCGCTGAAGGCGTGAACCTGATGCGCTCGCCGGAGCGGGCATTCGTGGTCATTACCCACTACCAGCGGCTACTCGATTACATCAAGCCCGACGTGGTGCATGTGCTCGCGGATGGTCGCATCGTGGAATCCGGCGGACCGGAGCTTGCTCTGGAACTCGAAGCGCATGGCTATGCGTGGCTGAAGGATCGGGTCGCGCCAGAGACTGCGGCAGCACGATGAGCGTCGCCCTGCTCGACTCACTGAAGGCTAGCTTCGACGCTCATGCGACCATGGCAAACGATGCGCGTCGCGATGCGCTCGCAAGCGCGCTCGCCGACGGCTTGCCATCCACCCGCAACGAACGCTGGAAATACACCTCGCTGCGCGCACTGGAGCGGCGTTCATTCGTCGCGAGTGCGCCGCTACAGGCTCCCGTTGATGCAGCTCGTGTCGCCGCTATCCCCGCGCCGCGCATCGTGTTCGTCAATGGGCGCTTCGATACGGCGCTGTCGGAATTTGCGGCGCTTCCAGAGGGCGTGGCGCTTCGCCCGCTCGCGGATGTGATCGCCCATGGCGATGCGCGCGAAACCTTGTTTCTTGCACGCCGCTTCGATCGCACTGATGAAACGTTCGCGCGCTTCAATGCCGCATTGGCGAGCGATGGTGTGGTACTTACCGTCGCGGAAAACGCCAAGGCAGCAACGCTAGTCAACATCGTCTTTGTCAGCGCGTCCGCCGATGCCGATGTTGCCTGGCACACACGCAACCTCATCGAACTACAGCGTGGTGCGGCGATCACAATTGTCGAACACCATATCGCTGTCGGCGACCATGCGCATTTCGGCAATGCACTTACACACGTGCATCTCGCCGCCGGCGCAGCACTGCGGCACGCGCGCATCCAGGATGACGCGGCGCGTGCAACCTTGCTGTCGCGTACTGATGCCGTACTTGCGCGCGATGCGTCGTATCGTCGCCTTGATCTCGAACTTGGCGCTGGATTGTCGCGCCACGAATTGAACGTGCGGCTGGAAGGCGAAGGCGCACGACTGGCCGCGAATGGCGTGTTGCTGGCCGATGGCAAGCGCCACATCGACACCCGGCTTGGCATTGAACACATCGCACGCGACACGTCCTGCGACCTCGTCTGGCGCGGCTTGGCATCTGGCCGTGGCCGCGCGGTGTTCCACGGCGGCATCACCATTCGCGCCGGCGCTGATGGCAGCGATGCGAAGCTGTCGAACAAGAACCTGTTGCTGTCCGAAGGCGCCGAGATTGATGCGCAACCAGTGCTGGAAATCCATGCCGACGAAGTGAAGGCCGCGCATGGAGCAACCGTTGGACGCCTTGATGAAACTGCTCTGTTCTATTTACGTTCGCGCGGATTGCCGGCAGCGGAAGCAAGGCGTTTGTTGACGGCTGCATTCTGCCGCGCAGTCTTGTCCGTACTCGACGACGCTAGTGTGATCGATGCAATCGGTACGCATCTTGATACAGCGCTGCAGCGCCTGGAAGTCGCATGAGCGCGATCGACTGGGATCGCATCCGCGCCGACTTCCCGCTGCTCAAGCGCGAAGTGCACGGCAAGCCCTTGGTCTACCTCGATTCGGCAAACACAGGGCAAAAGCCGGAATCGGTGATCGCCGCCGTCGATCGCTACTACCGCGAATACAACGCCAACGTTTCGCGCGCCGTGCACACGCTCGGCGAACAGGCGACGACGGCTTACGAGGCGGCCCGCGACAAGCTCGCTGCGCACCTCAACGTCCATCGCAGCGAACTGGTATTCACTAGCGGCACCACGATGGCGCTCAACCTGGTCGCTTATTCCTGGGCATTGCCGCGACTGAAAACTGGCGACACGATCCTGCTGACACGCATGGAGCATCACGCCAACATCGTGCCGTGGCAGCTCATTGCCGAACGCAATGGCGCCACGATCAAGGTTGCCGAAATCACAGCTGATGGCGTGCTCGACCTCGATGCACTGTTCAAGGCGATGACGCCCGACGTGAAACTGCTCGGCGTCACTCACGTTTCCAACGTGCTCGGCACCGTCAATCCGGTGCGCGCCATCTGCCACGAGGCTCGTCGGCGCGGAATCGTTACCGTGATCGATGGCTCACAGGCGTTGCCGCATCGTTCTGTCGACATTCCTTCGATCGGTTGCGATTTCTATGCGCTGACTGGACACAAGATGTGCGGCCCGACTGGTACTGGTGCGCTGTGGGCGCGCCGCGAGCACCTGGCCGCGATGCCGCCGTTCTTCGGCGGCGGCGAGATGATCAAGGAAGTGCGTTTCGAGGGAACCGTGTTCAACGATCCGCCGCACAAGTACGAAGCCGGCACGCCGAACATCGCGGGCTTTATCGGACTCGGCGCTGCGGTGGATTACATCGATGCAATCGGCATGGCACATATCGAAGCGCGCGAACAGGAATTGCTCGCGCACGCGACCGATGAACTGCTCAAGATCGAAGGCCTGCGCATCATCGGTAACGCGCCGGACAAGGCCGCAGTGATCTCGTTCCTGCTCGATGGCGCGCACGCGCACGACCTCGCGACCCTGCTCGACCTCGAAGGCGTCGCCGTGCGCTCCGGCCACCACTGCGCGCATCCGTTGATGCAGTTCTACGGCATCGCGGCGACCTGCCGCGCGTCGTTTGCGTTCTACAACACACACGACGAGATTGAGGCGTTCGTGAATGCATTGCTAAAGGTGCGCAAACTGTTGCTGTAACCGGCGCAAAATTTTCAAGAAGACGGCCGCAATTTGCATTTTCGACGGAATGGACAGGAAACATCGCGAACGCACTGCCCAGCGCACAGCCATCGCTACGCATTATGATGCGCACATGCTGCCCACTACCCATCCATCGAATGCCTTCGGTTTTCGCAACGCCACCCCTGCCGATGTCGATGCCATCGTCGCGCTGGTCGAATCCAGTTACCGCGGTGACGCGAGCCGCGCTGGATGGACCACCGAGGCCGACCTTCTTGAAGGGCGACGTACCGGCTCTGACGAAGTGCTTGCCCAGATCGAGCGTCAGCACAGCTGCATACTTCTTGCTGAACGCGACGCCATTTTGCTGGCTTGCGCACACATTGCGATCGAGGATGGCGACGGTTATTTCGGCATGTTCTCGGTGCAGCCCTCATTACAAAACGCCGGAATCGGCAGTGCTGTGCTCGCCGAAGCAGAGCGCATTGCAAAAGATAACTGGAAACTTCCCTATATCCGCATGACCGTGATCGACATCCGCATTGATCTGATTCCCTTCTATGAACGTCGCGGCTACCGACGCACCGGTATCATCAAGCCGTTTCCCTATGGCGATGCGCGGTTCGGGATTCCGAAACGCAACGATCTGCGTTTCGAGATTCTGGAAAAGAAGTTGTGATAATTTGGGTGCGCGTCTGCGCGACGACAGAACTGCTCCCCGGCGAAAGAAAAACCGCATGGGATGCCGACACGCCGATCGTGGTGTTCAACTACGATGGTGATTTCTACGCAATGGAAGATCGTTGTACCCACGAAGATTTTGAATTGTCGGCGGGCACGTTCGATGCCGATGAAGCGACCATTGAATGCCCGCTGCACGGTGCAAAATTCGACGTGCGCGACGGTCGCGTGCTGTGCGCACCGGCATATCTGCCAGTGCCGAAATTTCCGGTGAAAATCGAGGAAAATGCGGTGTGGACGCGCGACGATCGCGAGTGAATTCAACCGGCTGATGAAGGCTCTGCGGGGGCGTTGCGCATGCTGTTTGCCAACGCGATCTTCACGAGTACGAGATCGCCCCCGCCATCGAGAATGCTGCGCGCCGTTGCGCCGTCAGCTCCAGCATCGAACAACACCGTATCGCCCGCGTTCAAGGCGAAGGAGTCGTCAGCCGACTTGATCGTTGCGCGTCCACCCACCAGATGGATCGCCCACAACGCACCGGCTTCGGCGAAGAACACCATCGATCCCACGAGTGGCCGCAGGTACACCTGCATCGCTCCGCGATCGCGGCGCACCATCGCATTGAAATCCGTCGTTGCGCCGTCCAGCAGGCGGCATTGCACGCTGCGCTCGCCAGCAAAGACGATGCGTCCGTGGGGTGGCTCGACCGCAACGGCTTCGCCATCGTCGAAAGTCAGTTCCATGCCATTGCCCGACAGCAACAACAGCACGCGGTCGACTCCATGGAAAGCCGAGAAGTTGCAATCGCTGTCGATCTCGGCAATCGATAACCGCCAATCCCAATCGGCGTCATTTGCAGATCCATCTGCATGAGCCGGCATATTTGCATGCGGATTTTCAAATTCAGATTGCTCTGCAGAAACTCCCGCATCCTTGTACGAACTTGCGAATCCTTTCGCGATTTCACGCGTCCAACCCAAGCCATTGCGCCAACGCTCGCGTCGGTATTCGTTGGCGGGGATGAGTCGCAGAGGCATGCGTAGTGATTCTAGCCGAGCGCGTTCGGTTTGCGCTCGGTTCAACTAACCATCCGGCGCGCGTCCATGTGCGCCGGATGGGAACCCATGTGAAATCAACGGCTGGCAACGGCGCCTACCACGATGCGATCGCGGTTCTTCTCGACGGTCTTCAGGCCAATGCCCTTGACCTCGGCAAGCTGGTCGGCCGTCTTGAATGCGCCGTGCTGTTTGCGATAGGCGACGATCGCGGCAGCCTTCGACGGGCCGATATTGAGCAGGCCCTGATTGATAGCGGCAGCATCGGCGTTGTTGATGTTGACCTTCATCATCGGCTTGGTGGTTGATTTTGCATGCGTGGACTTCGCATGGCTGGCGGCCGTGCCGGAGGCAACGACGGTGGCCTTGTTGGCATGCGTGGCCTTGCTCGTACTTGCGTGGGCGCCGCCGATCAGCAACAGGGAAATGGCAACGGTTTGCAGCATCGTGGTGAACTTGTTCATCGCGGAATCCTCTTGATGGTGGAATGATGGGCCGGCTGCGTCGGTGCATCCGGTGCAGCCAGTGTCGGTCCGCGCGGTTCCGGGTCGCATCGCTGGATTGCGCATGTGCGGCTGCGATTGCGGCGCGACGTCCTGTCGGAGTTTTCCTACCCCGCAGCGATCACGGTTAAACTGCCCCGATTCGCACAGGGATCGCCTCATGGATCATGCTCAGATGGACAAGGCACGCGCCGACCGCTTTGTTGGCGAACTATGGGACGATGCGATCGTTCCGCAACTGGTCGATTACATCCGCATCCCCAACAAGTCGCCGATGTTCGATGCGAACTGGGCAAGCCACGGTTACATGGATGACGCGGTCAAGTTGATGGAAGCATGGGCGCGCGCCCAGCCCATCGCCGGCATGCATGTCGAAGTCGTGCGTCTCGAAGGCCGCACGCCGCTGATCCTGATCGACATACCGGCGAGCGAGGGCTCGGCGAGCGGCGAGGATTGCGTTTTGTTGTACGGTCATCTGGACAAGCAGCCGGAAATGACCGGCTGGTCCGATGGACTCGGCCCATGGCAGCCAGTGATTCGCGGCGACAAGTTGTTCGGACGCGGCGGTGCCGACGACGGTTATGCGATCTTCGGCTCGCTGGGCGCGATCATGGCGCTGCAGGAGCAAAAGCTTGCGCACGCGCGTTGCGTGATCCTGATCGAGGCTTGCGAGGAATCCGGCAGCTACGACCTGCCCTACTACGTCGATCATCTGGCCGCCCGCATTGGCAAACCATCGCTCGTCGTGTGCCTGGATTCGGGCTGCGGCAATTACGATCAGTTGTGGTGCACGACGTCGCTGCGAGGTTTGGCGGGCGGCAATTTGATCGTGAAGGTGTTGAGCGAAGGCGTGCACTCCGGCGACGCGTCGGGAATCGTGCCCTCCAGCTTCCGCATCCTGCGCGAACTGCTGTCGCGACTCGAAGACGAAGCCAGCGGCAAGATCAAGGTCGAGCAATTGTTCGTCGAGGTTCCGCAGGATCGCCTAGCGCAGGCGCGAAAGGTCGCCGACGTGATGGGTTCGGCGGTGTACGACAAGTTTCCGTTTCTGCCCGGCATGACGCCGATGTCGAACGACCTGACCGAACTCGTGCTCAATCGCACTTGGCGACCGGCATTGTCGGTGACCGGTGTTGAAGGTTTGCCGCCGTTGGACAGCGCCGGCAATGTGTTGCGTCCATGCACGGCAGTCAAACTTTCACTGCGTTTGCCGCCGACACTGGATGGCGACACCGCCGGCGCAATTCTGCAAAAACTGCTGACCGATCATCCGCCGAATGGCGCGCATGTGTCGTTCAAGCTGGAAAAATCATCGACCGGCTGGAACGCACCACCGATGTCGGATTGGTTGAATCACGCGATCGACCACGCGTCGCAGGATTTCTTCGGCAAACCCGCGGTGTTCATGGGCGAAGGCGGCACGATCCCGTTCATGGGCATGCTCGGCGAAAAATTCCCCGGCGCGCAATTCATGATCACCGGCGTGCTCGGCCCGCATTCCAACGCGCACGGCCCGAACGAGTTCCTGCACATCCCGACCGGAAAGCGCGTCACAGCGTGCGTTGCGCGCGTACTCGCAGAGCATCATGCGGCAAGCGTGAAAGGTCTGACGACAGGCGTCGGCGTTGCCGCAGGCGACACCCGCTTCGGCGACCACGGCTGTTGCTGAGGCGCGCATGGGCATCCTCTACACGATCCTGATCGGATTCTTCATTGGCCTGATCGCCCGCGCCCTCAAGCCTGGCGACGACCGCATGGGCTTGATCATGACCACGCTATTCGGCATCGGCGGCGCATTTCTCGCCAAATATGTTGGGTTGGCGATGAACTGGTATCAGGATGGCGATGCGCTGGGTTTTGTCGCCTCGCTGGTAGGCGCGATTGTATTGTTGACGATTTATTCGGTGGTGAGGCCGAAGAAAAAAGCGTGATTTTTTACAAGATGTCGTAGCGTGCACTACGCGCACGTTGACGGCTAGTCCAGATGGTGGACATCAGTCCTAGTCACCTTGCCATTTGCATGCCAAACATTGCAGGAATAGCGTTCAACAAACGCTCCCTGAAAATAGACCGACATAACGTCAGCGTCGTAGTCCAGCAACTTCAGATTGCCTCCCGATGCCACCATCTTCGCCCGTGCTGAGACCACAGCCTCACCCGCGCGCATCGAATCGCACAAATTGTTGGCACCCGACTCACCTCGGTGGTTGGCATATCCCGCATAGGCAATGAACGCGGCCAAAGAAAATGCAAGAGCCGCCAGGATTGGGCCACAGCCGGACTTGTTAGCCATGCCTACTCCTCATAATTGCAATTCGCCGTGCAAGTGTATGTGGCTGTCAGAGTCAAATTGCAAAACAGCCTCTGTCTGGCGCTGCCTTTGCTCATGCTTTGCGCTCCTCGGCCTTACGCGCCGTAAAGCTCGCCGAGCACCGGAAGCAAGAGCGGGAGCAAGGCCCGCATGTTTGAGCGCATGGATGCGCGAGTTCGGGCCGGCCCGTTCTTGCTGAGGAGCACAGGGCACCGATGCGGCTTCATCGCATCGGCGAGTGTCCGGCGCAAATGGTTTTGGTTACTTTTGCCAAAACAAAAGTGACCCGCGAGAAGCGCGGAAGCTTTGCTTGATTGGTTGTTCGCGCATCAACACGCTTCGTCCCTCCACCCCCGCATGGGGACAGAGGGACGCATCAATCAGCGCTTGACGATCTGATCCACCAACTGCTGCGCCAGCACATCCGCCGCATGCTCCACCGTGTGCAGGGTGAAGTCGGCGTTCTCCGGCAATTCGTAAGGCGAATCGATGCCGGTGAAATTGCGGATCTCGCCGGCGCGCGCTTTCGCATACAAACCTTTGGCATCGCGTTGTTCGCAGATTTCGATCGGAGTATCGACGAACACTTCGGCGAACTCGCCCGGTGCAAACATATTGCGCGCCATCCGGCGTTCTGCGCGGAACGGCGAGATGAAGGACACCAGCACGATCAATCCGGCATCGCTCATCAGCTTGGCCACTTCTGCGACACGGCGGATGTTCTCGACACGATCTTCGTCGGTAAAACCGAGATCCTTGTTGAGCGCATGCCGCACGTTGTCGCCGTCGAGGATGTAGCTGTGATATCCGAGCGCGTGCAGGCGGCGATCCACGAGGTTCGCGATCGTCGATTTTCCCGAACCCGACAGGCCGGTGAACCACAGGCAGAGCGGATGCTGGCCCTTGATCGTGGCGCGCGCATGGCGATCGATTTCCAGACTGTGCCAATGAATATTGGAAGCGCGCCGCAACGCGAAATCGATGGTGCCGCATGCGACCGTCGCGTTGCTCTGGCGATCGATCAGGATGAAGCCGCCGAGCGCGCGATTGTGCGCGTACGACTCGAATGCAATCGGCTGGTCGAGGTTGAGATTGCAGTAACCGACCTCGTTGAGTTCAAGCCGTTTTGCAGCGAGGTGATCCTGCGTGTTGATATCGACCTTGTGCTTGATCTCGGTGATCGTCGCCGCGACCGTGCGCGCGGCGGTCTTCAACCAATAGCCACGACCCGGCAGCAACGGCGCATCGCTCATCCACAACACGTGTGCCGCAAACTGGTCGGCCACTTCCGGCGGCTTGCGTGCGGCGGAAATCACATCGCCGCGACTGATATCGACTTCATCCTTCAACGTGATTGTGATCGCCTGTTTTTCGCTGGCGGTCTGCAAATCGCCATCGGCGGTGACGATGCGCGCAATCTGCGAACGTTTGCCGGAAGGATGCACGACGATCTCGTCGCCGACCGAGATCGTTCCCGCCGCCACGCTGCCCGCGAAACCGCGAAATTCCTGGTTCGGACGATTGACCCACTGCACCGGCAAACGGAAACCGACGTCTGTTTCGGCGCGATCCAGCGCGACGTTTTCAAGGTGTTCCAGCAGCGACGGGCCCGAATACCACGGCATCGCGGTCGAACGCGTCATCACGTTCTCGCCACGCAACGCCGACAGCGGAATGCACTCGACTTCGGCGATACCGAGCTGCCTTGCCAACGCCCGGTAATCAGCGACGATCCCGTCGAACACACTTTGGTTGTAATCCATCAAGTCCATCTTGTTGACCGCGAGCAACACGCGGCGAATGCCGAGCAGCGACACGATGTAACTATGCCGATGGGTTTGCGTCAGCAAGCCCTTGCGCGCATCGACCAGCACGATTGCGAGATCCGCTGTCGATGCGCCAGTCGCCATGTTGCGCGTGTACTGCTCGTGGCCCGGGCAGTCGGCGACGATGAACTTGCGCTTCTCGGTGCTGAAGAAGCGGTACGCGACATCGATGGTGATGCCCTGCTCGCGCTCGGCGGAAAGCCCATCAACCAGCAGCGCGAAATCGATCTCGCCGTTCTGGGTACCGTGGCGTTGGCTGTCTGATTCGAGCGTCGCGAGCTGGTCGTCGAACAGCAGCTTGCTGTCGTGCAGCAGGCGGCCAATCAGCGTGCTTTTGCCGTCATCGACGCTGCCGCAGGTGATGAAGCGCAGCAGGTCCTTGGTCTCGTGGCGGTGCAGGTAGGCGTGCAGCTCGGCCGCGAAATCCTGCATCGTCGTCTCGGTGCCGGCTTGACTGGTATCCATCAGAAATAACCCTCGCGCTTCTTCAACTCCATCGATGCCGACGGATCGTGGTCGATCACGCGGCCCTGGCGTTCGGACGTGCGTGCGACCAGCATTTCGGAAATGACTTCTTCCAGCGTGTCGGCATCCGACTCGACCGCGCCCGTGAGCGGATAGCATCCGAGCGTGCGGAAACGCACGCGTTTGCGCATCGGCACTTCGCCGTCGGCAAGAGGCATGCGCTCATCATCGACCATGATCAAGGTTCCGTCGCGCTCTACCACCGGACGCTCCGCCGACAGGTACAACGATGGCACCGGAATCTTCTCGCGGAAGATGTACAGCCAGATGTCGAGCTCGGTCCAGTTTGAGATGGGGAACACGCGCACGCTTTCGCCCTTGTGTATGCGCGCGTTGTAGAGGTTCCACAGCTCGGGACGTTGATTCTTCGGATCCCAGCGATGCTGCGCGGAACGGAACGAGAACACGCGCTCCTTCGCGCGCGATTTCTCCTCGTCACGGCGCGCGCCACCGATCGCGGCGTCGAAACCGAACTTGTCGAGCGCCTGCTTGAGCGCCTGCGTCTTCATCACATCGGTGTGCACGGTCGCGCCATGCGTGAACGGGCCGATGCCGTCGCGCACGCCGTCGGGATTCTGATGCACGTGCAGGGTGACGCCGGTCTCGGCCGCACGCTGATCGCGGAATGCAATCATCTCGCGAAACTTCCATCCGGTATCCACGTGCAGCAGTGGGATCGGCGGACGAGCCGGATAGAACGCCTTCAGCAGCAAGTGCAGCATTACTGACGAATCCTTGCCAACCGAATACATCATCACCGGGTTCTGAAACTCGGCCGCGACCTCGCGCATGATGTGGATGCTCTCCGCTTCGAGGCGGTCGAGATGGGAAAGGTTGGTCACTTCAAGTCTCTCTCTCACGCCCATAAATGTCTTCGAACCTCACGATGTCGTCTTCGCCAAGATAGTCGCCGGATTGCACTTCGATCAGCTCCAGCAATTCGCTGCCGACGTTCTGCAAGCGGTGCTTCGATCCCAGCGGAATGTAGGTACTCTGGTTCGCGCCGAGATCGAATACGTTCTCGTCGCAGGTCACGCGCGCGTTGCCGCTGACGATGATCCAGTGCTCGGCGCGGTGGTGGTGCATTTGCAGCGACAGGCTGGCGCCAGGCTTCACAGTGATGCGCTTGACCTGAAAACCCGGACCGCTCTCGATGCCGTCGTAACTGCCCCAGGGCCGATAGACCTTGCGATGCAGTTTCGCGTGCGGGCGCTTCTCACCCTTGAGCGTGTTCACGATCTGCTTCACGTTCTGCGCATGGTCGCGATGCGCGACGAGCAGCGCATCGTCGGTGTCCACGACGATCATGTTGTCGAGCCCGATCAATGCGACCAGACGGCGCTCGGACCACGCGAGCGTGTTGCGCGTATCGATCGCGATCACATCACCGCGATGCGCATTGCCATTGCCATCCTGTTCGGAGATGTCAGCCAGTGCCGACCATGAACCAACATCGTTCCAGCCCACGTCGATCGGCAGCACGAAAGCGCGATCGGTTTTTTCCATCACTGCGTAGTCGATCGAATCGGATGGGCACGCCTCGAACGCCACGCGATCCAGACGCAAGAAATCATGATCGACACCCGCGCCCGCCAGAGCCTCGCGACAGCGCGCCAACATCTCCGGCGCAAAACGCGCGAGTTCTTCGAGGTAACGCGACGCGCGGAAAGCGAACATGCCGCTGTTCCAGAAATAATCGCCGGATGCAACGTAGGCGGCCGCTGTGGTGAGGTCGGGTTTCTCGACGAACCGCTCGACTGCGCGCGCACCGTCGCCATTCGTTGACTTGCTGGCCTTGCCCAGAATGTATCCGTAGCCGGTTTCTGGCGCGGTCGGCACGATTCCGAATGTAACCAGACCGCCGTTCTCGGCGATCGGCAATGCAGCCAGAACGGCGGCACGGAACGCTGCTTCATCGGCAATCACATGATCGGACGGCAGCACCAGCAGGATTGGATCGCCGCCTCCGGCCGTTGCACGCAAGGCAGCCACCGCAATGGCCGGAGCGGTATTGCGCCCGACCGGCTCAAGGATCAGGGCTTCTGCGCGCGCACCCAATTGGGCCAATTGCTCGGCGACCAGGAAGCGGTGTTCTTCGTTGGCGATCACCAACGGCGCAGCAACGCCTGGCAGGTCGCGTACGCGCAGCCAGGTCGTCTGCAGCAGTGAATGCTCGCCAAGTAATGGCAGGAACTGCTTCGGGTACGTCTCGCGCGACAACGGCCACAGTCGAGTTCCGGAACCACCGGAAAGCAGCACGATCTTCAGTAAGGGCATAGACACCACATCTCGGGGGACGCATATGATGCCAGACCGTGCCGCGCATCACGAATCGTCCGTTGCTGAATGGTTAACGCCAAAGCGGCATCGGTCAGGCCAGCGCGTCAGTCCGGGCAACCGGATGCGAAACTCGCTGACGCGCGCGCCGCTGTCGATCCGTGCGCCGCAATGGCATGCTGCCGCGATTGAATCATGGACATCCCGATGAATGACGATCTGCGCAGCGATGCGCGCCTGAAATGGGCTCGCACTGTCCTTGCCGACCCGCAGGCCGAGCTTGCGCGTGCTTCGACCGATGCTGGTTTTCGCAGCTATTGGCGCAGCAGTGGACGCGACGGCAGCCGGATCGTGATGGATTCCCCGCCCGAAAAGGAAGACGTGCGGCCGTGGCTGCGACTGCGCGATCTGCTCGAACGCGGCGGCGTACGCGTGCCGCAGGTGCTTGCACAGGACGCCGATGCTGGCTTCCTGCTGCTGGAGGATCTCGGCGTCGATACCTACCTGCAGGTCATCCATACCGACAATGCCGATGCATTGTTCGACTCCGCGATTACGCAGTTGTTGAAACTGCAAGCGATTGCCTGCCCACCCGACCTGCCCGCCTACGACGAAGCGCTGCTCACGCGCGAATTGCGTCTGTTCGACGACTGGTTCCTCGGACGCGAACTCGGCTTGACCCTCGACCGCGCGACGCTGGAATCGCTGGAGATCGTTTATCGTCGCCTGACCGACGCCGCATTCGCGCAACCTCGCGTATTGGTGCATCGCGATTTCATGCCGCGCAACTTGATGCCGATTCAGAGCAGGGTTGCCACGGATGGCCCGGCGGTGCTGGATTTCCAGGACGCCGTACGCGGGCCGATCGCCTACGACGCGTTGAGCCTGTTCAAGGATGCATTCCTGAGTTGGCCTGAGAATCGTGTCGAGGAGTGGCTTGTGCGCTACCACGCACGCGCTGATGCAGCCGGTCTGCCGGTTCCGCCACTCGCACGTTTCAAGCGCGACGCCGACTGGATCGGCGTGCAGCGGCATCTCAAGGTGCTCGGCATCTTCGCGCGCCTGAAACATCGCGACGGAAAATCTAAATACATCGTCGACGCGCCACGCTTCCTGCGCTATCTCGACGAGGTGCTACCGCGTTATCCGGAACTCGCACCACTTGGCGATGTCCTCGATCGTCTGGTGCGTCCGGCCTTCGCGAATCTGCGCGCATGAAAGCGCTGATCTTCGGCGCCGGCAAAGGCGAGCGCATGCGTCCGCTCACCGAACACACACCCAAGCCGCTGCTGGAAGTCGGCGGCAAACCGCTGATCGTCTGGCATCTGGAAAAGCTCGCCGCGCTCGGCATACGCGATGTGGTGATCAATACCGCGTGGCTGGCCGACCGGCTACCGGCAACCCTCGGCGACGGCTCGCGCTGGGGATTGCGGCTGCACTATGCGTATGAAGGTGCCGAACCGCTGGAGACCGGAGGCGGCATGTTGCATGCATTGCCGGGGTTGCGCGACGCGACGGATCAGCGCGAACCGTTCCTCGCGATCAATGGCGATATCTGGTGCGACTACGACCTCGCACGCTTGCCGCGCGAACCGATCGGCCTTGCGCATCTGCTGCTGGTCGCCAATCCCGAACACAATCCGCGCGGCGATTTCGCACTGGATGCGGATGGACGCATGCATTCGGATGGCGCGGCGCGACTGACCTTTGCAGGAATCGGCGTCTATCAGCCGGAGTTGTTGACGGGCTGGCGCGATGTGGTCGGAGATGCGCCCGGCGTGAACGATGTCCCGCCACGATTCAAACTCGCGCCCGTGCTGCGCGCAGCGATGGCGCGCGGAGAGGTGACAGGCGAACGGTTCGGTGGCGCGTGGACCGATGTCGGGACGCCGCAAAGGTTGATGGAACTGGATGCGCGCTTGCGCGAGAAGCGCTGACATCCAACTCCCTGGATTCCGGTCAAAGGTTGGTATGAAGCAGCGTCAACCTCAGCAACCTCAGGGGTCCAGCAACCTCAGGGGTCTGGAACCTCAGGGCTCAGAGAACATTAGCATTTGAATTGGGAATTTTCCTACAACACTTTCATGATTCTTCCGATGTCCCACGTAGCCATCTGCGGTGCATTCTCACAGCAACTTCGCTTCAACGACATGCCATGCGCCGTCGACGACTGGAACTTCCCGGCATCCCGATGCACCTCATTCATCGTGGCGTCAATCGCGGCGCGACGTTCCTCGACAGCGACGACAACGCGAGCTACTTGCAGGCGTTGGAAGTTGCGGCGGCAGCCCAAGGCGTTCAGTTGCACGCGTATGTGCTGATGAGCAATCACGTCCATCTGCTGGTCAGCGCTTCAGCGTCCGGTGCTGTGTCTCGCATGATGCAGGCCGTGGGCCGGCGCTACGTGCGCGCCTGCAATGTCCGTCACGGTCGCACAGGGACGCTATGGGAAGGCCGTTACAAGTCGTGTCTGGTCGATTCGGATCGCTATCTACTGGCCTGCATCCGCTACATCGAATGCAACCCGGTGCGCGCAGCGATGGCCGTCCAGCCGTGGGAGTACCGGTGGTCGAGCGTGCACGCGCATCTCGGCTTGCGAGACGATCTGCGTTGGACGCCGCATCCGGTCTATCTTGCGCTGGGAGCCGACAAGGCCGAACGCGAGACGCGTTATCGCGTGTTGTTGATGGAATCGCTTGATGCCCAAGACACCGAGGCGATCCGCGCTCACCTTCGCCAGGAACGTGCACTGGGATCGCCGCGCTTCCAGTCGATGGTTGAAACCATGCTCAATCGCCCGGCGGGAATCCGTCTGCCTGGGCGTCCCGCGAAAAGCTCAGTCGGTGAT
>JBBQAN010000027.1:0-34937 GCA_038316385.1 Lysobacterales bacterium | reverse complement strand
ACCGCCAGTCGTGGATCCTTGCGGAGTTTCGGGATGAGGTACGGCTGCTCGTAGATGCTCGCGACGCCGGGATCGCGAACTTCGAGGGCACGGTTCAGCCAGAGAAACGCTTGGTCGTTGTTGCCTCGCGTGGCATAGACCGTCGCGATGAGGGTCGGACCGTAGCTCGCGTCAAGGCGAACCATCTCTTCCAGTGTGGATTGCCCCAGCGCATCTTCGCCGCGCGCAAAATGGACTTCGGCAAGCGCCCAACGACGGTTTGCATCCTGCGGTTCGGCATTGGCGACCTGCAGCGCCTGGTCCGATTGTCCGCGCTCGAGCAACGCAATCGTCAGAAAGATGCGGAAGGCTTCAGCACTTGGCTGCAGGTCGACGGCGCGCTGGAGTTCGGCTTGCGCCGCATCGAAGCTTCCCATCGCCAGCAGGAACTGGCCAGTATAAAAATGATAGGACGCATTGAGCGGTTCCAGCGTCAACACCTTCCGCATCATCGCCACGCCTTCATCGAGGCGGCCGAGGCAGGCGGTCACATCCGCGAGCTGGTAAAGGATTTCCGGATTCGATGGATCCAGCGCAGCGGCCTTTTTCAGCGTCTCTTCGGCCGACGGATAGTCGAAGTCAGACCACGCCTGATTGATACCGAGCGCGCCCAGTGCGAGGGCCGAATCCGGTGCGAGTTCGACTGCCTTGGTAGCGTTCGCACGCGCCTGCGCGCTCGCGATTTTGCGTCCATCGCCATCGGCCACCCAATCGTTGAACCATTGCTGTGCGATCGCCAGCCGCGCATACGCCGTGGCGTAATTCGGGTCGAGCTTGATCGCTTGCTGATAGTGTTCGACGGCCAACAGGTAATCGACCTTGTTGCGATGCGCGGCCAGCGACACACCCTTGAGCATCGCGTCGTAGGCATCGAGATTGCCGCTGGGTGGCCGGTCGGCGGCTTTGATCGCCTTGCCGAGCAGGGTGATTTTCAATGCGTTGGCCACGGACGTGGCGACGTCGCTCTGGACCGCAAACACGTCCTTCAATTCGCGGTCGTACGTCTGCGACCACAACTGGCTACCGTCATTTGCCCTGATCAACGAAGTGACGATGCGGATCTGGTTTCCCTGCTTGCGCACCGTGCCTTCCAGCAAGGTCGCGACGCCGAGCTTCACGCCGATGGCGGCGGTGTCGTTTTGCTGCCTGCCGCGAAACTGGAACGACGAATTGCGGCCAATCACCTTGAGATCGTGCACCTGCGCGAGCGCGGAGATCAATTCTTCCGAAAGGCCATCGGAGAAATAATCCTGTTGCGGATCGCCGCTTTCGTTGAGCAGCGGCATGACTGCGATGGACTTGTCGAGTGCTACGCCGGCGCCAGCGTCTTTGTGCAGCACGAACTTGTCGGCCAGCAACAACACGACTGCGATCGCCAGCACCGCGATGATCCAGCGGTCCATTTTCTTGCCGGTTTCGCGCGTGACGGATGCGTCGGTCGCGACGTCGCCCTCGCGCTGGATGCCCTGCGGCGTCCATTCGTAGAACCACGACAACACCATCGCGAACGGAAACCCGATCATCGCTGCGATCACAAACCAGCGCACCACCCAGTTCGGGTAGTCGAACACCGGCAGCAACTGCGCCACGCCCTGCGACAACGCCCATGCCGCACCGATGTACAGCATCGCTGCACGCAACACGTTGCGACGTCTCAGCTCCGCGATGAAGGAGGGTTTATCAGTCAAGGCTTCGCTCAGGTGAATGGCATTGAACCGGCGGTATCGCCAGCGACGAAGCATGCCACGAAAGCCCAGAGCACCGCAGGCCAACAAGATCAGCTGTGGATCCGTCCGTCACACAACAGGGCGATAAGCACGGATCTGCGGTCGCTCCCTCGTGAGAGCTGCTTTTTAAGATCGTCGCTGTTTATAGGTTTCCAGAAAGCCGTCGTTCGCGTATGACATCTTCGGGTCGCCGGCCGACCATGGAGGAGAATCCGGGCGGATGCAACGCCATCGAGAAGCACCAGCGTTCTGGTAAACGGAACTTAGACTTTCTATCGTCCATCGGAATTCGGCAGACCAGCATGGCTAAGCGCGTATTGAAAATCGTTCTCGGCATCCTGTTCACTGTCGCACTCGTCGCGACCTTCTGGATTAGTACAGCGGGCAAGGATCTCTTCCGAGTCGCCACCGGTTCGGTCAGCCACTCGCTGTGCGCGACGGTCTTCGTCTCGCACCTTGATCCGGATCGGATGTTCCGTGAGGAACAATTACCAGTCATGCGCAGCATCGGCTGGGCGATCCATTACAACGTCGATCGCGCCAAGCACGAAGTGCACGCCTCGGTGCTGGGCGCGTTCGGCTCCCGTGCCGTGTACCGCGAAGGACTGGGCTGTTTGCTCATGCATGGCGACGGCCCGGTACCCGAAGCTGCGGGCTTCAAACCAACGCCTATCGCCAACCCGTTTCCGCAGACCGAAGTCGTTGAATCTGCCGATCCGGCCATTCGCCACGCGCTTGATCTGGCCTTCGCTGAGTCGAATCCAGCTCAGCCACGGCTAACCAAAGCCGTCGTGGTGCTGCACGAAGGCCAGTTGATCGCCGAACGCTACGCGCCAGGTTACGGGCCGGACACGCCGATCTATGCCCACTCGCTGACGAAATCGGTGATCAACGCCTTGATCGGCATCCTGGTGCGTCAGGGCAAGTTGAAGCTGGATCAGCCCGCGCCAATCGCCGCGTGGAGTTCACCGGCGGATCCGCACAATGCAGTCACCATCGACCAACTGCTGCGGATGGACAGCGGCCTGCCGTTCGACGAGACCGACGGCCCGCTCAGCCCGATGACGCGCATGTTGTTCCTAGAACGCGACATGGGCGTCTATGCGGCGCGGACACCGCTCGTCCGGCTACCTGGCACCGCCTGGGGTTACAGCAACCTGAGCTACGTCCTGCTGTCGCGGATGATCCGTGATGTGGCTGGCGGTAACGCGGTCGATGCCGAACGCTTCGTGCGGCGAGAGCTGTTCGCACCATTGGGCATGCGCGATGCGGTGATTGAGACCGATGCGACCGGTACGCCGATCGGATCGAGCAATATCTACGCATCGGCGCGCGACTTCGCTCGCTTTGGGCAGCTGTATCTCGACCACGGCGTGATCGACGGATACCGCATTCTGCCCGAGGGTTGGGTCGCCTACAGCCATTCGCAGACGCTCCGGACCGGCTACGGTGCCGGCTTCTGGACCAATCTGGTGAACACCGGCAGCGTGCCAGTATGGGATGCGCCCTGGGGCATGCCTCAGCTGCCCAAAGACATGTATTACGCGCGCGGCGCGCTCGGCCAGTACGTTGTCATCGTGCCGTCGGAGCATCTCGTGGTGGTGCGTATGGGCATCTCGATCAATACCGGAACAGGCACGGGCAACATGATCGCTGCGATCATTGCCGCTCTACATCGTCAGTCGCAACTATGATTATTCTTTTTGTGAAGGCGTACTGCTGCCTCAGTTTGCGAAAACTGCTTGGCATTTCCCCGTTAGAGCCGGAAGCGATCGGCGACGTTTGCTTCGCGCCACTTTGTCGATACCAACGATACCGCCCCCGAACTGGGGTCCTCCAAAGCCGCCGTCCGTTACCGTCAGCTAAGGGTCAGCTGCGACCATCAATCAGCATTGTTGTTAAGCCAGCAGCGCAGGTAAGCGCCCGCACGCGGACGACGCAGATGGCCTGACGCGTATAATTGCCGCTCGCACGCGGCAAGACGCCGCATTGGACATGCCCATGTCGCAGCAGATGATGAAAGCCTTGGTCAAGCGTAAACCCGAGGAAGGTATCTGGATGGAACAGGTACCGATTCCAGATGCCGGGGCGAATGAAGTCCTGATCAAACTCGAGAAAACCGCGATCTGCGGCACCGACCTGCACATCTACAAGTGGGACGCGTGGAGCCAGCGCGTCATCAAACCCGGCTTGGTGATCGGCCATGAATTCGTCGGCCGTATTGTCGACATCGGCCCGGGCGTGACAGGTTATTCGCTCGGCCAGCGCGTATCCGCCGAAGGCCACATCGTCTGCGGACATTGCCGCAATTGTCGCGCGGGCAAACAGCACCTGTGCCCGAACACGATCGGTATCGGCGTGAATCGTAACGGCGCGTTCGCCGAATACATCGTGATGCCGGCGACTAACTTGTGGCCGATCCCGGATCAGATTCCGTCCGAGCTCGCTGCATTCTTCGATCCGTTCGGAAACGCCGCGCATTGCGCGCTGGAGTTCGACGTGGTCGGCGAGGACGTGCTGATCACCGGCGCCGGCCCGATCGGCATCATCGCCGCCGGTATCTGCAAGTGGATCGGGGCGCGCAACGTCGTGGTGACCGATGTCAACGACTACCGCCTGAAGCTCGCCGCCGACATGGGCGCAACGCGGGTGGTGAACGTGTCCAAGCAATCGCTGAAGGACACCATGGCCGAACTGCACATGGAAGGCTTCGACGTCGCCCTGGAGATGAGCGGCAATCCGCACGCATTCAACGACATGCTCGGCGCGATGTACAACGGCGGCAAGGTTGCCCTGCTCGGCCTGCTCCCGAACGGCGCGGGTATCGACTGGGAGAAGGTGATCTTCAAGGGCCTCACGATGCACGGCATTTACGGCCGTCGCATGTACGAGACCTGGTACAAGATGACACAGCTCGTGTTGACCGGTTTCCCGTTGCAGAAAGTGCTGACGCATCAGGTCGCGATCGATGATTTTCAGCGCGGCTTCGACCTGATGGCGTCGGGGAATTGCGGCAAGGTCGTTTGCAGCTGGAATTGATGAAATGAGCCTGACTCAACGCTACGCCGACGAACTTGAATCCATTCGCGCGCAGGGATTGTTCAAGTCCGAGCGCGTGATCGCCTCGCCACAATCGGCCGAAATCGAACTCGCCGATGGCCGCAAGGTGCTCAATTTCTGCGCCAACAACTACCTTGGTCTCGCCGACCATCCGGACATCATCGCCGCCGCGAAAGCTGCGCTCGACAGCCACGGTTTCGGCATGGCCTCGGTGCGTTTCATCTGCGGCACGCAGGACTTGCACAAGCAGCTCGAAGCCACTATCGCCACATTTTTCGGCAAGGAAGACACGATCCTCTATGCCGCGTGCTTCGATGCCAACGGCGGCCTCTACGAGCCGTTGTTGCAGGAAGACGACGCGATCATTTCCGATGCGCTCAACCACGCCTCGATCATCGATGGGGTGCGCCTGTGCAAGGCAAAACGTTACCGTTATGCGAACTGCGACATGGCCGATCTGGAAGCGCAGTTGCAAGCCGCCGACGCGGCCGGCGCGCGCACCAAATTGCTCTCCACCGACGGCGTGTTCTCGATGGATGGTTTCATTGCGCCGCTGGATCAGATCACTGCGCTGGCCGCGAAATACGGCGCGCTGGTGCATATCGACGAATGCCACGCCACCGGATTCCTCGGCGCGACAGGACGCGGTTCGGCCGAAGTGAAGGGTTGCCTCGACAAGATCGACATCATCACCGGCACGCTTGGCAAGGCGATGGGCGGCGCGCTTGGCGGATTCACCACGGGCAAACGTGAAGTCATCGAAATGCTGCGCCAGCGTTCGCGTCCTTATCTTTTTTCCAACTCACTTCCGCCGCATGTTGTCGCTGCCGGCATCAAGGCATTCGACATGCTCGCTTGGGCGGGCGACTTGCGCGAAAAACTCGTCGAGAATACGCGTTACTTTCGCGAACGCATGACCGCGGCGGGTTTTGACGTGAAGCCAGGTGTGCACCCGATCAGTCCGGTGATGTTGTACGACGCGCCGCTCGCGCAGAAGTTTGCGCAGCGATTGCTGGAGGAAGGAATCTACGCGATCGGTTTCTTCTTCCCGGTTGTGCCGAAAGGCCAAGCCCGCATCCGCACCCAGATCAGCGCCGCCCACACCCGCGACCACCTCGACCGTTGCATCGATGCGTTCACGCGCATCGGCCGCGAGCTCGACGTCATCAAGAACTGACCTGCGTGGACGCTATCGGGCGGGCCTTGCTGCCGCTGCCTGAAGCGCCGATTGTGGTCGGCTTCAGTGGCGGAATGGATTCGACTGTATTGCTGCATGCGCTCACCTTGTCGGTGGCTGCGCGAGCGCAAGGCTTGCAAGCTGTCCACGTGCACCACGGATTGCATCCAGAAGCCGACCGCTGGGCTGCGCATTGCGAACGTGTTTGCGCCGATTTCGATGTGCCATTGCGCGTTGTGCGCGTGCAAGTCGATCTTGCGGGCGGTCGCGGCCCGGAAGGCGCAGCGCGCGTGGCGCGGCTGGCTGCATTTCGCTCTGCATTGAATACAGACGACATGCTCGCACTCGCGCATCACCGCGACGATCAAGCCGAAACCATTCTGCTGCGGCTGCTGCGCGGTGCCGGCGGAGACGGCCTTGCGGCAATGCGGCGACGTTCACGAATGCAAACCCTGCATCTGTGGCGGCCTTTGCTGGACGTGCCGCGCACAACACTGCAGCAGTATGCGACGGCGCATGCGCTACCCTGGATCGAAGATCCATCCAATAACGAGACGCGCTACGACCGTAATTTCCTGCGTCATCGGGTACTGCCGTTGCTTGCCGAACGCTGGCCTCACGCTAAACGCAGCCTTGCGCACAGCGCCGCTCTTCTCGCCGAGCAATCGCATTTGCTGGCTGAAACGACCGCGAAGCAACTCGATGCGCTGCAGGGCGCGACCGGTGTGTTGTCGCTGACCGGACTGCTTGCGCATCGGCATGCGCATCGCGCCCGACTGCTGCGATTGTGGCTGGCGCGCCAAGGATTTCCAGCACCGACTTCAAGCATCCTTGCCGCGATCGAACGCGACCTGCTGCATGCGCGCGCCGATGGCGATGCATGCGTGGCGTGGGCGGATGTCGTCGTCCATCGCTGGCGCGATGGCTTGCAGGCGATGCATCCATCCGTGCCGGTGCCGACGGACTGGAGCGCGCGCTGGGATGGAACCGCGGCGTTGCAATTGCCCGATGGAGCGCGGATCGAACTGCGCGGTACCGAACGCTTCGACATGCCGGTGACGGTGCGCATGCGTCAAGGCGGAGAGCGCATTCATCTGATCGGCCGCGCGCACAGCCATGCGCTCAAGCATGTGCTGCAGGAGCGCGACGTGCCGCCGTGGACGCGCGCGCGGATGCCACTGTTATTCGCCGGCGATGGTGAGTTACTCGCGGCCGGGGACCGCGTGCTGTCGGCGCGGATGGACGCGTGGCTGCGAGCCCACGCAGCGCACCTGCTTTGGCATGCAAATGACAGGGACACACCCGATTGACCGTTTGCGCGCTCGGCCACACACTGCGCGCCATGACAAAGAAGTCCAACCAGTCAGCGATTGAACCGACGCCCTCCGTGGTCGCCGGCTTTGAACGCTCGCTCGACGAACTCGAGCAACTCGTGCAGCGCATGGAAAAAGGCGAGATGTCGCTGGACGAATCGCTCGGCGCCTACGAGCGCGGCGTCGCGCTGTATCGTGAATGCCAGGGCGCACTGCAACAGGCCGAGCTGCGGGTGAAATTGCTCAGCGACCTGGGCGATCCGGATCGCGCCGAACATTTCGCACCCGATGTCGACTGACGCACAGTTGGCGGAAGCGAAACCGATTGTCGCCTCGACGAGCAACGACGTATTCGCGCGGCGCATCGCACGACTCGAGACTGCGCTGGACCGTGCCTTGCCCGACCAGGCAGCGACTCCACGGCGCCTGCACACAGCAATGCGTTACGCCGTCCTCGGCGACGGCAAACGCATCCGGCCGCAACTCGTATTCGCAGCCGGCGCGGCTTGCGGATTTCATGAAGCGATCCTCGACGCGCCCGCTGTTGCGGTCGAACTCGTGCACGCGTATTCCCTGGTGCACGACGACCTGCCGGCGATGGACGACGATGCACTGCGTCGAGGTCGCGCGACCGTGCACGTCGCTTTCGATGAGGCGACCGCCATCCTCGTCGGCGACGCCTTGCAGACGCTCGCGTTCGAAGTGCTGGTAGCGGCCGATTGCGATGCCGAACTGCGCATTGCGCTGATCGCGACGCTCGCCGACGCGAGCGGAACCTCCGGTATGTGCGGCGGCCAGGCGCTCGACTTGGCCGCGACCGGCAGCGTGCAGTCACTACTTGAACTCGAACGCATGCACTCCCTCAAGACGGGAGCCCTTATCCGCGCATCCGTGCGCATGGGCGCGTTGTGCGCGAGCGCGAGCGATCGCGTGTTGCAACGGCTTGATGCATACGCGCAAGCGCTGGGCCTAGCATTCCAGATCCGCGACGACATTCTCGATGTCGAGGGTGATTCGGCTGCGCTGGGCAAGACTGCCGGCAAGGACGCCGCGCAATCCAAGTCCACCTATCCAGCGCTGTTGGGGGTCGATGGTTCGCGCAAATTGCTTGGCGAACTAGGCGAGACGATGCGGGAGACGCTGGCGCCAATGGGTTTGGCTGGGGCTGAACTGTTGACGCTTGGGGAGTTGGCAGTTTTGCGTAGTCGGTAATCGCGCATTTGGTTGCTACTCTTTCAGCGTCCGTGCGATTGCGAGGCGCCAGAAATGCGGATCAACCTGGCTTCGCGGTCGTTGTGCCCTTGACTGCATCGATCACATCGTCCTTTACCGATTGCACCGTCGCTTCGGCTACGGTCGGTCGTTGCTGATCGCGCTGCACCTCGGCGACGATGCTCGGCAGCGCTGCCGGGTCGATCAGGCCCAAGCCAATGGCATGCTCGGCAATCGCTACGCTATCCGCCACGAGCAGCATCGGCACCTTGGTGCTTGCGACTTTCTTGATGTATCCATCCACTAGCTTGTCGCGCGGCGTATCGGGCGCTGCGTCCACGTCACGAATGTAGATGGCGAGGGTGCGATCTCCGAATTCCTGCGCGATCTCGCTGTAGGTTTCGGCATCCAGTTGGCCGGAATCGCCCAGCAGTATCCAACGCATGGCCGGAAATCGCTGGATCAGCTCGCGCACACGCTGCAACTTGTGATCGCGACCACTGCCGAACGCCTCGCCTTCGTGGAACCCGAGTTTCTGCAGAAACATTGGCCCGAACGGAATGTTGTTGAGTTCGAGGAAATCGTCCAGCAGGTCGTACAGATTCCACGGCGAATTGGACACGTAAAAAATGGGGTTGTTTGCGCCGCCGTGCGCGCCTGCCTGCAACGCCTGGTACAGACGGGCGACGCCGAGCAGAGGCTTGCGGGTTCGTGCGTTATGCAGGAAAGCCAGTTGCGCTGCGGTTTTCCATTCCACGATGCTGCTTTGCAGAATGGTGTCGTCGATGTCAGAAATGACCGCAAAGGCCGCCGTGGGTCCCAGATTCAACACCGGCTGGGTGGTCAGCAGATTGCCATCGGCCAATGCAATGCTCGCGTTGTCCCACAGCGCATCGGATCGGGCGCCGTCGAGAGCGAGGCTGACCCGGTAATAGCCCTCGTTGTCGGTGACGGTTTTCGCGCTGGCATTCCGAAAGCGCGCCTCCAGCGCAACTCCCGCCACGTCGTCGCTGCTGAAGCGACGATAGGTATTGAGCAGGTTTTCCCACCAGCGATCATCCGCATTGGGTCCACCCAGTGGCGGCCTGGCCAGCACGCGTCCGAAGAGTTCGACTGTCTTGCCGTCGGTGAAGGATCGATACGCTGCAATGTGCCGCGGCAGATCCGTTCCGAACTTGGAATCGTAGCGGCGGCGCGCGGCATCGAGATGGTCATCGGCGTGGATAGCCAGCGTCTTGAGATATTGTCTGACGTGCGCGGGAAAACGTTGCATGGTCGGCATGGGTCATTTGTCGGCTGAATGTTGTGTTTGATCGTGCACCGTTTGCGAGCGGCGATCCAGCGGCGCAATCAGCGCCTTTCCGACACAGCATGGCCGGATTGAGGTTCGCTTCGGCTCCCGCGCTGGTGAGACTGGCAAACGACTATTGAGCTGACTCCGACTCGGAAGGGCCGCATCTGGGCTGTCAACGAACAGTTGACCGATGGCTGGGCGCAGTTCGGCGATCCCGTCATTCGTGGACGCCCTCTCCCGGGAAGCCTGACGCGGGTAGTTTCTGGATCGTGATCTACTGTCGACCCTTTCGCGGTTGCGGTTCAGGCAGCGACTCCAGACGCATTCTCGCCGCGCGCTTGCCCAGCGTTCTCAACGTCGCCAAGGTCGCCAGTTGCTCCTTGCGGGGAACCGACTTCTTTTGCTCCCAGTTGTAGATCGACTGGGCGCTAACGTTCATCAGTCGCGCCAGTTCGGGAGCGGACAATCCGAGTCTGGCGCGCAGGGAAACCAATCCCTTCGCCACGAATCGCATCGGGCGCGAGGAATCCTCGGCGTTGTCTACTGTCTGCCGCCGTGAACGTTTCGCAACTACGCCGACCTCGCGCTTGAGTTCCTGCAGCTGGCGCTTGAGGGCGGCGATTTCACGGCGAAACGCGGCGGATGCCTTGCGCAGGGGTTCCACCTGTATCCGAATCTCTTTCCGGCTGAGTCTGGAAATTTCATCCTTCAGAACCGTCCCGATATTGACCATGATCACTCCTGCGCGTCGGCAACTGGAAGCGGGATTCAACTTTGACCTGTCGCCTGTCGTCTGGCAAGCCGCCTGCGACTTCTTTCAATTCCGTAGGTGAGGTCGTTATCCTTACCATCTTTGGATCAATGGATCACGCCCCAGCACATCCTGATCAGCTACGAGCTGCGCCTCAGGCTCTCGGGGGATGATCATCCAATGCGGCTGCCGCGGCAACATCCTGAAGTGCACGATGCGTAGCCGAACCGATCGAACCGGCGGGATCCCAAGAGTTTTCGGCGCCGACCAAGCCAAGCAGACGCGCTCGATCGACGACGTGCTTGCGAGTTCCTGCGGACAATTTCAGGAACAGGTTCTTGACGTGCCACTTCACGGTCTCGTCGCTAATGTCCATTGCGCGCGCGATCAGCTTGTTCGACATGCCCTTGTGGAGCAGGGAGAGCACTTCGGATTCCTTCGGAGTGAGTGGGCCGCAACGTTGCGCAAACGTTCGTGATACCGACGGCTGCGGCTGTACTTCAAGCGCGGGTGCGATGTTTCGCACTACGCGCAGGCCGGTGGTCTGGCGATGTATCTCCGCCGCCATCTGTGCGGCGAGTGGATGGGTATCGGCGACGAGGCGTGCGTTGCCTCCGATCGCAGCCAGGTGCTGCACCTCAGCAAGTACCGAAAGCGCGCGCGGTTCGTTGCGCAGCCGCATCACCACCGCATGCAATACCTTTGCCATCAAGGCATCTCGGCGACGGCCGAGTTCGCCGGCGCAGGCATCGGCGATATGTATGTTGTCTTCCGCGGCATCGAGATCATGACGCGCCAACGCCGCGTGCGTTTTCGCGAGTGCAGCAGCCATCCGGTACTGCGGCAGATAGGGCAGGAATTCCTTGCGGGTGAATTCGCGTTCGAGCACATCGAGTTGTCGAACCAGCCGCGCCACCGTGTCCGTGCAAGCGCGTTGCGCGTGGATTCGGATCTGCATGGCGAGGCAATGCAGGCTCATCCGCGGCAACGAGCGGCGCTCGGCGAGCGCGCCGAGACTGTCGAGCAGGATCAACGCGCGGCGTTCATCGCCCTGGCTCAGTGCGACATAGGTGAGCGTGCGATAGGCGAGCAGGATCGCGTCCGGGAATCCCGTACGCTCGATCACGTCGAGGCGATTCGCAAGCAGCGCCTGCGCAGCGACAGGTTGATCCTGGTCGACCATGGCCGCAGCCAGCACCGACGCGAACATGCTTGCCACCATGCTGCGGCGGCCGGCGACGCGTTCGGCCTGCAGCAACGCGGGGCGCATCACCGCTTCGGCCTGCGACGGATCGCCTTCCCACATATGGCACATCGCCAGCAGCATTGTGCGATACGACAACGCGAGCATTGCCGAGTCGTTGGAGGCATCGATCGGAATCGCTTCAAGGATGCGGCGCGCTGCGTCGGGATGGCCGGTGTGCAGTTGCAGATTGGCCATGCCGTTGCGCCAGGCGATGGCGCACACCGGCTCGACGACGTCCGCCGGAACTTCGGGCCAGCGCGCGAACAGTTCGGGCACGAGGCCGATATGGTCGGAATAGCCGGTGGCGCTCGATGCGACGCAGGCGGCGAGGAATTGCGTGTACGGCTCGGCCATCGCATCGGCGAGCACTTCGCTGGCGACGTTGAAGGCTTGCGCATTGCCCTCGCCAAGTGCGGTCACCCATGCTGCGATCAAGCGCAGATGGGTGTCTTTGGCGATGCTCTCCGGCGGAATCCGTGCGAGCCAGGCCTGCGCCTCGGCGAACTTGCCCTGCGTGCGCAGCGTCCACAGCGACTTCACCGCGTAGTCGTGCGCGAGTGCTTCGTCGCCGGCGGCAAGCGCATGCGATGCAGCTTCTGGAAAACGCTGTTGATCGGCGAACCAGTCGCATGCACGCCGGTGCAATGCGCGCTGTTCGTCCTGTTGCAGCAATTCGAAACGAGCGAGCAGGAAATCGCGCATCAATGGATGCAGTCGAAACCATCCCTGCAGTTCGGCGACGATCAGGATCGGCGTGTCGAGCATGAGTTGATCAAGCCACGGCGATGCCGTAGCGCAACCGGTCACCGCTTCGCACATCGTCGCATCCATGCGATCGAGAATTGCGATGCGTACGAGGAAGTCCGCAAGCGGCGTCGGCAGCCGCGCGAACAGCGATTCGATGAAATAGCGTTCGATGTCGCCGTGCCGTCCTGACAGCGTACGGATCGCGGTCGAGAGATTATCCTCCGGCTCGATCGTCGCGATCGCCAGTTGCAAGCCGATCGGCCAGCCTTCGGTGGCTTCGTGCAGGCACACGCAATCATCCAGGCCCAGGCGCGATCCGAAACGCTTGTCCAGGATCGCCATCGTCTCTTCAAGTTGCAGGCGCAAGTCGTCGATTTTAAGCGTGGCGCTATTGCCTTTCGCGGCGATCTCGCTGGTGCGCAGGTCGAGCGGTACGCGCGTGCCGATCGCGACATGCAGGTTCGACGGCGCGTTGTAAAGAAGATAGGCAAGCGATCGCCGGCTCGCATCGGGCAGTCGCTCCGCATCGTCGACGATCAGTACAGTCTGACGGCCGAGGCTGGCGATTTCAGCGAGCAGGCCGGTCAGTGTGTCGATGCCGTGGTCGGTGTTTGCCGCGTTCTCGGTCGCCGAAGTGTCGAGTGATGCGCGCCCGCTGGCCGTGCGGATCGCATGCAGCAGGGCCATGTTGAAACGCGCCGGATCGTCGTTGCGATCGGAAGTGAGCCAAGCCACGAGCGCGCCTTCGGCAAGCCAGCGGCGGCGCCAGTGCACAAGCAGAGTGGTTTTGCCGAAACCGGGCGGCGCGAGAACGGTGATCGCGGTGCGGTCGCAGACGATGTCCCAGATACGCGACAAGCGGTCGCGCTCAAGGGCCGTGCGCGGCAGCCGTGGCGGCGTGGTCTTGAGGATGAAATCAGGTTCGAGCATGTCTCTCGACCAATGCGAAAACGCTCCGCAGAAGGTCGCGGAGATGCGCGTCAAGGATAGCCGATCGCTGGGTACGAGGCGGCACAGATTATGTGCGTCGCGTCGCGAATCGGATGCTGGGTGCGCAGCATCCTGCGGGAAACGCTTCAGGAGACGCGATCGCTGCCGACGGCCAGCCCACGGAAAGGCTTTACCCCCTTTTTTGGGGGGTGGGAGAACTGATCGGGAGGCTGTCTACTCGAATTCTGTTCCTTACGGCAGAGCTGAAACGCTAGGTCTTCCGTCCATTGAAGTCTTGAGGACGGCCATTCCTCTCTCAGCCGAAGCGACCGTAGCCGCTTGCAAATGACCAAAGTTCATGCAGGACATCACCTGTCCGGCAATCGACAAATTACCGGGGGAGCGATGAACCAATCTTTTCAGCACCAGGCCACGCGCAAAACGCGCGCACCTGCAACCCCAACGGTCGCGCCCATCAGCTTGGCGATTCGCGCTGCCCTGGCCGTCTCAGCCACCATGCTGACATTGTGTGTGCCGGTTGCCAGTTGGGCGACTGACACTCGCAGCCTCGCTGCGGCCAGCACCGCGCATGTCCGTCATGGCGATCCTGGTGAGTCTATTGCAGACTTCCTATCCCCGGTCGACCTCACCGTTGTGGCGGGCTACCCGTTGCCCACCAGCGTGCTTCCGTCCTTCGGTCTGGCGGATATCGGCAGTGACGATGTGTCGGCCATCTTCAACGCTGGCAGCCACATCAATGTCCGTGGCGCCGAAGCTCTGCGCATCGTTGACGTTCATGACGTCACCATCGTCAATGGTGGTGACGCGTTCGGCATCAACGATAGCCACCCAGACATCCAGACCAGCACCAACATCGATGCCAGCGGCTACGGAACCGTCATCGGCATCGATGAGTACGGCGATGACAGCAGCACTATCGACAACAGTACGGGCATCAATGTCGGCGCGCATGCGTGGGCAGGAGCCGCGACTGCCTACGGCGTGCGCAATCGACCCAATTATTTTTCCTACATCTACAACGAGACGTCGGGCAGCATTGTTGCCAGCGCCCGTTCGAAACAGGGCAATGCGACTGCGGTCGGTGCCTTCGGCTTCGACGCGGACGCCAGCACGGTGCACAACGATGGCACCATCTCCGCCCGGGCTGTTGCCAATAACGGCATGGCCAACGCTATCGGTGTCTATTCGGCGGGCTTCAAAAACGCCGATGTCATCAATACGGGTACGATTGCTGCTACGGCGACCGGCAGTCAGGCGACAGCCGAAGGCATCATCAATCAGTCCTACCTTGAGGCGACTACCACCAACTCCGGCAGCATCACGGTAAGCGTCGGCGGCAGCTTGGCGCCCTACGGGCAATATGAAGCCGTGGCGACAGGTGTTTACACGTTTGCCTCGATGTACGACGCAGTCGTCAACAACAGCGGATCGGTGTCCGTGGCGTCCACAGCGACGGCCATCATCGGCGCGACCGATGGGTTTCTGACGGCGAAGGCGATTGGCGTCCGTGCGGCGAACCCTTCCGGCAACGGCGAAGCGCTGATCAGCAACTCGGGCGATATCAGCGCGTCAGCGGTGACCACTCAGGGTTATGCCTCGGCTTGGGGTGCGATCTCGCAGTCCGGGTCGTATGGCTACGGCGATGCCGAGATCGACAACGGCGGTTCGATTTACAGCAGCGCGAAATCCGATGTGGGGGTCTCGACGACTATCGGGGCCTATATCAAGAGTGGAAATGCGGCTGTCCTCGTCAACCATGGTGATATCTACGCGATCTCGCAGGGTGGCCGCGGTTACGCCACTGTGTCGGAGGCCGATGCGTACGCAACGGGTGTGAACGTGTACGGATTTGGATATGGCGCCGCCGGTGCCAGCATCAACAATGACGGCACCATCGAGGCACACGCCTCTGTTGTGGGCGGCTATACCGCGGTCGCGACGGCACTGCAGATTTCCGGATCGAGTGCCACGGTCAACAATGCCGCGGGTGCAACCATCTACGCCACGGCGGAGTCGGAACTGTTCGGCATCGCTCGGTCGGTAGGGATTGAGGCATCAGCAATCAACAATATCAATGTGGTCAACGATGGCAATATTGCTGCATATAGCCATGCGCACGCCTTTGCCAACAGCCTGTACGGCTACACCGGGGCGAGTGGCGCGACGGGCATTGAAGCCACGGCAAACTTTCAGGGTAACGTTTCGGTAGTGAACCACGGCGACATCTCGGCGCACGCGGTGACCGATCACGGCATTACCTTTTTTGAGGCGGGCGCGGGTGCAACCGGCGTCCAGGCTTATGCCAAGTACAATGCGGTTGTCGAAAACGCAGGCACCATCTCCGCCATATCCAACAGCGACGTTGGTATCGTCTCCGCCTATGGCGTGGTCGGCCGCGGCAAGTACGACACCCATCTCATCAACGACGCGGGTGGAAGCATCATCGCCTCGGCGACCACCGGCAGTCTGAGCACTGACCAATACGGTGGGCGCGCAATCGTCATGGGCGTCAAAGCCTACGGATCGACGCAAGCGGTCATCTACAACGCCGGCAGTATCGTTTCGCAGGCTGTTGCCGGCGCGGACGGCGGGGCGAATGAGGGCCATAGCATAGCTACGGCCTGGGGCGCTTCCATAGGAGCCTACTCCACCGATGCGGCGGGTTCAGTGATCAACCTCGGCGACACTCAGGCCAGTGCCACTGCGCAGTTCGGCTATGCCACGTCATTCGGCACCTACGTGCGCGACATAACCACCGATCCAAGTGCAGTGGTCGTTGCTTCCACCTCCAACAGCGGGACCATTGCGTCGACGTCCACGGCCGATTACGGCACTGCACAGGCGGTTGGTACCTACATGGTTGCGCTTCGCCAACTGTATTCCGTTGACTGCAGCAGCGGCACCTGCCAGTACCCAGGCACGTTGACCGCCAACGGCGGCGTGGCGACACTGGACAACAGCGGCGAGATCTCGGCTGTTGCGGCTGCGCACGGTGGCACCGGCTACGCCTATGGCGCCACGGTTCTCGGAGCGTTCAACTCGGGCATTACCAACAGCGGGCACATCAGCGCGGTCGTCGATGCGGATACTGCGCGCGCCGTTGGCGCATTGAACAACAGCCTCTACGGTTACGCGACGGTGCAAAACAGCGGCAGCATCAACGCCGTGGCGACCGGCGATGTCGTCAGTGCCAGCGGCGTGTTCATCGCCGGCGCTTACGGCAATACCAACACCGGCAACATGGCGGTTACCGTCGACAACCAGGGCAGCCTACTGGCCAAGGCAACGGGCGCCACCACCGCCAAGGCCATCGGCATCGAAGCGACCGGCTGGAAGGATGACGGTATCCAGATCGACAACATCGGGACGATCAGCGCGGCCGCCTACGGCACGGGGGCATCGGCTACAGCGGTGTCGATGATCTCTCAAGGTGACAGCGTACTGACGAACAGCGGCGCCATGGGTGCTTACAGTGCGTTACTGCACAACAGCGGCGCGCTCACGGCGGTTGCAACTGCACACGGCGGCACTGGTTACGCCTATGGCACCACGGTTCTCGGAGCGTTCAACTCGGGCATTACTAACAGCGGGCACATCAGCGCGGTCGTCGATGCGGATACTGCACGCGCTATTGGCGCATTGAACAACAGCCTCTACGGTGACGCGACGCTGCAGAACAGCGGCAGCATCAGTGCCGTGGCGACCGGCGGCGTTGCCAGTGCAAGTGGCGCGTTCATCGCCGGCGCCTATGGCAATACCGACACCGGCAACATGGCGGTTACCGTCGACAACCAGGGCAGCCTCCTGGTCAAGGCCACGGGCGCCACTACCGCCAAGGCCATCGGCATCGAAGCGACCGGCTGGAAGGATGACGGCATCCAGATCGACAACAGCGGGACGATTGCCGCGGCCGCTTACGGCACCGGGGCAACAGCTACAGCAGTGTCGATGATTTCTAACGGTGACAACGTACTGACCAACAGCGGCGCCATGGGTGCTTATGGTGATGGTGCGCGGATCGCCGTTTCGTCTTCCGACGGTTCGACAGCCACGATCGTCAACACGGGTTCGATTACCGGCGCGATCGTCACCGGCGACGGCGACGACATCTTGAACATCAAGACCAGCGGCATCTGGAACGTGGTCGGTACATCGACGGACTTCGGTGCTGGCGACGACACGATCAGCAACATCGGCACGATCAACCTGCACAACTCATCTTTGACGCTGGGCAGTTTCGACGCGTTGGGTAACACGTTTGCAAATAGCGGCGCGATCACGGCTTCCGGCGCTAACCTCATCAATATGGGTGCAGCCAACCCGAATTCGTTCACCAACACCGGTAGCGTCGAGTTCCGCAACGGCCTCACCGGCGACAACCTCACGGTCGCCGGCAACTGGGCAGGCAGCGGCACGCTCGGCGTGGACGTGGATGCCCTGCACAATGCCAGCGACAAGCTGCACGTCGTCGGTAATGTCGCGGCAGGCAGTGTGGCGACGGTGGACGTGAACCTGCTCACCTTGCCGACCACTGCCATGAGTTCGGTGACAGTGGCGGATGTCACCGGCAATTCCACAGCCGGATCGTTCGTACTCGGCGATGTGCACTTCAACACCAACAAGAGTTTCCTCGTCGTCCAAGGCGTGAGCTTGAACAGTGTCATCGACGCGAGCAATGCCCACCCCGACGTGTTCGCGCTCGGTGTCGCGGTCACCGGACTCACCGACTCCGGCTCGCTCGCTGCCGCATTCGCACCCGGGGTGCAAAGCCTGATGAGCAGCGAAGTCGGCACTTGGCGCGAGCGCATGGGCGTGCTCGATTCGCAGCCGCGTGGCGGCGCTGGAGCATGGGCGCGTGCGTTCTCCGACAGCGGCACATTCCATCCGACCTACATCGCCAACAACTTCGGCCAGGGTGGCAACGTCGCGTTCGACCAGCACAACTCCGGTCAGGAATTGGGCGTGGACTTCGGAATCGCCGACGGCTTCAGCGTCGGCCTGCTGCTCGGCAAGGCGCAGGCCAGCCAGCATCTCGACGGTGCGGGTGTGGTCGGTCAGAACAAGATCACCGCCGATACCAAGGGCGTGTACGCCACCTGGATCGCATCGGGCGGTTTCTATCTCGATGCGTCATACCGTGAAATGAGTTTCGATGCACGGCTTGATTCGGTCGTCGGCGAATCGCGCGCAACCGGCAAGGCCGATGCGTTCAACGGCGAACTGGGATGGTCGTGGACGCTGGGCGATGGCCTCAAGCTGGTGCCGCAGCTGCAGTACACCCACACCACGGTGAACCATGTTGACACCCTCACGGGCGCCTTGGCCGGCTTCACGCCGAGGGGTGGCACGTCATCACGCGGCCGCGCCGGTGTGTTGCTCAGCGACGACATCGTCTCGGGCAAGATGACTTGGACGCCGTACGCCTCGGCGAGCGCGGTGCGCGAGTTCGATGGCGACAACGGTTTCACGATCAACAATACGTTCTCAGGATCGACCAGCACCAAAGGCACGAGCGCGCTGGTCGAAGGCGGTCTGGCGATGCATACCGGCAAACTATCGGTGTTCGGCGGCGTGAACTGGCAGGACGGCGGCGCCCTGAACAGCGTTGTCGGCGGACACTTCGGGCTGCGTTATAGCTGGTGAGTGTGTGTGTAGGGGAGGCCCGGCGGCCCAGACCGCCGGGTCTCTTTTTTTAAAGGCAAGCGAGGTGGCGTACTGTTCATGATGGGATGAGGACAAGATTGCGTTCACGACAAACGCCGGATGGTGAGGAACATATGGCAAGCAACGAAAAGACATCCGACGCCGGCATCCACGACACCAGCGACAAGAACGAGAGTGGAACCGTGCTGGAGGCTGTCAACGCGGGCGAGTCAGCTCTTGCCGAAGCCGCTACGACAGCGCCAGACGCGCCCGTTCCAGCGCCTGCGCCAGACGCAGCGGCAACCAAGCCGCCGCTCAATCTGCTCAACCTCAAGGTCGAGAAGAGTTGCTCGCGCGGTCTCGCCGGATGGCTCGCCGGTTACGGCGTGTCGCTCGCGATCACCTCCTACCAGACTGGGCGCGTGTATCTGGTCGGCAGCGACAAGGCCGGTCGCGTCTCATTCTTCGAGCGCATCTTCGAGCGCGCGATGGGCATTGTCGGCAATGCGCAGCGCATCTATCTCGGTGGCCTGTATCAGTTGTGGCGCTTCGAGAATGTGTTGCGTTCCAACGAGGTCATCCACGGTCAATTCGACAAGTGCTACGTGCCGCGCAATGCGCAGACGATCGGCGATCTCGATATCCACGAACTCGGCATCCGCAAGGATGGCAAGGTCGTCTTCATCAACACCAGGTATTCGTGCCTCGCCGAGCTCAGCCTGACCCACAGCTTCAAGGCGATCTGGAAACCGGACTTCATCAGCAAACTCGCACCTGAGGACCGCTGCCATCTCAACGGCCTGGCGATGGTCGATGGCGCGCCGAAGTACGTCACCGCGGTGTGCAAGTCGGATGCGGTCGATGGCTGGCGCGACCGCCGCAAAGATGGCGGGGTGGTGATCGACATCGACACCAACGAGATCGTCTGCGATGGCCTGTCGATGCCGCACTCGCCGCGCTGGGCGAACGGCAAGCTGTGGCTGCTCAATGCCGGCACCGGGCACTTGGGCTGGGTCGATTTCACCACGAAGAAGTTCGTACCGCTGGTGTTCCTGCCAGGCTTCCCGCGCGGGCTGTCGATCCACGGCAACACCGCGGCGGTGGGCTTATCCAAGCCACGCAACCAACGGTTCGAAGGCCTGCAACTCGATACCGAACTGAGCAAGCGCGACGTCGATCCTTGGTGCGGCGTCCAACTGGTCTCGCTCACCAGCGGCGATGTCGAGCAGTGGATCCGTTTCGACGGCGACATCACCGAACTGTTCGACATCTGCTTCCTGCCCAACGTCCGCAACCCGATGATGGTCGGACTGCGCACGCCGGAGATCCGCGACCTGATCACCTTTGAGGCCGAGTTCCCAGCAGGGCAAGGTTCAGTGTGAAAACGAGCTGGAGGCGATGGCTTGAAATCGCCGACACGGCGCTGCAACGGTCAAAATATGCGAATCACGCTTCCATCAGCCAGGTCTTGACGCATGTAACGGCGAAGGTGTTCGAATCGAAGTTGAAGTCGCCTTGCGCCGTCCAGCCTGCGACTCCGAAAGCACCCCACAAACAGGCATGGCCTCTCGTGCCATCTGCGTATTCCACAGGCAGAAGAACAAAATTCCGCTGAAACCGAAGCGTTTTCGGGGTTCTTACCAAGGGTTGGAGTTTTTCAAAAGACCCGGCACAAAGCTGCCGATCAAGATCAAATCGCGGCAACCGAGCGCGTACTGCGCAACAACCCACCCATCGACCGCACCGTCGCGCTATCCGGAAACACCCGTGTATGGAGCGCGCTCGCGGGCACCAGCAGATGCCCCGCCAGCACCCCCTTGAACAACGCACGCATGTCGGTCGTCGCACGCACGTCACGACCTTCGTTGAGATCCTGCGACGAAATACCCGGCCACTGCCCAGCCACGCGTCCGCCCGCGACCGCACCACCCGCGAGGAACGCAACTCCGCCGGTTCCGTGATCGGTGCCGCCGGTGCCATTGATCTTTGCGGTGCGTCCGAATTCGGTGACGATCATGACCACTGTGCGATCCCAAGCGACGCTCATGGCTTCGTGGTAGTTCCTCAACCCCGCGTCAAGCGGCCGAGCTTGCGTTGCAACGTTGCGACCTCCGCAGCGTGCGTGTCCCAGCCGGTGTCCTCGACGAACGCGATCTGTGGGCCGTCGGATCGCACCATGAACTTGCCGGCTGCGGCCATCATATCCGGCAATCCACCTGCGCCGTATGCCCTGCCCTGCATGGCTTTCTGGTCGGTTTTGCTGGTATTCGTCTGGGTTACGGTCATCGTCGCGTCTGCATTCGTTGCCATATCGTCGTGCGAATCCGCAACCGCGCGCGAATACGCTTCAGCAAGTTGCGGATCTTCCGCGTACAACGTATCGAGCCGATGCAGCAGATTTGGATCGATGCTCGTCGGCAGTGGTGGTGACCAGGTGCTGATCTTCGCGGGGCCGCGCATGATCAGCGGCATCGCGGTGGCGATCGCCAGCCCTTCCTCGCCACGCATGTTGGCGACACAACGGTTCATCCATCCGTCTTGCGCGCCGTTCGGGCGCGCGCTGCCGTTCTCGACGCAATCCTGCGCCTCGAAATGCGAGCGTCCCTGGTACGGCGGCGCGACCGCGACAATCGGGAGAAATGCATTTTGCCGATAAAGCTGTGCGGCATACGGCATCGACGGATGCAACGCAAAATTGCGATCCAGCGGCAATGGTTTCGAGGTGTTGTCGCCGGGCGCGAATGGCAACGCGCCGCGCAATCCGCCCCATGAGTTGTCGCCGATAGGCGGCAGCGCATGCAGGCCATCGAGCCCACCGCGCAGCATGACGACCAGTAATAACGGCTGCGATCCGATGCTTGAAGTCGACCACGCCAGCCGCGGCCACAGGGTCAGCGTGACCGCACTCGCGGTCATCGCCTTGAGCAATTCGCGACGCGTGGTCATGTCAGATCCTCCACTGAAAATCAGGGCTGGCGAGCAGCAAACTCAGCGCTTGCTTTGGTGACTCGGCGCGCGCGATGGCTTGCGCTGTCGATGCATGCAGCCGTGATCCCAGCGCATCGCGCGCGACCTGCGCGGGCGTCAGCGAACGCGGTGCGCGCGCAGCAAGTTCCTCTGCGGTCTGGATGCGTTTCCACAACGCATTGGGGCCGATCCATGCATCGGCGGTGTCGGCGAATCCGGCGGGCGAACGCGGCATGAAATCGGGGCGGCCAAGGCGCGACAGCATGCCGGCGACCTTGCGTACATCCGGTATTTCTTGGATGCCAAGAGCGCGCAGCGAGGCGACCAGAAAATCATCGGGCGCGCGGAACTTGCGCGCATCCGCCGCCCATGCTTCATCGCTTTTCAGCATCGTCAGGTACAACGCCGAGAGATTGCCGCCGCTCCCCATGTAGGTCGCCGCCATCCTCTGCACCAATTTCGGCGGCGGCTGATCGGCGACAAAATGGCGTGCAAGCTTGAACGACAGATGTTTCGCTGTCGCTGGATGCATCGCAAGATCGGTGAGCACGCGACGGCCCTGCTCCATGCCGCCTTCTGCGTAACGCCTGCCGAGGATGGTGCGTGCGCGGGGTTCGTGTGCGGTGTCGCGAAACACGAACCCGGTCTGGCTCGAGGCATTGCTGGTCGTGCCGCCGAAACGATCAACGCGCTGATCGCGCAGGCTCCAGCCGGTAATCGCGCGTGCGAACTCGGTCACGTCGGCCTGGGTGTATCCGCCGTCAACGCCGAGCGTATGTAGTTCGAGAATTTCGCGCGCCAGGTTTTCGTTGAGACCGGACTTGCGCTTGGGCTGCGCGCCAACGCCGCCGAATCGCTGGGCGACGCGTTCGCCATAACGCGAATCCGGGCCGATCGATTTCGCATTGTCCAGGTAACGCAGCATCGCCGGATGCGTTTCGACGCCCAGCAGCAAATCCTGGAAGCGCCCGAATGCGAGCGGGCGGATTACTTCGCGCTCCATCGGCGCGGCGTACAGCAGCGCCTGTCGCTTGTCGATCGACACCGCGAAATGGTTGCTCCAGAACCGCACCAATCGTTCGTCGAAACCAATCGGCGCAGCCAGCGCGACCTGCCAGCGGGCGGTTCCTTCGGCAAGCAACTGATAGCCGAATTGCTTGCGGAAGCCGCCGACCGCTGCCTTGATCTGATCGGTGCCGGCGGGATTGTTGGCGGCCTCGCGCGCGTGTTTGCGTGCGCGCCGATCCGACCGATAACGGATTTCGGCAGCGAGGAATCCGGCGCTGCTGATCAATGCGGAAAATGCGGCAGTATTCGGCAACGGCGCGCGAACCTGCTCGATGAGTGCGCCGCGCGGATCGTGCATTGCATCGAGTGTGCCCGGCTTTGCGCCGAGGCCGAAGCGATTGGCGGCCGACGCCGCATCGGCATTGCGATTGCTGACCATGATTGCTCCGCACCGAATCGGGCATCGCCCATGCAGCAAAAACGTGTCGGCATCGTCGTGGTTGACAACGAGGGCGCGAAGCGACGGTTGCCTGAAACTTACTTGATCAAGCGCAAGGCCAGCGGATAACGGTAAGCCACGCCTTCGTATGCCTTCATCGAGGCGATGATCGTATAGACCAATGCATACAGGCCGACGATCAGCATCAACGGCAAGGTGACGATCGCGCCGATCAGGAAGGTCATGATCGTCACTGTCCACAGCACCGCGAACGCGATGCAGATGGTGATGCTGAAGTTCAGTGCTTCCTTCGCTTGCTGATCTACGAAAGGCATTGTGTCTTTCTTGATCAGCCACACGATCAGCGGGCCGAGGAACCCGCCCGCGCTGCCGGCCCAGCCGGATGTGAGGATGTAGCCGAGAAGCGCGGACAGATGCGCGATCATCGCCCACTGGCGTTCGTCGCCGCTGATACCGGCATGTTCCGCCGTTTCGATCGACGTTGGGGAAATCACTGTCGGCGACGCCGAAATGGAATCGACTTGATCTTCAGGTTGACTCACAAATACTCCAAAATGAAAACGATCCGCCCGCGATTTTCGCGGACGGATCGGCAAGCTTACTTGATCAATCGCAGCGTGAACGGATAGCGGTATTCCACGCCTTCGTTCGCTTTCATGCCGGCCATGATGGACAGAATGATGTTGGCAATGATAAGCAGGGGAACCAAAAGGAACCCGATCAGGACAAACATCAGTAGTGACGAGGCGATGTACCCGATCGCCAAAGTGATCTGGAAATTCAACGCTTCTTTCGACTGATCTATGACGAACGCCTGATCGGTCTTGTCCTTGTTGATCAACCAGATGATCAGCGGCGCGACAAAACCTGCAATGATACCCAGCAAATGGGCCAGCATGGCCATCGTTCTCTGTTCCTGCGTCACATCGCTCATGCGTGGCTCTCCCTGGTGTGTGGTAGTAGTGAAGCGCGCGGTTGCGGCGGTACGAAGACTACTCCCGCACGCTACCGATTTCACGTTATTGATTTCAGACTGTTGAACGCAATCATTCGCCCGAACCGGCCACCGTCATCTGCCCGATCAACATTGGTCCGGTGCGAACGGATGAGCGCGGATCGATCTCGCTGCCGACCGCTTCCAGCGCGAGGAACATCTGCCGCAGATTGCCGGCGATGGTGATCTCGTCTACCGGATATGCGAGTTCGCCGTTCTCGACCCAGAATCCCGATGCGCCGCGCGAATAATCGCCAGTGACAGGATTCACGCCCTGCCCCATCAACTCCGTGACATACAACCCGCGCCCCATGCCGCGTAGCAGAGTCGATAAATCGTCGTTGCCAATAGACGCATCGAGGTTGTGCACGCCGCCCGCATTGCCGGTGGTCGGCAGTCCGAGCTTGCGTGCCGAGTACGCATCGAGCAGGTAACGCTGCAATACGCCGCCGGTGACTAGGTTGGATTCGACGGTCGCCACGCCGTTGCCGTCGAATGCTGTGGATCGAAACCCGCGTTGCAGATGCGGGCGTTCGCGCAGTGCAAACCAGTCGGGAAACAGACGCTCGCCGACTGCGCCAAGCAGGAAACTCGCTTCGCGGTACTGCGCGCCGCCGGCGACCGCGCCGAGCAGATGACCGATCAACCCGCGCGCCATTTCTGCCGAAAACAGCACCGGTACATTGCCGGTCGGCGCCATGCGCGGATCCAGCCTGCGCAGCGCGCGCTCGGCTGCGCGCAAACCAACTTGTTCTGGCGCCTCAAGATCGCGAGCCGCGAGGCCGGTCGTGTACCAGTCGTCGCGCTGCATCGCATCGCCCTGCCCGGCGATCAGCGAACAACTGATGCTGTGACTGGTGCCGCGTTCGCCGCCGACAAAACCGTGGCTGTTCGCGTACACCGCGATGCTCTCGCCGGTGCTTACCGACGCGCCTTCGGAATTGCCGATGCGCGGATCGGCTTGGCGCCCGGCAGTTTCGCAGGCGATGCCGATCGCGATCGCGGCGTCGGGCTCCAGCGCCCACGGATGCCAGCGGTCGTAATCGTCCAAGTGCGTCGCCATGCGATCGGCATCGGCGAGTCCGGCCATCGGATCGGTCTCGGTGTAACGCGCGATCGCACAGGCCTGGTCGAGCGTGGCTTCCAGACCTGAGGGCGACAGGTCGGCGGTGCTCGCGCTTGCTTTGCGTTGGTTGAAATAGACGGTGAGCGACAGCCCGCGGTCGCGCGTGTACTCCACTGTTTCCACATCGCCCATGCGTACCATCACGTTCAAGCCGCGGCTTTCGCTCAGCGACAGTTCGGCCTGGTCGGCGCCGCGCGCGCAGGCGCGATGCAGCAGATCTTCGGCGAGGTTCGACAGTTCGGCGATACGCTGCTTCGTTCCATCGACATGCGTTGCGCTGTCGGTTTTTGCGATACCCGTGATCACATGCGTATCCTTGCAGAATGATGATGAGCGAAACCGATGACGAAGCGATCAGTCCCGATGACTATTGGGCCGGCCCCAGCCGCAGCCAGCTCCGGCGCGAGGCGCTGGAAGTGTTCGAGCTGGCCGAACGCCTGGTCGAACAAAACGAATCGCAACTTTTGCGCCTGCCGCTGGATGACGCATTGCGCGCGCTGGTGCGCGAATCGCAGCGCATCACCCAGCAGATCGCGCGCAAGCGCCAGTTGCAATATCTCGCGAAGATTTTGCGCCGCGAGGACGATGTAACGCTGCACGCGATCCGCGACGCGATTGAAAACTCCAAGTCCGACAGCCGCCGCGACACCGCCGCCCTGCACCGCATCGAAGTCTGGCGTGACCGCCTGATCGACGAAGGCGATGCGGCCCTCGCTGAGCTGCTGGCCGCGCATCCGACTGCCGACCGCCAGCATCTGCGCCAGCTCGCGCGCAACGCGAAGGACGAACGCCTGCATCACAAGCCACTGCATGCGTTTCGCGATCTGTTTCGGGCGTTGCGGGAACTGCTCGATGAGTCCGCAATCGAAGGCGATACGACCCACGAGGTTTGACGCACCCGCATCGTTCACGCGCGCGTCCCGCCCACCGTCAACGATTCCACCAGCAAGGTCGGCTGACCGACACCGACCGGCACCGATTGTCCATCCTTTCCGCACACGCCGACGCCTTCATCGAGCTGCATGTCGGTGCCGATCATCGACACGCGCTGCATCGCTTCCGGCCCATTGCCGATCAACGTCGCGCCCTTCACCGGCCTGGTCACCTTGCCGTCTTCGATCAGGTAGGCCTCGCTCGCGGAAAACACGAACTTGCCGCTGGTGATATCGACCTGGCCGCCGCCGAAATTGACCGCGTACAAACCCTTTTTCACTGACGCGATGATCTCGGCCGGATCGTGTTCGCCCGCGAGCATCAGCGTATTGGTCATGCGCGGCATCGGCAGGTGCGCGTAGCTTTCGCGGCGGCCGTTGCCGGTCGGCGCGACGCCCATCAGGCGCGCGTTGAGAGTGTCCTGCATGTAGCCGGTGAGGATGCCGTCCTCGATCAATACATTGCGCTGCGTCGGCGTGCCTTCGTCATCGACGTTGAGAGAGCCACGGCGTCCTTCCAGGGTTCCATCATCGACAATCGTCACGCCCTTCGACGCGACGCGTTGCCCCAGGCGTCCGGCGAACGTCGATGTGCCCTTGCGATTGAAATCGCCTTCAAGGCCATGGCCGACCGCTTCGTGCAGCAATACGCCGGGCCACCCCGGGCCGAGCACGACTTGCATCGCGCCGGCTGGGGCATCGACCGCATCGAGATTCACCAGTGCCTGTCGCAGCGCCTCACGCGCCCATGTTTCGGGCTTGCCACCGTTGAATAATTCGACGTAACCGTAACGGCCACCGCCTCCCGAGAATCCCTGCTCGCGACGACCGTTAGATTCAACGATCACTTGCACGTTGAAGCGCACCAGCGGTCGGATATCGGCCGACACCACGCCGTTTGAGCGCGCCAATAAAATCGTTTCAACGCCACCCGCAAGACTCACCGTGACCTGCTTCACGCGCGGATCGGCTGCGCGCAACAGCAGGTCGACCGCGCGCAATGCGGCGACCTTCGCGTCGGCATCCATCGCGTCGATCGGGTCGAGCGCCGGATACAGCGCGCGTCCGCTGACATGGATCGGCGCGCCGCCAGTTGCCTCAACTCCTTGGCGTGCGATCGCGCGCGCCGCGCCCGCTGCTTCAAGCAACGCATCGCTGCGGATATCGTCGGAATAGGCGAAGCCGGTTTTTTCGCCACTGATGGCGCGCACACCCAAGCCTTGATCGATGGAATGCGCGCCGTGCTTGACGATGCCGTCCTCGATCGTCCAGCTCTCGCGGCGCGTGTGCTGGAAATACAGATCGCCGTCGTCCACGCCCGGGCCGAGCAGGCGATCGAACGCGCGATTCAACGTGGAAACAGCGAGGCCACCTGGAGCAAGCAGGCGGGATTCGGCGAGCGCAAGCAGGTCAGTCATGGGAACCTTGGGAACATGGGGGTTAATCCTGTTGATGCGCGACGCGAACATGCGCTGCATGCGATCGGATCGCTTCAATCAAATGGGGAGGACAGTACCTGCTTGCAAGCCTAACCCGCCGCCGGTTCGGATGGCGGTATCGAGGTGGTTGTTTCGCCCGACAATGGCTGCACGACGGGATTCGCCCACGGGCCGGTGACGTGGTACCGCTTGCGGGCGATCTGCTGTAGCGGATGCTTCAGCACCTCGCCCGCGACCGCGCCGACCGCTGCGCCGATCGGACCGCCAACAACCGCACCGACGGCGGTGATAATTCCGCCGGCTTTCGGAAGCACCTCGATGATCTGATCGTAGCGCTGCGCAACCAGATCAGCGCTGCCGCTGACGTGAATGTCGGCGGCCGGACCTTTGATCGCCAGATCGTCGGTGCGCGCCCGACCGCCGCCGAAAACAAAGCGGCCGCGCAACGTATTGAAACTGAAACCTTTGTCGAAGAAATCGCGGAAATCCAGCGAGAGCCGCCGCGGCAATTCGGTCAGGCTGACCAGCCCGAGGATGCGTCCGGCGCCGGGCTTGATCTCGAGCAGGCGGCCAGCGCCGACATCCAGATCCAGGGTGCCGTCCATGATCGCCATCCGGAACGCGGCCGGCGATCCGGGCCAGCCACCTTGCAGTGTCGCGTGGGTCTTGCCTGCCGCGACCACACCCTTGAAGCCGAACGCATCGAGCATCTTGCCGAGGCTGTCGGCGCGGAAATCGATCGCGAGGTGCGTGCGCGTCGCGGTCGGACTTTGGCGCGTCCAGTCGCCGGTGATCGTCATGGTCTGCGACTTTGCGGTCGTGTCGAACTGCTCGATATGCAAACCTTGCGCGATGGGCCTGGTCTGCAGTGCCAGATGGCCGAGTTTTGCATCGCCGAAGCGCAAGTCGGCGACCTCCAGATGCAGCGGCGGCACCTTGGTCGGGTCGATGTCGGTATCGGTATCCACGAGCAATGCGCCATTCAAGGCCGAGCTTTTTTCTTTGGAACCACTGTCGGCGTTCGCAGTTGCTCCGGGCCAGTACAAGCGATCGAATTGGCCGCGAATCCCACGCGCCAACTCGGCCGGCACCATGATGCTGCCGACCAAGTCGTCGCCGTCCAGGCGCACCGTGGTCGTAGCGGCCGCGCGCGTCATCCGCAAGTGCGTGCCAGTGAAGCGGCGCCCACCGAGAGCGAGGTTATCGGCCTGCAGATCCACGCTCTGCAATCCGCCAGATCCGCTCTGACCGTTGGCAGCGAGCGCGATCCACCCGGCAGCATCCAGGCTGGACACATGGCCACTCGCAATCAGACCCTGCGCGGGCAATGCGCCGGTCGCATCGCCGCCGAATGCGAGCAATCCACGAAACGGTTGGGTGTCGCTGTAACGGCCGCGTAACGTCATCAGATCGCCAAGCTTCACCACGATGTCGCCCGCGTCTGCCGGCAACAGGGCGTGCACCTGCAATGCGAGCGGCTGGTTCGCGGATTTGTTCAACGGTGCCGGCAACGCGATTGTTGCGCCGCGCAGATCCGAACTGATGCTCAATCGCGAAGGCGCGGCGCGTTGGCCATCGCCAGTCTTTGGAACTTGCACATCCACCGTCCACGTCGCGCGACCGCTGACGATCGGCTTCAGCCAGTCAATTGCGGGTGCGTGCTGCAACAAGGTCGCGACCGGAAACGTGCCGCGCAATTGCGCCGCGACGATGGTCGCGGCATCGCCAGTGGAATCGCCGACCGCAAGATGGAATGTGGCCGGATCGCCGTTGACCAGCACAGCCAGCGCATCGGCAAGCACGCCTCCCTGGTCGTAATGCAGGCGACCGGTCGCATCGGTGAACAGCAGGTTCCAGCGCTTGTCGAACAGGCGCGCATGCTTGAGGTCGATATCGCCATCGATGCTGCGCTCGCCAAGGCCGTCACCCAACGGCAGCGACAGATGCAAGCTCGCACTTTGGCCCTCACCCTGCACGTCGAGCGCGTTGAATGTATCGGCGTAGCGTTTTTGCAGCGGACTCTGACGCAATAGCGCGAGCATCTGTTTACCGCTGCCGACAGCGGCGGCGCGAATGTCGAGGACGGCCTTGTGAAAATCGGGGATGTCCACTGCAATCTGCGACGCCTGGATACCGGCAATTGCGCCGCTGCCGTCGAAGCGCATGCCATTGTTGACGAACGCGAGCCGACCGCTCACGTGATCTGCGCGCGGCCAGTCGGGACTGAAATGCAGTTGCGCATCGGCGAGGTTGGCGATCGCTTCGAACCTGCCTTCGTTGTGCAGGAATGGCCAGTCGTCAAGATCGCCGGCTACCAGCACATGCGCGCCGGTGATTTCGCCGCCGTCGATGGCTGCATCGAGCCACTGGATGGTTTTCGGCGGCATCCTGTGGCGAATCCAGTAACGTTTTGCGGAGAGCATGTGCGCCGACCCGATCGTGCTGACCAGATCCAGCCGCGGCCGCGTCCCGTCATGGTCAAACCGCATCGAGATGCGCGAAACCAGATCGATCTGGTCGTTGTGCGCGCGCAGGTTCGAGGACTCGATCGTCCATGCCTTGCCATCGCGCCAGGCGACGACATCGCCAGCAAGCACGAGCGGCAACGGAGCGCCGAATGCCGGCGGCCACAATAGCTGCAACGGATGCGCCGCAGGTTCATGCGATCCCAGTTCCAGTGCGATCGCATTGTTGTCGAAGCGCAAAATGCCATTGACGCCATGTAACGCGGGAATATCCCCGACCGGCTGCCAGCTCGCATCATCCAGGGTCGCGCTGCCATGCACTTTGCCGTCGTGCCACACATCGATCCGCAACGCACTCACATGGAGTTTTGGCGTGGCATGCGACAGCCAATCGCGCAGTCGTGGCGATACCCAATCGTTGAGCATCGCGATCGACAGCAAGCCGCCAGCGTCCAGTTGCGGCGCGACCACGGCGATACCGCCCACATCCTGCACCGCGAGGCCGTCCATCGCTTCATCGCCGGACGTCTTGTGCAGGCGCAGTTTCGACGCTTCGGCGCGCCAGCCGCCCGCGATTTTTTCCCAACGCGCGGTTAACGACAAATCGGCGATATCGCTGTGCGGCACCGCCGCGCCGGCCTCGGTTGCGATCGGCGTGCGGCTTTTGAAAACGAGGTCGCGCAAATTCGCATCGGCCTGCACCGACACCACGCGACGATCCCGCAACAGCGACCACAATCCGATCCGCCCATGTCCGTGCGTCACGCCGACACCGGCGTATTCGAGCAGCGGCGACCACGGCGCGAGGTCGATGTCGTCGCCGCCGATCCAGACCTTGCCGCTATTGTCGCGCCGATCGAAATCGAGCACCGCGAGTAAGGGCGATCCGCGCGCGGTGTCGGCACGCACGCCCGCACGCAGGCGTTTGTCGCTGACCCGCATGCGCACATCCACGCGCGGTGATGTGAACGCGATGCCGAGGGTGGGCGCGCGCACGATCAACTTCGCATCGTAAACCTGCAATTCGCCGAGGCCTTCGAGATTCTGCAACGGATCGTGATGCTCGTCTTCTTTCGGTCCAGACAAACCGACGAAATGCCAGCGTCCGTCGGCGTCGCGCTCGACCGTCAGCGCCAATCCATGCAGGCGCAATTCGGTGAATGGACGATCGGGCAACATTCCCGCGTACATCGCGACCAGCAATTCCGCGCGATCCACAGCCAGTTGCTGCTTGCCTTGTCCAATCCGCAGATTGGTGAGCGTGAACACCGGGCCGCGGTCGGTCCAGTGCGCTTCGGCGCGATCGAAATGCACGGGTCGACCGGCGCGCGCGATCAGCCATGCGGCGATCTTGTCAGGATGCTGTTGTACCTCCGGCAGCAGCCGATCGGCGATGGCGACCGCAATTGCGAGCAAGATCAGCACCACCGCGCCGGTATAGAACAGGCCGCGCCGCGCACGCCGCACTCCGCGGCGGAAAGGCGTCGGCATCAACAGATCCCATCGAACAGTGGTCGAAAGCGGAAAGCCGCGCCACGTGCTGCGCAGATCAACTTGTGACGTTGCCGCGGATCGGCTGAAACGTGGTTACAGCAATACGACATCGTATTGCTCTTGCTGGCATTGCTCGTCGGGCTGGAAGCGAATGCTTTTGCCGAGAAACTCCTCGAGTTCGAGCACCGCCGCCGCTTCTTCCTCCATCACCCGCGCAACGACTTTCGGCGCGGCGATTACCAGCAATTGCGACGCCTCAAACTGGCGCACCGCGCGAGTAATTTCGCGAAAGATCTCGTATACGACAGTTTCCGCGGTTCGCAAGCTGCCGCGACCAGAACAGGTCGGGCACGGTTCGCATAACTGACGTTCGAGGCTTTCGGCAGTGCGCTTGCGGGTCATCTCGACCAGGCCGAGCGGCGAGAAATCATGCGCGCTGGTGCGCGCGTGGTCGCCGGTGAGCGCTTTCTCGAGGGTCCGCAGAACCTGTCGGCGATGTTCCGGATCGGTCATGTCAATGAAGTCGATGATGATGATGCCACCAAGGTTACGCAGGCGAAGCTGACGCGCGACCGACTGCGCGGCCTCCAGATTGGTTCGATAAACGGTTTCCTCGAGGTTGCGCTGGCCGAGGAATGAACCGGTGTTCACGTCCACCGTGGTCATCGCCTCGGTCTGGTCGATCACCAGATAGCCGCCGGACTTGAGTGGCACGTTTTTCTGCAGTGCACGCTGGATTTCATCCTCGACTCCGTACAGATCGAAGATCGGTCGCTCGCCAAGGTACAGTTCAATGCGATCGACCAGCGACGGCATGAATTGCCCGACGAATTCCTGCAATCGCAACATCGTTTCGCGCGAATCCACCCGCACCTTCTCGATCGCGTCGTGCATCAGGTCGCGCATTGCGCGCAATGGCAACGGCAAGTCTTCGTAGATGCGCTGGCCGACTTCGACCTGCTGCATCGCCACGCAGATCACGTCCCATGCGCGCTTCAGATAGGCGACGTCCTCGGCCAAGGAATTAGTGTCGCAACCCTCGGCATTGGTGCGCACGATATAGCCCATCGACGCGTCGCCCAATTCGGTCATCACGGTTTTCAGGCGTTGTCGCTCAGGCTCGGATTCGATGCGCGACGACACGCCCAGCACGCGCACATGCGGCAACAACACCAGGTAGCGCGACGGAATGCTGAGTTGCGTGGTCAGCCGTGCGCCCTTGCTGCCGATCGGATCTTTCACTACTTGCACGACGATCTGCTGGCCTTCGTGCAGCAATTCGTTGATCGGGGGGATCTGTTGCGGTGCAGGCGTCGTAACGTCATCGTCATCGGCGGCCGATTGCGGAGCGCGAAAGATGTCGGACGCATGCAGGAATGCGGCGCGTTCCAGGCCCATGTCAACGAACGCAGCCTGCATGCCCGGCATGACCCGTTGCACACGGCCCTTGTAGATGTTGCCGACGTAGCCGCGGCGCGCGGGGCGCTCGATCTGCACTTCCTGCAGCATTCCGTTTTCGACCAGGGCGACACGGGTTTCGCGCGGGGTCATGTTGATCAGGATTTCGCTCACGGCGCGCCTTGCTTTGGGTACAGCAAATCGTCGTGGCCGAAAGCGCGCAACAAACCGACCGTCTCGAACAACGGCAATCCCATGACGCCAGAATAGCTGCCTGACAGATGTTCGATGAACATCGCCGCGCGGCCCTGGATCGCATAACCACCGGCCTTGCCGCGCCACTCATCGGTCGCAACGTACAGCGCAATGGCCTCAGCGTTCAGTGCGGCGATGCGCACTTCGGAGATCGCCTCCGCACGCAATTCACGGCCTGCACTGATCAACCACACGACGCTGACGACGCGATGCACGCAGCCGGCCAGATCGCCGAGCATTCTCGCCGCTTCATCCGCATCGGCCGGTTTGCCGAATACGCGATCGTGGAGCACGACTTCGGTATCGGCGCCCACGACCAGCGCATCCGCATTCGACATGACTTGCAACAATCCCGCACCCGCCTTCTCGCGCGCAACCCGGCTAACGTAATCGTGCGGCGACTCACCAGGCAGCCGCAACTCCGGCACGACGACATCGAGCACACCGGGTTCGACGCCAATCTGGCGTAACAGTTCCAGACGGCGCGGCGATTGCGATGCGAGATAGATCATGCGCAAAGCATAACCGCTCGCCCGCAACAATCACCTGCGCACTTGTTGGTATTGCGTTAATAAATACGACGCATACGATGATGATTTCGTGGCACTGGGCAGCAGCGCGATTAAAGACCTATAAGTAGCGCTTAGCGGCAGACTGCGGCTGTGATGCGGCATGGAGACGTGTTGAATGGACATCGGCATTGAAGGACTGCACAGACGCTTCGGCACGTTTGCCGCGCTGCGTGGCGTGAATCTGCGCATCGCGTCCGGCGAATTGCTTGCGCTGTTGGGCCCGTCCGGTTCTGGCAAGACGACCCTGCTACGCACGCTCGCCGGCCTGGAAATACCCGACGCCGGATACATCACGTTCGGCGGGCACAACGCGGCGGCGCTCAGTCTGCGCGAGCGCCGCGTAGGCCTGGTATTCCAGCATTACGCACTGTTTCCGCATCTGTCGGTGTTCGAGAACGTCGCGTTCGGATTGCGTTCGCGGCGTCGACACGTTCGACCCAGAACTGCCGAGTTGCAACGACGCGTACTTGAGCTGCTTGAGCGCATGCAGATCGGCGAATTGCGCGAACGCCTTCCGGCTCAGCTTTCCGGCGGCCAGAAACAGCGCGTCGCGCTCGCACGCGCGATGGCGATCGAACCTTCGGTATTGCTGCTCGACGAGCCCTTCGGTGCGCTGGACGCGAAGGTGCGCATCGAACTGCGGCGCTGGCTGCGCCATATCCACGAG
>JBBQAN010000018.1:0-57568 GCA_038316385.1 Lysobacterales bacterium | reverse complement strand
TTCGTGTGCGCCGACGATACCCATGGCACGCCGATCATGCTTGCGGCGGAGAAAGCCGGCGTCACGCCCGAGCGATTCATCGCGGAGATCCAGGCTGGCCACGAGCGCGATTTCGCCGATTTCCATGTTGCGTTCGACCACTACGATTCGACCAATTCACCGCGCAATCGCAAGCTCACTGAAATGATCTACGCGCGGCTCGATGCAGGCGGCCACATTGCCCGGCGCAGCGTCGAGCAGTTCTACGATCCGGTGAAAGCGATGTTCCTGCCTGATCGCTACATCAAGGGCGAATGCCCAAATTGCGGCACGCTCGATCAGTACGGCGACAATTGCGAAAACTGTGGCGCAACATACGCGCCAACCGATCTGAAGAATCCGCGCTCGGTTGTATCCGGGGCAACGCCCGAACTGCGCGCGTCGGAGCATTTCTTCTTCAAGGCCGGCGACTTCCAGAATGCGTTACAGGACTGGATCACAGGCGATGTTGCGTATCCGTCGGTGAAGGCGAAACTGCGCGAATGGCTCGACGCCGAAGGCGGCCTGCGCGACTGGGACATTTCGCGCGATGCGCCGTATTTCGGTTTCGAGATCCCGGGAGCGCCGGGCAAATTCTTCTATGTCTGGCTGGATGCGCCGATCGGCTATCTCACCGCGTTGCAAGCGTTGTGCGAACGCGATGGATACAACTTCGGCGAACTGCTCGCGTCCGGCAGCAACGCGGAACTGCACCACTTCCTCGGCAAGGACATCGTCAATTTCCATGGCCTGTTCTGGCCGGCGGTACTCAACGGCGCGAACTTAAAGATGCCGACCGCTTTGCACGTCAACGGGTATCTAACGGTGAACGGCGCAAAAATGTCGAAATCGCGTGGCACGTTCATCAAGGCGCGCACGTACTTGGATGCGGGACTCGATCCTGAATACCTGCGCTACTACTTTGCCGCGAAGACCGGCGCTGGAATGGACGACCTCGACCTGAACCTCGAGGATTTTGTTGCCCGTGTCGATTCCGACCTCGTAGGCAAGTTCGTCAACATTGCTAGCCGGGCGGCTGGGTTCGTGACAAAGTACTTCGACGGTCGATTAGATGAATTTGTTGAAGACATCCCGTTCACAAACGAGACTCCAAAACCGTTCGGAGATGTCTGGACCAGCCTTCATCGCACGATGAGGGATGACATCGAAGAGCTATTCAGGAAGGGCGAAATTGCGGACGTTCTGCACTTGGTGATGGATGAAGCCAACAACGTCAATCGGCACTGGCACAATGCCGAGCCTTGGAAAATTGCAAAAGACGAATCGCGGCGAGAAGAACTGCTTTCCATCTGCTCGAATTGTCTTCGATCATTTTTCGTGTTGGCCTTATATCTGGCCCCTGTCCTCCCAGCCCTGGCACGAAAAATATGGAACTTTTTCGAGAAGGAAGGGGAGCCATCGTTCGAATGGGTTTACGATTTACCGACGCACATTCGTCCGTACGAACACATTTTCAGCAGGATCGACCCGAAGCGCATCGAAGCCATGACCACAGCCAGCACCGAAACCATGCAGTCGCCCGATTCACCGTCGCCCGCCGTACCGGTGGCAGCGCCTTCTCCCACAAGCGGAACAGAAAGCCAGGCCGCGAATCCAACAGCTCCTGCGTCCAATGTTTCCGATCCACGGATCGCCACTCCAAGCACTATTTCCATTGATGACTTCGCCAAGCTCGACCTGCGCGTCGGCGCGGTACTCGAATGCGGTTTCATCGACGGGTCCGACAAGCTGCTGCGCTTCGTGATCGACGGCGGCGAACTCGGGCCGCGGCAGATTTTTTCCGGCATCCGCGCAGCGTATGACGAACCGGATAAACTCGTTGGCCGCAAGGTCGTGTTCATCGCCAACCTTGCGCCGCGCAAGATGCGCTTCGGCATCAGCGAAGGCATGATCCTGTCCGCCGGCAGCGGCGGCAACGACCTGCACCTGCTCGATGTGGATGCCGGTGCACAGCCTGGCATGCCGGTGAAGTGATCGTGCGATAGCGAAACATCGCGTCTTCTTGCAATCGTAATTGTCTTGTTCGTCGGCTGCAAAATTGTGATGTTGCGACTAACTATGCAAAAAAGTGACGCGTTGCCGAACGCTGAAGACTTGATCGAAGCGATTGACCGCCTGCTTCCGCAAACCCAATGCGGGCAATGCAATTATCCGGGCTGTCGTCCTTACGCGACTGCGATTGCCGCAGGTGCCGCCGACATCAATCAATGTCCTCCGGGCGGCATGGACGGGATTCGCGCGCTCGCCGAATTGCTTGGTCGCGAACCCAAGCCGCTGAATCCGGCGAATGGCTTGGAGAAAGCGAAACTCGTCGCGATGATCGTCGAAGAGGACTGCATCGGTTGCACCAAATGCATTCAGGCCTGTCCGGTCGATGCCATCATCGGGGCACCCAAGCGCATGCATACCGTGATCGCGGAGCTATGCACCGGATGTGAACTATGCCTGCCGCCGTGTCCGGTGGATTGCATCGACTTGTTGCCGGCGACGCCGCGCATCGCCTAACACGAAGCACGAACAAAATGACCCACAGATCAGTGGATGCTCTTGCAGCCGGTGCAAATGCGTTCGACGGTGTAACCCTTCTGTTGCAACAGATGCACTACACCATCCGGGCCCGGCAGGTGCAGCGCGCCGACGATCAGCAAGGTATCGTCGTTGCCACCATCGAGCATTTTTTCGATCTGCGGAATCCAGTTGCGGTTTCGCTGCGCGATGAGTTTCTGATATAGCTCCGGGTACTTCGCGAATTCCTGCTTCGCCTGCGCCGCCATCGCGTCGCCATCGCCGGCGCGCCAGGTGTCGTGTTCCTTGTTCATCTCCTTCGGAAAATCGGCGATCTCGTCCAGACTCTGGCGCAGCATCTGTTCCTGATCCTTGATCGAGGCCGTGTAAAAAATCGCAAGCTGTTGTTCCACTGTTTCGAGGCCGGCGGTCGGTTTGTGATCGGCTGCGGCCATCTTCATGAAGTGCATGTCCAGACCCGCGTCCGCGCTCATGCCGAGTTTCCGGCTCTCGATCGCCACGAGCGTTATGGATGCCATCCATGGTTCGAGTTTCTGCAACGCCGCCACGGGCAGATTGTTGTTTGCGCCGTAGTTCATGAGCGCCATCCATGTAGACGCCGGCAGATCGTCCTGCAGCTTGTGCGCCGGATCCTGGTATAGACCGTGTTTCAGCGTCAGCGCGAGCGTGGTCGGCGAGTTTAGTTCGCCCGGGGCTATTTCAAAAACAAGTTTCTCGGCATCCTTGTACGCAGCGTCCACGTCCGACGACAACGGATAGTCGCCGTCCTTGAGGAAATGCATCGAGCCGAGCAGATAGACCGTGCTGGCGCCCTTGCTGACCTTCCACAACAACGGCTGCGGTGGCTCTGCGCAGGCCGCTGCTGCCATACCCAAGAAACCGAGGCTAAGCAGCAGCGCGATGCGAAAAAAAGGATGGCACATCGGAACTCCTCAACGGGCCTTCGCGTTGGCTGGCAGCGCGGCGGGAACATCATGATGCACCGCGCCGCGATAGGCTTTTTCACCGGCATCGATCGTCAAGTCCAGCCGATTTTCCGGTGGCGGCAGCGGACACGTCGCGTAATGCGTGAACACGCACGGCGGGTTGTAGGACCTGTTGAAATCCACCACGGTCATCCCGTTCTTCGGCGGATCGGCATACAGGAAACGGCCCGCAGCGTAGGTGCTCTTGCCGTTGGTGTGGTCGGCGTAGATCAGGAACAACTCGCCGCTGCCGTCTTCCTCGTCCACCGCTTCGAGGCTGTAAGTCTTGCCGTCCTTTTCAAACACGACCTTGCCTGGGTTCACCATCGGATCGATGGTGTTGATTACGCTCGCGATCTGGATCGTCTTGCCAGGCGGGTGCGGCTCGAAACGCGCATTGAACCGCCACGACGGATCGGCATCGAAGTAATCGATGCCGACAAAACCCGTGCGTGTCGGTGCATTCGCGTCCTTCACCCGTAGCGCGAAACGCCCGCTGCGCTCGATCACCTGGAAATTCGCACTGCCATTGTTGAAGGCGACGACAGTCGGATCGCCTTTCGCGTCGGATTGCAATGCGATCTCGCCGCTCACCGGCTTTCCGTCGATGGTCACGCCGGCTGCAGCGTCGGGCTGCAGCATCGCCTTGCCGTCCTTCATCGTCAACGTGCCGAGTTTTGCCGGACCGGTGCGCAACTGGATGTCGTTGGCATCGGCCATGCCGAGATGGTGCACACCGGGTTCGATCCAGTGGAGGCCAACCAGCGACAACCAGCCATCGGGCTTACGCAGCCGCTCAACGCGTTCGCTGCGCCATTTCGCGACGTCCTGCTCGAAGACAGCGCGTTCCATCGGTGCGGGTGTTTTTGCTTTGGCTGCAGTCGTGGACATGGTGCTCGCCGTCGGCTGTTCGCGCTGGCAACCGGCAATGGCGAGCAAGCTGATTGTGATCGCTGCAATTGTGTGGGTACGACGCATCTGGATTCCTCGAATGATGTCGCTATTCAACGGCCTCTTAAAAACAGGCGGTCGAGTTCGGCGCGGCCCAGCTGCACCCAGGTTGGACGGCCATGATTGCACTGCGCGGAGCGTTCTGTCGCCTCCATGTCGCGCAACAGTGCGTTCATCTCGGCAACGCCCAGCCGCCGGTTCGCGCGCACCGAGCCGTGGCAGGCCATGGTCGAGAGCAGTTCGTTGCGGCGCTCCTCGACCTTGCGCGAGCCACCGTGCTCGCGCAGGTCGGCGAGTACATCGAGCAGCAACTGGCGCGGATCGGCACCTTCCAGCAGTGCCGGCACGCTACGCAAACGCACGGTTTGCGGTCCGCTGCGATCGATTTCGAAGCCGAGTTGGGCAAGCGCTGCGACGTGCTGTTCGGTAGCATCCGCTTCGCGTTCGGACAACGCAAGACTCAGCGGAACAAGCAATGGCTGCGCACGGATACCAACCCCTTCCTGCGCTGCTTTCAGGCGCTCGTAGGTGATCCGTTCATGCGCGGCGTGCATGTCCACGAGGATCAGGCCGTGCTGGTTTTCGGCGAGGATGAAAATGCCGTGCAATTGTGCGAGCGCGTAGCCGAGCGGTGGCGCTGCGCCTTCCATCGCTGTTGATGGAATTGCGTGCGCCCGCATTGAGGAAGCTATCGCATCGCTGCCGAAGCCACCAATGTAGGCAGCGGATGCGTCGTTCACAGCGAGCGACAAACCCGACTGCCGCATCGGAGACCATGCCGACGCATTCAACGATTGCGTCGCTGCGCCGAATGCGGCTGTATCCCCGGATCCAGTCCGAGGCAGGCCCTGCGCTGGCGATGCCACATTGCCCGCACGTGCGCCAGCCAAAGCTTCGTGCAACGTGCGGTACACGAAATCATGGACGAGTCGTCCGTCGCGAAAACGCACTTCATGCTTTGCGGGATGCACATTGACGTCCACGCGGCGCGGATCGAGTTCGAGGAACAGCACGAAGGCCGGATGGCGGCCTTGGTACAGCACATCGGCATATGCCTGACGCACCGCATGCGCGACCGTGCGATCGCGAACTGCGCGCGAATTCACGAAAAAATATTGCTGGTCGGCATTTGAACGCGCGGTTGTCGGTAAGCCGATCCATCCATGCAAACGCAGCCCGGCCGCGGCGTGATCCAGAGCAATGCACGCATTCGCAAAATCTTCGCCGAGCGCCTCGGCGACGCGACCGATGCCGCTGTCATCGATGGGTAACGAACGGTAATGACGGATCGCCTTGCCGTTGTGTTGCACGCGCAATTCAATCCCGGGTCGCGACAATGCAAGCGCGCGCAACCAGTCCTCGATATGGCCGAGTTCGGTGCGTTCGGCCTTCAGGAAGCGGCGTCGCGCGGGCACGTTGTAGAACAGGTCGCGCACCTCCACTGTGCTGCCCTGTGGATGCGGATGCGGCGTCACCGCGCCCGGCTTGCCGCCATCGATCTGCAGTTGCGTGCCGTGTTCGGCATCGGCGCGTCGCGAACGCAGGGTGAAGCGGCTGACCGAAGCGATCGAGGGCAATGCCTCGCCGCGAAATCCCATTGTGACCACATGTTCGAGATCGTCGAGCGAAGCAATCTTGCTGGTTGCGTGGCGCGACACCGCGAGCGGCAAATCATCGGGCGCAATGCCACCGCCGTCGTCGCGCACGCGGATGAGGCGAATGCCACCTTCTTCTAGATCGATATCCAGGCGTGCAGCGCCTGCATCAAGCGCGTTTTCGACGAGTTCCTTGACCACCGATGCGGGACGCTCGACAACCTCGCCGGCTGCGATCTGGTCGATCAGGGTGTCGGGGAGTTGCTTGATCTGCACGGCGACTTCGCGTTGACAAGAACGCGATAATAGCAGCGTCGCAGCATGCGCTATGCCTCTAAAGCATCGATTCGGCTGCAACGTGCGCCGAGCGCACGCTATATAAAATCAGCCAGCGCCCGATCTTGTCGGGATGCGCAGCCGCTGGCCGTTGCGCACGCGGTTGCCGTCCAGATCGTTGAGTTCACGTAAGCGCATGACCGACACGCCGTATTGATGAGCAATATCGATCAATCGCTCGCCGTGCTGGACGACGTGGGTCTGCTGGGCATCTACGGCGGAAGCCAGTTGTACGGGCGCCGCACTCTCATCCCGCGTTCGCAAGGATGCGACTTTCGGAATCGCGCGCGCATCGTCATCGTCATCCACGACTGTTGCCATCGCAAGTGAACCACGATGCGCAGTCCGATCGTGCAAGGCAGCGTATTGGGTGCCGGGCAACGGGTTGTCGATGAAGTATCCGCGCACGCCACCGAGTACAGCATTCGCGAGCCGCGAGCGATAACCTGCATCGTTCAGATGCTGTTCTTCTTCGGGGTTGGTGATGAATGCGGTTTCGACCAGCATCGATGGCACATCGGGCGAGCGCAGGACAACGAAGTTCGCCTGTTCAGGATGCGATTTGTGGGTGCGACCGATATCGCGCAGCGCTTGGTGCACGCGCTCGGCGGCATCGTCGGACGCTTTCATCGTCGCGCTCTGTGACAGGTCGAGCAGCACCGATGCCAGGGTGTCGTCCTTATCGCTCAGTGAGACGCCGCCGATCAGGTCTGCCGCGTTTTCGCGATCGGCGAGCCAGCGCGCGGCCTGCGAGGTGACGCCGCGCTGCGAGAGTACCCACACCGATGAGCCAGTCGCGCTGTGGGTCGGGTCGGCATCGGCGTGGATCGAAATGAACAGATCGGCCTTGGCCGCGCGCGCCTTGTGGTAACGCTCGGCTAACGGCACGAAATAATCGCCGTCGCGGGTCAGCACGGCCTGCATGCCGGGTTCGGCATTGACCTGGCGGGCGAGTTCGCGTGCGGTCGCGAGGGTGACGTTTTTCTCGTAAGTGCCTGTATAGCCGCGAGCGCCGGTGTCCTGGCCACCATGGCCGGCGTCAATTGCGATCACCAGTTTGCGCTGGCCCACGCCCACCACGTCGCGCAGCGTACGTGCGCCCCGATGATAGGAAAGCGTCGTAACCTCGACCGCAGCACTGGCGTCTGGCTGCGCATCCGGCCCAGGATCTGGCTGGATGACCACGCTACTGACTGGTGGCTCGACCCTGGGATTGAGCTTGCGCAGGTCGGCGAGTCTGAGTTGCCGGGCAGCCGATGCGCCATCGACGGACTTGGAGGCATTCACGGCCTCGACCACGTGGCTATCCGGAACAGGGCCATTTGCAACGGCAGCGGACGGCGTGGTCAGTACAGCGACCACTGGATCCGGCATGCCCTTGTCAGCAGCTGTCAGCAATTCGACGATCAACTGCGAACGACCGTTCTCCTCATGGAAATAGCTGTGCGGATGCGCTGTCGCGGACAACTCGAAGACCATCCGTGCCTCGCCCGGCGTCGGCTGGCCGATGCGCACATTGGAGACGATACCGTCCGGCCCAGGCACATGGAAGCGGCTGCCGAACTGGCTGTGATGCACGTCCAGCACCAGCCGGTTCGGATGGTTCAGGGTAAAAATGCTGTAATCGGTGCCTTCCGCAACCTCGACCAAAGCCCGGGTGCGGCCCCCGGACTCGACCACAGTCACGCCCTGGATATCCGTTGGCGCGGCCTGCGCAGTGCCGCTGCAAGCCAGCAGCAGCGCGACGGAGACCACTGAAATAGTGTGATTTCGTTGCATTGATGCGATTGATAACGCAATCCGCCGACAATTTCAAGAAGTTTTCCCTTGAGAATCCGTCAGCTAGGGCAACTATCTTGAATTCACAGCAGGAAAGTGCGCCAGGTTGGTATGATGCAAGGCCCGTTCGAGCCACTTTTTGCCCTCGGTGGAGGCTCCCTCGAGGAGCGCGGTCCGGCCCTCACCTTCGACCATCAAATCCACCCGCAAATCGGCCTGTGGCAAGGCTTTGCCGCCGCGTTCCGGCCACTCCACCAGCCATAGCGCGGCGTGGGCAGCAAGATCATCCAGGCCAAGGAACTCCAGTTCGTCGGCGGCCGCGATCCGGTACAAATCCAGATGCACTGCTTCATCGCCTGCGTCCAGCCTATACGGCTCAATCAGCGTGTAGGTCGGGCTGCGAATCGCGCCGCTCACACCCAAGGCGCGCAACATTGCCCGTGCGAGCGTGGATTTGCCCGCGCCCAGATCGCCGTGCAGATGGACGACCGCATGGGAGGGACGGGTCGAGGCCAAGGCAACACCCAGGACTACGGTCGCGTCGGTGTCCGGCAAGATCAGGCGCATGAATTCGCGAGACGACGCAGTTGAGCAAACAAGTCCGAAGCCAATAGCCCGCGTTCGCCACCGCCTTCCCGCGCAGCCGCATCGCCGGCGGCGCCATGCAACAGCGCACCGCAAACGGCAGCATCGAAAGCAGTGAAACCCTGCCCACGCAACGCCGCGATCACCCCCGTCAACACATCGCCCATGCCGCCGCTCGCCATGCCCGGATTACCTGTATCGATGACCGCCGGAATCTGGCCTGGCGCTGCAACCACGGTTCCTGCGCCCTTGAGCACCACCACCGACTCATACCGCTCGGCCATCGCGTGGGCAGCACCATAACGATCGCGCTGAACCTTGTCGGCATGCACTCCGAGCAGGCGCCCGGCTTCGCCCGGATGCGGGGTCAATATCGCTTCGTGCAATGCCTGCGGATGCTGCGCCAACAGATTCAACGCATCTGCATCCATCACCAATGGTTTGCCGGACGCGAGCGCGGCCGCATACAAGGCGCGTCCCCAATCACCCTGGCCTAATCCTGGACCGACCGCGACCACGCTGGCTTGGTGCAGCAGTGGCGCGAAATCGGCGGATTCCTCGACCGCATGCGCCATCGCTTCCGGCCGTCCAGTCAGCAATGCAAGAACATGCAATGCGCGCGTCGCCACAGTGACCAGTCCCGCACCGCTGCGCAATGCGCCCTGCGCGCTGAGCATGACTGCGCCACCGGTGCCGTAATCGCCACCGACGCACAACACATGCCCGAACTCGCCCTTATGCGAATCACGCGCGCGCCGTGGCAGCCATCCAGCCAACGCCTCGACCTGCAAAAGATCGACGTCACGCGCCTCCGACCCGCGCAACCCGGATGGAAGCTTCAACGCATCCAGCAGCATGGTGCCGGTCAGTGTACGCGCCGCGCCGGTGCATAGGCCGCGTTTGGCGACGATGAATTGCAGTGTGCAATCGGCATGAATCGCCGCTCCGGGCGCGCGCCCACTGTCCGCATCCACGCCCGACGGCACATCCAGCGCAAACACCGGGCGATGGCTTGCATTGATCGCTTCGATCAGTGCTGCTGCGGCGTTGTCCGGCGCGCGTGTCAGGCCGATGCCGAACAGCGCGTCCACCCACAGATCCATCCCGGGCAATCCGCCATGGAACGCATGCACCACACCGCCCTGCGCGATCCACTCCGCATGTAGAATCCGCGCCGGATCGCTGCGCGAAACGCTATAAGGCAGGGTCACGACCACCACTTTGCGACCTGCGGCACGCGCATGCAGCGCGAGGACGTAGCCATCTCCTCCATTGTTTCCCGGCCCGCAGATGACGCCGATATGCTGCGCATCCGGCCAGCGCTCCTGCACCACGCGCCATGCAGCTGCCCCCGCGCGGCGCATCAAATCGTCTGCGCCCAGCCCGAATGTGTCCACCGCGCGACGATCCAGCGCGCGCACGGCCGCAACGGAGTACAGGGGAAGCGACGCTTCATGCATCGCACGATTCTATACTCCGTGAGTGCCCGCACCGCCTTCCCATGTTGCGCATGATCCTGCCGCGCTGGCCGATGTCGCCACGCGAATCAAGACGCATGCGCGCGCGCTCGGATTCCAGCATTGCGGGATCGCGGGCATTGAACTGGCCGCCGATGAAGCACGGTTACTCGCCTGGATCGGGCAGGATCGTCACGGAACCATGCAGTGGATGGCGCAGCATGGTTCCAAGCGTTCGCGGCCCGCTGAATTGCGGCCGGGCACGTTGCGCGTGGTGTCGGTGCGGATGGATTACGGCGTCACCAGCGAAGATGAGGATTGGGCTGCGTTACGCGACGGCGAGCGCGCCTACATCGCGCGATATGCGCGCGGGCGCGACTATCACAAGCTATTGCGCGCGCGTCTGCAGAAGCTTGCCAATTGCATCGAAGAGGACATCGGGCCGTTCGGGCATCGCGTTTTTGTGGATTCCGCGCCCGTGCTCGAGCGCGCGCTCGCGCGCGACGCAGGCCTGGGTTGGATTGGCAAACACACCTGCCTGATCGACAAGAACGGCGGCTCGTGGTTTTTCCTCGGCGAGTTGTACGTGGACTTGCCCTTGCCAGTGGACGAACCAGCCAGCGCGCATTGCGGTACCTGCCGGCGCTGCATCGATGTCTGCCCGACTCAGGCCATTGTCGCCCCGTACCAGCTCGACGCGCGCCGCTGCATCGCCTACCTCACCATCGAAAACGCCGGGCCGATTCCCGAACAGATGCGCGCGCCGATCGGCAATCGCGTGTTCGGGTGCGACGACTGCCAACTGGTCTGTCCATGGAACAAGTTCGCCAAACGCAGCGACGAACCAGATTTCCGCGCGCGCAACGATCTCGACAACGCGACGCTCGCAGAGCTATTCGCATGGAGCGAAGACGAATTCCTCCGCCGCACCGAAGGCTCGGCGATTCGCCGTACCGGCTACGAGGGATGGCTGCGCAATCTTGCGGTCGGCTTGGGAAATGCGCCGACGACGACGGCGGTCATCGGCGCATTGGAATCACGGCGCGAGCATCCATCGGAACTCGTGCGCGAGCATGTCGTGTGGGCGCTGCAACGGCATGGTGGAGATCAGGAGACCGAATGAACCCGGCCTATCCATGGCAATCGCGGTTTAGCTGGGGTATTGCACGCTGAACGCCATTGCACCGCCGATCATTGCGAATCGCCCATACGTATGTGGATCGGTTATTTCTATCCACGGCGACACCCCTCCACCAGCTCACAGCAGAAGGATTCCCTCATGCAATCGCTTACCAATCCGTTGAAACGCACCTGGCTGGCTCGCGCGACGGCTGCTCTGCTGGCTGTTTCCGCCTTCTCTGTCGCACCGCATGCTCAAGCGAGCGTCTTTCTTTCAGTGAACATCGCGCCGCCGCTTTTGCCTGTGTACGAGCAGCCCTATGTTCCCGGACCCGGTTATCTGTGGACGCCCGGCTACTGGGCTTATGAAGGAAGAGCGGGCTATTACTGGGTTCCCGGAACGTGGGTGCGTGCGCCGTACCGCGGCGCATTGTGGACACCTGGCTATTGGGGCTGGGGCGGCAATGCCTATCTCTACCATGGCGGTTATTGGGGCCGTCACGTCGGCTACTACGGCGGCATCAACTACGGCTTCGGTTACACCGGCGAGGGGTACTACGGTGGCTACTGGAACCGTGACCGCTTTTACTACAACACCGCCTTCAATCGCGTTGGTAATGTGCGCATCACCAATGTCTACAACAGGACGGTGCCCAACCACGCCGCTAACCGCTTCAGCTTCAACGGGCCAGGCGGCGCAAATAGGCGGCCGACGGCAAATGAACTCGTCTTCCAGCGCGAAAAGCACACCGGCCCCATTGGCGCGCAAGTCCGACAGAGGGAGCTTGCGAGGAATAACGAGTCATTACGTGCCGCTGTGAACCATGGCTCGCCACCGATCGCGGCGACACCACGTGCCGGCGTGTTCGCGCGCACGTATGATCCCAAGATGGCCGGCTCGAATGGTGCCGCCCATGCCAACGCGCATGCAGCCTTTGGTCAAAGAACGGCCGCGACTGCGCGTACGCTCGGCAAGGATCCGGCTGCACGAGCCAAGTTTGGCGCGGACCAGTCCGCTGCGGAAAAAGCCAAACAGCAGCCCAAGGACAGGCCGGCGCGCGCAATGCGGAATGATCGTCCTGGGTCCCGTGCAGCCAACGAACGGCCCAGACAGGAGCCGATGAATCGAAACATGCCATCCCACGGCTCACGGCAAGATCGAGCGCCACGTCAAGATCAGGTGCAACGTCAAGATCAGGTGCAACGTCAGGGCCAAGCTCCACGTCAAGGCCACGACCAAGCTCCACGCGGCGGCCGCTCACGCCAGGGTGGCGGCAAGCCGGATCATCACGAACATGGTGGCGGCTGATCTGATCGCGTCGTAATAGTTGATTTTTAACAGGCCGCCGCGATATCGCGGCGGCCTGTTAATGCGGTCGCACACGCGCTTGCCGGATGCACAATGATGATTTCCTGCTTGGTGAACTCCCGCAGGATTCACGCAGCCTGCATCGGCATCGAGTCGTTGGTGTGGGTCAGGCGATTGTGGCGATCCACGTAAACCAGACGCGGCTTGTGCGCGGCAGCTTCGGCGGCGTCGCAATGGTTGTACGCGCAGATGATGACAAGGTCGCCTGGACTGGCCTTGTGCGCGGCGGCGCCATTGACCGAGATAACGCCGCTGCCGGCTTCCGCGCGGATCGCGTAGGTCACGAAACGCTCGCCATTGTTGACGTTGAAGATATGCACCTGCTCGTTTTCGAGGATGCCGGCGAGTTCCAGCAGCCGCGAATCGATCGCACACGAACCTTCATAGTGCAGCTCGGCGTGGGTCACGCTGGCGCGGTGGATCTTGGCCTTGAGCAGGGTGAACTGCATGGACGGCTCCGGCATGGGCGGCGGTGGTAACCCGCGAAGTGTAGGACGCGGTTTTGCGCACTGCAACATCGATGTTCGGAGTGGTTGTAGCGTCCGCTTGACCTATTCCAGGATCAAGTTATCGATCAAGCGCGTGCTGCCAAGCCGTGCGGCAATCAGCGCGACCAAATCATGGCGGTCGTCAGATGCCGGTTTCACGAGATCGGTGCGACGAATCGCAGCATAATCGACTGCGAAACCGGTCGCAGTCAGTCGTTGCGCCGCCTCGGTCTCGATGGCATCCAGCGCCTGCCCTGCCAGCAGTGACTCGCGCATGGCCCGCAGCGTGCGGTGTATTTCCGGCGCGAGGGCGCGTTCGGCTGGCGACAAATACTGGTTGCGCGAACTCAGCGCGAGCCCATCATCGTCGCGTGCGGTGGGTGCAGAGATGATCTCGATCGGGAATGCCAGATCGCGGACGAGCTGACGGATCACCTGCAACTGCTGGTAATCCTTCTGCCCGAACACCGCGCTATCCGCTTGCACCATGTTGAACAGGCGCGTCACCACGGTCGCGACGCCATCGAAATGGCCGGGGCGATGCGCGCCATCGAGAATCGTGGTAATGCCTGGCACGCGGATCTGCACAGCGTTTTCGGAGCCCTCCGGATACATTGCGACTACAGTCGGCCCGAACAGCGCATCACAGCCATGCGCGGCCAGACCCTCGGCGTCGGCGTCGAGCGTACGTGGATAGCGCGCGAAATCCTCGTCTGGGCCAAACTGGGTGGGATTCACGAAAACGCTCGCAACAATACGATCGGCACGCTGTTTCGCGAGATCAACCAACGAGAAATGCCCTGCGTGCAAATTGCCCATCGTCGGCACGAAGGCGACGCGCAATCCATTACGCTTCCATGCACCCACCAACGCGCGCAATTCGGCGACCGTGTTCAGCGTCTGCATGCGTCGCGACCGTCAGGCGTAACTGTGTTCGGCATCGGGGAAACTGCCCTCACGCACCGCAGTTGCGAATGCGCGCACCGCGCCGACAACCGAGCCGCCTTCGGCAAGGAAGTCCTTGACGAAGCGAGGTCGCCGATGACCGCTGGCAAGCCCGAGCAGATCGTGCAGCACCAGCACTTGCCCATCGCAACCAGGGCCGGCGCCGATGCCGATGGTCGGAATTTGCAATGCATCGCTGATCCGTTTTGCAACCGAACTTGGCACGCATTCGAGCACCAACATTTCCGCCCCCGCCGTTTGCACCGCGAGTGCATCGTCGAACAACCGCTGTGCGGCCGCAGCTTCGCGTCCCTGCACGCTGTAGCCGCCGAGTTTCATCACCGATTGCGGAGTCAAACCAAGATGCGCGCAGACCGGAATATCGCGCTCGACGAGGAAACCGATGCAATCGAGCACATGTCCGGCACCTTCGAGCTTGACCATCGTCGCGCCGCCTTGCGCGAGCAATGCAGCGGCAGAATCCAACGCGCGTTCGGGCGTCGGATAACTCTGGAACGGCATGTCGGCCACAAGCAACGCCGAGCGCAGCCCGCGCGCGACGCAGGCGGCGTGATAAATCATATCGGCGAGCGAAACCGGAATCGTGCTCGCTCTGCCCTGCACCACCATGCCCAGCGAGTCGCCGACCAGCACGATGTCCACGCCAGCGGTATCCAGAGCCGTCGCGAAGCCGGCGTCGTACGCGGTCATCATCACCAGTTTGCGGCCGTCACGCTTGGCTTGGCGCAGCGAAGGCACCGTGATCGGCGCACGCGGTTTGGTCTTGTCTTCGGATGCGTACATCGGCTCGTCAACGGTTCCGGCAGGCAGCTACTCTAACCCAGCGCCACAATTTCCTGCGCATCCACCGCAGCAAGCAAGGCATCCACACGACCACGCCCAGGCACCACTGTATCCGCTGCGATTTCGGCCAGCGGGACAAGCACAAAAGCGCGCTCGTGCAAGTGCGGATGCGGCACGCACAGGCCCGGATTGGCAATCACCGCGTCGCCGTGCAGCAGCAGGTCGAGATCGAGCGTTCGTGGTCCCCAGGGTTCGGTTTGCGTATCGCGATCGCGTCCGGCTGCGCGCTCGATCCGCAATAGCTCGGCGAGCAGCGCATCTGCCGATAACTGCGTGGACAGCACGGCGGCGGCGTTGATGAAATCCGGTTGCGCGGTCATGCCCCAGGCAGGCGTGCGATACAGCCGCGAATGGCGCAGCAGGCGCGTTTCCGGCAATGCATCGAGTGCAGCAAATGCTTGTTCGATGACAGCCGCGACATCACCAAGGTTGCCACCCAAGCCAATACATGCGTGTACCGCAGACTTGTGCGAGACAGACTCCTTCAACATGCTGAGATCAACCCTTGCCGATCACGGAGCCGTATCAGGCGTCCCGGAATCGCTCGCGGATGTATGCCGACGTCGGCGGCGTGGGCGTTTGCGCGGCTTGGCGGCGTCGCTTGCGTCAGAAACATCGGCAGCCGCAACGGAATTCACTGGATTCGCCAGTCGCTCGGCCAAGCCATCATGCGACAGCGTCTGCGCCTCGGTCCAGAACGCGACTGGCTCGGCGAGTTCGGGCTGCTCGGTGACCCGTAACGCGAGAAAATCGTAGGCCGCGCGAAAACGCGGATGCGCGAGCAGGCGGAATACACGCTTGCGCTGGCGGATGTCGAAACGTGCCTGCAGCAGCCAGATTTCCTGCATCGGGATCGAAAACCGGCGCGGCATCGCAATCCGGTGCGCTTGGTGCAAGGTCACGCGATCGGCAGCGCGTTGCTGCATCGCGAGCGGGTCGAGGCCTTGTTCGGCCAGCAGACCGAGTTCGCGGCGGAACGCGGGCCACAGCAGCGCGGCGAACAGGAACGCCGGTGTCACCGTCTTGTTGCTGCGCACGCGTTCATCGGTATTCGCCAATGCCTTGCGCAACATCGCGCGCTGATGGCCATCATGATCGTCGGCCAGTGCGGCGGCTGTTTCAGGAAATACCGCTGCGAGCAATCCGTGACGGTCGAGCGCATCGAAACTCGCTTCTCCATGGCCGGCCAGGAACATTTTCAGCATTTCGTCGAACAGCCGCGCAGGCGGAGCTTCGGCGATCAGCGATGCGAGGCGCGGTATCGGCGCTGCGCTGGCCGGGTCGATCGAAAAGCCAAGCTTGGCCGCGAGTCGCACCGCCCGCAGCATGCGCACCGGGTCTTCGCGATAGCGCTGTTCGGGATCGCCAATCAATCTCAGTGTGCGTTGCTGCACGTCCTCCCAACCGCCGACGTAATCGAGCACCGCGAAATCGCGGACGCCGTAGTAAAGCGCGTTGACCGTGAAATCGCGGCGCTCCGCGTCGTCTTCGATGGTGCCGTAGACGTTGTCGCGCAACAGGCGGCCGCCTTCGTGGGTTTCGCGGTCGCCGGTGCCATCGTCGGTATTGGCGCGAAAGGTGGCGACCTCAATAATTTCCGGGCCGTAGATCACATGAGCCAGCCGAAACCGGCGGCCGATCAGGCGGCAATTGCGGAACAGCGCCTTGACCTGCTCGGGTGTCGCATTGGTTGCAACATCGAAGTCTTTCGGATGACCGCCGACCAACAGATCGCGCACCGCGCCGCCAACGAGGTAGGCGTCGAAGCCGGCCTCATTGAGTTTGTACAACACGCGCAGCGCGCTTTGGCTGATCTGCTTGCGTGAGATGATGTGCTGGTCGCGCGGCACATTGCGCGGAAGCATCGGTATGGAGTTGGTCATGCTGCGGCGATGCCGCGAAATCCTCGGTAGGCCAAGTAATACCCGGCTCTGACCGGGGACGAGCCGTTGCCCGGCGCTGTCGGGTTGCTATACTAGCGTATTGATTTTGCAGTCGCTTGCGTAACGGCTGCCAGCCCGACTTCACGCTCCCTTCGTCTAGTGGCCCAGGACACCGCCCTCTCAAGGCGGGAACACGAGTTCGAACCTCGTAGGGAGCGCCACGGTTTGTTCGTGCGCGTTGGGTTGCGCGCACCCCCAGCGATCCGTGCCATAAACTTTGGCTTGGATTGATGAGTCCGCTGGGTTCGATCCTGCGAACAAACTTTCAGTTTTACGCTACGGCTCGCTACACTGCGCTGATCTTACCGCCGCGCGGAAACACGTCATGCCCTTCGTCGTCACCGAGAGCTGCATTCGCTGCAAGTACACCGACTGCGTCGAGGTGTGTCCGGTGGATTGCTTCCACGCCGGGCCGAACTTCCTGGTGATCGATCCCGACGAGTGCATCGATTGCACCTTGTGCGAGCCGGAATGCCCGGTCAATGCGATTTATCCCGAGGACGACGTTCCCGCAGGCCAGGAAGGTTTCATCGCGCTCAATGCCGAGCTATCCAAGGCGTGGCCGGTGCTCAGCACGCGCATTGATCCGCCAGACGACGCCGCAGAATGGGACAAGGTCGCCGACAAGCTGTCGGAGTTGAAGCGCTAGTAGCGGGTCGCTCAGGCGATCGCACAAACGAATGAGACAAACGTTCGGCGTAGCCGCCTGGTGTTTTTCGCTGCGCGATCTACCACTGGCAATTCGTCAACGCGGTTCTTCACCCGGCCCGTGCTCGCGCACGGGCGTTCGGCATCGCACGATCTACCACTTGCATACAGGCGCCGCCTTCATCCGGCCCGTGCTTACGCACGGGCGTTCGGCATCGCACGATCTGCCACTGGCAGATCGCAGCGCCGATGCCTCACCCAATCCGCTCGCGCAGGAGATTGAGCAGCTCGACCGCTTCGGGAGTACGCACGGGTTTGCCATCAGCACCGACTGTGTCCACTTGGGTGGATTGCGCGCCGCTGGAATTGGCCCGCAACAACATCGTCGCGCCCTTGTATTGCACGTCGTAACCATTGAGCAATTGCGCGCGCTGGGTAATGGTCACCCCGTCGATGCGGTCGAGTGCGCGACCGAGGCGTTCCCATGTTCCCGCAACGGTGTCCGCGACACTGAAAGCCGGTCCGGTGGAACCAGCCGCCGACTGTACGTAACCAATGTTCGCTGCACGGCCATTGACGGACGGAATCTGCATTGCCGGGTCGGTCGCTGGCGTGTCCAGATCCGGCGGCACTTCGAGCGGGCGGTTTTCCTGGCTTTTCGCGTAATCGGCACTCTTGTGGTGCGGTAAAAACCGGACGCTGCCGTCCTTGCGGTGCAACATGCTGCAACTGGTGGAGGCTAGCAATGCCGCGGCCAGCGCCGTGGCCAGCAATGCGCGGGCAGATGTATTGGAAAGCGACATCGGGTTCTCCTGTAGTGTCACGCGTCAATGTGTGGGATCAGAGGGCAACGTGCTGATCATGCAGCCAGTGGCCCAGCCGATTCGGATTCGAGCGCGGCGCACGCCGTCGCGATGGCATTGGCTTGGCGCGCGTATTGCGACGATAACGGCAGCAGCGGCAGTCGCAGGCCGGAGCCCATGCCCATTCGCGTCAGCAAGGCCTTGACCGGGATCGGATTGGGTTCCACGCCGAGGAATGCCAGCAGTGGATTCAGCCGATCCTGCAAGGCCGCGACCGCCGTCGCATTGCCACCGCGCGCATGGTCGCACAATCGCCGGATTGCGGCTGGAATCACGTTCGATGCGACCGAAACCAGCCCATCGGCACCGGCCAGCATTGCTTGTCCGGCACTCGGGTCATCGCCGCTGAGGACGCTGAAACCCTCGCCTCGCATGGGTAGCAGCGCGCGGATGCGACCGATATCGCCAACCGCTTCCTTGATGCCGATGATCTCCGGATGTGTACGCAACTGCGCCACGGTCTCAGGCAGCAGATCGCAACCGGTGCGACCGGGAACGTTGTAGAGCACGATCGGCAACCCACCCTGCTCGGCGAGCGCGATGTAATGCACCAGCAACCCGGCCTGTGTGGGGCGCACATACGGTGGGGTGACGATCAGCGCCCCACTGGCGCCGCAATCGCGCGCGCGCCGGGTCTGGGCGATGGTCTTGGCCGTGCTTTGCATGCCGGTGCCGGCGAGTACCGGGATGCGTCCGGCGATCACCTCAACCGTGGCCGAGAGCAGTCGATCGAATTCCACATCGTCCAGCGCGGCCGCTTCTCCGGTCGAACCGGCGACCACGACCGCCTGCGTGCCGCCCGCGATCTGCATTTCCAGCAGCCGCTGCCAAGCCTGATAGTCGATATCGCCAGCGGCCGTGAACGGGGTCGCCAGCGCGGTAATGGAACCTTCAATGCGCAATTGGAGCTTCCGTGATCATGGCGTGGAATGGTACTTTGGAAAGTCTGAGCAAGTCCATTCAGACGAATCTGCGCGTAACTGCGCCTAGGCTTTTCCGCTTGTTTGGTCGTGGTTGCGGCCAGACTTTTGCACTGGTTGGTCTGAGTCATCAGACTTGCAGCGCGGAAGCCGCGACCAGTATGCTGCAAGCATGTGGTCGGGGACACGGCCAGCATTCCCGTTCAAAATCCACCGAGTGCCCACCCGCCTTGCTTCAGTTCGCCTCAACGGACATAACTTGACCGACGATACATCCTCCACTCGCCCCGCAGCGAACGAAAATCACCTGCTGATCAATGCCAATTCCGCGCACCCGGATTCGCCGCTGCTTGCGTTGAGCCGGCGCATTGCTGAAAGCGGCTGCAATCTCGCCGATGCACGGCTTTCCAGCGTCGGCCACGACGTGTCGGTAACGGCGCTCGCGGTCGGATCGTGGGATGCGGTCGCCAAGCTCGAATCTGCGCTGACCCGTCTGGAGCGCGAGGAGAAAGGCATCAAGCTGATGTGGAACCGCACATCACCCAAGCCGCTGCAGACGAACCTGCTTCCCTACATCGTCGAAGTGGTCGCCGCCGACAAACCCGGAATTCTCTTTCAATTGGCCGATTTTTTCGATCGCCTCGGCATCACTATCGAAAGCCTCCAATGCTCGCGGTATCGCGCGATGCAGACAGGCGCGGAGATGTTTACCGCACAGGTCACCATCGGCGTACCGAGCAACATGCACATCGCGGGTTTGCGCGACGATTTCCTGGAATTTTGTGACCATCTGAATCTCGATGCGATCATGGACCCGATGAAGTTCTGATCGAGTATCCTGAGATACGCAACGACGAGAGCACGATGCCCGAAATCGGCGACCGCATTCCCCAGCTCGCATTCACCCTTTCCACTGGCGCCACCGCCAGCTTCGCCGACTACTCCGATTATTGGCTGGTGTTGTACTTCTACCCGAAGGACAGCACGCCCGGTTGCACCACCGAAGGCAACGATTTCAACGCGTTGTTGCCGCAATTCAAGCGTGCCGGCGCGCGGATCCTTGGCGTCTCGCGCGATTCAGTGAAATCGCACCAGAACTTCTGCGCGAAACAAGGCTTCAAGTTCGACCTCATCAGCGATGGCGACGAAACGCTGTGCAAGGCTCTCGATGTGATCCAGCCGAAAAAGCTCTATGGCCGCGACTACATCGGCATCGTCCGTAGCACATTCCTGATCGATCCAGAAGGCGTGATTCGCGCGCTCTGGCTCCCAGTGAAAGTGCCCGGCCATGCCGAAGCCGTGCTCGAATCCCTCAAACAGCTCCGCAAGGCGTAGCCGAAGATGTGCTGCGCTCTCGCATCATTGCCCAAGGTCGCACGCACGGGACACGCTACTGACCGCGCCATGTATTTCATGTCCTTCCAGGTTCCGACGCTATTTCGGCACATGGATGGGCCGATCGCATCCGCCCGAAGGGCACGTGCGGAGCACGATGCAAGCTCCGCTTGCATCGTGTGCATCGGGAGTTGGACAGAATGTTCAATCTCCCGACCAATCAAATAAAGGGAATGAAATGACCAAAGGAAAGCGTATCTATGTGCTCGACACCAACGTGCTGATGCACGATCCAACCGCGTTGTTCAAGTTCGAGGAACACGACGTGTTCCTGCCGATGATGGTGATCGAGGAACTCGACGCGGCCAAGAAAGGCAATTCGGAAGTCAGCCGCAACGCGCGCCAGGTCAGTCGATTCATCAACGAACTGATCGAAACGAACGGCAGCGACAAGATCGAATCCGGATTGCTGCTGGTGCGCCCGAAAGCGCTGCAGCTCAAGTCCAGCGACCAGATCGGCAAGCTGCTGTTCCAGATCCACGGTGGCGATGCCAAGAAGAAAGCCGCTGCGAGTACTGCGGGGAAATCGAAGGAGAACTTGCCCGACAACCAGATCCTCGCATCGGTCATTGAGCTGCGCGAAGCGAATCCCGGCGTCCCCGTTGTACTAGTGTCGAAAGACATCAACATGCGCATCAAGGCCGCGATCACTGGCATCACTGCCGAGGACTACGAAAACGACCGCGCGCTCGACGATTTCAGCCTGCTTTACACCGGCGCGGCGCAGCTGCCGTCCGATTTCTGGAACCAGCACGAGAAAGACCTGCGCTCGTGGACCGAGAAAGGCCACACGTATTACGAAGTGAAGCGCAGCGACGACGAGGAATGGTTTCCGAACCAGTTCCTCTATCTTCCTGGCGACGATGAAGTGGAATTGTGCGTGGCCAAGCTGGAGGGCGAACGCGCGGTGCTGCGCGTCGTCGATGATTTCCGCCACGCGCAGCGTTCGGTCTGGGGCATCGTCGCACGCAATCGCGAACAGAATTTCGCGCTCAACGCGCTGATGGATCCGGACATCGATTTCATCACCCTGCTTGGCACAGCCGGAACCGGCAAAACCCTGCTCGCACTCGCTGCGGGCCTGGCGCAGACGATGGATCAGCAGCGCTACCGCGAGATCATCATGACTCGCGCGACGGTCAGCGTCGGCGAAGACATCGGCTTTCTGCCCGGCACCGAGGAAGAAAAGATGACGCCGTGGATGGGCGCCTTGACTGATAATCTGGAGGTCCTTACGCGCACACCGCAGGAAGGTGGCGCGTGGGGCCGCGCGGCGACGAATGATTTGCTGGCGTCGCGCATCAAGATCCGCTCTTTGAACTTCATGCGCGGTCGCACCTTTCTGAGCCGTTGGATGATCCTCGACGAAGCGCAGAACCTCACCCCGAAGCAGATGAAAACCCTGATCACCCGCGCCGGCCCCGGCACCAAGATCATCTGCCTCGGCAACGTCGAACAAATCGACACGCCCTATCTCACCGAAACCACATCCGGATTGACCTACGCGGTGGATCGCTTCAAGGGTTGGGCGCACAGCGCGCATATCACTTTGCGTCGAGGCGAGCGGTCGCGCTTGGCGGATTTTGCTTCGGAGGTGTTGTAACCAAGAGCCAGGCACTTGGCGACGTGGCCCGGGTGAAGCGCAGCGACCCCGGGAGCGCCTGACTTCACGTCAAATGCGCCGCGGTATCGGGCTGCGGCCTCCGCCCGCGCTTCGTTTGCCGAGATGCATCTCCAAGCGTCATTATTGATGTTCTGCGTATCAATATGAATGTCTGGAGCTTGCATGCGGCGGCAAGATCTGCTGGAATGGATGGGTCATCCTTCGCCGCCGGACGCATGATTTCCGCTGCTCAAATACGTGCGGCACGCGCGCTGCTCGGCATCGACCAGCGCACCCTGGCCACAATGGCCAGCGTCTCCCTGCCCACGGTCCAGCGGATGGAGGCCAGCAAGGGTGATGTCCGTGGCGTCGTCGACACGCTGACCAAGATCGTAGCGGCTCTGGATGCGGCAGGCATCGAACTGATTGGCAAGGATCAACCCAGCCAGGGCCGTGGCCGTGGCGTGCGGCTCAAAGACTCCGCCTGATGTCAAAGGCGGCCTCGCAATACGCCAGCCAGTTCGTGCCCAAGCTCTACACCGTGCTGCGTGGCGGCTACGGATGGGGCGACCTGCGTGCGGATGCGATCGCCGGCCTGACGGTCGCGGTCGTCGCATTGCCGCTGGCAATGGCGCTCGCGATCGCCAGCGGCACAACCCCCGAGAAAGGCCTCTACACCGCGATCGTCGCGGGCTTCCTGATTTCCGCATTCGGCGGCTCGCGCGTTCAGATTGGCGGGCCAACCGCCGCATTCGTACCGGTCGTGTTCGTGGTGATCCAGAAGTTCGGCTTCGGTGGCCTGATCCTGTGCACGCTGCTCGCCGGGCTGATGCTGATCGCGGCAGGGTTGATGCGCCTTGGCACGCTAATGAAGTACATGCCGCAACCGGTGATCACCGGGTTCACCGCAGGGATCGCGGTCAGCATTTTCTCGAGCCAGGTGAAGGACCTGCTCGGACTGCACATGGACGAGGTGCCCGTGGATTTCTTCGCGCGCTGGGCTGGGTATGCCGAACACATCGCAACCGCGCAGCCCGCAGCGGTCGCACTCGCGGCATTGACCCTGGGTGTCGTCATCGCGCTGCGCCGCTGGCGACCCGGCTGGCCGGCTTTCCTGATCGCGTTGCTGCTGAGTACGGCAGTCAGCGTGGGCTTCGCGTTGCCGGCCGAAACCATCGGCACGCGCTTCGGCAACCTGCCCTCGTCGCTGCCGATCTTCGCGTTTCCGCAGATCCCCTTCTCGCGCACGCTTGAACTGCTGCCAAGCTCGTTCACGATCGCATTCCTGGCCGCCGTCGAGTCGCTGCTTTCGGCGGTCGTCGCCGACGGCATGATCGGCGCGCGTCACCGTTCCAATTGCGAACTCGTCGCGCAAGGCCTGGCGAATGTCGGTGCCGCGCTGTTCGGCGGCCTGCCCGCGACTGGCGCGATCGCGCGCACCGCGACCAATGTGCGCGCTGGAGGAAAGACACCCATTGCCGGCATGCTGCATGCGGTTTTCCTGCTGTTGTTCATGCTGCTGCTCGGGCCGCAGATGCACTACGTGCCACTCGCGGCGCTCGCCGCGGTGCTGCTGGTCGTCGCGTGGAACATGAGCGAATACGAACATTTCGTGCACACGTTCTCGGCCCCGAAAGGCGATCTGCTGGTGCTGCTGCTGACCTTCGGGTTGACCGTGTTCTTCGATCTCACTGTGGCGATCGAAGTCGGCATCGTCGTCGCGTCCTTCGTCTTCATGTTCCGGATGGCCGAGGCGTTCGAGGTCAGTTCCGGCGTGCGCGTGCTCGACGAGAATGACAGCGGGGCAGCCAGGGATGCGGACGATGATGCAAGCGTTGCCGATACCTACCAGCGCGCGCAGTTGCCGAAGGGCGTCGAGGCGTTCCAGATCAGCGGACCGTTGTTCTTTGGTGCAGCCAATCGACTGGACAGCCTGCTCGACCGCCTCATCGTCACGCCCAAGGTGTTCATCCTGCGCATGCGGCTGGTTCCGTTCATCGATGCGAGCGGCGTGCATGCGCTGGCCACCCTCGCCGATCGCTGCCGCCGCAAGGGCATCGTGCTGGTGGTGTCCGGCCTGCAGGCGCAGCCGCAGCGCGTGATCGCGGACATGCACCTGGGCGATCGCGAAGGCGAACTGCATTTCGTGCCGGACTACCAACACGCGATCGCGCTGGCAGAATCGATCCTCGCCAGGAGACCATCGCCATGAACGCCGTGGATTGCATCGCATGAACAACCCGCGCCGCTTCAACGTGCTGACCATCGCCGGCTCCGATTCCGGCGGCGGCGCCGGCATGCAGGCCGACCTGAAGACCTTTGCCGCGCACCGCGTGCATGGGCTGTCCGCCATCGCTGCACTGACGGCGCAAAACACCCGCGGCGTCACTCACGTGCATGTTCCCCCTGTCGCGTTCCTGCGCGCGCAAATCGAAGCGTGTTTCGACGATTTCAACATCCGTGCGGTCAAGCTCGGAATGCTCGCCAATGCGGACGTGATTCATACCGTCGCCGATGCGCTGGAGTTCCACCAACCGCGCTGGATCGTGCTCGATCCGGTGATGATCGCAACGTCCGGTGCGGTCTTGCTCGAACCCGATGCACTCGACGCGCTGCGCACGCGCCTGTTGCCGCTCGCGAGCGTCGTCACGCCGAACATTCCCGAAGCCGAATGGCTGCTAGACCATTCGATCGCAGATGGCGACGCTGCAGAAGTTGCGCTCGATGAACTGCGCGCTCTCGGCGCAAGCGCGGTTCTGCTCAAGGGCGGTCACCTGCCGGGGTCAGGCGCGATGACCGACCGCTACGCTGACCGCGACCATCGCGGGGACTTCATGCACGAGCGCCTGAACGTCAACGCCCACGGTACCGGTTGCACGCTCGCGTCGGCCATAACGGCAAATTTATGCAAAGGGCGCACCCTATTGAAAGCCTGCGAAGAGGCCGCAGATTACGTCCATGGCGCGTTGCTGAACTCGTTCCTGCCTGCGCAATCCGATGTTGCGGTGCTCGATCATTTCTGGCGCAAACAACACTCCACCGATTAGCATTACCAAAATCATCAAGGGAATCGCCATGCAAAGCGGCAATCCGACACTCAATAAAAATACCTTTCTGGACAGCGCGAGCGGGACTGTGGTGTCGCGCGACAACGCGATGACGATCAATGGCACCGTCAACAAGACCGCGTTTCTGCTGATCCTGGTGTTGTGCGGCGCGATGTTCAGCTGGAGCAAATTCACCGGCCCGGACAGCGTTGGCGCGTTGTATCCGCTAATGATAGGCGGCGCGCTCGGCGGCTTTGTGCTGGCGATGATCACCGTGTTCAAGAAGCAATGGTCGGCCTACACCGCGCCGGTTTACGCGGTGCTGGAAGGCCTCTTCATCGGCGGCATCTCGGCGATTTTCGAACTTCGCTTCCCCGGCATCGTGCTGCAGGCCGTCGGCCTGACCTTCGGCACGATGGGCGCTCTGTTGCTGGCCTATCGCAGCGGCCTGATCCGCGCGACCGAGAAGTTCAAGCTCGGCGTGGTCGCGGCTACCGGCGGCATCGCGTTGTTTTATCTGGCCAGCATCGTGATGGGCTTCTTCGGCCACTCATTCAGCATCATCAACTCCAGCACCACGCTCGGTATCGGCTTCAGCGTGGTCGTGGTGATCGTCGCCGCGCTGAACCTGATCCTCGATTTCGACCTGATCGAGCAAGGCGTCGCACAAGGAGCGCCGAAGTACATGGAATGGTACGGTGGCTTCGCGCTGGTCGTCACACTGGTGTGGCTGTATTTGGAAATTTTGCGGCTGTTGTCGAAACTCAATTCGCGGAATTGAACCAAGCCGAGAATATTCCGACCATTCGTGGGAGCAATACCTGACTATCACACTCGACTCGCAATCGCCTTCGCAAACCCCATCGTGTTGCCATCGCCGCCCAAGTCTGGCGTGAGCGTGTCTTTTGCTTCCAGCGTCACGCGGATTGCCTTGCGCAGGCGTTCTGCGTCGGATGGTTTGCCGAGATGATCGAGCATCTGTGCGGCACCGAGCAGCAGTGCACAGGGATTCGCCACGCCCTTGCCGGCGATGTCCGGCGCCGACCCATGCACCGCTTCAAAGATCGCCGCATCGGCACCGATGTTCGCGCCCGGCGCGAGGCCAAGGCCGCCGACGAGGCCGGCGCACAAATCCGAAACGATGTCGCCGAACAAATTCGTCGTGACGATCACGTCGAACTGCTCGGGCTTCATCACCAGTTGCATGCAGGTGTTATCGACGATCATTTCATTGCAAGCGATCTCCGGATACTCCTTGGAGACTTCGCGCGCAACTTTCAGGAATAGTCCCGAGGTGGACTTGAGGATGTTCGCCTTGTGCACCACGGTAACTTTCTTGCGGCCGATCTTGCGCGCCATGTCGAAAGCGTAGCGGACGATGCGCTCGGAACCCTTGCGCGTTACCTTTTGTTGCAGCGTCGCAGTATTGCCGTCGGCCGAAGTCATCTGGCCTTCACCGATGTATGCGCCCTCGGTGTTCTCGCGCACGGTGATGATGTCGATGTTTTCGTAACGTGATTTCGTGTTCGGAAAGCTGATTGCCGGGCGCACGTTCGCATACAGGTCGAAACGCTTGCGCAACTCGACATTGATCGACGAAAAACCTTCGCCGACCGGCGTGGTCAACGGGCTCTTCAACGCCACGCGATGCTTGTTGATCGATGCGAGCGTGCTGTCGGGTAGCAGCGAGCCGTGTTTCTCCAGCGCCGCCATGCCGGCTTCGACGAATTCGTACGATAGCCCGACGTTCATCGCGTCGAGTACAAACAAGGTGGCGTCCATGATTTCCGGGCCGATGCCATCGCCGCGGATCACTGCAATCGTCTGGGTCATGTGTTTTTCTTCAGAGGAGCGACATGCCGAGTGGCTGCCGGGATGGCGTAAATTATGCCAGATCATGTTTTCCGGCTGCCGTCATATTGTGATGCAATCGATAATCCCAAGCCGAATTCCGGACTAAGTTGATAAACTGAATATAAGTCTCGGCCGCGATCCATGGCGGCGACAGCATCGCAACTACGGGAGTCGGTGATGCGCATCCGAAAATTTTTGCGCAGCCCATTTGGCCGTAACGCCATGCTCGTGCTTGTCTCTGGCTGCTTCTGGTTCACGTCGGCGCAGGCTTCGGTGAGTGTAGCGGTGACGCCGCGCGCCGCTACTCGCGGCGTCAGTCGCAATGTCCAATTCAGCGCGACGGTTTCCGGCGCGGCGGATCAGAGTGTCGCCTGGCTCGTCAATGGCATTCCGGGCGGTGCGCCATCGATCGGAACGATCTCCACGGCTGGCCTCTATACGACACCGGCGAATACCGCGACAGCGCTTTCCGTGCAGGTGCAGGCCGTCGCTGCGGCGAACCCGATCTCGATGGGAATCGCATCGATTCATGTGAACGTGCCAATCTGGACGGGAACGACCTGGCATGTCGCCGTCACTGGCAACGATGCGAACGTCGGCAGCGCCACCAATCCCTGGCGGACGATTCAGCACGCGGTCGCGGTCGTGCCCGCAGGCGGTACGATCCAGGTGCATGCGGGCATCTACCACGAAGCAGTGACGATCACCCGTTCGGGCAATTCGAGAGCGGGCTTCATTACGGTCGAATCGTTGCCGGGCGAATCCGCGATCGTCGATGGCACAGGCCTCACGGTCGGCAATGGCGGCCAGCAGGGTCTGTTTACCCTGTTCAACGCGAATTACGTTCGCGTGATCGGCTTCGAGATTCGCAATTACACGTCGAACAAGGCGAGCATGGTGCCGGCGGGCATTTACGCGTACGGCTCGGGCAATCACATCGAGATACTCAACAACCATATCCACAACATCTCAACGACCGTCCCCACCTCGGCCGGCGACGCGTTCGGCATGGCGATCTACGGTAGCGCGACGACGCCGATCCGCAACCTGATCGTCGACGGCAACGAACTCGACCATCTCGTGCTGGGTTTCAGCGAGTCGCTGTCGGTGAACGGCAACGTGCAGAACTGGCAGGTCACCAACAACAAGGTGCACGACAACAACAACATCGGCATCGTCGCGATCGGTTTCGAGCAGACCGCACCGACTGTCGCCCTCGATCAGGCACGCGACGGCTGGATCGCGGACAACATTGTCTACAACATCACTTCGACAACCAATTCGGCGTACAACTTCCAGCCTGGCGCTGACGGCATCTACGTCGATGGCGGCACGCGTATCACGATCGAACGCAACATGGTCGATCACGCGGACCTGCCGATCGAACTCGCGAGCGAGCACCACACGCGCACGACGAGCTACGTGACCGCGCGCAACAACCTCATCCTGTTCGGCAACGTCACCGGCATCTCGATCGGCGGCTACGCGAACGGCGTCGGCGGCACCGACCATTGCACGATCGTCAACAACACCCTGTATGAAAACGACTCGACGAACTCCGGCAGCGGCGAATTCCAGGTGCAGTGGCACGCGACCAACAACGTGTTCGAAAACAACGTTCTGTACGCGAATGCGCAGGGCCTGCTGGTGAACAGTTTCGTTAATGCCGCAACGCCTCCGGTGACGCTCGACCGGAACATCTACTACACGGTCAATGGCGCGTCCGACGCGCAGTGGGTCTGGAATAACCGCACCTATACCAACTTGGCCGCTTTCCAGACGGCAAGCCATGGCGAGGCGAACGGAGTATTGGCCGATCCGAAATTCGTCAGCCAGACCGCATCGAATCTCGATCTGCATCTCGCGACAGGATCGCCTGCGATCAACACCGGCACGAATCTGGGGCTCGCCTTGGAAGGTTCCTGGGATTTCGACGAGAACCCGCGCATTGTCGGCGCGGGGATCGATCGCGGCGCGTACGAACGCTGACGCCAGTCAGTCTCAGTCTTTCTCATTGGCCGTCGTCCTGACGAAAACCGTCCTTGTCGCGTCAAGGAGCAAATGAATCCCGGCTTTCGCCGACAAGACTGGCTTTCCCGAAATTCCCGGAATATCTATTCGGGTTCGTTGTTTTCGATCTTGTCCAGAAAATCCACCCCGCGACGCAAGTGCGGAATCACGATGCTGCCGCCGACCACCAGCGCGACGGAAAACGCCTCGAAGAATTCCGCGCGGGTCACGCCGGCATCCTTGCTTTGCGCGATGTGGTAACTGATGCAGTCATCGCAGCGCAACACCATCGAGGCGACCAACCCCAGGAGTTCCTTGGTCTTCTCATCGAGCGCACCGGGTTTGTAAGTTTGGGTGTCCAGCGCGAAAAAACGCCGGATCACTTGATTGCCCTCACCAAGGATGCGTTCGTTCATGCGCTGGCGGAATGCAGTGAATTCGGCGACGCGGTCGCTTTCGTTGTTTGCGCTACCAGCCTCATCGTATGCGTTGTTCATGAATGGCTTTCGAGCAATGGCAGCAGCCCGTCATGACGATCGAGCGCAATCAGGTCGTCGTATCCGCCCACATGCACGTCGCCGATGAAGATCTGCGGCACGCTGGTACGGTTGGTACGCGCGCGCATCGCGGCGCGATTGGCCGGATCGTTGTCGATGCGCAACTCGGTCCAACTCTGGCCCTTGTTCTTGAGGAAGTTCTTGACCGCCACGCAATACGGGCACATTGCGGTGCTATAGATGATGATCACGGGCGATTCGGCCATCGCGGGGAACTCCGGTGGGAATGCACACACTATGGAGTGACCGCGCGGTTTTTTCCATCCATTCACGACCATGCCGCTTAACTGCCGATTCACGCACTGACGCGCCGCTTGCTGCATGCTGCCCAAGCCGATCCCGCACCGCAGGTCATTCCATGCTGCGTCACGACTCTTTGATCTTACTTCTACTCACCTGTGCGACCACAGTCGCGCTCGGCATCGCCGAGCCGACATACGCCACCAGCGAGTCGGCGACCCTGCCCGATATCGGTTCGTCCGCAGCTCAGGTAATCAGCCCCGAACAGCAACACGAATACGGCGAACTGACCTTCCGCGAATTGCGTCGCCTCGGCTACGTGCTCGACGATCCGCTGCTCGAAGACTGGTTGCAAGGCGTCGGCGAGCGCCTTGCTGCAAGCAGCAACCGTCCCTCGCAGGATTTTCATTTCTTTCTGGTGCGTTCGCGCGACATCAACGCATTCGCGACGCTCGGCGGCTATGTCGCGGTCAATGCGGGGCTGATCCTGGCCACCACCAGCGAAGACGAACTCGCCGGAGTGATGTCGCACGAAATCGCGCACGTCACCCAGAATCATGTGCTGCGCTCGGTCGAAGCGCAGAAGCACGATACCGTGCCGATCGCGCTGGCGATGCTGGCCGCAATTCTGGTTTCGTCGCAATCACACTCCTCGTCCGCGAGCAACGCGACCGAAGCGGCGATCGCCTCGGGCATGGGGCTGATGGCGCAACAGCAAGTCAGTTTCACCCGCGACAACGAGACCGAAGCCGACCATTTCGGCATCGAAACGATGGCGCGCGCCGGTTACGATCCACTGGCGATGGCGAGTTTCTTCGGCCGCATGCAAGCCGCTTATCGCAGCGATGAAGGCTACGGTCCTTACAAAACGCCGGATTTTCTGCTCGATCATCCGGTTACCAGCACCCGCATCAGCGACGCGCTCGATCGCGCGCGCCAGATCAAAAGTCGGCCCGCGAACACGCTTCCGCCGAATCTTCCCGGCGCCACGAATCTGCTGCTGCCCGCGAACCTGAGCGCGCGGATCGCTCCGGCGGTTGCGATCCAGCACGGCAAGGATTTCGGCTGGGCCCAGGAACGCCTGCGCGTGCTGAGCGCCGAAAGCAGCAGCGCGGCGATCGCCGAATATCAACGGATGCGCAAAGCCAACCCGAAAGCATTCGGCGATGCACAACACTACGGACTCGCGCTTGCGCTAACTTTGCATGGGGAGTCCGCTGCAGCGCTCGCGGAACTTCAAACGCTATCGGATCATCACCCGAATACGTACTGGATCGACTTGGCGATTGCCGACGCGCAATTCGTCGCCGAGCATCGTCCCGCCGCGCTGGCGACGCTGGATCGTGTTCTAGCACGCATGCCCGGCAATCGTGCGGTGATCCTCACGTACGCAACCACCCTGGGGTTGATTGGCACTGCCGAGGCCGGCCGGCGCGCGCAGACCGTGCTGCGACCGTTGATGGCCGATGGCGGCGACGATCCCGAGTTCCAGCATACCTACGCCCGTGCCTGCGAGTTGGCCGGCGATACCGGCCGCGCCGGCGAAGCCTATGCGGTGTCCGCGTATTTGAACGGCCGTGCCGAAGACGCGCTGAACCAACTCGAAGCGCTCAAGCTCCGCAATGACCTCGATTATTACGAGCGTGCGCGCATCGAGACCCGCATCGCGGAGATGACCCCGGTCGTGCTCGAAATGCGCAAACAGGGTATCCATCCCGGCGACATCGACAAGCAGCGGCATCAATTCGCACCACAACCTGCGTTGCGCCAATCCGGCATTCCAGGCTGGTGACAGCGCATCCAGTAACATCACCTCAAGTAATATCAGGGTCACAAAACTGGTATCTACTTGCGCGGCCGGCACCTGCCGAGGTTCCGCGTGAACAAACGCATCCTGATCGTCGAAGACGAACCTGCCATCCGCGACATGGTCGCGTTTCCTGCGCAAGGGCGATTTTGAAACTGTGCATGCCGGCGACGCACGCGAAGCGCAATCGGCCATCGCCGATCGCGTGCCTGACTTGGGGCGCAGATCGTTGCCAGCGCTGCAAATCTGCGCCGCGCGAACCCGGCGGCACCGGACTCCGGCTGTCGATCGTCGAGCACGTTCTGGCAATGCATCAGGCGCGGCTGGAAATCGCCAGCGAGGTAGGAGAAGGCAGCACGTTCTCGATCCACTTCGGTGCGGCGCGCGTGCAACCCCGTTCGTTACCTGACATGGAGGCTCCGTGACAGCCACGATCAGGCAGCGCGCGCCGAGAGTTGCCGGCGCCGAAATTGCGGCACTAGCGCCAGCGCCGGCTACACTGCCGTCCGTGACGACCGACCTGCCGCCCGAACGATCTTTGTATCTCAACCGCGAACTCGCGGAACTCGCATTCAACGAACGCGTGCTCGCGCAATCGCGCGACCGCACGGTCCCGTTGCTCGAACGCCTGCGCTTTCTGTGCATTTCGTGCACCAACCTCGACGAATACTTCGAGGTGCGTGTCGCGGCGATCAACCACCAACTCGAGTTCGGAGGCACCACCGGACCCGATGGCCTTGGCCCTGCGACCGCGCTGAAACTCATCCACGAACGCGCGGGCAAACTCGTGCAGGCGCAGTACGAACACTGGAATCAGGTGCTGTTACCCGAACTCGCGACTGCCGGCATTCGCATCCTTGGAAGTGATGCATGGACGACCGCGCAAAAACGCTGGTTGCGCAAGTATTTTCGCAACGAAATCCTGCCGGTGCTGTCTCCGCTCGGTCTTGACCCGGTACACCCGTTTCCGCGCATCCTCAACAAGTCCCTCAACATCGTGGTCGTGCGCGAAGGCAAGGATGCGTTCGGGCGCTCCGGCCACATGGCGATCGTGCGCGCGCCGCGTTCACTTCCGCGGGTGATCCAGATGCCTGCCGAGCTGTCCGGAGGCGAGCACGATTTCGTGCTGCTGAGCAGTGTGCTGCTCGCCTTCGTCGGCGAGATGTTCCCCGGCATGCAGGTCAAGAACGCCTATCAATTCCGGGTCACCCGCAACAGCGAATTGCTGGTGGACGAGGATGAAATGGAAAACCTCGCGCATGCGCTCAAGGGCGAGCTTGCGAGCCGGGGTTTCCTGCGCGCGATGCGACTGGAGATCAGCAAGGATTGTCCGAGCAACATCGTGAAGATGCTCTTGAAGAATTTTGAACTGTCGGAAAACGCGGTGTATCGCGTCGATGGACCGGTCAATCTCAATCGCGCAAGCCAGCTCTACGGACTTGTCGATCGGCCGGAGCTGAAGTTCCCGACCTTCCGGCCGCGCATGCTGGATCTGGACGGCGACGAGATGTTCGCGGCGATCCGCAAGAACGATTTGCTGCTGCACCATCCCTACGATTCGTTCGCGGCAGTGATCGATCTTCTCAAGGAAGCCGCGCACGATCCGAGCGTGCTTGCGATCAAGCAGACGCTGTATCGCACCGGCCGCGACTCGATCATGGTCGAGCATCTCATCGAAGCCTCGCGCAACGGCAAGGACGTGACCGTGGTGGTCGAGTTGCGCGCGCGCTTCGACGAGGAGGCCAATATCCGGCTTGCAGATCGCCTGCAGGAAGCCGGCGTGCAGGTTGTGTACGGAGTGGTCGGGTACAAGACCCACGCGAAGATGCTGTTGATCGTGCGGCGCGAACGCAAACGGCTGCGCCGTTACGTGCACCTGTCCACCGGCAACTACCACGCCGGCACCGCGCGTGCATACACCGACATCGGCCTGCTTACCGCCGATGCCGGAATCGGCGAAGACGTGCATCTGCTGTTCCAGCAACTCTCGGGTCTGGCACCGACGATCAAACTCAAACGCCTGCTGCAATCGCCGTTCACCCTGCACAAGGCGCTGCTGAAGAAGATCGCGCGCGAGGCCAAGCACGCACGTGCCGGCAAGCCGGCGCGCATCGTCGCCAAAATGAATGCGCTCAACGAGATCGGCGTGATGAACGCGTTGTATGAGGCATCGCAGGCCGGCGTGACCATCGAGCTGATCGTGCGCGGCGCTTGCAGCCTGCGGCCCGGCGTTGCCGGCTTGTCGGACAACATCCGCGTGCGCTCGGTGATTGGACGCTTCCTCGAACACAGCCGCGTGTACTGGTTCGCGAACGACGGCGAACCGGAAACCTGGTGTTCAAGCGCGGACTGGATGGATCGCAATCTGCTGCGACGCGTCGAAACCTGTTTTCCGATCGTGCGCCACGAACTCGCCGGGCGCGTGCGTGCCGAGGAGCTCGACAACTGCCTGCGCGACAACACGCAGGCCTGGGAACTGCGCGAGGATGGCAGCTACAATCAGTTGCAACCGCAACCTGGTGAACCCGCGTATTCCGCACAGGGCGCGTTGCTGGCTAAACTCTGCACATGACGACCAACGCCGCGCGCAAAATCGAGACCGATGCGCCGACCAGGATCGCGATCGGCGACGATGCCCTGCTCGCCGCGCTTGACCTTGGCTCCAATAGTTTCCACATGGTCGTGGCAAGGCACGTGCTCGGCCAGCTGCGCGTGGTCGATCGCCTGCGCGAAACCGTGCGCCTCGCCGAAGGACTCGATGGCAATGGTGAGCTGCGCGAGGACGTGCGCGACCGCGCGCTGGATTGCCTGTCGCGTTTCGGCCAGCGCATCCGCACCATTCCGCAGCAATGCGTGCGCGTGGTCGCGACCAACACCGTGCGCCAGTTGCGTGATCCGCACGCATTCCTGATCCCGGCCGAAACCGCACTCGGGCATCCGATCGAAATCATCTCCGGCCGCGAAGAAGCGCGTCTGGTGTATCTCGGCGTTGCGCATGCGAGCCCGCCGACTGGCGAGCGCCGACTGGTAATCGACATCGGCGGCGGCTCAACCGAATTCATCATCGGCGAAGGTTACGAACCGCTCGAACGCGAGAGTCTGCAAATGGGCTGCGTCGCGAGTACACGGCGTTTCTTCGACAACGGCAAGCTCAGCCGCAAACGCTGGAAACAGGGGTTGACCGAAGTCTCCGCCGAGTTCCAGCAATTCGTGCGCGCGTATCGCGAACGCGGCTGGAAAGACGCTATCGGTTCTTCGGGCACGATCAAGTCGGTCAGCGAAATCCTGGTTGCGATGAAGCTCACGCGCGGCGTGATCACCGATACCGGCTTGAGCGCATTGTGCGAACGCCTGCTGGAATTCGAGCGCATCGAGGACATTGATCTTCCCGGATTGTCTGAGGACCGCCGACCGGTGATCGCAGGCGGCTTGCTGGTGCTGCAGGCGGCCTTCAATGAACTCGGACTCAAACGCATGCAATCGAGCAAGTCGGCGCTGCGCGAAGGCGTGCTGTACGACATGCTCGGTCGCGCCAGCGAACGCGATCCGCGCGACAGTTCGATGGATGCGCTGGTCGAACGCTACGGAGCGGATCGCGAACAGGCAGCGCAGGTCGAAGGCACTGCGCTGGCCTTGTTTGACCAGGCTGGCGCCGCTTGGCAACTCGACGCCGATGAGCGCCGCATGCTCGCATGGGCTGCACGCATCCACGAGATCGGCCTGGCGATTGCGCACAGCCATCACCATGTACACGGCGCTTACCTGATCGAACATTCCGACATCGCCGGCTTCTCGCGACCGGAACAGCAAATGCTCGGCGCGCTGGTGCGCTGCCAGCGGCGCGGCATTGCGATGGCAAGCATCAATGCATTGCCGGAACGCCTCGAACTTCCGACCCTGCATTGCGCATTGTTGCTGCGGCTCGCCGTGCTGCTTCATCGCGGCTACGACCGCGACGCATTGCCTGCGATCAAGCTCGCAGTGGATGCGAAAGAAATGAAATTGCGGTTGCCGCAACGCTGGCTCGATTCGCATCCTCTGACCCGTGCGGATCTGGACAGCGAGCGCGAAGAACTCGCCGAGATCGGTTACGTACTGACGATCAAGGCGAGTTGACGATTCACCAGTTTCAATCGCTCAACGCATCCCCGCCACATACGGGCGATCGGTGTATTGGGCCACGCCGGCAAAACCTTTCTGATCCAGGCGATCCAAGCGTTGGGTCGGCGTCGGATGCGTCTTGTACAGATTGCTGGTCCGGCCGGCGTCGCCGACCGCATCGAGCTTCTGCAACACCGCCCACATCGCGAGCGGGTTGTAGCCGGCGCGGGACGTATAGATCAGAGAAGCGCCATCGGAACGGTACTCGACGTCCTTGTCGAAGCCGAGCAGGATGATCTTCGCGCCCTGCTTCGCGAAATAACCCGCGAGCTTCTGCTCGAACGGGCCCGCACCACCGTTGTTGCCGATCTTCCCGATGGCGTAGTCACTACCCGCATTCATCGCCACCGACGCCATCGCCTGCTTGCGGATCACGTTGTAATGATCGCGCGACACGACGTGACTGATTTCGTGGCCGAGCACGGCGGCGACCTCGTCGTCGGACTGCAGCACCTCGTACAAGCCGCGCGTGACCATGATGTAGCCGCCCGGCGCGGCGAACGCGTTCATCTCCGGGCTGTCCACGACCGCAAATGTCCACGGCAGATCGTCGCGCGGCGTTTGCATCGCGACCCAACGGCCGATCGTGTTGACGCGCCGCTGCGCCGCCGGGTCACCCCATAGCGGCATGACGCTGAGCACGCGTCCGGCGACCTGCGGACCCATTGCGATTTCTTCATCGAACTTTTCCTGCTCATCCTTGGGCATCGCGTCGGTCGCGTTGCCGGCAGACGCACCGATACCGCCCGGCAGCCGGCTTCCGATCATGCCGAACAAGCCATTTTTGACCGCTGTGTTTTCCTCTTGCTTGGCCTGGGTTTCCTCTGGCGTTCCCGACGTCGAGCGATGACCCTGACCAATGCCCGGCTCCTTGGCGTAGGCAATCTGGGTCTTCTGCAGGTGCATCCGGCTCGCATAGGAATTCGCCGCGCCATCGTCCACGCGCAGGGCTTCCATCCGGGCAAGCTGGCCCGCATCAAACGTGGCGTTCTGCAAATCGGTTTCGCCGATGCCGCGCACGCCAGCGGTTTCGGTCGGCTTCACATGCCCGCCGAACATCGAATAGCCGTCATTGCTGCTGCCCGCTGCGCCAGTGGCCTTGGCGAGTCGGACTTCGTTGATCTTGACGTAGCCCGAAGTGCTCGGTTGCGCCTTGACGTTGAACCACAGTCCTTCCTGCTTCTCGACTTCCACCGGGCTGCCCTTGGATAACGAGGTCACCGTCGGCGAGGTCGCCATCGCGGCCTGGTGCACGGCGACGCCGTCCTTGTAAACGGTCGCCTGCGCAGTTCCAGCAGGCGTCGGTGCGGGAGCAGCGGCGGGCGCCGGGGCTGGTTGGGCGGCCTTTGGTTTCTTCGCGATCGCGACGCTCGCAAGTGCGACCAGGATGGACAAGCTCAGGATTCGGATGGGGCTGCGCATGGCGGGTCCTCGGAGGAAGTCGATTCGGCGGGGCGGCATGGGTCAGGATCGGATTGTGCCGTACCCGGTTGAAGGTAACGCGGCAAGCAGTCGACATCGGACGCGATGAACGCACGCAGGCTGGTAGTGACCGGCAACAACAGCAATCGACCCAGGGTATTTTGCAGCGACAGCGCGCGGGTCGAGGCGTCCATGCCACTCAGGTCGACATACACTCCACCGGCGTTCACCACCTGCTCCAGACGGATCTCGTCGGCGATCTTGACCAGTTCGTCGTTGATCAGATTCAGGTCGTGCAGGATCTCCCAACGCAATTCCTCGACCGACGGCGCATCGCAGATCATCAGGATCACATCGCGAAAATCAGACGCCAGCCACGTTTTACGCTCGATCAGCCCTTCGTGCATCTTTCCGTAACCGTGCGCGTACAGCACGCGGCGGATGCGCCGGCGATATTCGCTGGTTTCCCAGAAACGCCGCGCATCGGGATTGCGCCCGAGCACTTCCAGATCCTGGCCGACACTCACGCGCAGGATCAGCAGCACCACATGCAAGCGGCCGCCCTCGCCCAGTTCCGCCACATGATCATCGTTGCCCAGCGCACGTCCGCGCATGCCGGCCAGATAAGTACGGCAGAATCCGAAGAACGTCACCGAGGTGCCGACCGATGTGAAGATGTCGAAGAAGTAGGTGGTGAAGGTCAGTGTCAGCGTCGCGATCGCGGTCAATGCGAGATTGGTCGCGGTGAACACCGCATCGATGTCCTGCGACGGCTCGCCGCGCCAGAACGAGAATCCGATCAGCACGATCAGCAGCGCCGCCAACGCATATTTGAAACCATCGGCGGGCATGCGGATGTAGCTGCTGCTGACGAGATTCTCGACAGCCTCACCCTGCAGAACCACGCCTGGCATCTGCGCATCGATCGGGGTCGGCTTGATGTCGTTGATGCCCGCCGCGACGTACCCGACCAGCACGATTTTGCCTTTCAGGTCGGGCAGTTTCTGTCCCTTCGCGAGGCAAGGCGTGTGCTCGTCCGATAGCAAATCGACCGCGCTGACCGTCTGCAACGGATGACTCAGGCGCCAGTTCAGCCGGATGCTTTGCGGGAAACTCGTGAACTTGCGGTGCGTGGCCTGCGCGGCCAGCAGCGCGGCCATCGACGGAACGCCCCAGTCTCCGACCGGTTTCCACACATCGAAATCGCGCAACACACCGTCGCCCGAACGGCCGATGTTGACGTAACCCGCGCGTTGCGCCATTGCATCGCCGAACGGAAGCTGCATCGAAACCACCGGCGCATCCTTCGGCCTGGCAGTCAGCGGTACCGCCGTCGGCCAGCGATTGATGGTGTTGGTCGCTGGCGTATCGTCGACCGCATCGCCTTCATTGGCGCCAAAGAAGGCAGGCGCGCCGAGTTTTGCGACTTGCAGCAGCATGTCGTCGGATGCGGACTGCGCGGTTTGCTTGTCGAGGAACATCACGTCATAGCCGACAGCAGTCGCGCCGCCGTCGCCGAGCGCCGTGAGCAGGTCGGCATGGCGATCGCGCGGCCACGGCCAGCCGGTTTCGCCCTTTTTCTCGAAATACTGGATCGAACACTCGTCGATTTCCGCAATCAGCACGCGGCCCGACATCTTCGGGTCAATCGGGCGCTTGGTAATCACCCAGTCGAATAGCGAATCCTCGACCGAAGAAAGTCGCTTGTTACCCCCGTACTGTGTGCCCCCCAAGGTGCCGATTCCGTAATAATCGTAAAACAGGAACGCGAGCGCAACGAGGGTGATGACGGGAAAGAAAGAAAAACGAAATCGCGAGGCAATCGCCGCCGTGGTGCGGCCGATGGCGCGATCGGTCAGCCCCCAGTTCTTGATGAACCACGCCGCCGCGCGCTCGAGCACGCTCGGCTTCGGCGGCACCCCTTTTTTTCCCATCGCCATGCTGGATCGTTCTCCGGTTTAATCCGCCGGCGCATATCGTCGCACGCAGGGCCTCGCGTTGGTGCATCGAAAACGCGACTCTCTTCGGCTATGCAAGCAAATCGCGTTGCCGCGCGATGATGTTCCCTGGTTGAAACAACGCTGCGCACAATCCAGATGATCGCGCCCAGCGTACGTTTCGATTGCATCAATATCCTTCCGATGCCCTTTCGTGCACCTGCGCAGCATGGATCGACGCGTCGGGTGGATTGTCGCGTTCGGTTGTACTTGTGCTATCCGGCGCGAGCGCGTACCAGTCGATCTTGCGGGTGATGACCATGATCGCAGCAAGGATCGCGAACAGCATCATCGAACCCAGCACCAACGCATTGTCTTCGGAAATCAGCAGGCCATAGAGGACCGCATACAACGCAGTCAGCATTGTCGCGAATCCGATGCCGCGCGCACGGCTGCGCAAGACATATCCGAGATAGAACCCGAGCAACCCGATGCACGCAGCGCTCGCGATCACGTACGCCCACAGGAATGGAATGTGTTCGGACAGGCTGAGCAGCAGCAGGAAGAAAATCGCAAGACCCAGTCCGGCGAGCAGATACTGAATCGGATGGATACGCAGCTGCTTGATCGTCTCGAACATGAAGAAGCCGACGAAGGTCAGCAACACGAACAGCAATCCGTACTTGCTTGCGCGATCGGCCTGCGTGTAGATATTGACTGGGTCGACGAGGGTCACTTCCAGTCGATCGATACCATCTTTTGCGTTCGTGCCAGCGAGATACTGCTCCTGAGCGCTGCTCGCCAACGCGGGAGTGTCCCAAACCGCATCGAAGCCAGCCGCCCCCATGCTCTCGCTGTGCGGCAGGAAGCGTCCTGCGAATTGCGGGCTCGGCCATGTGGACTCCAATACAACCCGATTGTTTCCCGCGATCGGCACTATTGCCAACTGCTCAGTGCCGCTCAGCACAAAATCAAGCGTCGTGTCGAAGCTGCGACGTTGGCCTGCGAGCAGAGTCAATGCGGCCAGACTTGCATGCACTCCCGCGCCCGGATGATCGACGCCAAGCCCTCGCTTGATATCTGTGTCATGACCATTCAAGCGCATTCGCGGCGTGGCGCTCAATCCGCGTACGTCGCTGATACCCATGCTGAGAACCGGAATACCGATGTCGTGGAGCGCCCCGCCCTCGACCTGCGACGGCACGTCGAGTTCAAAATGGCTGTCGGCCATCGCGTGCAGTTCGTATACGCGCACCTTGTGCAGGCCGCGGTAGCGCACTTGGGGTTTCATCTCGCCGTCGATCCGGAGATTCTTCGGAAAGAATATCCATTGCCGCTGCTCGATCATGGTGGTCGGGCGCGTGACACCATTTACGACTTCCGTCGTTGGCACGTCTACGCGATAGGGAACCGTCAGCACTGGCCCAACCACGGTTTGCGCACCAGCGTAACTCTCGGCAATCGATGCGACCGCCTGCTGGCGGAACGTCTGACGTTCGGCGATGGTGCTGCGAATCATGTCGAGCGGGATCAGGATCGCAAGGATCATGATCCCGATCACGATGGCTTTGAGCAGTAATGAGCGATGCATGGCGCGACTCGTGGAATGCCTGGCGGCGGTACGCTCACGCTATAACCCGTCGATGCGCTCATGACGAAACCTGTGTGAAGTCATGATGAAGTTTCTGCACACGGATGTGCGAACGACCCGATCTAGGTATTCGAGGCCTGTGGCAAACGGATGGTCGCAATGGCGCCGCCAGCAGCATCATTCTCGAGCGTCGCCAAGCCCTGATGAAGCGCCGCAACTTCACCCACGAAACAAAGACCCAACCCGCTGCTACGTTGACCGTCCGCCCGCGCCAGCGAATAGAAGCGATCGAACACGTGCGGCAATGCGAACTCCGGAATACCAGGGCCATGGTCGCGCACCGTCAGCACCGCATCCCGGCCTTCGCTGCGCAATGCAACGACGATGATTCCGTCCTGCGGCGAAAACTCCACTGCATTCAGCAGCAGGTTATGGATCGCCTGACCGACAAGAAAGCGATCACCGGCGATACGGATAGGCGATTTCGCGGAATCGACATGCAGCGCGATGCGTTTTTCCGCTAACTGCGGTTGCAGTGCAGCGATGGTTTCGCGGACGAGCTCATCAATTGCAAACGCCTCCGGATGTTCGAGCACCTGCCGATGCTCGACCGCAGCAAGGGCCAGCGTCATGTCAATCATGCGCGCGAGGCGTTGCGAGTGGTCGAGGATACTTCTCGCAAAACGCTGTCGCTCCGGCTCCGGCATCTCTTCCTGCAACAATTCGGCAGCGCTGCGGATCACCGCGAGCGGGCTTTTCATCTCGTGAGTCAGACTGTGTACGTAATCCTCGACGTATTGCTTTCCGTCGAGGCGTTCGCGCATCGTTTCCAGCGCCTGTCCAAGCTCGCCGAACTCGCCGCTTCCGCGCGGCGGCGATGCGCGTTCGCCTGCGGTCACCGCATGCGCGAACCGCTGCAGTCGCGCTAGCTCACGCGCGAACCACAGGCTGATCAGTAGTCCGATCGCAAGCGCTACCCCCAGCAACAACAAGCCCCAACGCTGGATCGCAATCTCGCTGCTTGCGATGAAGGGCGCGATCGTGCGGTTCGCCTTCGCCACCGTCAGTACGCCAATGATGCGTCCATCCTGCAATAGCGGTGCGGCGACGTGCATCACCGTCGAGTTCTCGTCGCTCGGATCGCTGCGCGTCGAACGCGCGCCGTATTTTCCGTGCAATGTGAGATAGACATCATTCCAGCGCGAGTAGTCGTGGCCGATGTCCTTGCCGCTGGAATCGAACACAACGATGCCGCGCGCGTCGGTGACGTACACCCGATAATCCAGCGAATCCTTGCGAAATCCCCAAATGCGCGCGTGCACATCGCGCTTGCCCAGCGCGCCCACGCGCTGCGCGAATGCGCCATCCTGCATGTGCCCGTTGACCATATCGTCGGCAGCCAGCAACGCGAGCACGTTCGCGGTATCGACGAGTGTGTCTTCCATCGCTTGGCGCACGCCCGGTTTGATCTCGCCGACGAACACATGCATCACCAGCCACGCGGCAAGGCCGACGATCAGGAAGTAGCCAAGGAAGATGCGCAGGCTCAGTCGCATCAAAGCTCCAGTGCGTAGCCGACACCGCGATGCGTGCGCAGCGGATCGCGATCGTTATCAGCATCCGAATCGGCGCGAATCGCGCGTAATTTGGCGCGCAATGTCTTGACGTGCGCATCGACCGTGCGATCAGCACTGTCGCCTGCATGAGTCCACACCGCATCCATCAATTGCGCGCGTGTGAAGATCGCGCCTGGTCGCGACAGCAAGACAGCGAGCAATCCGTATTCGTAGCGCGTGAGGTCGAGCATCTGTCCGTGATAACGAATGCGACGGCCGGATGCATCGTGTTCGAATGCACCGAGCTGTTTCCATTCGCCTGCCTCGGCATGTTGCGTGATGCTGCGACGCAAACGGGCGCGAACGCGCGCGATCAATTCGCGCGGCGAAAAGGGCTTCACCATGTAGTCGTCGGCGCCGAGCTCAAGCCCGACCACGCGATCGACCTCGCTGCTGCGCGCAGTCAGGAAAATCACCGGCACTTCGTTGCTGCGGCGCAATTCGCGGCAGACATCGAAGCCGTTGCGATCCGGCAGGCCTACATCCAGCACGACCAGGTCGATTCCGCCCTCGGCGAGTCGTCGCAGGCCATCGCCGCCAAGCTGGCAGTGCGTTGCCGCAAACCCTTCGCTGCGCAACGCATACAGCACCGCGTCGGCGATGCCGGCTTCGTCTTCGACCAGCAGTACATGCGGCATGGAGTTGGTTGTGGTAGCCATTGCCTCCAGCATAAATGATGCGCGTGTCGCGGGCTCACTATGGGAAACTGAGTCGATGAATTACCGCCACGCTTTCCATGCCGGCAACCATGCCGATGTGTTCAAGCACGTCGTGTTGCTTGCGCTGATCGAGGCGCTGAAACGCAAGGCAACGCCGTTCGTGGTGCTCGACACGCATGCCGGGCGCGGTCGTTATGCATTGCACGAGGATGCAGCAAAGCGCACCGGTGAAGCCGATGCGGGCGTTGCGCGCGTGCTCGGCGCGAACACGGATTCCGTCGCAATCAAACGCTATCAGGAGGCGTTGCGCCGTTGCAATCCCGACGGTGAACTGCGCATCTATCCGGGTTCGCCGATGCTGTCCGCCATGGCGCTGCGCGAGGACGACCGCCTGGTCTGCTATGAAACGCAATCCGACGAAGCGCGCGCGTTGGCTGCATTGTTCGCGCGCGATCACCGCGTCCATGTCCAGCAGGGCGATGGTTACGCAGCGATCAAGGCATTACTGCCGCCGAAGCCGCGACGCGGGCTGGTGCTGATCGATCCGCCCTATGAAACCCAAGAAGCTGAATTCGGCGCGGTGCTGGCTGCGTTGATCGAAGGCCTGCAACGCTGGCCGCAAGGCATCTTTGCGGTGTGGTTTCCGATCAAGCAACGGCGCAGTCTGCAACGCTTCCTGCGTGCGATCGCCAAGCTGCCGGCACAGGACACCCTGCTCGCCGAATTGCTGATCCGCCCGGACGATTCGCCGCTGCGCCTCAATGGCAGCGGAATGCTGCTGGTCAATCCGCCGTGGAAACTCGATGTCGAAATCGCGGCTTCGCTACCGTCGCTGACCGCCGAACTCGGCGAGGCCGGTGCATCGCATCGGCTGGAATGGTTGAAGCGCGAAGTGATGGGCTAGCGGGTTGTATATGTTCCCTCGCTATCGAGTTACTCTCATGCTGAAATGAGCATATCTATGGATTGCAATCGGCATGGCTGGAAAGGGTTGACTAGTAACTGTTTGACGCCCCATCTTGCCCAGGGAACTGTTTGACGCCCTACGCCAAGTTGACCTCTTGCGCGCTAGCGAGAATGATCCAGTAGCAAACGATTCCAGTTGCCGGCGCATTTTTCAGCGCCGTCGCTGCGGTTGTCGCCAACGATAACGGAGAATGAAAATGAAACGGTTTCTCGCGGGAGTGACATTCACGCTTGTCATCGCCGTTATCGGCGCGTACCTGCTGGTGCGAAGTGGCTTCATACCTGCCAACGCTGACGCGCAGCCGGGACGGTTGGAAACATGGGCGGCCAAAACGTCATTGGATGCAACGTTGCTTAGCCAGGCTCCGAAAGGAGAAAACCCTGTTGCCTTGTCGGACCAGAACCTTCTCGATGGTGTGCGTCTGTTCGCCCGGAACTGCTCGGTGTGCCACGGTTCCGAGAAAGGTGACGCGTCCGCATCGCCGATCGCCAAAGGGCTCTATCAAAAGCCGCCGCAGTTTGCGACCGATGGGGTCGAGGACGATCCGGAGGGCGATTCGTTCTGGAAAATTACCCACGGGATCCGTCTCACTGGCATGCCTTCGTTTGGAAACACGCTCAGCGATCAGCAGAGATGGACGCTCGCGCTGTTCCTGAAGCACATGGACAAGCTTCCACCCAATGTGCAAATGGAATGGGAAAACGTCCGAAATTGGCCGATGACTTCCTCGTCAGCCGCGACCACTCAAAACGTGCAGCCTGTTGTACCAACACAGGGGAAAAAGTAGACGACCGAGCCGGGGCGATTCGCCGGCGAACGATTGACTGAGTCGAGGCTGTCGGCGGCATGCACGTTCCGGCGAAGTAAGAAGTGGATCTGCTGTAGGTGCACCGGTATCGCGGATGATCGCCGTCGTCGTGCGCTGTGCTTTCGGCGCACTGGCGTCAGTGCTCTGACGGGAGTGCTCCAAAGCGGACAGTCGTCACCGGCTGCAACGGGTCGGTGACGGCGCTCCGAGCCTTCGCGAACACAACCCTCAATCCGAATCATCCGGCTCGAAAAACAACCATTTCACCTGCGGAAACTGTTTTTTCAGTTCTGCTTCCACGGCATTGATCTGTGTCACCAACTCGGTGCCGCGCAAGCTGAAATCCATCTCCGCCTGCACCGCGACCATGATGTCCGCGCCCATCTGCATGGTGATGAGGCTCAGCACCCCTTTCACCTCGGAGCGGCTGCCGAAATAGGCGTAAATTGCGCGATGCACGGCCGGTTCGACGCTCTGACCAATCAATAGCGCCTTGACCTCGACCGCCACGAAGATAGCGATCACGACCAGCAGTACGCCGATGACAAGCGTACCGATCGCATCCCAGATTGGGTCGCCGGTGACCATCGTCGCGACCACGGCGGCGAGTCCGGCGGCGAGGCCGAGCAGATCCGCGAGATTCTCGCCGAAAATCACGATCAGTTCGCTTTGCCGGCTTTGCCGAAACCATTTCCAGAGCGTGCGGCCTGCGCGCGCCTTGTCCGCTTCCTGCATGCAGGTGCGCATCGAAAAACCTTCGGCAACGACGCTGAAGAGCAGCACGAAGATCGCCCACAACGGCTGCTGCACGGGTTCTGGATGCTGCAACTTGTGCCAGCCCTCGTAAACCGAGAAAACGCCGCCGACCGTGAACAGCATCAACGCGACAAGAAAGGACCAGAAATAAATCTCGCGGCCGTGACCGAGCGGATAATCCGGAGATGGTGGCCGCTGCGCCTGGCGCACGCCGAACAGCAGCAAACCCTGATTGCCGCAATCGGCAAGCGAATGAACCGACTCGGCAAGCATCGCACCCGAACCGGTGAACAACGCCGCCGCAAGCTTCGCCGCGAAGATCAGGAAGTTCGCGATGAGCGCGTGGAAGATCGTCTTGAGCGAGTCGGCGTTGCCTGACATGACGATCGATCGATAACGGATGTGGCACGAATCTTAGCATCGCATCCACGCCAATCGCCGCTGATTGCTGGCTGCTGAACGCACAGGTATTCGCGCCGTCGTTTGGAATCACTGCTCGGCAACACATGTGCGAAAATGAATAATCGCAGGACGCGATGCGCGACAGGACATGGATTCGACCGATATATGCAGCGCTTTCGACTCAAACCGCCATGGCAGGAACGCATCGTGCTGGACGACCGGCGCGAATTCCTGTTGCGTCCGGTCGCACCGGCGGATGCCGACGCCATCCGCGCTGGCTTCGCGTTGCTCACGCCGGAGGAAATCCGGTTGCGCTACCAGCACCCGATCAAATCGCTGAGCGAGGAATACCTGCGCACCCTTACCAGTCCGCAGCGCGGTCGCGACTTCGTGCTGGTCATCGCCGAGCTATCACCACCGGGCGAGGCGTTGATCGGCGCAGTCGCGCGCCTCGCGCGGACGGCCGACAGGCAAGACGCCGAGTTCGCGATCATCGTCTCGCGTTTCATTGCCGGGCATGGCCTCGGACGGCTGCTCCTGAAAAAACTTGTCGCGTATGCTCGGCGCTGCAGGATGCATGCGATCTACGGTGACGTGCTCGACGACAATACACCAATGTTGCGCTTGGCCGAGACGTTGGGTTTTCGACGCGAGTCTTGCGACAACGTCGGCGTGGTGCGCGTGCGCCTGGTGCTGATTGCGGATGAATCCGAACGGCGCAATCAGGTACGGATCGCCACCTGAGCTAAACTGCGCGGCTCCATGCAATCCATCACCAAGCTTCCAACCCCTCCGCTACCGAAAGCAGGGCAGCAACGCGCTTACTGGCGCGCGCCGGCCAGCCCGACTGCGCTCGCGCTTGCGCTTGCGCGTAGCGCGGAAACGCGCGACGGCATGGTGCTCGCAGTGGTGCGCGATACCCACGCCGCGCACATGCTCGAGTCGGATTTGCGGTTACTGGCCGGCGGCTCTGCACTCTCTGCAGTCGCACTGCCGGTGCTGCATTTCCCCGATTGGGAAACCCTGCCCTACGACCTATTCGGCCCGCATCCAGACATCGTTTCTCAACGGGTTGCGACGTTGTACGGATTGCCGACAGCTCGGCGTGGCGTGCTAGTGGTTCCGGTCGCGACGCTGATGCAGCGACTGTGCCCGACGGGCTATATCGGCGCGCAATCGTTGTTGATCGCGCGCGGCCAGAAGTTCGACTTGCTTCTTGAACAACGCCGCCTCGAAGCCGCCGGCTATCGCAACGTGCTGCAGGTGCTCGATCCCGGCGATTACGCGGTGCGCGGCGGCCTGCTCGATCTGTTTCCGATGGGTGCGGACGAGCCGTATCGCATCGAGCTGTTCGACGATGCGATCGACACGATCCGAAGCTTCGATCCGGAGACGCAGCTCTCCTCGCATCCAGTCGATTCGGTGCGGCTGCTGCCGGCGCGCGAATTCCCGCTCGACGAAGCCAGTATCAAGCGCGTGCGTGAACAATTGCGCGAGCGCTTCGACATCGACACGCGCCGCAGCGGCCTTTACCAGGATCTGAAGGAAGGCAGCACGCCGGCCGGTATTGAGTATTATTTGCCTCTGTTCTTTTCCAGCACGGCAACATTGTTCGACTACGTGGCGAACGACACCCTGGTCGTACTTGGCGAAGATGTTCTCGATTCCGCCGAAACATTCTGGACGCAGACCAGCGAACGCTGGGAACAACGCCGGCACGATCTCGAACGCCCAATCCTGCCGCCGGATGAACTCTACTTGTCTCCGGTTGCGTTACGCGAACAACTCAATCGTCACAAACGAGTCGAAGTCTGCGGCGAATCGCATCCGAAGCGTGCCGAGTCGTTGCCACTCGGCGATCAGCCCGCGCCGACGCTGCCGCTGAACCAGAAAAACGAAGCGCCTGCTGCGGCGTTAACAAGCTTTCTTGCAAGCTATCCAGGGCGCGTGCTGGTTGCCGCCGACTCAGCTGGGCGACGCGAAGCATTGCTTGAACAGTTCGTAGCGGCGGGCATCGTGCCGACGGCGGTTTCGGGATGGCAGGCTTTTCTCGGCGCGAGTGACGCGCGCCTGTCCATCACTGTCGCACCTTTCGAAAATGGCTTCGCGCTCACCGAACCTGCGCTATGCGTGCTCACCGAGCGACAGTTCAATCCCGAGCGCGCACCGGGCACGCGCCGTCGAAAACGCTCAGGTCGCGATCCCGACACGATCATTCGCGACCTCGGCGAACTCGCCGTCGGTGCGCCAATCGTGCACGAGGATCACGGTGTCGGTCGCTATCGCGGACTGATCACACTCGATGCCGGTGGCGAACGCGCAGAATATCTCGAGATCGAATACGCGAAGGGCGACAAGCTCTACGTTCCGGTCGCGCAATTACATCTGGTTAATCGTTATTCCGGCGCATCACCGGAAACCGCGCCTCTGCATTCCCTCGGCGGCGAGCAATGGCAGAAGGCAAAGCGCAAGGCGACCGAACGGGTGCGCGATGTCGCCGCCGAGTTGCTGGAAATCCAGGCCAAGCGGCATGCGCGTGAAGGTCTTTCGATCACCGTCGATCGCGCGATGTACGAACCGTTCGCAGCGAGTTTCCCGTTCGAGGAAACACCCGACCAGCTGCAGGCCATCGAAGCAGTGATCCGCGACCTCGCGATGCCGCAACCGATGGACCGTGTGGTTTGCGGTGACGTCGGCTTCGGCAAGACCGAAGTCGCGGTGCGCGCCGCGTTCGTCGCAGCGAGTTCGGGCAAGCAGGTGGCGGTGCTGGTGCCGACGACCTTGCTCGCGCAGCAGCACGGACAGACCTTCCGCGATCGTTTCGCTGACTGGCCCATGCGCGTCGAAGTGATTTCGCGTTTCCGGTCGACGGCCGAAATCAAGACCGTTTTGAATGAGCTTGCCGAAGGCCGCGTCGATGTGATTGTCGGCACGCACCGGTTGCTTCAGAAGGATGTGCGTTTCAAGGACATCGGCCTGGTGATCGTAGATGAAGAACAACGTTTCGGCGTGCAGCAGAAGGAAGCGCTGAAGAAGCTGCGCGCCGAAGTGAACCTGCTGACATTGACCGCGACGCCGATCCCGCGCACGCTGAACATGGCGATGGCGGGGCTGCGCGAACTGTCGCTGATTGCGACGGCGCCCGCGCATCGATTGGCGGTGAAAACCTTCCTGACGCCATGGGATCCGGCGCTGCTGAAGGAAGCGTTCCAGCGCGAAATCGCGCGCGGCGGGCAAATCTACTTCCTGCACAACCAAGTCGAGAGCATCGAGCGCATGGCACGCACGCTTGGTGAGTTGATGCCTGACGCACGCATCCGCATCGGCCACGGTCAGATGCCCGAACGCGAACTCGAACAGGTCATGCTCGACTTTCAGCGACAGCGATTCAACGTTTTGCTATGCACGACGATCATCGAGTCGGGCATCGATATACCGAATGCGAACACAATCATCATCGATCGCGCAGATCGTTTCGGTCTCGCCCAGTTGCACCAACTGCGCGGCCGCGTCGGCCGGTCGCATCATCGCGCTTACGCCTACCTCGTGGTGCCCGACAAGAAGTCGATGACCGGCGATGCGGCCAAGCGCCTCGAAGCCATTGCTGCGCTCGACGAGCTTGGTGCAGGGTTCACGCTTGCAACGCACGACCTCGAAATCCGCGGCGCTGGCGAATTGCTGGGCGCCGAACAGAGCGGACAAATCGCCGAAGTCGGCTTCAGCCTCTACACCGAACTGCTGGAACGCGCGGTGCGTTCGATTCGCGAAGGCCATCTGCCCTACATGGATGCCGAGCCCGATCACGGCCCGGAAATCGAACTGCATATCCCGGCACTGATCCCCGAGGACTACCAGCCCGACGTGCACGCGCGGCTCACGCTCTACAAACGCATCGCCAGCGCACGCGACCTCGATGCGTTACGCGAATTGCAGGTCGAGATGATCGACCGCTTCGGCCTGCTGCCCGACCAGGTGAAGCACCTGTTCGCGATCGCCGAACTCCGCCTTGCCGCGACGCCGATCGGCATCCGCAAACTCGATCTCGGCGCAAACGGCGGAAGGATCGTGTTTACCGCCAAACCCAACATCGACCCGATGGACGTGATCCGCCTCGTGCAATCACAACCGAAGACTTACCAAATGGACGGCGGCGACAAATTGCGCCTAAAGCTGGAGTTGCCGGATGCGGCTTCGCGCATTCGTACGGCTCGAGGACTGCTGATCGCTTTGGGTAGCCGGCTTGACGGCAGTACGCGCGAACTCAGGTGAGGCCAAACCCATATCACACTTCGGACGCATGCAATCAGCCACCATCTGCTTCGATCCCTCATGCCCTGTTCCGTCAGCGCATGCGAGAATCATCTCGCAATGACATGACCGCTTGCGGATGCGACCTAGACTACGCTTATCCCACGCTCTAGAAACGAGCCCGTGCCTTTCGACGCATGCCAACATCAAGTGCGCCCATGATTAAATCCACTGCAAATGCAAGACACGCGGACATTGCACACGCCACTCGACTACAACAAGGAAGTGTCATGAACCATTCCAAGATTCTCCTGCCTGGACTGCTCACGGGCCTGCTGCTCGCCGCATGCAATCAGACTCCCACTGCGTCGGCTCCTGCGTCCGACACGGCGCAGGCATCCGCTGCCAGCGACACCATGGCGCCGACTCCCGCAGCCGACACTGCGACTACGAATCTCCCGGCAGATGAAACACCGGCTCCTCCGGTAGCGCCTTCGCGTCCTGCGCGATCGACACCGGCCGTCCAGCGACCTGCACCGACTCCGCCTCCAGTAGCGTCTGCTCCCCCGGCGGTGATGCCGTCCGACCCGCCTCCGCCCTACAATCGGCCGCCGCCCAGCGACTACCCATCACCGCCGATGGGCGGACCGCGCAGCGCCTTGGCGGATGCCGGCTTCTATCGTGCCGCGATGGCCGGCGGCGAACAGGAAATCCAGATGTCTCGTCTGGCGCGTTTGCATTCGGGAAATGTCGCCGTGCAGCGGCTTGCGGACATGCTGATCCGTGATCACAGCGAGATGGATGCGCGCATGTCCTCCCTTTTGAGGATCGACGGAGTGCGCGCGCATGACCCAGGCGTCATCGCCCAACTGGCAAGAGAACGCGGCCCAAGTTTCGATCGCCATTATTTGTCGCTGCTGAGCGCCGATCATCGCGACGCGATCCAGCTCTTTACCCGCGCCGCGCGCAATGCGCATACCGATGCCGCGCGCGCACTCGCGTACGACAGTTTGCCGAAATTACGCCAGCATCTCGATGCGGTACAACGCACGCAAGGATCCCTGGAGCAGACCAATCCAGGCGGCACTATTCCCGTCCCGGCGGGTGGTCCGTCCAATGCCGCACTGGATGCCGCTTTCTATCACACAGCACTCGCCGGCGGCGAGCAGGAAATCCAGATCTCCCGACTCGCGCTATCGCATTCGACGAACGTCGCCGTGCAGCGTCTTGCTCACATGCTGATCCGCGACCACGCTGCGCTGGATGCGCAGATGTCTTCCATATCGCGTATCAATGGGGTTCCCCCCAAGGACGCAGCCGCTATTCGTGCACTCGGCACCATGTTCGGCCCGATCTTCGACCGCCAGTATCTCGCTGCCATGCTCGCCGACCATCGCGATGCGATCGCGCTCTTCGCCGATGCATCGCGAAATGCGCGCACTGATACCGCCCGCAAGCTCGCCAGTAACAACTTGCCGAAGTTGCGACAGCACCTCAACACGGCTCAACACATCCGGATTACGAGCGAATAGCACGTCGCGTTGATTGCGTGCTACGAAGCGGCACTGCTGCACCTGATTTTTGCCAGTCTCGACAGCCCAGCGCAGAATTAATTGCGACTTGGCCGAGACCGAGAATTCAAGGCGACGATCACTTCATCATCGATCTCGAGGATCGCATGATCGACCTGCAACCGCGCGAAGGTTTCGTCGTTTCCCAAAGGCATCCTGCATCGTACGCGCGCCTGATCGCGCGGTGATCCTGATGGTCGAAACAACGTCGATTATTCCTGCGGGCAACGGTTGAGATTCCACAGAGAATGGTCAGAAACAGAGAATGGTCAGAAGCTGACATTTTCCCAACCTTCTCCACTCTCTTCACGTAGCTGGAATATGTTTTCCGGCAGGATTTGGAAAACCCATCCTGCGCAGGTTGGCAACATGCATTTCAGGATTGACGAACGGGTAGAGCTTGCGTCGATTCCAGCTGCGGGCATCGTTGCGTGGCTGACTACATCGTATTTCCCTGACGCCATCGGCATTGGGCGCTTGCTGTTGGCGATATCGGTTATCATTTTGTTGCAGGGCTTGGTGCGCGATCTGTGGCTGCTGGCCTATCGCCGTCGCGCCGAGACAAATGCGCCGGCGCACACCGCACGTTGCATGTGCGTCGAATCGACACTGGGTACGACCGGGATTGTCGCCGGCCTGGTCATTCTTGGATCGGGTATTGATCATGCGATCTCGATCGGCCCGGCGGGCTGGGTTGTGCTGGTGATGGCCACCATGGCCACCGGTTTCGCGATCAAGGACTACGTCATCGAACCCGCGCCTTGGCGCATTCGCCGTGACAAGGACCACATCAACATCGTGTTCCGCTGGAGACAGCCGTAAAAACGTAAAAACGAACTTCTGGCTGCTCGGCTGCACGGCACGATCATGGGCACAATCGCTTATAATCCTTCTTTCCGTGCTGCGGCGGCGCGGCGGAAATCATCATGCTCGAACTCAAGCGCACTGCATTTCACGAACGCACGTCAAAGCTCTGCCTGCCGCAAAACTGGCGGCGCTGGGCAGGTTATATCGTGGCCGGTTCCTACGAGCTTTCGCTGGATCGCGAATACTGGGCGATCCGTGATACCGCTGCTCTGATCGACGTCTCGCCGTTGATGAAGTACCTCATCGACGGCCCGGACGCCGCGATGCTTTTGCATCGAATCACCACCCGCGACGTGCTGAAGATGGCGGTCGGCCAGGTGTTCTATACCGGTTGGTGCGACGACGATGGCAAGATGCTCGACGACGGCACGGTGACGCGGCTCGGCGAAACTAGCTTCCGCATGACATCGGCTGAGCCGTCACTACGCTGGCTATCGATGAATGCGGTCGGCATGGACGTGACGGTTCGCGAAGTCACCGATCAAGTCGGCGCGCTGAGTCTGCAGGGTCCGAAGTCGCGCACGATCCTCAACCTGTGCTGCAAGAAATCGCTCGACAAACTCAAGTATTTCCGCGCGATGCACAACACGCTCGCCGGCGTGCCGGTCAGCATCTCGCGCACCGGCTACACCGGCGACATGGGCTACGAAATCTGGATGGACGCCGACAAAGGACTCAAGGTCTGGGACGCACTGATGGCGGCTGGCCACGACTACGGTATCGCGCCCTGCGGCATCCTGCCGATGGACATGGCACGCGTGGAAGCGGGCCTGTTCATGGTCGATGTCGATTACACGCCAGCGAATCACGCATGGATCGAAGGCCAGAAATCCACACCGTTTGAAATGGGCCTTGATTGGGCAGTGAGTCTGGACAAGGAAGGCTATTTCGTCGGCCGCCGCGCGCTTGAAAAAGAGAAGCGCGAAGGCTCGGCATGGAAGCTGGTCGGGCTCGACATCGATTGGGTCGGTCTCGAGAAATATTTCGCTGAGGTCGGGCTTCCGCCGCAGATTCCAGGCATGGCCGTGCGCGGCAGTTTGCCGGTCATGCAGAACGGAAGGCAGGTCGGTTACGCATCGACAAGCTCGTGGTCGCCGGTGCTGAAGAAATACATCGCGCTCGCGCACGTGCAGAAACCGCATTACGCGCCGGACACAAAACTGACGATCGAGATCACAGTCGAACACCATCGCAAGCAGACCGTGTGCAAGGTCGTGAAGCTGCCGTTTTACGAGCCTGCGTGGAAAAAGAAATGAGCGCCAACCAGTACGACGCCATCGTCATCGGCGCAGGCCACAACGGTCTGATCGCTGCTGCTTATCTTGCGCGCTCGGGCAAGAAGGTGTGCATTCTCGAGCGCCGCGAAATCGTCGGCGGCGCGGCGATGACCGAGGAGATTTTCCCGGGATACCGCTTCACTGAATTCTCGTACGTCGTGAGTTTGTTGCGCCCCGAGATCATCCGCGACCTCGAACTGCCGCGACACGGCCTGAAGATCCTGCCATTGCCAAGCACAGTCACGCCGATGGATAACGGCGACTACCTCGCCGCCTGCGACGACCACGACCTGACGCGTCAGGAGATCTATCGGCATTCTCGGAAGGATGCCGAGGCCTACGACGAATACGGCCGGGTGATGGCGCGTGCCGCCAAGGCTATCAAGCCGGTGATCGGACTTGTGCCGCCAGATCCTTCGTCGATGAGCCCTCGCGACCTGATGGGTCTGTTGAAGCTTGGTCAATATGCGAAGAGTCTTTCGGAAAAGGATCTCTATCGCATTGCGAAACTCGTGACGCAATCTTCCGCCGACCTGCTCGACGAATGGTTCCAGTTCGATCCACTGAAGGGAACGAAGTCCGCGAGCGGCATCATCGGCACCTTCCTCGGCCCGCGCTCGCCGGGTACGGCCTACGTGCTCCTGCACCATTACATGGGCGAAATCGACGGCGCGTTCCGTGCATGGGGTTTCGCCAAGAATGGCACCGGCGGTGTCAGCGCGGCGATTGCACGCTCGGCGGCAGCACTCGGCGTGGAGATACGCACCAATGCGCCGGTCAGGCAGGTGATCGTGAAGAATGGCCGCGCCGCCGGTGTCGCACTCGAAAATGGCGACGAGTTGCGCGCAAAAGTCGTAATGTCGGCGGCCGATCCGAAGCGCAGCTTCCTGCAGTTCGTCGAATCGAAACATCTGCCTGATGATTTCGTGCAGGCGATCAGGAATTTCCGCGTGCGCGGTTCGTCTGGCAAGGTCAACATCGCGCTCAACGCCCTGCCCGATTTCACCTGCCTGCCCGGTGAAGGCCCGCTGCATCGCGGCGCGATCTCGATCAGCCCGAGCATGGACTACATCGAACGCGCCTACGACGAAGCCAAGTACGGTGCGTTCTCGAAGAATCCCTACATCGACATGATCTTCCCTTCGATGATCGACCGCGATATGGCACCGCCTGGGCATCACGTGATGTCCTGCTTCGTGCAGTACGCGCCCTACGACATCGAGGGCGGCTGGGACGATGCGAAGACCGAAGCATTCGGCGAAACCGTGATCAACACGATCGAACGCTACGCGCCGAACATCCGCAATTGCATCGTTGGCAAGCAGGTGATCACGCCTAAGGACATCGAGCGCATCGCAGGCATTACCGGCGGCAACATCTTCCACGGCGAACTATTGCTGCATCAGTTGTTCTTCCTGCGCCCTGCGCCCCAATGGGCCGATTTCCGCACGCCACTGCCAGGCTACTACTTCGGTGCGGCGGGCGCGCATCCGGGTGGTGGAGTGATGGGCGCGGCGGGCAGGATGGCAGCGCATGAAGTGTTGGAGGACTGGAAATGACGACCACTTCCACCTTCGATTGCATCATCATCGGCGCCGGCCACAACGGTCTGGTCGCGGCGAACTATCTGGCGAAGGCGCGCAAGAAAGTCCTCGTGCTCGAACGCCGTGCCATCGCGGGCGGACAGATCGCGACCGAGTCCTTCGGCGACGGTTTTACCGTCGATGCCTTGCATGCAGGCGGCAGTCTGCGACCGGATATCGTTTCCGATCTCGAACTGGCGAAATACGGACTTGCTAAAACACACGGCGCGAAGCCAACCTATATTTCGCTATTGCCAAATAGCAAACAACTCCGTCTCATCGCCGACGGAAATGACGCCGCAACGCTCGCATCAATCCGCGAATTTTCGTCAAATGATGCAGTGCAATGGCCTGCCTTCGTGGCTTTCATGGACAAGGCCGCCGCTTTCCTCGACACCGTGTATCGGACGCCGATGCCGCGCATGCCGAACGTCGATCTACGAAAGGAAGGTCTGCCGCTCGCGCAGCTCGGGTGGAAGCTGCGCCGGCTCGGCGGCAAGGACATGTTCAAGCTGATCCGCTCAATGTCGATGTCGATGGTCGAATTCACCGAGGAATGGTTCGAGTCCGAACAGCTGCGCGCTGCCATCGCCGCAGTCGGCGTTCACGGCTTCACGCTCGGCTCGATGTCGGCGGGCACCGGCTACACGCTGATGCACAACTGGCTCAATCGCGGCGGACTCGCGCAGCGGCAGGTCGCTGGCGGCATTGGTCGCATTGGCGATGCGTTGATGTCCGCATTGCAAGCGAATGGCGGCCAATTGCGAACAGACGCCGAAGTTCTGAAAATCCTGGTCGAAAAACAGGTCGTCACTGGCGTGCAGCTTGTCGATGGCGAATGCCTCAACGCACGCAGGGTGCTGTCCGGTGCGGATCCGCGACGCACCTTGCTTGGGCTGGTTGGTGCACGCGAACTGCCGCCGGAATTCGTCTGGCAGGCGCAGTCGATCAAGATGCGCGGCAGCGTGGCGAAGGTGCACTTACTCACCGACGGCTCGCACGGATTGCCGACGGGAACTCTCGCGGTCGCGCCAACGCTGCGCTACATCGAACGCGCGTTCGACGCCGCGAAGTACGGTGAGATTTCCGCCCAGCCTTACCTTGAAGTCACCACTTCACCTTCGAACAAAGCAGGCAACATTGTTTCGATCCACTTCCAGTTCGCGCCGTATGCATTGAAGAACGGCGATTGGGAAAGCTGCCGCGCGCAAGTCGAACAACGCGCGATCGAGACGCTCGCCGAACATTTTCCTGCATTGAAGAACGCGATCAGACAGATCGAATCGATCACCCCACTCGACCTCGAGGAAATCTACGGCCTCACCGAAGGCGACCTCAACCACGGCCAGCTCATCCTCGACCAGATGTTCTTCATGCGCCCAATCCCGGGCTGGTCGAATCACCGCACACCGATCGATGGCTTATATCTTTGCGGCAACGGCGTGCACGGCGGCGGCGGCATCAGCGGTGCGAGCGGGCGTAATGCGGCGAAGGCTGTGCTGAAGCATGTCTGATTGCTGGCAGCCCAGTCGAGATGTGGAGTACCACTGAGTGCTATCGGCCAACACCAGTCTCTCGCCTGATCGATCTAACGGCCAGATAGCTGCCGTTCGAAGATCGCATCGTCCTCGCAGCTCAATAACTGCAACAGGACTATTTGTCGCTCGCCGATGCCGGAGTCGTCAATGCACTGGAAGCCGCCCGCTTCGCATCGACTTCATCCGGTGTCGGCAGGCCAAGCTTTTTCAGCAGCACCGCCAGTCGTGGATCCTTGCGGAGTTTCGGGATGAGGTACGGC
>JBBQAN010000006.1:0-142359 GCA_038316385.1 Lysobacterales bacterium | reverse complement strand
TAGTTGGTCGCGTTGATGCGCTGCTCGTAGGCGGCGAAATCCACCATGCCATGCGCATGGCCGACATGGCGTTCGCGCTGCTCGCCGAGTTCGGCTTCAAGTCGACCGATGAACGGACCGAACACATCCAGCATCAGCGCCCCGCTTTCTTCGAGGTACACGGCCAGTTCTTCGTCGACGACCGAACTGATGATGATCGGGCGGCACCCGCGTAGTTCTCCCGCAGCGCGCACTTGCCGCGCTGCCTCGCGCGCCTTGTCGGCGTTGTCCACGAACGAAAGACGTTGAGTTATGAAGCGCAGCCCCTCGAACTGGGTCAGCAGGCTGTGGCCGATGGTTTCGGCGGTGATGCCGGTCCCGTCGGAAATGTAGAACACCAGCCGCTCGCTCATCGTGTGTCCCTCGTGGCGCCAATTCCAGCATCTTCACCTGCATACTCCGTATCGTTCATCGCGGAGCAATGCTCAAGCTTGTACGAAAACACCCTCGCCCGCAAAATACGCGAATGCAATGCGCAAATCCGGCGCGCACCATCCGATGGGAGTCCGACGTTGACCCAGCATGTGCTTTGGTTGGACCAGTTGCGCCTGACCGATCTTGCCCAAGTCGGTGGCAAGAACTCATCGCTTGGCGAGATGATCGGCAGCCTGAGCAACCTCGGAGTTTCGGTTCCCGGCGGCTTCGCCACCACCGCCGATGCTTTCCGTGACTTCATCGCCGAAAACAACCTCGCCCAGCGCATGCAGGATCGATTGGCGACGCTCGATGTCGAAGACGTCGCCGAACTGACGCGCGCCGGTACCGAAATTCGTGGCTGGATCTCCGATGCGCCGCTACCGCAAGCGCTGGATGCTGCGATCCGAAACGCCTACGCCAAGTTATGCGAAGACGCGCGCGCAGCGGGTGAAGAGTGCGGCCAGGGAGGGACGCTGTTTGATTCTCGCGATCAGGGAGGATCGCACGAGCTTGATGTTGCAGTAGCGGTTCGATCATCCGCGACCGCTGAAGATCTTCCCGACGCGAGCTTCGCCGGCCAGCAGGAAACCTATCTCAACGTGACTGGCGTCGATGATGTCGTGCGCAAGGTCAAGGACGTGTTCGCGTCGCTCTACAACGACCGTGCGATTGCCTATCGCGTGCACCACGGCTACAAGCACGAAGATGTCTTTTTGTCGGCTGGCGTACAACTCATGGTGCGTTCGGATATCGGCGCATCCGGCGTGTTGTTCACGCTCGATACCGAATCCGGATTCCGCGATGTAGTGTTCATTACCGCGAGTTACGGCCTTGGCGAAAATGTCGTACAGGGCGCGGTGAATCCCGACGAGTTCTACGTTTACAAGCCAACACTGCGACAAGGCAAGCCCGCGATCCTGCGACGCACGCTCGGTTCCAAAGCGCTGCGCATGGTGTATTCGGATCTGCCGGGCGAACGCGTGCGCAATGAGGACACACCGGTCGAATTGCGTAGCCGGTTTGCCATCAACGATGCCGATGTCGAAGAACTCGCACGACAGGCGCTGAAGATCGAGCAACACTACGGCCGCCCGATGGATATCGAGTGGGCGAAGGACGGTAACAGCGAGCGCATCTACATCGTGCAGGCACGACCGGAAACCGTGAAGTCACGCGTTCGCACAACCCAGATTGAACGCTACAATCTGTCCGGGCGTGGTCCCGTGCTGTGCGAAGGACGTTCGATCGGCCAGAAGATCGGTCAAGGCAAGGCGCGCATCGTGCGCACGATTGCGGAAATGGAAAAGGTGCAGCCTGGCGATGTACTCGTCGCCGACATGACCGATCCCGATTGGGAACCCATCATGAAGCGCGCGGCAGCGATCGTGACCAATCGCGGCGGTCGCACCTGTCATGCGGCGATCATCGCGCGCGAGCTCGGCGTGCCTGCAGTCGTTGGCTGCGGCAACGCGCTCGACACGATTCCAGATGGTACTGACGTCACGGTGTCGTGCGCCGAAGGCGATACCGGCACGATCTATTCCGGCACCCTGCCGTTCGAACGCATCACTGCCGATCTCGACAAGATGCCGCCTGCCCCACTCAAAATCATGATGAATGTCGGCAATCCCGAGCGCGCATTCGACTTCGCGCAACTGCCGAATCAAGGCGTCGGGCTCGCGCGTCTCGAATTCATCATCGCGCGACAGATTGGCGTGCATCCGAAAGCGTTGCTCGAATACGACCGCCAGCCGCGCGACATCAAGTTGCAGATCGATACCTTGATCGCCGGCTACGCCGATCCGGTGAGTTACTACGTCGAACGACTTGTCGAAGGCATCGCGACCCTGACTGCCGCGTTCGCGCCGAATCCAGTGATTGTGCGTTTGTCGGATTTCAAGTCAAACGAATACGCGAATCTGGTCGGCGGCAAGCAGTATGAGCCGCACGAGGAAAACCCGATGATCGGTTTCCGGGGTGCGTCGCGCTATGTGGATCCGAGTTTCGCCGACTGCTTTGCGCTCGAATGCCGCGCTGTGAAGAAAGTACGCGAGGAAATGGGCCTCACGAACTGCTGGGTGATGATTCCGTTCGTGCGCACTCTCGACGAAGGCCGCAAAGTCATCGACGTGCTCGCGAAAAACGGTCTGCGTCGCGGCGACAGTGTTGACGGAGGGCCGGGCTTGAAGCTCATCATGATGTGCGAGCTGCCGTCGAACGCATTGCTGGCCGATGAATTCCTCGAGATGTTCGACGGCTTTTCTATCGGTTCCAACGATCTCACTCAACTCACCCTCGGTCTTGACCGCGATTCGGGGATCGTCGCGCACTTGTTCGACGAGCGCGATGCAGCAGTGAAGAAGTTGCTGTCAATGGCGATTACAGCCGCACGCGCGAAAGGCAAGTACATCGGCATCTGTGGCCAGGGGCCATCCGATCATCCGGATCTGGCGGAATGGCTGATGCAGCAAGGCATCGAATCGGTATCGTTGAATCCGGACACCGTCGTCGATACCTGGTTGCGTCTCGCGAAGCTCAAGGGTGCGTAGCGTGCCGACGCCCGCGTCGTCGCTGCAGCCTTTCATCCAGCAACCGGTCGTCGCTTCCACGCGGTTGCTGGACCGGCTGCACCACATCGACTGGGCCGAATTCGGCACCGAATGGGGAGTGCGGATCGGCGGCGGCTTGTTGCTGCTGGTCACCGGCATGTGGCTGGCAAAATGGTGCGGCCGTCTGGTCTCGAAAGTGCTTGCTCGCTTCGGCGTGGAAGCGATCCTCACCAGCTTCCTCGGCAACATTGCGCGCGCAATCCTCTCGATTGTCGTGTTCATCGCAACGCTGGAAATCATCGGAGCACCGACCAATTCGCTGCTCGCCGTGATCGGCGCAGCGGGCCTCGGCATCGGCCTTGCGATGAAGGATTCGTTGTCGAACATCGCCTCGGGCGTGATGCTGATCGCGTTGCGTCCATTTCGTTCCGGCGACGAAGTGCAGGTCGCGACGCTCAACGGCATCGTCGAGCGGGTACGCATCTTTCAGACCGTGCTGCGTACGTTCGACAACCGCGTCATCATCCTGCCAAACAGCTTGATCACCAACGCGCCGATCACCAACTACACCGCGCGCACCCAACGCCGTATCGACCTGACGATCGGCATTGGATACGACGACGACATCCGTGCTGCGCGTGAAATCCTGATCGCCACGGCGCGCAGCAACGTGCGCGTGCTCAAGGATCCGGCGCCCGATGTGATCGTATCGGCGCTCGCCGAAAGCAGCGTGAACATCATTCTGCGCGCATGGGTGGCGACTCAGGACTTCGCCAAGGCCAAGAGCGAGCTGCTTGAATCCGCACGCACCGCACTAGGCGAACACGGCGTCACCATTCCATTCCCGCAGCAGGATTTGCACGTCTTCCACCATGGCGCTGCAGATGCGCAACACGGTGAACAACTGCTCAACGACACTTCGCGGCGCAAGATGCCTGCGAAGTCCATCAAACCATCCAGCGCATCGATTCTCGATGATTTGCCCACAACGCCAGCGGGCATGCCGGACACGCCGGAAAGTTGAGTGGTTGGCCGTAACAAGATGCGACGCTTTCCGTTGCCTCAGACACCAACCGTCAGATGCTCAGGACATCTCGCCGCCGAGTCTGCCCATGAACTGTCGGTAGTAGCGCAACTCGGCCACCGAATCGCGTATATCGCTGAGTGCAGTGTGCGCCGACTCCTTGTTGAAACCCTTGGACACATCTGGCGCCCAACGCCGTGCGAGTTCCTTGATCGTGCTCACATCAAGATTGCGATAATGGAAGTAGCGCTCCAGCCGGGGCATCGAGCGATACAGGAAGCGCCGATCCTGGCAAATCGTATTGCCACACATTGGCGATTTGTTTGCCGGTATCCACTGCGCAATGAATTCCACCGTCAACGCTTCTGCAGTCGCTGACGAGATCGTCGAATCCAGCACGCGCTGCCACAATCCCGATTTCGTGTGCTGGTTTCGATTCCAGTCGTCCATCGCTTCGAGCCGCACGAGCGGATGCTGGATCGCAAGCTCCGGACCTTCGGCAAGGATGTTGAGCTCCTTGTCGGTCACCAGCGTCGCGATTTCGATGATTGCATCGGTGTCCGGGTCCAGCCCGGTCATTTCAAGATCGATCCAGATCAGGTTGTCGTCGTCATGACGGGTTTGGCTGGGATTGGTCAACATGGATTCGCACGGATGGGAAGTGCGTGCATCATAGCGTTCACAGCCTGCGGAGCGCGCCCATGACCTTGCCGATCGGCACCGACAGCAGCCACTATGCCGTCGTTTCGGCGATGATCACGCCGGCCTTTTTCCTGACTGCGACGAGCTCGTTGTTGGCAACATCCAATGCCCGGCTGTCGAGGGTAGTGGACCGGATGCGCCTTGATATCGTTGAACTCAAGCGCTCTGCGGTGGAAGCGCAGGACGAGTTGCGGCGACGCGTTGATCTGCACCGCAAACGTTCGCGACTTGTGCTGGCAGCATTGCGATTGCTGTATGGCGCGGTGACTGCATTCGTCGGCACCAGCATGGCGATCGCCGCCGACAGCGTGCTCGGATGGCATATCGACTTCGTGCCGATGCTGTTTGCGATCCTGGGCGTGCTGCTGATGTTCATCGCATCGCTATGCCTCGGTCATGAAGCGAGCATTGCCCTCAAGATGCTTGAGACCGACCTTGATCGACAGCTCACGCGCGACCGCACGGATCGCGCTTGAAAGAAGACTACTGATAGCGCAAGGCCAACTTTCGGAACGCATATTTCAACTGACGGATTTGCCGCGCTTTCGACGGAAATACTCTGTCAACTTCGATCCGGCTTCCTCAGCCAGCAATCCGCCCTGCACTTCCACACGATGGTTGTGGCGCGGATCGGCGATCACGTCGAAAACACTGCCAGCCGCACCAGTCTTGGGATCGGACGCCGCATAAACCACGCGTGCAATCCGCGCATGCACCATCGCCATCGCGCACATCGCGCACGGCTCGAGCGTCACGTAGAGCGTGCATCCGACCAACCTATGGTTGCCGATCAACTTTCCGGCTGCACGCATCGCCACGATTTCCGCATGCGCAGTGGGATCGTGGTCGGCGATATTTCGGTTGAAACCTTCCACGCTGCGCGTGCCATCGGCTGAAACCACCACTGCGCCGACGGGGATTTCATCGTGTTCACGCTCTGCACGCTCGGCAAGCGCGAAGGCGTGGCGCATCCAGCGTATGTCGGCACTCGCGCTATCGTCCAGACCGCTCATTCCCACTCAATGGTCGCCGGCGGTTTGCCGCTGATGTCGTAAACGACTCGGGAAATACCGTGCAATTCATTGATAATGCGGTTGGATACACGGCCAAGGAATTCGTACGGCAAGTGCGCCCAGTGCGCTGTCATGAAGTCGATCGTCTCGACCGCGCGCAATGCAATCACCCACTCGTAAGCGCGCGCATCGCCGACCACGCCTACAGATTTCACCGGCAGGAACACCGCGAACGCCTGACTGGTCTTGTCGTAGAGATCGGCCTTGCGCAATTCCTCGATGAAAATTGCATCGGCCTGTGCGAGCAACTCTGCGTATTCGGGTTTCACTTCGCCAAGGATGCGAACGCCGAGCCCCGGTCCAGGGAACGGATGCCGATACACCATCGTGCGCGGCAAGCCGAGTTCGACACCGATGCGCCGTACTTCATCCTTGAACAATTCGCGCAAAGGCTCGACGAGGCCAAGCTTCATGTGTTCAGGCAGGCCACCGACATTGTGGTGGCTCTTGATCACGTGCGCCTTGCCGGTCTTGCTACCGGCCGATTCGATCACGTCGGGATAGATCGTGCCCTGCGCCAGCCACTTCACATTCGTGAGCTTTGCGGATTCCTCGTCGAAGATCTCGACGAAAAGCTTGCCGATGATCTTGCGCTTGGCTTCCGGATCGCTGACGCCGGCAAGTGCGGCGAAATAACGGTCGGCCGCATTGACGCGGATGATCTTGATGCCGAGTCCGTTGCTGCTCGATGCAGCGGCAAACGCCGCCATCACCTCGTCGCCTTCCTTCCAGCGCAATAGCCCGGTATCGACGAACACGCAGGTGAGTCTGTCTCCGAGCGCGCGATGCAGAAGCGCTGCGACCACCGATGAATCCACACCGCCGGAAAGACCGAGCAACACGTGATCGTCGCCAACCTGCGCACGTACGCGTGCGATCTGGTCTTCGACGATATTCGCCGCAGTCCACAATGTCTTGCAGCCGCAGATGTCAACGACGAAACGCTCCAGCATCGCCGCCCCGGATTTGGTGTGCGTCACTTCCGGATGGAATTGCACACCGTACCAGTGGCGCATCTCGTCGGCCATCGCCGCGATCGCGACGCTCTCGGTGCGCGCTGTTGTCTTGAAGCCAGGCGGCGTCAAAGTCACGCGATCGCCGTGGCTCATCCACACGCCGAGGCGCGGCGGCGAACCGGGGAAATCCTTCATCTCGTCAAGCAGTGCGCAAGTGCGCAGCACCTCGACTTCCGCATAACCGAATTCGCGATGATGATCGGCCTCGACCTTGCCGCCGAGTTGCGCGGCCATCGTCTGCATGCCGTAGCAGATGCCGAGCACCGGTACGCCGGCATCGAACACGTGCTGCGGAGCACGCGGAGAATTTTCCGCGAGGGTCGATTCCGGGCCACCGGAAAGGATGATGCCTTTCGGTGCGAATACCGCGATTTGCACAGGATCATGATCCCAAGCCCAGATCTCGCAATACACGCCGATCTCGCGGATGCGCCGCGCGATCAATTGCGTGTACTGCGCGCCGAAGTCGAGGATCAGGATCTTGTCGGTGTGGATGTCGTGCATTCTGACCTCTGGATTCGGAACTTGACGATCACGTCATCCGATAATTCGGAGGCTCTTTGGTGATCTGCACATCATGCACGTGACTTTCGCGCGCACCGGCGCTGCTGACTTGCACGAAGGTCGGTTTGCTGCGCATCTCCTCAATGGTCGCGCAACCCACATAGCCCATCGATGCGCGCAGGCCACCGGCAAGCTGGTGCACGATGTCGCGTAGCGGGCCGCGATACGGAACGCGTCCCTCGATACCTTCCGGAACCAGCTTGTCGGCGTCGGATGCATCCTGAAAATAACGATCCTTGCTGCCCAGCTCCATCGCGCCCAACGAACCCATGCCGCGATAGCTCTTGTAGCTGCGACCCTGGAACAATTCGATCTCGCCCGGTGCCTCTTCCGTACCCGCGAACAAGCCACCGATCATCACGCTCGACGCGCCGGCCGCGATCGCCTTCGCGATGTCGCCCGAGTAGCGGATACCGCCATCGGCGATCAGCGGGATTCGATCCTGCAGCGCTTCGGCGACCATCGCAATCGCGGTGATCTGCGGCACTCCGACTCCAGCCACGATGCGCGTGGTACAGATCGATCCCGGACCGACGCCGACCTTCACCGCATCCGCGCCCGCGTCCATCAACGCAAGCGCTGCATCGCCGGTGACGATATTGCCACCGATCACTTGCACATCCGGATGGTTTTTCTTGACCCAGGCGACGCGATCGAGTACGCCTTGCGAATGGCCGTGCGCGGTATCGACGACGATCACGTCCACACCTGCGTGTACCAGCGCCGCGATGCGCGCCTCGGTATCGCCGCCGACACCGACCGCAGCGCCCACCAGCAATCGCTCGGCGAAATCCTTCGCGGAGTCGGGATTGTCGCGCGCCTTCTGAATGTCCTTGACGGTGATCAGCCCGCGCAACTCGAAACCATCGTTGACGACGAGGACTTTTTCGATGCGATGCTTGTGCAGTAGCGCGAGCACTTCCTCATCGGATGCGTTCTCGCCGACTGTCACCAACCGATCCTTCTTGGTCATGATGTGACGCACGGGATCGTCGAGCTTCTTCTCGAAGCGCATGTCGCGACTGGTGACGATGCCGACGAGCTGTCCGCCATCAACTACCGGCACACCGGAAATATTACGCGCACGCGTGAGCTTGAGAACTTCGCCGATCGTCGTCTCCGGGCCGACCGTGAACGGCTCGCGAATGACGCCGGCTTCGAAGTGTTTGACCTGCGCAACGTGCTTGGCTTGCGCCGCGATCGACATGTTCTTGTGAAGGATGCCGATGCCGCCTAATTGCGCCATCGTGATCGCCAGACGCGCTTCGGTGACGGTGTCCATGGCCGCAGACACGATCGGCAGATTCAGCGAGAGGCCGCGCGTGAGTCGTGCCTTGAGTCTTACGTCTTTCGGCAGCACTACGGAATGCGCAGGAACCAGCGATACGTCGTCGAAGGTCAGCGCTTCGGCCAGAATGCGCAGCATGGACGGCTCCGGGTGAGGAACCGCGCCATTATACCCGGTTCGACGAGTCCGATGCTTGCAGGATTTGCAACCGCTGCGTCATATTGGCGGATCCGATGCTTCCGCAGCCTCCAGCGTATTCTGCAGCAACGTCGCCACTGTCATCGGCCCGACCCCTCCCGGCACCGGCGTAATCCAGCTTGCGCGTTTCGCGGCTTCTGCGTAGTCCACATCACCGACCAGGCGACCGTCTTCTAGCCGATTGATTCCGACATCGATTACCACCGCACCGGGCTTGACCCATTCACCCGGTATCAGTCCGGGTTTTCCCACCGCTACCACCAGAATATCGGCCTCTGCGATGTGCCGTCGCAACACATCGGGCGGCGTGAACTTGTGGCAGGAGGTGACCGTGCAGCCGGCGATCATCAATTCCAGCGCCATCGGCCGACCAACGTGGTTTGAGACGCCGACGATCGTCGCGCTGGCGCCGCGCACGGGACGATCGGTATAGCCGAGCAAGGTGGTGATTCCGCGCGGCGTGCAAGGGCGCAGGCCGAACTGGCGCAGTGCAAGGTGACCGACGTTTTCGGGATGGAAACCGTCCACGTCCTTGCGCGGATCGATGCGGTGGATCAGCCGACTCGCGTCAGCAATTTCCGGCAGCGGCAACTGCACGAGGATGCCATGAACGGCCTTGTCGGCGTTGAGTTGGTCGATCAAGGCGAGCAACTGCGCTTCGGTTGTGGCCGCCGGCAGGTCGAAATCCAGCGTATGGATGCCGACTTTCTCGCAGGCGCGGCGCTTGTTGCGCACGTACACAGCCGAGGCGGCATCGCTGCCGACCAGAACCACCGCGAGCCCAGGTCGTGGCTTGCCCGCAGCCACCCTCGCCCTTACTCGCGTCGCCAGCCCGTCAAGCAACTCTTCAGCGATGCGTCTGCCATCGAGGACGCGTGCAGCAGGGGGTGCGGCGGGTGCGGAATTGGTCATGCAGGAAGTTCGCGGCTGCGCTAGAGTCGCGCATTATCGCCGATCTGGAGCCCCGCTCATGGTGAGCTTGTCGAACACTAAGACTCAACTTGAAGCCGCCGCGTTCCGGCGACTGCTCAAGCATCTCAATGAAGTGCGACCGGACGTGCAAAACATCGACCTGATGATCCTGGCCGGCTTCTGCCGTAATTGCCTGTCGGACTGGTATCGCGAAGCGGCCGAGACCGCTGGAATGCCGATGACCACGGACGCCGCCCGTGAGGCGATTTACGGTGTACCTTTCGCGGAATGGAAAGCGAAACACCAGCACGACGCGACCCCGGAGCAACTCGCCGCATTCGAGGCAGCTCAACGCAACCACGCCCACTGACGATCCTCATTCCGACAGCAGCGAAGGAACCGACATGATCCACCAAGGCCACTGCCCCAAATGCGGCAAACGCGTGTTGCATGTGCATGTCGAGAACGTCGTCGGAATGGTTGCGAACGAAAGCAAGGCGCACTGCATCAGCTATAGCTGCATCCATTGTTTTGCAGTACTGGGCGTGCAGATGGATCCTCGCGGCAAACGCAGGTCGAAGCGTGCTGTGGAAAAGGATGAGAACGCGGAAAAGTAAGCGACTTTTTGCGAGGCGTGAGCATTCGCACGTCCGGTTCACGAACTCGCGCAGAACGCCGCATAATCGATATATCCGGGGAATGCTGTTCCCATGGAGCACACCGGACACTCCGGATCAGGTGCGAGCCGAGTTTCGCGAAAACGCATCGCGAGCGCATCGAACTGCAGCAGACGCCCAGCCAATGGCGTGCCGATTCCGAGGATCAGCTTCAGCGCCTCGGTTGCCTGCAACAATCCGATCACTCCCGGCAGCACGCCGAGTACGCCGGCTTCGGCACAATTGGGCACGGCTTCCGCTGGTGGCGGCTCCGGAAACAGACAGCGGTAACAGGGCGCGACGCCGCGCTGGCGACCCGCATCGAACACGCTCACCTGCCCCTCGAAGCGATGCACCGCGCCATACACCAGCGGTTTGGCGAGTTTCACGCAGGCGTCGTTAAGCAGGTAGCGCGCGGCGAAATTGTCGGCGCCATCGATCACAACATCGGCACCTTCGAGGACGCGTTCGACATTGGCCGAGGTCACGCGTTCTGCGATGGCTTCGATCTTCGTGCGTGGATTCAGGGCTGACAGCGTGCGGCGCGCGGATTCGACTTTCGATACTCCGACACGCGATTCGGTGTGCAGGATCTGCCGTTGCAGGTTGCTGCGGTCCACCACGTCATCGTCCGCCAACGCCAGCGTGCCGACTCCGGCCGCAGCAAGATAGAAAGCCGCTGGCGAGCCGAGTCCGCCGGCCCCAATCAACACGATGCGCGCGGACTCGAGTTTCCTCTGCCCTGCCTCGCCGACTTCCGGCAACTTCAGGTGGCGCGAATAACGTTCGTAGAAATCCGTGTCGCCGCCGGTTCCATCGAGCGAAGGCTTGACGACTGGCAGTCCATCCGCGATCCAGCGCGAGGTTCCGCCCGCAACCGAAACGAGGTTCGCATAACCTTGTGCCTGCAGCGATTGCGCAGCGCGCATCGACCGCGCACCACTCTGGCAGATCAACATCACCTCGACGCTGTGGTCCGGAAGCGATGCCTGTGGAGCGCCTTCAAGATCGGCTTTCGCAATACCGAGCGCCCCTTCGGCCTGGCCCGTCGCGCGCTCGAATGCTTCACGCACGTCCACCAGCACGGCGCCGGATCGTTGGCGTCGATGCGCTTCGACCGGAGGAATTTCGGGAATGCCCTGCTCGCTCATGCCGCGATTATCCGTCGTGCAGCTCAGTAACGCAGCACGTCGACCAAATCACTTTCATGCGGGTGTTGTGGCCCTTCCGGCAACACGATCAGGCAATCGCTGTCGGCTGCACCACGCAGGCGATGCGATGCAGTCGCTGGATGTGGGGCGACGCGCAGCATGCCGTCGGCGCTGAAGTCGAGGCGGCCACGTTGGAATTCGCGGCGATCATGGGCTTTCGTGATCGGCATCGACAATCGCGCGGCGATTTTCGGCAAGGGCGACGCATCGGCCTGCAAGCCGCGCAAGAGTTGTCGTCCGAGCGTCAGGAATGTCGCCAGCACCGACACCGGATTGCCGGGCAAGGCAAGCATCTGCGCCTGTCCGATCGTACCGAACAACAGCGGCATGCCAGGTCGCATCAACACTTTCCAGAAATGGATGCTGCCGAGTTCAGCAAGTAGCGCCGGCAGATAATCCTTCTCGCCGGCGGAGACGCCGCCGCAAGTGATCACGACGTCGAACGCGTTGCCGGCGTCGCGCAACAGCGCGCGCATGCGATCGGGATCATCGGGAAGGATCGGCCACGCGAACGGCTCAAGACCTTCGGCGACAAGCAGATTCATCAGCAGTGCGCGGTTGCTGTCGTAGATCGATCCCGGTTCGAGCGGTTGGCCCGGCGGCCGTAATTCATCGCCGGTGGTGAACACGGCGACGGTCGGGCGTCGTGCCACCGGCAATTCCGCAATGCCGACCGCGGATGTGAGCGATGCCTGCACCGGAGTGAGCCGCGTACCTTCACGCAGCAGCAGATCGCCAACCGCGACATCTTCACCAGCCCGCCGCACATGCTGGTCGCGCGCGACCGTTGCCGTCAGTACGATGCGCTCGCCATCGACCCGCGTGTTTTCCTTCATCACCACGGCATCGGCGCCTTCCGGCAGCGGCGCGCCAGTGGTGATGCGCACACATTCGCCGGCGCCGACACGCAGATCGAGCATCGCGCCAGCGAATTGTTCGCCGATCATCCGCAACGATGCATTCGGCCCTGAAGCATCGGCTGCACGCAAGGCATAACCATCCATCGCGCTGTTGTCGAACGATGGCAGTGCAATCGGAGCGATCACGTCGCCGGCGAGCACGCGACCGGCAGCGCGCGCGACAGGCACGCGTTCGATCGGCAGACGATGCGCTGCCGCGACGTCGCGGACGATGGCCTCGGCTTGAGTAAACACGATGCGCGTCGGGAAATCTGGATTCACGCTGTGTGCCTCACGTGAGGAACTCGTCGGGTGTGTTGAGATTGCCGAAGTCTGCATCGTCGAAGCGGACGATGGGAAGCGCAAGTTCGTTGACAACGCGATGGACGGCACCGTCACAACGGGCGAGCGCATTCGCGACTGCAATCCGCGCGCGCGCAATCGGCCACAGCGCGACCAATGGCTGCAAGCCGGTGGCATCCTGTGCAACGGCACCGCCATCGCCTTCCATCAACAGACGACTAACCAGATCCACCGGAATTTCGCGCACGTCCACGGGCACGGTCAGCAACATCGGCGTCTTGCAATCGGCGAGCAGGGCATCCAGTCCGGCCATCGGGCCAGGAAATTCCGCGACACGATCCGGAACGGCATGCAATCCGAGCACTGCGTAACGATCAAGCTCGCGATTCACGCTGATCAGTCGCATCGCAAAACCATGTCCCAGCGCACGCAAGGTGCGTTCGACTAACGTTTCACCGCGATAAACAGAGAGTGCCTTGTCAGCGCCACCAAGGCGTGTTGCGCGGCCGCCGGCAAGGATGCCGAGAGTGACCTGCTGCCGCCTGCAATCCGCCTCCATCGCGTCGCGCGATTACTTGCCGCGTTTTTTTGAGATGCGAACCGCGCGCCGACGTGCTTTTTTCTCGCCCTCGGTCATGGTGTTCTTCTTGCCTTCGTACGGATTCGCGCCTTCGCGGAACTCGAACTTCACCGGCGTACCAACGAGCTTGAAGCGCTTGCGGAAGAAATTTTCGAGGTAGCGTTTGTAGGTGTCCGAAAGATCCTTCAAGCGCGTGCCATGAACGATGAAGGTCGGCGGATTCTCGCCGCCTGGATGCGCGTAACGCATCTTTGAAACATGCCCGCGAATGGCTGGCGGCGGAAAGCTTTCACAGGCGATCTCGATCGCCTTGGTGACTTCGGCGGTGGTGAACTTGCGCGTGGCCGACGTGTGCGCGCGATGGATCGCCTTGAACAATTCAGCCAAGCCGGAACCGTGCTTCGCCGAGATATGCATCTTCTCGGCCCATTGCACGAACGACAGCTTGCGGTCGAGCATGCCCTCGGTTTGTTCGCGCTGGTACGTCGTCAGACCATCCCACTTGTTCACCACGATCACGAATGCGCGCCCGGAATCGAGCACGTAGCCGAGCACGGTCGCGTCCTGTTCGGTGACGCCTTCGCTCGCGTCGATCATCAGCGCAACAACCTGCGCGGCATCGATGGACTTGAGCGTCTTGATCACGCTGAATTTTTCGATCGCGTCCTCGACCTTGCCGCGACGGCGAATGCCAGCGGTGTCGATCAGGCTGTATTTGCGTCCGTCGCGTTCGAGATCCACCGCAATCGAATCGCGCGTGGTGCCAGGAACTTCGGACGCGATCACGCGCTCTTCGCCGAGCAGGCGATTCACCAGCGTGGACTTGCCGACATTCGGGCGGCCGACGATGGCAAGCCGCAGACGTTCCGGATCGTCGAGGATGCCTTCGTTGCCAACATCGACCGGCAGACGAGCAGCGACTTCATCGAGCAGATCCGAAATACCGCGCTGGTGCGCCGATGAGACCGCAAGCGGTTCGCCAATACCGAAACGCATGAACTCGACCAGGCATGCTTCTTCATCGAGGCCGTCGGTCTTGTTGACGACCAACAGCACAGGCTTTGCGCTCTTGCGCAGCCAGGCGAGGATGGATTCGTCGAGTGCCGACGGGCCGGCGCGGCCATCGACGATGAACAGCACGACGTCGGATTCATCCACCGCAGCACGCACCTGCCGTGCCGTTAGCCCGTCCATGCCCTCTTCATCACCCGACAACCCGCCGGTATCGACCAGCGCGAACGGCTTGTCTTCAAGCAGGCGACAGACGCCGTAATGACGATCGCGCGTCACCCCGGGCTCGTCATGGACGAGCGCGTCGCGGCTGCGCGTCAGCGCGTTGAAGAGTGTGGATTTGCCGACATTGGGTCGGCCAACCAGGGCGACCAGTGGCAGCATAATGCACAGACTCGATTTTGAACTGCGATTCTCGCACCATGCGATGCGCGAATCATCCGGTGGACGATCCACCGGTGGAAGGTGACGAATCCATCGGACTCGCTATGCAGAAACGCAGCATCCGAAACGGCTGCTGCGCGCCTGTCAATTATTTGTTGATGCGAAACGCAGCCAGGTTGCCGCGCGCGGTCACAGCAATCAGGATGCCGTCGGCCGATACCTGTGGCGTGGCGCGAATCGCATCGTTGCGGCCACCGATTCGCTCGCGCGCTACGATCGCGCCGGTATCCGGTTTCATCCAGTGCAGATAACCCTGCAGGTCGCCGACCACCGCATAACCTTCCTGCGCGGCCGGAGAACTGAGCCAGCGATAGCCGAGCGCTTCCTGTTTCCACTGGGCTGCGCCGGACGCACTATCGAGCGCCCAAACAGTGCCGACGGCATCGCTCACATAAAGCGTGTTACCCGTACGGACCAGACCGCCGTAGCTCGCCAGCGCATGCTCCCAGAGCGGGCTGCCATTGTCGGGATTGAACGCCGCGACCTTGCCCTTGTAACTCGCGGCGAAAATTCCGTCCGGGCTCGCCACCACATCGCCGTCGATGTCTGCCATGCGATCGAGTTCGCTGCGGCCATCCGGCTGCGCGACCGTCTGCTCCCAGACCTTGACGCCATCCTGCGCGCGCAACGCGACGAGAGTCCCATCCTCATAGCCAAGATAAACCAGACCGTTGCCACCAAGAATCGGCGAAGAGTTCCCGCGCAGGCTCAAGGTCGGTAGCGGATGCTCAAACGCCCAGCGACGCTTGCCGTCGGCCAGACCGAGCGCTGCCACATGGCCTTCGCCGCTGCGCACGACCACGAGATCGCCCACGACCAACGGTGTCGAAAGGATTTCCGAACCAAGCTTCGCGCGCCAGCGCTCGGCGCCGGTATCGGCGGCTAATGCGACGACGTCGCCGTTGACCGATCCAGCGACCACCACACCCGAGCCAACACCAGGGCCGCCGGTCAACCGCAGCTTGGTATTGGTTCTCCAGATGTCGCGTCCGCTTGTCAGGTCGAGCGCATACACGAATGGCCCATATGCGTCGACGCTATAGACGCGGCCATCGGCAATCGCCGGATGATCGCGCAGGTCAAGCAGACGCTCACCCTTGCCGATCGAGCGCGACCATAGTCGCTGCACGTTGATACCCGGAGTGATCGCGATGAGCGCTGCGGGCGGATGGATGTTGTCGCCGGTGCTTGCCTTGGCGATCCAGCCCTTCACCGTGGTGCAACCCGAGACAGCTGCGATCAGCGCGACGACACATACGATGCGGAACCTGGTCATGCTTTCTTTGCCTCGGGTTTGGGGACGACGCCGCCGAGATCGGCGAGTTTCATCGCGAGTATGTCGCGGTTTGGCGCTGCGGCTGGCAGATGCATCAGCGCATCGGAATACGCCTGTCGCGCCGCATCAGGATGCCCTAGCGCATGCTCGGCATCGCCGCGAATCTCGCCGGCGACCGATGCATAAGCAGGGTCGTTGATTGCTTGCACGCGAGCCAGCGCATCGGCCGGACGTCCGAGGATAAGCAACAGTCGCGCCGCGCGCAGGTGCACCAATGTGCCCAGGGCCGGATCGGCGACAGTGCCGACGCCGTCGAGCATCGCCAGCGCGCCCTTGGCATCGTTGTGATCGAGTTTGTAGGCCGCAATTCGCAACGCTGCCAGCGTTGCGTACGGCGTCTTGGGGTAATCGGCGTGCAGCGCATTGGACACTGCGGCGATCCGTTTTTCGTCGCCATCGTCGCGCACGGCATTGGAGAGCACAGCGTAAGCTGCCGCCGCGTCCTGGCTGCGCATCTCCTGCTTGTGCTGCCACCATTGCCAGCCGGCGATCAATGCCAGACCAACTGCGATGCCGCCGACTACCGAGCCGCCATTGCTACGCAGCCAGTTTCGGACCTGTTCGCCCTGTTCGTATTCTTCCTGATCGTCGATTGCCATGCTGTGCCGTCGTGGGCTGCGCGATTGCGCAGTCGTCAAGGGATGGGATGCCGCGAGGAATGCCGGCTACGGTAACAGTTCAGTCGCGCACAGGCGCGAAACTGCCGTCGGACGACACTGTAAACCGCGTCACGTTCGCCTTTTGAAATGCCTGCATGTCGTATGGCTCGCCGTTGCGCAGCACAAGCACCGAATGCGCATTGCGGATCGTGACGCGCGCGACCGCAGCCGCAGGGTAATTGCGAACACTGCCGGCTTCCACAACGCCGTGTTCGATGACCTGACCATCGGCACCGACGATATCGACCATGCTGTCGCCACTGAAACGCAGTTGCAGGCCGGCCGTTGCAACATCTCCCGTTGTTTGCGCACTGGCCCAGCGATAGCCGCCAAAAGGTGCAATCGAGGCGACAACAGGAGCTGCGTTGCGCGCCTCGCCAGCCGCCGCATTTGCGTCGCTTGCATGCCTCGCGGCGGGGTCAAGCGCGACGGCAACAGGGCGATCAAGCGCGGTCAGCGCAACCGGCGAGCGCGGCAATTGATCGTGGGTCGCGAGCCAGATGACCGGCAGCACGATGGTCGCAGTGAGCACCACGTAGATGCCCTGTCGGGCAAACCGCCGCAGGGTGTGTTCCACCCGCGAACTGCGCGCATTGCTGACCAGCGCAGGTGGCGCGACCGCCGCATGCGCGAATTGCGCTTCCAGCACGTCCGTCGGCACGCCGACCAGTCGCGCATAGCTGCCCAATCTGCCGCGCGCGAATACCGCAGCGCCGAGCATGCCGTGGTCGTCGCGTTCCATCGCCTCGATGACTGCCGTCGGCAATTTGAGTTGCGTGGCGACATCATCGACGCTCAGTTTCATTGCGATCCGCTGTATGCGCAGTCGCTGGCCGATGCTGGATGGGGCGGAAGCGGAGAAAGATTCCGTCTGCATGGATGTCAAAGTTGGCTCGGAGTGTATTGGGGATATTCGGTGGTCAGCCGATTGCGGTAATCGCGCGCGCTGTCGTGATCGCCAAGTTTGTCCTCGATCTGCGCAGCGAGATCGAGCATTTCGGCGGACGTGTTCCCGGTCGCAAACAGACGCTCGACGAAGCCACGCGCGCGCATATAGTCGCCGTGCTGATATTGAACCTTGGCCATCGTCTGCAAGGCTTCGACATTGCCCGCATCCAGAGCAAGAATTTGCCTGTCGTAACTCTCCGCAAGCGCGGGATTGCCGGCCCTGAGCGCACAAGTCGAGGCATTACCGAGCGCGGCCATCGGCGTTTTGTAGAACGGATCGACTATCGCCTTTCGGAACCAGGGATCCGCATCGGCCGGATGCCCGGAGCGGCACAACCAAGCGCCGTAATTGTTGAGGATATCGCCCTTGTTCGGCGCGAGTTTGACCGAACGCGCGTAATTGGCTTCTGCCTGATCCAGACGATTGATCTTTTCGTACAACAACCCGAGCATCGTGTAGCCATCCGGCGAAGATGGCTCGGTTTTGACCGCGTGCTGAAGGCGATCGAGGGCGACGTCGTACTTTCCGAGCTTGATGTATTCCTCCGCCAGCGCGATGTCGTTTTGCGCAGCCGCATGCGGGGTATTGGCGTCGCTCTTGAAATGCGTCTCGGGCTTCTCGGCGATGAGGTAGGTGGAGCCATGACCACGGATCATTCCGCATCCCGTGAGTGCGAACAGCGCAAGCGCCGTAGTCATTGCACAAGCCTCACGCAGCCGCATGGGTAACTCCCTCATGTCCAGTCGTTTGCTGCTCAATGGCTTGCTGCTCAATAGTGTGCTGCGCAAGTTTGCGCCGGAATGCTTCCTGGCGGCGCGTGCGGTCGAGCACCTGACCCTTGAGCTGACCGCAGGCGGCATCGATGTCATCGCCGCGCGTGCGCCGCACCATTGTCAGCACTTGGTGATCGAGCAACAGCGTCTGGAAGTTGCGGATATCGATTTCGTCAGAGCGCTCATAACTCGTACCCGTGAAGGGATTGAACGGAATCAGGTTGACCTTGGCGGCGTTCGCGCGCTGCAATTTTGCATCCATCCCGCGCATGAGCTTGGCGAGCGCACGCGCATGTTCGGGACGATCGTTGATGCCCTTCATCATGGTGTATTCGAATGTGATCGACGTGCGCGGCTTGCGCTGCGCATAACGCACGCAGGATTCGAGCAATTCGGCGATCGGATATTTCTTGTTGAGCGGAACCAGTTGGCTGCGCAGTTGGTCCGTCGGCGCGTGCAATGACACCGCGAGCGACACGTCGGACTCGACGCTCAGCCGATCAATCATCGGCACCAGCCCGGCGGTGGAGAGGGTGACCCGCTTGTTGGCGAGTCCCAAGCCGAGGTCGTCGCGCATGATCGACATCGCCCTCACCACGTTATCGAAGTTCAGCAGCGGCTCGCCCATGCCCATCATCACCACATTGGTGAGTTTGCGCTGACGGTGCGGCACGTTGCCCAGATGTTTCGCCGCGACCCAGACCTGACCGATGATCTCGGCAGCGGACAGATTGCGGTTGAAGCCTTGAGTGCCGGTCGAACAGAACGTGCAGGCAAGCCCGCAACCGACCTGCGAGGACACGCAGAGGGTTCCTCGCCCCTTGTCGGGGATGAAAACGGCCTCGATCGCGTTGCCCCCATCCATGCCGAGCAGCCATTTGTGGGTGCCATCGGCCGATGGCTTTTCAAACAGAATCTTCGGCGGCGCGATCACGCAGGCCGCCATCAACTTGGCGCGAAGCGGCTTGCCGAGATCGGTCATCTCCGCGAAGTCGGTGACGTGGCGGTGATAAATCCACTTCATCACCTGCTCCGCGCGATAGCGCGCTTCACCGAGGCCGGCGAAGAAAGCGACCAAGCCGGCACGGTCGAATTCAAATAAATTCACCGCAGCTGGATCGATGATGGCGGATTCGGACGTCACGTCGTTGGCTCAGCGCGGGCAGAGCTCGATGGAACTGAAAAAGTATGCGATCTCGTTGGCGGCGGTCTCGACAGCATCCGAGCCATGCACGGCATTGGCGTCGATCGAAGTGGCGAAATCGGCGCGGATCGTGCCCGGCGCGGCTTCTTTCGGATTGGTCGCACCCATCAAGTCACGGTTCTTGAGGACAGCGCCATCGCCTTCGAGCGCCTGAATCATCACCGGGCCTGAGATCATGAACTCTACCAGCGCCTTGAAGAACGGGCGTTCGCGATGCACTGCGTAGAAGCCTTCAGCCTCGCTGCGCGAAAGATGCTTCATCTTCGCTGCGAGGATCTTGAGGCCGTTCTTCTCGAATCGCGAATAGATTTCTCCGATCACATTCTTGGCGACTGCGTCGGGTTTGATGATCGAAAGAGTGCGCTCCAGCGCCATGCAATGCTCCAGAAAAGTTCATGTAGAAACAAGGGATTGGGATGATTTCGGCGAAGCCGGTATGCGTCGACGATGCAGCGCGTTCCAAGCCGCAAGAATACCACGATTGAGCAATGCGATGCCCTAATCGACAGCGATTGCGAACCTTTCAACAATGGATTTTCAGAAGATGCCGGCAGACGTGACGCAACAAGCAGCATGCTGTCCTGTAATCAGGATTGACGCGGATTCTGATCGCGCCTATTCTAAAACGACCGTTTCAATCGGATGTTCCATGCCCGCCGCGACCGTTCATTTCTCGACCAAGGAGCGCATCCTCAGCGCCGCAGAAGATCTGTTTGCGCAGTACGGGTTCGCCGGCACGTCCCTGCGCCAGGTCACTACCCATGCCGAAGTCAATATTGCAGCGGTCAACTACCATTTCGGCTCCAAGGACAATCTCATCACCGAGGTGTTCCGGCGCCGACTGGACGAGTTGAGCGAGAAACGCCTGCTCGCCTTGCGTGCGGCCTTGCGGGACGATCCGGCTAAGCTCGAAGCCATCCTTGCCGCATTCATCGAACCGGCGCTCGCGCTGACGCTGGATCGCCATGGCGGCTCGGCATTCGTGCGTGTGCTCGCCCGCGCCTATGCCGAGAAAAACGAGCGTTTGCGCAAGTTCCTGTCCGAGAACTATGGCCATGTGCTGCGCGAATTCTCCAAAGCTTTCGCTGCCTGCTTGCCTGGCGTCGGCAAGGAAGAGCTGTATTGGCGGCTGGATTTCACGGCCGGTGCATTGACGTACGCGATGGCCGATTTCGGACTCATCCGCCGTCCGGCATCCATGACTGAAAAAGCGCACTGCCAGCGCGCGGCATCGGCTTTGATTCGTTTCGCCACTGCGGGCCTGCGCGCCGATTAAACTCAATTCACCATAGACCACAATTTTATATCAATTAAAACAATCGAGTATAAGACATGTCTGAGAAATTACTTGTACGTCGCGCCGCCGTTCTCGGAGCCGGTGTCATGGGTGCACAAATCGCTGCGCATTTGGCCAATGCCGGTGTGGACGTGCTGTTATACGACCTGCCGGCCAAACAGGGCGATCCCAACGGTATCGTCCTCAAGGCGATTGCCAATCTGGCCAAGCTCTCGCCCGCCCCGCTGGCGGTCAAGGATCGCGCCGCGGCAATTGTGCCTGCGAACTACGACCAGCACCTGGAGTTGTTGCAGGGCTGCGACCTGATCGTCGAAGCGATCGCCGAGCGTCTGGACTGGAAAAAAGACCTCTACGCGAAGATCGCACCGCACGTCGCAGCGACCGCGATCCTCGCGTCCAACACGTCCGGGCTGTCGATCAATGCGCTGGCCGATGTACTGGACGAGGCTTTGCACGAGCGTTTCTGCGGTCTGCACTTCTTCAATCCACCTCGCTACATGCATCTTGCCGAATTGATCCCTTGCAGGAAGACATCTCCTGAAGTTCTTGATGCACTTGAAACTTTCCTGACCACAACTCTTGGCAAGGGAGTCGTCCGCGCCAAGGACACACCGAATTTCATCGGCAACCGCATTGGCGTGTTTTCGATGCTCTCGACCATCCATCACACGGCTGCCTTCGGTCTTGGGTTCGACACCGTGGACGCGCTCACTGGCCCGGCAATCGGCCGGCCCAAGTCCGCGACTTACCGGACGGCGGATGTCGTCGGCCTCGACACCATGGCCCACGTCATCCAGACCATGGCCGATACCCTGCCCGACGATCCGTGGCACAAGTACTTCGCGGTACCGGACCTGTTGAAGGCGCTGATCGCTCAGGGCGCGCTCGGCCAAAAGACCGGCGCCGGTATCTACCGGAAGCTCGGCAAGGACATCCAGGTTCTGGATGTTGCCTCGACGGACTACCGCATCAGCGGTGGCGAGGTTGCGCCGGAAGTCGCCGACATCCTCAAGATTCGCAACCCGGCCGAGAAATTCGCGCGGCTGCGCGGATCCGAACATCCGCAGGCGCAATTCGTCTGGGCGATCTTTCGCGATCTGTTCCATTACAGCGCGTTTCATCTGGCCTCGATCGCCGATACCGCGCGCGACGTGGATTTCGCGATCCGCTGGGGTTACGGCTGGAAGCTCGGCCCATTCGAAACCTGGCAGGCCGCTGACTGGAAGCAGGTTGCCGGCTGGATTGCCGACGACATCGTGGCTGGCAAGGCAATGTCGAGCGCACCTCTGCCCAACTGGGTGTACGACGGCCGCGATGGAGTTCACGGCGAAGGCGGCAGTTTCAGTCCGGCGCGCGGCGCAAGGGTGCCGCGCTCGTCGCTGCCCGTGTACAAGCGCCAGCGATTCCCGGATCCGCTGATCGGCGAGAAATTCGATCCGGGCGCAACCGTTTTCGAATCGGACGCAGTGCGCATGTGGCACGACGGCGACGGCATTGCGGTGGTCGGATTCAAGACCAAGATGCATACCGTCAACGATGGCGTACTTGAAGGCTTGCAGAAAGCCGTCGGGATTGCCGAACGGGACTTCGACGGTCTGGTGATCTGGCAGGACAGCGAACCGTTCTCGGCCGGCGCCGACCTGAAAGGCGCGATGGGCTTACTCCAAGCCGGCAAGGTCCATGATTTCGACGCGATGATCGCCACGTTTCAAGCGACCAGCATGCGGCTCAAATATGCGCTGGTGCCGGTCGTCGCGGCGGTGCGCGGCATGGCGTTTGGCGGTGGTTGCGAATTCCAGATGCATTCGGCGCGTACGGTCGCGGCATTGGAGAGTTACATCGGACTGGTCGAGGCTGGCGTCGGGCTGCTGCCAGGCGGCGGTGGACTCAAGGAAATCGCCACGCGTGTCGGACTGGGCGTCGGCCAGAGCGGTGATGTCTTCGCTGGCTTGAAGCCGTATTTCGAAGCCGTAGCGATGGGCAAGGTGTCGGCATCGGCGATGGAAGCCAAGGAGCTTGGCCTGCTTCGGAAAGACGACGTCGTGGTGTTCAATGCCTTCGAATTGCTCTACGTCGCCAAACAGCAGGCGCGCGCCCTGGCCGAGTCGGGTTATCGCCCACCGCTGCCGGCGCGGCAGATCCCGGTTGCCGGTGATGTCGGCATCGCCACGTTCAAGATGATGCTGGTGAACATGCTCGAAGGCCGCTTCATCTCCGAACACGACTATGAAGTCTCGACTCGCATCGCAACTGTTCTGTGTGGCGGCGAAATCGATCGCGGCTCGCTGGTTGATGAGGACTGGCTGATTCAGCTCGAACGCGAACATTTCGTTGCCCTCGCGCAGATGGCCAAGACCCAGCAGCGCATCGTGCACACTCTTACCACCGGCAAGCCGCTCAGGAACTGATCCCATGACCAAGCAAATCCAGGACGCCTACATCGTCGCCGCAACACGCACGCCGGTCGGCAAGGCACCACGAGGTGTGTTCCGCAATACCCGCCCGGATGAAATGCTGGCGCATGTGCTGCGCGCGGTCGTTGCGCAGGCACCTGGCATCGATACCATGCGGATCGGCGACATCATCATTGGTTGCGCGATGCCCGAGGGCGAGCAAGGCATGAATGTCGCGCGCATCGGTGCGCTGCTGTCTGGCTTGCCCAACTCGGTCCCGGCGCAGACGATCAACCGCTTCTGTTCGTCGGGCCTGCAAGCGGTCGCACTCGCGGCCGACCGTATCCGCCTCGGTGAAGCCGAGCTGATGCTCGCCGGCGGCACCGAATCGATGTCGATGGTACCGATGATGGGCAACAAGGTCGCGATGAGCCCGAAAGTGTTCAGCGACGACCACGTCAACATCGCCTACGGCATGGGCATCACCGCCGAGAAAGTCGCCGAGGAATGGAATATCTCGCGCGTCGATCAGGATGCGTTCGCGTTCGCCTCGCACCAGAAGGCGCTGGCTGCGATCGCTGCCGGTGAATTCAAGGATGAGATCACTCCGTACGATATCGTCTCGCACGTGCCGGATTTAGCGGAACACGTCATTCGCACACGCGACAGTCTGATTGACACCGACGAAGGCCCGCGCCCGGATACCAGTCTGGAAGGCTTGGCGAAGCTGCGTCCGGTATTCCGCAATGGCGGCAGCGTAACCGCCGGCAATTCATCGCAAATGTCCGATGGTGCGGGTGCGGTATTGCTCGCGTCGGAGTCGGCGATCAAGCAATACGGCCTGACTCCCCTCGCCCGCTTTGTCGGCTATTCGGTGGCAGGCGTCCGCCCGGAAGTGATGGGTATCGGTCCGATCGCTGCGATTCCGAAAGCGCTCGCGCAAGCTGGCCTGACCAAAGACCAAATTGACTGGATCGAGCTCAACGAAGCCTTCGCCGCGCAGGCACTCGCAGTCATTCGCGAGACCGGCCTCGACCCGACCAAGATCAACCCGCTGGGTGGCGCGATCGCGCTCGGCCATCCGCTCGGTGCGACTGGAGCGGTCCGCACCGCGACCATCCTGCACGGCATGCGCCGGCGCAAGCTCAAGTACGGCATGGTGACAATGTGCATCGGCACTGGGATGGGCGCGGCGGGGATTTTCGAGGCCCTGTAAAGACCGATTGATTGTCCGATCAAACAAAAACGATCTGGCGTTTAGAAGAAGTATCGTCTTACAGAATTCATGCCCGTCAGAGAATGCGCTATGGCGAATCTTCGACTCCAAGTTCGTCGAGCGCGGCTTGCATGGATCGCCGCGCCGGCTCGCTGAGAACTTCGTGGTCGAGCGCGAAACGGATCGTCGCCTCGACCAGTCCAATGTGGGTGCCGCAGTCGAAGCGCGTGCCTTTGAAGCGATAAGCGTTGACGGTCTGCTCGGACAGCAACGCCGCGATTGCATCGGTGAGCTGGATTTCGCCGCCTTTGCCAGCACTGGTGGTTTCCAGCAATTCGAAAATGCGCGGATTCAGCACATAGCGGCCGACCACGGCCAGCGTGCTCGGAGCGGCTGCGGGGTCGGGTTTTTCGACCATTGCTGAAATCCGTCCGCTGCGACCGTTGAACGCTTCCGTCGCGACGATGCCGTAGTTCGCGGTCAGTTCGCGCGGAACCTGTTGCACGGCGATGACGCTGCATTGTTCCTGTTCGGCCAGATCGGCCATTTGCGAAAGCGCGCCGGGGCCGCGATTCCAGATCAAATCGTCCGGCAACATCACCGCGAACGGCTCATCGCCGATCACCGACTTCGCGCAGAGCACCGCATGGCCGAGGCCGAGCGCTTCGGCCTGGGTCACGAAGATCGCCTGCACGCCATCGGGCAATACATTGCGCACGACTTCCAGCAGTTCGGTCTTGCCCGCTACCTCAAGCTTGTGTTCGAGCTCGTAGGCCTTGTCGAAATAATCCGCGACGGCATGCTTGTAGCGATTGGTGACAAATACCAAGGTATCGCAGCCAGCCTCGATCGCCTCGTCCACCGCGTACTGGATCAGCGGTTTGTCGATGATCGGCAGCATTTCCTTCGGCACCGTCTTGGTCGCCGGCAAAAAGCGCGTGCCGAGTCCTGCGACTGGAAATACGGCCTTGCGGATGCGTCGCGATTTGGGTGGTTGCGATGTCGAACTCATGCTGCATAACTCCGTCGGCCAACCGGCAACTGCACGATCACAGTGCCATCGGCGGGTTTGTATTCTGGAATGGCCTGCCGCAACAATCGGTATAGGCGCGGCTGGTCGTAGTCGGCCACGGCGATGCGCAACTCCGCGAGGATACGCTGGCAATTCGCGACATCCACGCTACGCGATTCGGCCTGCATGATCTTGGGATGCGCGGTCGCCTTGTTGCGTTCATCGGAATGATAGAGGCGCTCATGGATCTTTTCGCCGGGGCGAAGCCCGGTATAGACGATTTGCATGTCGCGGTCTGGCACCTTTCCAGCAAGCCGGATCATTTGCTCGGCAAGCACCCTGATCGGAATCGGCTCGCCCATATCGAGTGTGAAAATGACCTCGTCACCGCCGATCGCGGCAGCCTGCAAAAGAAGCTGGCAGGCTTCGGGTATCGTCATGAAATAGCGGCTGACTTCCGGGTGCGTGACCGTGACCGGGCCGCCACAACGGATCTGTTCGCGAAACACCGGCACCACGCTGCCGGCGGAATCCAACACGTTGCCAAAACGCACGACCACGATACGCGTCGATCCATGCGCGCCGATCGCCTGGCACGCTACTTCGGCCAGCCGCTTGCTTGCGCCCAGCACGTTGGCGGGATCGACCGCCTTGTCGGTCGAAATCAGCAGGAAAATATCGACACCTGCCGCGACGCTGGATTCGGCTACGGTGTGCGTGGCCAGCACGTTGTTGCGCACCGCTTCGCGAATCTGACCTTCGAGCACCGGCACCTGCTTGTAGGCAGCGGCGTGCAGCACGGCTTGCGCGCCACCAATGCGCAATGCGTGGCTGATCACGGCGCTGTCGCCGCAGTCGCCGAGCACGCAATGCACGGGCAGCGATGGAACCCGGCGATGGATGTCGTCATGAATCGTCATCAAGGCCAGTTCGGTCTGCTCGACCAAGGTCAACGAACTCGCACCGAGTTCGGCCACCTGCCGGCAAAGTTCCGACCCGATCGAACCGCCAGCGCCGGTCACCAGCACCGAGCGCCCGCCAAGCCACGCGCGCATCGCATTCCAGTCCGGCGCAACGGGTTCGCGCCCAAGCAGATCTTCGATCGCAACCTCTTTCAGGTCGCCGGCCGAGGCGCGCCCTTCCAGCAAATCCTGTAGCCGGGGCACGGTACGGAAGGGCAAACCGGTGTCGTCGCAAAGCGCGACCGCACGTTGCATCCGCGCGGCGTCGGCGTTCGGGATTGCGATCACGACCAGGCCGGCGCCGGTTTCGCGCGCCAAGTCGACCAGATTGTCGAACGCGCCGAGAACGGGCACGCCATGCAGCTTCGCACCGCGCAGACGCGGGTCGTCATCGAGAAAGCCGACCGCGACATAGCGGCCGTCGCGGATCAGATCGCGAACCAGCGCCTCGCCAGCACGGCCTGCGCCGAGGATGAGCACGCGCGCCGCAGCATGCAGTGGATCGAGAGTTTCGTTTCCGTCCTTCCATGCGCGATAGAGCAGGCGCGGGCCGCCGACCAACACGACCAGCACGATCGGATACAGCACTAAAGCCGAACGCGGCACCATGTCGAGACGGCTGATCATGAACATGCCGACGACAATTGCGAATAATCCCAGCACGCTGGCCTTGGCGATGTTGATGAGATCCGGCAGGCTCGCAAATCGCCATAGTCCGCGATACAAACCCGCCCACCAGAAGATCAGGCCTTGCGCAATCAGCACCACGGCGACCGTCGGCGAGAACAGCATGACCTCGACGTGCCCGGGCACGAATTTGTAACGCAGCGTATTGAGCCCGATCCAGCAGATCCAGACCATGCCCAGATCATGCAAGACGATCAGCATGCGCGGCAGGAAATTGGTGGTTCTGCGGCCGATGCGAGCAATCAGCGACGATGCTGGGCGGCGATCCATAGACGATTCCTGAGCCACATCCACACAAAGCAGCCGCATAGTAGCGTAGAGACGCTCAACGCGTTCAAAAACGCAGGGCCGCAACGCTTTGATCCAATCGCGAGCGCGCCAGCTGTCAGCGTCCATAACGCATACCAACGCGCGACCTGCGCATGCGTGTACCTGCCGCGCACCATCCATTGATATAGATGCTCGCGGTGCGGCCGCCACCAGGCCTTGCCGCGCACGATACGCAGCAGCAAGGTCATCCCGGCATCGATCAGGAACGCCGACACCATAACTGCCGCGAGCGGCCACGGCATCGCACCGCTCGCGATTGCGCGCAGCAACAAGCAGGCGATGGCGAATCCGAGCGCGCCGCTGCCGACATCGCCAAGAAAAATCCGCGCGCGCGGCGTGTTGAATGGCAGGAATCCAAGCGTGGCAGCGAACAGCAGCAGCGCAAAGTGCGACCATGCGCCGTCCAACCAGCCGCCAAGCAACGCGAACAACGCGACTAGCGCCGCCTGACTGGTGGCGAGTCCGTCGATGCCATCCATGAAGTTCCAGGTATTCACGAGTCCTGCGAGGACGACTGTGCTCGCGGCAATCACGCCGATTTGCATCGCTGTCTGCGGCATTCCCATCAATGCCACGCTCACAGCGAGCGCGGAGCCCAGATGCACGGCAAGCCGCAGCCACGCCGGCAATGGACGGTGATCATCGAACCAGCCGATGCCTGCGACAGCGATAAGCCCTATCAGGCAGGTTCCGAGCGATTGACGCGACTGCGGATCGAGGGTCATGAGCACCGATCCACCGGCCAGCAACACGACGACCGGCCCGATTCCGCCGCCACGCGGCATGGACGCGGTATGGCTGCGCCGCTGACCTGGGTGATCGAGTAACTGCTGATGCAGAGCATAACGACGTGCGAGCGCGGTCAATACTCCCGATGCAACCAAGCCGCACCCAAACAATACCAGCGCGAACAGAAACTCCGGATCGTGCAGGAATGCCGCTGCTGACATCATTCCCCCAGCAGGTTGTATTGCGGCTTGATCGTGCCCCAGTTCTTGCAGCTCGGACACTGCCAGTGGTGCGCGCGCGCGCCGAAACCGCAACGTCCGCAGCGATACGCCGGCGAACGCACCAGCAATTGATCGCTGATCTGCCTGAGCGTCACCAAGGTGCCGATCGCTTCATTGGGATCGTCCAGACTCAGTTCGATCAATGCCGCCTGCCCACGCACCGATGGCCGTTGCCGCACCTGCCGCGACAGGAACTGGCGCGCGACATCAACCCCCTCTTCGTCGCGCAGGATTCGGCTCAATGCGAAGATCGGCGCAAAGCCGGGATACCGCTCGATCATTTCGGCGAGGAATGCGCGTGCGCGGCTTGTATCCTGTCCGCGCTGATAAGCGTCGAGCAGCGGCTTGATGACTTCCGGCAGATAATCGACATCCTGGCGCGCGACTCGCTCGAACGCGCGAATCGCTGCGGCGTCGTTGTTCGCGGCCAATTCGATCTGGCCTTCCAGAATGCCGGCACGCGTGCTCTGCTGGTCGGCGACGTATGCATCGGCAATGCGCGCACGTGCGGTATCGTGTTCTCCCTGCAAGCGCGCCTGTTCGGCCAGTTCGCACTGGAATTGCGCGATCAAGGGACCCATCACTTCGCCCGTCGCGGTCTCCAGACTGCGCGCGTGCCCGATCGCCTTTTCCCAGTCACGCTCGGCCTGATAGATCGAAATGAGATGGCGCAATGCCTGCGGCACCGACACGTCCATCTGCACGAGATCGGTGAACAGGGTTTCGGCGCGATCGAGCAATCCGGCGCGCATGTAATCCTCGCCCAATTCGAGTGCGGCGTATTTTTTCTGTTCTTCACTCAGACCCGGACGCGCAATCAGATTCTGGTGCAGTCGGATCGCGCGATCGACTTCGCCACGACGCCGAAACAGATAGCCGAGCGAGAACTGTGTTTCGACCGTGTCCTTGTCGGCCTCGGCCAGTTGCAGGAACAGCTCGATCGCCTTGTCCGGCTGTTCGTTGAGCAGATAGTTGAGACCGCGGAAATACGTCTTCGACAACCGGCTCACGCGCCGCCCGGTCTGCAACGCGCCGCCACGACGGCCTGCATACCAGCCGCTTGCCGCCGCGATCGGCAGCAGGGCGACGATCACGTATTCGAATACGCCGGGGGTCATGCCGAATTCGATTCCCGAGTCAACCTCGGATTTGATGCAACAAACTCGCGATGCGCCTTGCGCAAGCGTCCCTGCAACGGCAACACGACGCCAATCGCAACCGCAATCCCGCCGAGTAAGGCACCGACCAGCGTTGCGACCAGTAACGCGACGCCAAGACCGGGATGAATTTGCCACCAATGGAAGTCGATTGTCACGGTCTGCGGATTGAAAGCGCCAAACAACACGCCGCCTGCAACGAAGACCATGCCAATCAGTATTTGCAGCAGGATTCGCATGGCTCTGGCCTCGTCGTTGCGACAGCGCAGCTTAGCCGACCAATGCGTGCTGAGTCAGCGCGATCGGCACCGATGCGGAAGAATTCAGTTCGAAACGGCGTTGCGCAGGTTGACGCGCTCGCGCAATTCCTTGCCAGGCTTGAAATGCGGCACATGCTTGCCGGTCAATGCGACCGAATCGCCGGTCTTGGGATTGCGGCCGATTCGCGCGGGGCGGAAATGCAGCGAGAAACTGCCGAAACCGCGAACCTCGATGCGATCGCCGCGTGCCAGCGCATCGCTCATCATCTCAAGCAAGGTCTTCACCGACAGATCGACGTCGTCGGATTTCAGGTGTCCTTGCCGCTGGGAGAGGATGTCGATGAGTTCGGATTTGGTCATGCTGATTGAGTGATCGTATCTGGTCCGGCGCGACCGAAAACCGGTCGGGGTGTTGCGAAGATTCATTCGGAAGATTGCCGCAGCCCGAATTTCCGGGCTGCGGCATTGCACTTCATGCGCATCCAATCGCGCGTGATCGATTACCGCAAAGGCTTATTCGACCTTGCCCATCTTCTCGCGCAGCAACGCGCCGAGCGACGATGTACCTGTATGAGCGGACGATGTCGCTGCCTGGTACTCCTCCATCACTTGCTGCACGTCGGCTTCGTCCTTGGCGCGGATCGAGAGCTGCAACACGCGGCCCTTGCGATCCATGCCGATGAACTTGGCTTCGATGCTTTCGCCGACCTTCAGATGCTGCGTGGCATCGTCGATGCGTTCCTTGGCGATGTCAGAAGCGCGGATATAGCCTTCCATCGTGTCTCCGAGATCGATCGTCGCGCCGCGGGTATCGACTTCCTTCACGGTACCGGTCAACAGGCTGCCCTTCGGATGCGCGGCCATGAACTGGCCGAACGGATCCTGTTCCATCTGCTTGACGCCGAGCGAAATGCGCTCGCGTTCCGGATCCACTGCAAGTACCACGGCTTCGAGTGTGTCGCCTTTCTTGTAGTTGCGCGCAACATCTTCGCCGGTGGAATTCCACGAGATGTCGGACAGATGCACGAGACCGTCGATGCCGCCATCCAGACCGATAAAGATGCCGAAGTCGGTGATCGATTTGATCTGGCCCGACACCTTGTCGCCCTTGTTGTTCAATGCGGCGAACGCTTCCCAAGGATTCGGCTGGCACTGTTTCATGCCGAGCGAAATGCGGCGACGCTCTTTATCCACGTCGAGCACCATGACCTGCACGTCGTCGCCGACCTGCACCATCTTCGACGGATTGACGTTTTTGTTGGTCCAGTCCATTTCCGAAACGTGAACGAGGCCTTCGACGCCTGGTTCGATCTCGACAAACGCGCCGTAATCGGTGACGTTGGAGATCTTGCCGGACAGACGCGCGCCCGTCGGATAACGACGCATGATGTTGTCCCACGGATCTTCGCCGAGCTGCTTGAGGCCGAGGCTGACGCGGTTGCGCTCGCGGTCGTACTTGAGCACGCGCACATCGAGCTCGTCGCCGACGTTGACCACTTCGGACGGATGCCGCACGCGCTTCCACGCCATATCGGTGATGTGCAGCAGGCCGTCGATGCCACCGAGGTCCACGAACGCGCCGTAGTCGGTGAGGTTCTTGACGACGCCCTTGATGACCACGCCTTCGACCAGCTTGTCCATGAGCTGCTCGCGCTCTTCCGAGTGCTCGCTCTCGACCACTGCGCGACGCGAAACCACCACGTTATTGCGCTTGCGATCAAGCTTGATGAGCTTGAACTCGAGTTCCTTGCCTTCCAGATAACCGGGATCGCGCACTGGGCGCACATCAACCAGCGAACCGGGCAGGAACGCGCGAACATCCTTGATGTCAACGGTGAATCCGCCCTTGACCTTGCCGCTGATGCGACCGGTGATGGTGGCGTTGGCTTCCAGCGCTTCTTCGAGCTCGTCCCATACCATCGAACGCTTGGCTTTCTCGCGCGACAGCACAGTTTCGCCGAAGCCATTTTCGAGGAACTCGAGCGCGACCTTCACTTCGTCGCCCACGTTGACGTTCAACACGCCATTGTCGTCGCGGAACTGTTCAATCGGCACGATGCCTTCCGACTTCAGGCCTGCATTGATCACCACCACATCGGAACGCACCTCGACGATGGTGCCGATGACAATGCTGCCGGGCTTGAGCTTGGCGATGCCGAGCTGGCTTTGTTCGAACAGTTCTGCAAATGATTCGGTCATTGATGTGAATATCCGGTTGAACACACGGACCGCCGGGCTTGATACCCGCGATGCGATCCACCCTTGTGCGACGCTTGCGCGTCTGTTGGTTGAGGAAGATCCGCAACAGGATTGTCGCGGGATTGCTCTGCCGCGCTTTTCGCGCTCGCAAAGATGCGAACGCGCAGTGGCTCAGCGCCGGAATGTTTCCGGAAGCAAAGCCAACACGCGTTCGACGACACGCTCCACCGGCACGTCGGTCGTATCGATCAGCACCGCATCATCGGCGGGCCTCAGCGGTGCAACCGCACGTTCGGCATCGCGCGCATCGCGGGCGAGAATCTCACGCAGCAGATCGACAAGATTAACTGAAACCCCTTTGTCTTTCAACTGCTTATAGCGTCTATCGGCGCGTTGGGCGGCACTGGCGGTCAGGAACACCTTGAAGCCCGCATCCGGGAAGATCACCGTCCCCATGTCACGGCCGTCCGCCACCAGCCCCGGCAACTGACGAAAACCATGCTGCAGGTCGACCAGCGCCGCCCGGACTTCAGGGATCGACGCAATCGCCGAAGCGGCCATGCCAGCGGCTTCTGTGCGCAAACCATCGGTCGCGTCCACCCCGTCCACCAGCACTCGCGGCTCGGCATCGCCATCGGCATGGAATTGGATCTCCGTCAGTCGAGCGCGGCTGGCCACCGCCGCGTGGTCGCTCAAATCCACCTTGTGCCTGCTGGCCGCAAGCCCAACCGCGCGATACAGCGCCCCCGAATCCAGATAGTGCCAACCCAGCCGCCCAGCCGTAATCCGGCTGATCGTGCCCTTGCCCGAGCCGGATGGGCCGTCGATGGTGAGTACTGGTGCGGTCGAGTCCATCGGGCTCTGCCTTGCGGAAGGACCGCCATTCTAACTGGGTGGTTGTGAGCCTTGTGTCGGATATTGCGCGCGGGAAGGTTGAAAAGCTCAGCCTCGTGACGCTGGTGCAATTCGCGGCCAAGCTGGGCATACCGGCGAGGATCGAGTTGGCGGGCTGACATCGCCGGAACTGATGATCAAGGTGACCGGCATGCGCAAGATCATGCAATGTCCCATCAATAAGATTCGATGCTGCGCTCCCGCCGCATCGGACTCGCATAGTGCGCGGCGCAGGCTTCGGCCGCTTGTTGCCGGCGCGCCATCACGCTACCGTGCGTCAAGTTTTCCAGCGAGGTGCTTCATGGACAAAACTTACCAGAGCAGTTGCTTCTGCGGCGCGGTGCAATTCGAGGTGACTGGCGAGCCTGTCGCGATGGGCATCTGCCACTGCGAGTCCTGCCGCCACTGGTCCGCGGGTCCGGTCAACGCATTCACCCTGTGGAACCCTGCAGCAGTGAAAGTGACGCAAGGCGCTGACCTGATCGACGGTTATGCCAAGACGCCCAACAGCAACCGCAAGTGGTGCAAGTCCTGTGGCGGCCACGTCTTCAGCGAACACCCGACGATGGGCCTCACCGATGTCTCCGTGGCGCACCTCAAGGGCCTTGATTTTGTGCCGGCCTTGCACGTGAACTACCAGGAGACTGTTCTGCGCATGAAGGACGGCCTGCCAAAGCTCAAGGACTTCCCGAAGCAGATGGGCGGTTCGGGCGACGTCCTGCCGGAATAGTGGCGCGGGAATGATCGGGGACAAGCACCGATTTACAGTTCAGGTGAACGCCAGCGCTGTACCCAGCCGAAGGCGCACCGCATCGTTCAGGGGCTTGCGGGAGCTGGGCATCAGGTTTGCTTCGGTTCGTTTTGCTCACCGCATTCTGCATCCCTTGGTCAATCCGGGATCACTTCCATTGCGCGCAACCTAACGATTATCCGGATCCGAATGCACCCCGAAGTTCGCGATCTTCCCTTTCGCATCCAGCCCCACCACCACGATACGCGTGTCGCGGGTTGGGCCCACCCGGAACACCGACCGCACGCCCTCGGCGCTGTCCTTGCGCTTGATCAGCACCATCGGAGCATCCTCCCAACCCGCCGGTAGCTGGCTGCGCATGTCCGCCACATCGCCGGGATCGAAGCTGTATCCCGCATCGACCGCGAAGTCGCTCGCGACGTTCTTCCCGGCCAGCATCTTTTCCAGCACGTCGCGAAGGTGCGCGGCGATCTCGGGCTTGGTGTCTGCGATCGGTGCATTCGCTTTGGGCATTACCGTCGGTTCGACCATGCCCGCGACGACGCGCGCGATGTAGCCGGGGTTGGAGTGGGCGGCGTCGAGGTTGGTCAGCACCACCACGGTCAGCTTGTCGTCCACGTAGCGGTTGATGGTGCAGGTGAATCCCTGCCAGGCGCCGGCATGCTGGATCACGCGGTGGCCGTTGACGTCGTCGTTGGCCCAGCCGAAGCCGTAGCCGGAATCGTTCGGTTTGCCATCGTTGAGGACGAACGGGGTGAACATCATGTCGAGCGATTCCCTGCTTAGCAGCGTCGTGCCGTACAGGGTGCGATCCCATTTCTCCAGATCGACGACGTTGAAGTAGAGCGTGCCGTCGGCGGTGGAATTCAGGCTGGGTGCGACCCAAGTCTGGTTCTTCAACTGGCCGCCCTTGATCTCGTAACCCGCGGCGCGGCCGGGAATGATGTCGCTGTCGGAGATGATGCGCGTGGAGGTCATGCCGAGCGGCGCAAAGATCCTGTCGTGCAGGTAGTCGCCGTAGTACTGGCCGGTCACCTTGTGGATCAGCACGCCGAGCAGGGCGTAGTTGGTGTTGCGGTAGTCCCACTTGTCGCCCGGTTTGAACTCGATCGGAAGCGTTTCGATCTTCTTCACCATCTCGTCTTCGGTGAAGTCCTTGCGCATGTCAAAGATGGCGCCGGGTTTCATCCGTGCATCGTCCTCGTAATCGGCCAGGCCCGAGGTGTGCGAGAGCAGGTTTTTCACCTTGATCGGATTCCAGCTTGCTGGCGCATCCGTGAAGTATTGCTGATGCTGTCGTCGAGACCGACCTTGCCCTGCTCCACCAGCATCATCACCGCAGTCGCGGCGAACTGCTTGCCGACCGATCCGGATTGCATCGATGTGGTCGGCGTCACCGGCGCATTCCATTCGATATTCGCCAGGCCGTAGCCCTTCGCGAGCAGCGCGTGGCCGCCGCGATAGATCCCGACTTCGGCACCAGGGATGCGCTCGCGCGCCATCTCTGCGGTGACGTAGCGGTCGATGGCCGCGGTCTTCGCGGGCGTCAAAGCGCCGGCTTGGGCCTGGGCCGATTTCCCGGCAGCCGCTAGCGCAAGGACGAGCAATACTGCGAAAAGGTACTTTGGAAGCATGGTCTGGATCCTGTAGTGTCAGGTTTGGCGGTCGACAGGCTATCGCAAATCGTGAATGCGGCCTCCTACCGCGACTTTCCTTACCCGGCATACACGATCGGGTTGGGCGCGCTTCCATTAGCCTCGTCATCCGGTCAATTCTCATTGCCAAGCTGTTGAATCGCTGCCGCTTTCCAGTTACCATATGTGGCTTACCCGCTCGCTGTGAGTCAACTTCATGAAAGTCCTGTCCTCCCTGAAGTCCGCCAAGACCCGCCACCGCGACTGCAAGGTCGTGCGCCGCCGCGGCAAAGTGTTCGTCATCTGCAAGTCGAACCCGCGCTTCAAGGCCCGCCAGCGCTGAGTTGCTGCGCGCAACAGACCGACTCGCAGGGGCCGCCATGAGCGGCCCTTTGCATGCAGGCCATCGCGGGAAACACGGCTTTATCCGCACCATCATCCCTATCACGCGCGCAGCTTGCAGTCCGCCAGCTACGCATACATTGGCGACCCAAGCCCGCATCTGATACAACTGCCGCGTTCTTACACTCTGGGGAGAATGCCATGAACCGTTTGTTGCTGACCTCGGCTGCGGCCGTCCTGTTGTCTGCCTTGATGCCGGCGCATGCCGATACCTTTTTGATGCAGCGCGCCCACATGGGGCAGTCGCTCGCGCGCCCGATGCGCGGCATGAGCATGGGCCAGGTCGCGCAGCGCTTCGGCGCACCGACCCGCAAGCTCGAACCACGCGGTGGACAGAAGCCGCACTGGCCAGTCATCAATCGCTGGTACTACCCGGCCTATACCGTGTATTTCGCGCGCGGCCATGTCGTGGACATCGTCCTCAATCACGCCATGCCGGAAGAGATCGGCCCCGCCGAAATCGGAACGGCGCACAACTGATCACAGCATGACGATCGATCCTGTTCTGCGCTTTCCTGCGGAGTGGGAGCGTCAGTCTGCGGTTTTGCTGGCATGGCCGCACGCCGGCACCGACTGGGCTGCGCGGCTTGCCGATGTCGAATCCAGCTATGTCGCGCTGATCGCAGCCATCACACGATACGAAACGGCCGTCGTCTGCATCGCAGATGACGGATTGCGCCAGCATGCTGCGCGATTGCTGGATGCCGCTGATATTCCATCCGCGCGCGTGCGCTATATCGACGTCGAATACGACGACACCTGGCTGCGTGATTCCGGGCCGATCAGCTTGCGCAGCGCCAACGGCTTCCATCTGCTGGATTTCCGTTTCAACGCTTGGGGCGGCAAGTTCGCTGCGACGCGCGACGACCGTTTGGTCGAAGCATTGTTCGCGCAAAAACTGTTCTGCAATGCGAAGCGCGAACGCATCGACTTCGCGCTCGAAGGCGGCGCGATTGAAACCGACGGCGACGGCACCCTGCTCAGCACCTGGCATTGCCTGCAAGCACGGCATCCAAAGCTCGATCGTGGCGAATTGTCGGCGCGGCTTGGCGAAACCCTGCGGCAACGGCGCGTGCTGTGGCTCGATCACGGCGCGCTCGACGGCGACGACACCGACGCGCACATCGACACGCTCGCCCGCTTCGCCGATCCGCAAACGATCGTCTATCAGGCCTGCGACGATCGGCAGGATGCGCACTACGACGACTTGCAGAAGATGGCGGGCGAACTCGCCGCGTTGCGCACGCTCGATGGAAAGCCCTATCGTTTGTTCGCATTGCCTTGGGCTCAACCAGTGATCGATGACGGTCGTCGGCTTGCCGCTTCGTATGCGAATTTCCTGATCGTCAACGGCGCAGTGCTGATGCCAGCCTACGACGATCCGGCGGATGCGATTGCAGCCGTAACACTTGGAAAAGCCTTCCCCTGTCGCGAGATCGTGCAGGTGCCATGCCGCCCGTTGATCTGGCAGAACGGCAGCCTGCATTGCCTGACCATGCAACTGCCAGAAGGATTGATTTGATGTCCGCCCGCACGCTCACCGTTGCGCTGGTGCAAGAGTTCGACCACGGCAGCGTCGAGGCCAACCTTGCAGTCATCGCGCAGCGCGTTGCCGAAGCCGCAGTGCAAGGTGCGCAACTGGTGTTGCTGCAGGAATTGCACAACGGCGCGTATTTCTGCCAGCACGAATCGGTCACCGAATTCGATCGCGCCGAATCCATTCCTGGGCCAAGTACGCAGCGTCTTGGCGAACTCGCGAAACAGCATGGCGTGGTGATCGTCGGCTCGTTGTTTGAGCGCCGCGCGGCGGGCCTGTACCACAACACGGCGGTCGTGCTCGAAACCGATGGTGCCTTGGTCGGCAAGTACCGAAAAATGCACATCCCGGATGATCCGGGTTTCTACGAGAAGTTTTATTTCACCCCGGGCGATCTCGGTTTTCATCCGATCGACACATCGGTGGGCCGTCTCGGCGTTCTCGTGTGCTGGGATCAGTGGTATCCGGAAGCCGCGCGCCTCATGGCACTCGCGGGGGCCGAGTTGCTGCTGTATCCGACCGCGATCGGTTGGGATCCGCAAGACGCGCAAGACGAAAAAGACCGGCAACGCGATGCATGGATGCTCAGTCATCGTGGGCACGCCGTCGCGAACGGACTGCCGGTACTGTCGTGCAATCGCATCGGCCACGAACCTTCGCCGCTCGCTTCGGAAAATGCGACCGGTGCATCCGGAATCCGATTCTGGGGTTCGAGTCATGTGCTCGGTCCACAGGGCGAAATGCTCGCAGAGGCAGGGCCAGACGCAGCCGAACTTCTGATTGTGCAGATTGATCTCGCGCGCAGCGAGCACGTACGTCGCATCTGGCCGTTCCTGCGCGACCGTCGCATTGATGCGTACGGCGATCTGCTCAAGCGCTACCGCGATTGACTGTCGCACTCATCAAATCCTGCGCTCGAAGCGTCGCTGATGCTTCCGCGCGCCCTTCCCTTTCGATAGCGTAGCCATCCATGTCCAGCAGTGAAACGGTCATCGCGAGCAACAGCAGTCACGGCGATGTCGAACAGCCAATCGGCATTGTCGAACGCGATGGCGTGCGCTACACCATCCTCGGCACCGCGCATGTATCGCGCGCGAGCGTCGAGGCAGTCGAAAGACTTGCGAATAGCGGGAAATTCGATGCGATCGCCGTCGAGCTCGATGCGTTGCGCCTGCGCAGTCTGACCGACCCCAACGCAATGCAGGAACTCGACCTGTTCCGCATCCTGCGCGAAGGCAAGACCGGCCTCGTCGCGGCGAACCTCGCGTTGGCCGCATACCAGCGTCGGCTATCGGAACAACTTGGCGTCGAACCAGGTGCCGAACTCAAGGCCGCCGCGCTTGCGGCGCGCGTACATGGCCTGCCGCTGCAATTGATCGATCGCGATGTTGGCATCACCCTCAAGCGCGCCTATCGCGGGCTGGGTTTCTGGGGACGGATGAAATTGATGACCGGCCTCGGCATCAGTTTGTTCGACACCGAAAAAGTCGATGAGGCCGAGATCGAAAAACTCAAACAGGGCGACATGCTCGAAAGCAGCTTCGGTGAATTCGCTGCGGAGAGTCCACCGATTTACCTGGCACTCATCGCCGAACGCGACAGTTACATGGCCGCGCGCTTGCGCCAGGACAACTCTTCTACTCAAGGTCAGCCGACATCAGCTCCGCTCATGGTGAGCCTGTCGAACCATCATGATGAATCCATTCAATCCGCAAATCATGGTGAGGCTGTGTCATCACGCGAGGTGCTGGTAGTCATTGGCGCCGGCCATCTCAATGGCCTGTCGCAGCATTTGCGCGACGATACCGAAGCGCCATTGGCAGTGCGCGAGCGGCTTGAATCGGTAGTCAAAAAAAGCAGTATCCCATGGGTTTCACTGACCATCGGTACGCTGGTGCTGGGCAGTTTTGCGTGGGGCTACTGGCACGGCGGCGCGCATCTTGGCACGACTTTGTTGCTGACATGGATCGCATTGACGGCAATCGGCGGCGCGGTGGGTTGCATCGTTGCGGGTGGTCATCCGCTGAGTGTACTTGCCGCAGCGCTGTGGTCACCGTGGAAACCGTTCCATCCCGGCATCGCGTCTGGCACCGTCAGTGGGCTCGTCGAAGCGTGGGTGCGCAAGCCCACGTATCAGGATTTCATGAACCTGCGCGATGACGTCGGCAGCTTGCGCGGCTGGTACCGCAATCGCGTGTCGCGCGTATTCCTCAATTTCTTTCTGACCTGCATTGGCACGATCACCGGCGAAGTCGGCGCGATCTGGCTGATCGCGCACAAGCTGATTTAGACACCGTCTCGAAACGTTTGCATTTCAAGCTTCAAACCGGCACTCAACCAATGACGATCTGACGTTTGCCCATCGGCGCGCGATCGCGTGCGCGGTGGATGATCGCCACAGTCCAGCCTCGAATGTCGTCAAGCGTGGCGTAAATCGTCGGCAGGAACATCAGGCTGACAATTGTCGAAAATGCCAACCCGCCTGCAATCGCACGCGCCATCGGGTAATACGCCGGGCCGTCGCCACCGATCTGGGTGCCGCCAATGCACAGCGGTACCATGCCGACAATCGCTGTCGCCATCGTCATCAAAATGGGGCGCAAGCGTTCCTTGCAACCTTCCACCAACGCTTCAGTGCGATTGAGGCCACTTCTGCGAAGGTTGTTGATATGGTCGAACAGCACAATGCCGTTGTTCACCACGACGCCCATCAACACGAGCAAACCGATGGCCGACATGATCGTGAAGGTAGTGCTGGTGAGCCAGAACAACCAGAACACGCCGAGCATCGAAAACAGCACGCTACTGATGATAGCGCTCGGCATCAACAGTGATTCAAACAACGCGGCCATCACCAGATAGACGAGGAACATCGCGATCAGCATGTTGTCGCGCATCTGCGCGCCAGCATCATCGTTATCCTGGAACGAGCCACCGAAGTTGTAACGATATCCCGGCGGCATGGTGGTGCTCGCAAGCACGTCTTCCATCGCCTTGCGCGCCTGATCCATCGTCACGTCCGGCGGCAGATTCGCCTTGATCGCGAGCGTCGTCTGTCGGTTCTGTCGGGAAATCTGCGATGCGCCTTTGCGCACGTTGACATCCACGACGGACATCAACGGAATGCTGGTGCCATCCTTGCGACGCAAGCTCAAGCCGGACAGATCCTGCATCCGATACTTGTCGGCACCGGCAAAGCGCACCCAAACCGGAACATCGCCACCGGGTGTGCGGAATTCGTGCAGCGGCGTGCCCCGCAATGCAATGCCGATGTAGCTCGCCACTTCCTGCGCAGTGAAGCCATATGCGGCGGCGCGATCGCGATTCACGGTAACTGCAACTTCGCTGGTGTCATCGCCGGTATCCACGCGCACATCGCGTAATTCCTTGCGGGTTGACAGGATCGCCACCAGATTCTTCGCGATATCGGCCAGCGTCGACGTGGAATCGCCGTTGATATACAACTGGATGCCTTGATCGCTGCCGCCACCGCCGGGACCGTTGTCGCCCTGAAATCCGACTTCAGCGATCGCACTCTTGGGCATGTCCTTGCGAATCATTTCCTGAACTTGTTCGGTTGAGAGCAACCCCGGCTGCGATTTGCGCAACAGCAATCGATCAATCAGTCGAGGCTCTGGATCCCGCAAGGTGACGAAGGTTCCCGCGTCGCCCGCACTAAAATACGAATAGATCTGCTTGATCTGGTATTTTTTTCGGCGAGCGTCGAGAAAGTCTTCAACGCGTTTCACTTCACTGGAAATCTGGTCAAGACTGTAGGCGCCCTTGAAGTTGTAGAACAAGTTGACCCGGCGACCGGCATCGTTCTTGTTCATGTCGAACTGAGTCAAGTACCCTGGCACCATGCTGACCAGCACGATCACCGCAATGCCCAGAATCGCCTTGCCACGATGAACGAGCGTCCAGCGCAGAAACTTTGCATAAGCACGCGACAACTTGGGTACGAAGCCGTGCGGATTGGTGACCGCTGGCGGTGTCTTGAGCCGCGCCGAAATCATCGGAATCAGGCTCACTGCAACCAGCCAGGACGCCAGCAGCGCAATCGTGATGGTGATCGCTACCTCGCCGAGGAAGACAGTGATCCGGTTGGCTGCGCCAAACACGTTCGGCAAGAACACGATGATGCTGGTCAGGGTGCCGGCGCTGATCGCAATCTGCACCGCACGCGTGCCTTCAATCGCGCAACGCACGGGGTCGTTGGGATATTTTTCGCGATATTGGTAGATGCTTTCCACCACCACCACCGCGTTGTCCACCAGCATGCCGATGCCGAGCAGCAAACCCATCATTGACAGGATGTTGAGCGACATGCCAAGGAATGACATAGCGCCGAGCGTGATCACGATGCAGATCGGAATTGCCAGACTGACCATCAACGTTGAAGGCCAGTGGCGCAAAAAGTAGAACAGGATCAACAACGACAGCAGCGAACCGATCACGCCGGCCTGAACCAGATCGTCGATCGAATTCACCACTCCCTTGGCCTGATCGCCTACGACGTTCAACTGGACGCCGGCGAATTCCGGCTGCTTGGCGATTTCGTCCATTTCCGCCATCACCTCTCGCGATACATCCACGAGGTTCGCGCTGCGTTCGCGATAGATGTTGATACCGACCGCCGGCCGGCCGTCCAGCCGCCGGCCAACGTCGGCTTTTTGCGGTTGCAGATGGATATCGGCAATATCCGAAAGACGCAAGCCTTGTTTGTTCAATATCAGATTGCGAAGACCATCAAGATCGTTGATCTCACCGACTGGCTGCACGCGAATGCGCTGCTGCCCCTCATCGATTTCGCCCGCAGAAACCGAGAAATTCGCGGCCTGCAAACGCGCGGCTAGATCGTTGAGGCTGAGCCCATGCGCTTCCAATCGCTGCGGCGAAATCGCAATCTCGACTTCCGGCGGAAACGCCCCGGTGATCTCGACTTTCGCCACGCCAGAAACTCGCTGGATGCGCTTTTGCACCAGGTTCTGGAGCATCTGATATTCGCCGCGAAAGTCGCGATTGCCGGCGAAACGGATTTGCAGCATCGGCTGGTCGCTGGGCGAAAACTTCATGACCGAATAGCGCTGCATATCGGCGGGAAGGTCAGCCCGGATGCCGTCGATTCGATCGTGCGCCTCCGAAGAAGTGATACCGATATTGCGATTCCAGTCGCTGAAAAGCATCTGCACCTGCGCGCCATCCGGGCCGCTCGTGGAGTTCATTTCCTTGATGCCCGACAACGTCGCCAACGCCTCTTCAGCAGGCCGCGTGATCGTGCGTTCAACTTCCTCCGGTGTCGAACCCGGATACGGCAACTGCACCATGACGAACGGGAAATTGACCTCCGGAAACTGTTCCAGGGGCAGTCGGAACGCAGCGATGATGCCGATCACGATCAGCGACACATAAAACATCACTGCCGTAACCGGCCGACGCAGACTGAGTTCCGCGAGACTCATGCCTGCGATTCTCCCAAGCCGCTATCGCCCACCGCCAAGTCTTCATGCGATGCCGCCGTATGCGCTGCAGCAGCGCGCAAACCACGCTCGCGCCATTTGGAATCGGCGCTTCGATCGAGCAAGTCGTACATTACTGGGATCACCACGAGGGTGAGTACGGTCGATACCAGCAAACCGCCGATCACGGTGATTGCCATCGGCGCGCGCACTTCGGCGCCGTCGCCGCCGAAGAATGCCAGCGGTGCGAAGCCGAATAACGCGGTCAAGGTTGTCATCACGATCGGGCGCAAGCGTGAGGTCGCACCGAGGAAGATCGCTTCGCGCTTGGTCACGCCCTGCTCACGCAACTGATTGACCTTGTCCACTAACAGAATCGCGTTCTTCACCACGATGCCGACGAGCAGAATCATGCCGATAAATACGACAATTGAAATCGGCGAATGATCGAGCCACAACGCAAACACAGCGCCAACGATTGCAAGCGGAATGGTGAACAAAATCACGAACGGATGCAGCAACGATTCGAACTGCGAAGCCATTACCAGATACACGAGGAAGATCGCCAACCCGAACGCAAACATCAGCGACTTGATCGAGGCATCGAGCTCTTCGCCCTGGCCACCGATGTGCATGCGCACGTCGGCACCGAGCGGATGCTGGGCAACCAGCGAATTGACTTCCTTCACCGCCGTACCGAGATCGATGCCTCGCAAGTTGGCAGAGATGATCGCCACCCGGACCTGATCGACACGATGGATTTCGCTCGGGCCGACGGTAGCCACGACATCGGCTACTGCATCGAGCGTCACCGGATGATCGCTTTGCGGATTGACGATGATCTTGCGAATCGCCTCGACCGAACCGCGATCGGATTCCTGGGCGCGCACCAGCACATCGATCTTGCGATCGCGGAAGTTGTAACGGGTGGCGACATCGCCCCGTACCTTGTTCACCACCTGATCGGCAATCTGGCGCGTGGTCAATCCGAGTGCGGCAGCGCGATCCTGATCGAAGCGAATTTGCACTTCCGGGAAGCCCTCTTCCACCGTCGATTTGATATCGGCGAAATGCGGTGAATTCTGCATCAGCGCGGTGAGCTTGCGGCCGGCCTTGCCGACCTCGTCGAGATCCTGCCCGCGCAATTCGATTTCGAGCGGTGTGGAGAAACTGAAGATTTGTGGACGCCCAAATTTGGCCTGCACGTCGGGATACCTCTTCATCGTTTCGCGCATCGCTTCGGTTTCGCGCGCTTCGGATGCCTTGGTCAAACCGGAACCGATGATGATGTCGAGCTTGGCGATGTTTTCGCCCGATTCGGTCGGATTCGCATCGAGCCGGGTGCCAGTGCCGCTGACGCCGTAGATCGCCTGCACGTCTTTGTCCTTGCCGTGCTTTAGCTCAATCGCACGAACCAGTGAATCGGTCTGCCGCAATTGCGTTCCGGCTGGCAACTTCGCGGTCAGCTGGAAACGATCCTGTGCGAACTGGGGAATCAAGTCGGTGCCCAGGGTGCCGGCGACCATCAACGCGATCACAAAAGCAATCGCTGCGCCGCCGAGGATCGGCACCGGATGTTCGATCGCCTTGGGCAACAAGCGGCGATAGCGTTCGGCAGCCCAGTCGTATGGCCTGAGCACTTGCACACCAACTGGCCGCAACACATTGCCGAGCAGCCAGGCCACGCCCCGGCCGATGGTGGCGACACACCAACTGATGGCAAATACCACGTACGGAATGCCGAGCGATTTCCAGCTCGACTTTTTTCGTTGGACGACATCCTGATCCAGCGACATCGGCGCACGCGCCTTCAGCGACGACAGCATCGGAATCAAGGTCAGCGATACCGCCAGCGAGATCAGCAACGCGATCGAAACTGTCAGCGCCTGATCCTTGAACAATTGCCCGGCCACGCCTTCAACGAATACCAACGGGAAGAACACCGAAACTGTGGTCAACGTCGATGCCACCACCGCCATGCTGACTTCGCGGGTGCCGGCGATGGCCGCATCGAGGATGCCCAGCCCGCGTTCACGCGCCTTGGCAATGCTTTCCAGCACCACGATGGAATCGTCGACCACGAGTCCGGTTGCCAGCGCGAGGCCAGCCAACGACATCACATTGAGGTTCAGCCCCAACTGGCCCATGAAGAAAAACGTGGTAATGATCGACACCGGCAACGACAGACCGATGACGAATGTGCTCCAGCCATCGTGAAGGAAGAAGAAAATGATGAGGATCGCGAACAGGCCGCCGATCAGCGCTTCGTTGCGCACTTCGTGCAACGCGCTCTGGATGAAGACCGATTGATCCTGAATCGTGGTCAGTTGGGTTCCGTAAGGCAACTCCTTGTTCAGCGTTTCCAGGGTTTTCTTGACTGCGTCCGCGACATTGACGGTGTTGGCGTCGCCTTCCTTGTAGATCGCCAGTTCCACCGCTTCCTGTCCGCCGAGACGGATGATGGCTTCGCGTTCCTTGTAGCCCTGCGACACCGTGGCGACATCGCGCAAACGGATCGGCACGCCGTCCTGGTTGGCGACGAGCAATTCTCGCATCTGGTCGAGATTGGTGAACTGGTTGACCGTGCGCACGAGGTAACGCTGCGATCCTTCCTCGATGCGGCCGCCGGAAATGTTGACGTTTTCCTGCTTGAGCCGATCGATGACCTGCTGCACCGACATCCTGTGCTGGGCGAGGCTTTGCTGATCGATCGCCACCTGCACTTCATCTTCCAGGCCACCGGCGACCTTGACTGCGGCGACGCCATTGACCGGCTCCAGTCGCTTTTTCAATTGGTCTTCGGCGTAGCGGCGCAGCCGCATCAAGCTGGCTTGCTCGGAGGTGGAATTCACCGCTGATTCCGACGCCGGTTTCGATGGGTCGGCCTTGGTCGTCAGCGCGAGCCGCATGATCGGTTCGGTCGATGGATTGAAGCGCAGCAGCACCGGCGGCGAGACATCAAGCGGCAATTGCAGGGTCTGCAATTTGTCGCGCACGTCGATGCTGGCCTGGTCCATGTCGGTGCCCCAGGCGAACTCGAGCACCACGTCGCTCTCATCAGTGCGCGAGGTCGAGTTGAGCTTGCGCAGGTTCTTGACCACGCCCACCGCTTCTTCAACCGGCTGGGTTACCAGGGTTTCGATTTCGGTCGGCGCGGCGCCGGTGTAATCGGTGCGCACGGTGAGCGTTGGGTAACTCAGGTCGGGCAACAAGCCGACCTTGAGATTGAACAGCGCGATCACGCCGAACAACACGAAGGTGAAGGTGACCATCGCCACGGTGACGCGGCGACGGGTGGCGAACCCTATGAGCCCGCCCGACGAAATGGGCGGCTTGGGAGACGACGATGCGGGCTGCATGTCAGTGCTTCGCGATATCGGTTGCCGCGCCTGCTGCCGCATCGGTTGCGGAAGCGCTTTTCTCGCCAATCACCTGCACCGAAGCACCATCGCGGATCGCGACCTTTCCCGCAGTCACCACCGAATCGCCTTGGCTCAAGCCGCTCAGCACTTCGGCAAGCTCGCCATCGACATAGCCGAGTTTGAGCGACACGCGCACTGCCTTTCCGTCGCGAATGACATACGCAGCCGGCTCGCCCTCGTCTTCCAGCAACGCAATACGTGGAATCGTCAGTGCGTCCTTTCGGCTATCGTAAACAATGCCGACGCGACCGAACATTCCGGCCTTCAATCCGTCATCTCCCTTGAATGCGCAGACGACGCGGAATGTGCCGCTACCCGCATCCACGACCGGGCTGATGCGGGCGATCGTGCCCTTGAATTGTTTGCCGGCGAGCGCATCGACCTGCATCGTGACCGCAAGCCCAGCCTTCATCGTTGCCAATTCGCGCTCGGGTACATTCAATACCGCCTCGAGATGGCTGTCATCGACGATGCGGAACATCGACGCATTGAGTTGCACCAGATTGCCGACCTTGACCATGCGCTGAGCGATGACTCCGGAAATCGGCGCCACGACATTCGTGTAGGACAATTCGAGTTGGGCGATGTTGAGTGCAGCGCGCGCGCTTTCCAGATCGTAGCGGATCTGGTCGTTCGCCTCTGTGCTGACCAGTTTCGCGGCAACCATTTTTTGCGAACGCGCATAGTTGCTTTCGAGTTTGCGAACGGCTGCCGCAGCTTGATCGACTTCCAACCGTTGATGAGCACTGTCGAGCCGCGCCAACACCTGACCCTTGCTGACGTGCTGGCCCTCCTCGGTCGTGATTGCAAGGATGGTTCCAGACGCCTTGGAGGTGACCTGCGCTTCATCCGGTGCATCCAGCGATGCTGTGCCACTGTAGCTCGCAGCGATCGGCCGACGCGCGGCTTTGGCTACCTCCACGGGAACTGCCGTTTGTTCCTTCTTGTCGTCCTTGGTGCCGGACGCAGACTGGTTCGACTTGGCATCGCTGGCATCGCTGCGCTTGCAAGCCGGTAGCGCAAGTACGAGTGCGATCAGTGCCGGCGCGATCAACAGCAGGCCCCTACGCGATGCTGCGCGGGCGGAGAAGAACGGGGTCGGCATGAGGTTCAAGGGCTTCATCGTGGCCTGTATCAAGCTGGTTATGGTGTTGTATCTAAGTATAACACCTAATCCGCCCAGACAATTCCGAGCGTGTCTCAAGTGTGTCTCAACCACATCTGTTTTCGCACATGCGTGAAGTCACGATGACGCATGGCCTATTCTTTTCCGTGGTGCTGTCCCGAAGCGACGCATGGACGATTCCATGGTTGCACCAATGCACATCGACTGGCGTCCGACCGCCTCACATCTTTTTGAGGATTGCGGACGACTGAGTCGGTCACGACGCTGAAAGTTGCATGCGCTGATCGTTTCTTCGCTGCGAGGCATAGCGCGGACGGCCACGCATTACACCGCGCAGACTCCACGCTATACTTCGCGCCAGCCTATCGCCGACGATGTCATGCAATGAAGTCAGTTACGTTGAAATCTTCCCTGATGCTCGCTGCCGGCATCGCGCTCGCGTTCGCCAGCATCTCCGCCATCGCCAAAGGCGATCCGGTCGAAGGCAGGAAATTGATCTATACCTGCACCGGCTGCCACGGCATTCCCGGATACAAGAATGCGTACCCGAACTACCACGTACCCAGGCTGGGCGGGCAGAGCGAGCAATACCTGATCAATGCGCTGACCGAATACAAAAAAGGCGAGCGCAAGCATCCAACCATGCATGCGCAGGCAGAAAGCTTCTCGGCGCAGGACATCGCGAACATCGCGTCGTATCTGTCTTCGCTCGGCGCCTTTAGCACAGCAGACTCGAAGTGAAAGGATTCCAGTCGATGAAGAAAGCATCCGTCGGCGTTGCCATTGCCGTGCTTGCAGCGTTCGCGCTCTCCGCCTGCAGCGGCGGCCCGGAAAAGGCAGAAGCTGCCACCGCGCCCGTGCAAAAGGGGCCGTTGTCCACCTTGCCCGTGGGCGATGCCGCTGCCGGAGAGAAACTCGCCGGGGTCAAGATGGGCGCGAACAACCAGGCCTGCGTCGAATGCCACGGGCCGCAGGGCAATGCTCCGAACGCGCCGGATCGGCCGAAGATCGGCGGCCAGTACCGCGACTATATCGCGCATGCCTTGCAGTCCTATCGCGCCGGCGAACGCAGCAACATCACCATGGACGGCCAGGCCAAGGGACTGACCGATCAGCAGATCGAAGACCTCGCCGAATATTTCTCGATCCAGCCGAGCAAATTGAACGACCTGAGCGATTTGCAGAACTAAGCGGCGCTGCATCGCTGCGCTTCAGAGGCCCCGCATGCGGGGCCTTTCATTGAGGCGCGACCTTTGATCAATGTCCTTCGCAAGATCTCTGATAACGCTGCTCGGATTGTTCGCGCGCATGCGTGTCGCCAGGATCGACATCCATCATGTCCTGCGCGATGTCCTGGCACGGATCGGTGTCGCGACCGCTGGTGCGCAGCCCGCGATCCGACGCAACCTGCACCAGGCCATTGCCATCAGGCCGAGCGGCAACTCCGGCAATCGATCCGCTGATCGCCTTTCCGATGGCATCGACGACGCCTTGTGGTGAAATGCCGGGGCGCACATGAAAATCGGGCGAGTTCGCGCGCGCGCCGCCGGGCAGCATGAAGGATGCACTTCGGTGTGCGAGCAGGTCGCGTGACTGCGACGGCATTGATGCGTCCGGGACGTGCAACCCACCGTCCGGGTTGTAGAGAAGCGCGCGCGGCGGCGCAGGTTCGATTGGTGCTGCGCGCGTGATTGCGATCGCCTGCAAAGCATCCGAAGGCGGCAGGACTCGTTGCCGCATCGACACCACGCGCTGCCGCGAAACGCGTGGCGGGGCGATGATCGGCTCGTCTACGGCTGGCGCGACACGTCGTTCGATGATCGTGATCTGCATCGGAATGGATGCTGTGCTGCGAGCGAGTGGTTGCGGATGCATCGCCGCACGCAATCCGAGCAACAGCAGTACATGCAGCAGGGCGATGCCGAGCAGGATCAACGCGCGTTGTTGCGCGGATTGCCGATCGATCTTGGCCGTGGCAGCCGGAGCCAAACGACGCAGCGAAATCCGCTGTGCGGGCTTCGAAGCAGGTGCGCTTGCGGCAAGTTCCCAATATGCATCGATGCTCGCCAAGCACGCAGTTCCGCCGAAAGGTTTGGCAGGCTAGCGTGCGCGTGCGAAAGATCCGGTTAAGCGCAGGCCGATCGGATCATCGACACATGGGTTGCACAAAATCAGGCGCTGCGTTTCATGTAAGGCGCTGCACCGGTGGTGTGGTCGGTCGCGTCGCGAATCGCCGTGAGCTGCGGCAGTTTCGACAGCAGGGTTTTCTCGATGCCGTTCTTCAGCGTGACATCGACCATGCCGCAGCCGTGGCAGCCGCCGCCGAAGCGCAGCACCGCAGCATTGTCGGCAGTGATCGTTTCCAGTGACACGCGGCCGCCGTGCGAAGCGAGCTGCGGATTGATCTCGGTGTCGAGCAGGTAGCGCACCTGTTCGGCGAGGTCAGCATTGGCGTCGGGTGGTGCGCCCTTCAACTTCGGCGCGCGGATGTTGAGCTGGCCGCCGCCGGCAGCCTCGATGAAATCGATGCGCGCATCCTCGAAATACGGCGCGCTGGCGGCATCGACGTACAACGCAAAACCTTCACACTGCAACATCCATTCGTCGCCGCCGAGTTCACTTTTCTCGCAGAACGCGAGCCGCGCGTCAGCCTTTGGCGTGCCCGGATGGATCGCGCTGAGTGCAATGCCATCGGCGTCGCCACCCTGGGTAGTCAGCAGCCGCGCGAAATGGCGCTGGGCGGAAGGAGTCAATTCAAGCAATGTCAATTCACTCATGGGCGTATTCTACGCTTCCGCTCTGACGCTGGAAAAATGCCATGTCCGCCAAAGCTGCCAAGACCAAGAATCTCGCAAAACATGCGAAGCCTGAACAGGCCGCCACAGCCCCGTTGCACGCAGCCCACTGCAAGCCGCTCAAGGGCAGCGAAAATCAACTCGCTGCAACCGAGATCAAGATGTTGCTGAAGGGATTGCCTGGATGGAAGTTGATCGACAACGGTGAAGCCATTGAGAAGACGTACCCATTCAAGAACTACTATCGCACGCTTGCCTTCGTGAACGCGCTCGCCTTCATCGCTCATCGCGAAGACCACCATCCTGATCTCGGCGTCCACTATGGCAAAGTCGTCGTGCTCTACTCGACACACGATGTGGGCGGACTATCGATGAATGATTTCATCTGCGCGGCGAAGGCCGAACGCCTTGCGGCAGAAGCAGCCTGATTGCGACTGCTATCGCGCACGTCGTTTGTATGCGCGGCAGTAGCCAGTTTCGGCGAGAGCGCGTCATGTTGATGCGACAAACCCACGGAGGCATTCCATGCATCAACGGATTCTGAAACTCGCCATCGGCGTTCTCGGCGGCGTCCTTCTTGCCACAGTCGCGTCCGCAGTGGGCAGCGGGATGGCTCCGAAATTGAACTCAATGGATCATGGATTCCTGGCGGATGTGCTCGGAGCGAACCAATTGGAAATCGACATGTCGGCATACATCGCAAAGCAGGCCTCCTCCGGCAAGGTCCGGCAATTCGCCCAAACGAAGGCCACGGAACTGACCAAGGTCGCCGCCGAAATGCAAAAAGCCAATGACGGCTTGATTGCAACGCCCCTGCCGAGCCAGCAACCCGGGGTGAACCTCGTCGGAAGGACGGGTAACGATCTGGATCAGATTTATTTGGCCGTGATGATCAACTACGACGACGCCGCCATCGCAAGATTCAAAAGCGCCATCGATCGACCCCAGTACAGCCCGGCGATCCGCGACATGGCGAGAAACGTGCTGCCGACGATCCAACGCCATGATGCGATGGCGAAGGATCTCAAGCATTCGCTCGCCTCGAATAAATAACATTGGCTATGACATCCGCGTCACATCAGGCGTTGGCTTGCCTTGGCGAGCCGCTCTCGCAATCGCGACGACGCGACCACCCCGACGGCCCCGAGCACCACAACCGCACCACCCAGCACGCGCGGGACATGGCCAGCGAGCAAATTGCCGACGAGTCCGTAGAGCCCGATGCCACCCCACAGGATCGCGAAGATCCGGATCGCAAACGGCGGCAGCAGTCCGCCATCAGGACGCGAAGATCGATTGGTGAGTGCACGCCAAGAGAGCAGCAACAGGACATAGGCAACAGGAACGCACCCCGTCAGGAAAGACAGGACGACAACGTCAGCGTGCAGTGGATCGCGGGCGATTTCCAGCAGTGCCGCCAACGCAATGTAAAGAGCGATACAACCGAGCAGGCCAAGATACGCCGCAGAGAACAGGCGGATGACCAGTTGAATCATGCCACCCGTGCGCTCGATCACTGACGGGATCAAACGAACTGCGTTTCTGATGGCGTTGAAAAGACTCATTGAAGGTTCTTACGCCAACCGCCCCAATGCATCCACCAACTCCGGCGCCAACGGCGCATTCAGCAGATACGGCACCGTGCCTCCATCCAGTGAAAACTCCAGCGATGCCGCATGCAGAAACAATCGCTTGAGCCCGGTCTGTTCCTTGATGCGTCGATTGACCTCTATCTCACCGTACTTGTCGTCACCCGCGACCGCATGCCCGATATGGGCGGCGTGGACACGGATTTGGTGGGTGCGACCGGTGTCGATGCGCACTTCGACATAGCTGTGTCCGCCGCGACGCTCAATCAGGTGGAAGTGGCTGACCGACTCCTTGCCGCCTGGCTGAACGCGCACATGGCGTTCGCCGCCCTGGCGCAAGCCGACTTCAAGCGGCACATCGACGGTAAAGCTTTCGCCAGCCAGCCGTCCAACCAACAGTGCGAGGTACTTTTTACGGATTCCGGCGGAGCGGGTTTCGCTGTCCTCGCGCATCAATGCCTGAAGCTCGACGAGGGTGGCGCGCTTCTTGGCCACGATCAACAAGCCGCTGGTATCGCGATCGAGCCGGTGCACGAGTTCCAGCGACTGGTTCGGGCGAAGTTGCCGCAAGGTCTCGATCGCGCCGAACGAAATCCCGCTGCCGCCATGGCTGGCGACACCACTGGGCTTGTCGAGCGCAAGGAGCCGGTCGTCCTCGAACACGATCGCAGCGGACAATCGCCGCAGGAATGCGGCGGGCGCTTCGGTTTTCTCACCCGGCTCGACCAGGGTTACCGGCGGAATCCGCACGAGATCGCCGCCATCGAGCCGCGAATCTGGCTTGGCGCGCTTGCCATTGATCCGCACCTGGCCACTGCGCACCAGCTTGTAGATCAGGCTGCGCGGCACACCCTTGAGCTGGCCGAGCAGAAAGTTGTCGAGCCGCTGGCCTTCACGGTCGTCCGGAACTGTCACGCTGCGGACGCCCTGCATTGATTCGGTTGGCATCAATGAGAACCTCGTCGCATCAATGCACCCCACCCATGCCCTCTCCTGCCACGGCAAAGGAGGGAAATCGGTGGCACGCGACAGGTCGGGTGCGCTTTGGATGGCGCTGCTTCTGTCATTGGATGTCCATATAAATAAGTGCCGAAGCCAGGTGCGTGAGTAAATCCGGGTAAATCTGATACAATCAAAACCAGCGAGAACGTCCTGATTTCGCAGGGTTTAACAAAACCGATCCTGCAACGTCCGGCAAGCTGTCGACGGCCACTCGCGAAGTGGCCATGTTACGACAACCCGACAGACGAGCATCGCCCGGCGCTTCGGCGTCCGGCCAGCCCGCAGGAATTCATCCCCGCGGACCCCAACAATGCAACAAGCGCTCCCGTGGGTTTCGTCCCGTGGTTTGAAGCGCTGGAGATCACCCAGCCCGCCTGATGCCCGGAAGGCAACGGCAGTGGGAAGGATTCAGGGCGTCAAGCCCCCGGCGTTCCTCGCGGTAGAGCGCGTGAGGACACAACTAATGAAGCGGATGCTGATCAACGCCACGCAGGCGGAAGAACTGCGTGTTGCCATCGTGGATGGACAAAACCTTTACGACATCGACATCGAGCAGGCGTCGAAAGAGCAAAAAAAGTCAAATATCTACAAGGGCCGCATCACCCGACTCGAACCTTCGCTTGAAGCGGCTTTCGTCGAGTACGGTGGCGAGCGTCACGGCTTCTTGCCCCTAAAAGAAATTTCCCCTGACTATTTCGCTGAAGGCCTCGACCCGAACAAAGCCGGGATCAAGGAACTGCTGCGCGAAGGCCAGGAAGTCGTCATTCAGGTCGACAAGGAAGAGCGCGGCAACAAGGGCGCCGCCCTGACCACGTTCATCTCGCTGGCCGGTCGCTACATGGTGTTGATGCCGAATTCGCCGAACGCCGGCGGCGTCTCACGCAGAATCGAAGGCGACGACCGTGCAGCGTTGAAAGAGGCGATGGATGTCCTGCAGATCCCCGAGGACATGGGAATCATCATCCGCACCGCAGGTGTTGGTCGCGATGCTGAAGAACTCCAGTGGGACCTCGACTATCTCTTGCAGGTCTGGAAAGCAATCACCGATGCGGCGCTGTCGAAGCCGGCGGCATTCCTGATCTACCAGGAATCGCGACTGATCATCCGCGCCCTGCGCGATTACATGCGCGCGGATGTCGGCGAAGTGCTGGTCGACAATGAAGAAATGTACAACGACGCACGCGAGTTCATGGCGCAGGTAATGCCTGCGAGCCTGCGCAAGCTCAAGTTGTATTCCGACACGGTGCCGTTGTTCAATCGCTATCAGATCGAATCGCAGATCGAGAACGCCTACGAACGTCAGGTGCGTTTGCCGTCGGGCGGCTCGATCGTGGTCGATCCTACCGAAGCGTTGACCGCGATCGATGTGAACTCAGCGCGTGCCACCAAGGGCGGCGACATCGAGGAAACCGCGTTCAATACCAATCTTGAGGCGGCCGAAGAAGTGGCGCGGCAGATGCGCCTGCGCGATCTTGGCGGCCTGGTGGTGATCGACTTTATTGACATGGCGTCCAACCGTCACCAGCGCGAGGTTGAGAACAAGCTGCAAAACGCGCTCAAGCACGATCGCGCGCGCGTGCAGATCGGACGGATTTCGCGTTTTGGCCTACTGGAAATGTCGCGCCAGCGCCTGCGCCCGTCCCTCGGCGAATCCACCCAGATCATCTGCCCGCGTTGCGAAGGACACGGTCGCATGCGCAGTGTCGAATCGCTGTCGCTGTCGATCTTGCGCCTCGCCGAGGAACAGGCGATGAAGGAAAGCACCGGGCAGGTGCTGGTGCAGGCGCCGCCGGAAATCGCGAATTACCTGTTGAACGAAAAGCGCCGCGCACTGATCGAGATCGAACAGCGCCACGAAGCACCGGTAATCATCGTTGCCGACACCCAGATGCAGACGCCGCATTTCGAAGTTTCGCGGCTGCGCGAAAACGAATTGAGTGACGAGTCGGCTCGACCCAGCTACCAGCGCGGTACACCACGCAAGCTCGCCACGCATGCATTGACCAAGGCCAACCTCAACATTCCCGCACCCGCCGTGACCAAGGTGCAACCGATTGCTCCCGCGCCAGTACGTGATGACGAGTCGGAAGAGCGCAAGACGGTCGCAGCCCGCCCTGCACAGCCGGTTCGCCAGGCACCGCAGCCAGTGCAATACGCCGCGACTCCAGTTGCTACGAGCAAGCGCGCTCCGGGCATCGTCGCGCGAATTCTAGGCATCTTCGGCGCGAAGCCGCCGTCCGAGCCTGTTGCGCCCGCGCCAGCTTCGAACGCGCAGTCTTCGCGTCAGCAACAGCGTGATCGACCACGCGATGGTCAACAGCGCGGCAACGAGCGTCGTCCGCAGCAGCCCAACCAGACGCGTTCGAATACGAACAACAACGCGCAAAACGCGAAGCCGCAACAACAGCAGAAACAGGCTCAGCCTGGCAATCGTTCGCCACAGGAACAATCACGCCCTAAACAGGAACAGCAGCCGCGTCCGCCGCGCGAGCCTCGTCCGCCGCAGGAACGCAGCGCCGAGTCGCGTGCGCAAGAACCGCGTCAACCGAATGCAGCGCAACAGCAAGCTGCTCCACCACTGCGCGAGCCGCGCCCGCCGAAGCCAACGATCGATCCAGCCTCGTCTGTCGTTGCCGATACGGCATTGATAGCCGTCGTTGCCGAGGCCGTGCCCGCACAAGCCGTGTCCATGCAAGCCGATGGCAGTGCAGCGCCCGATGCAGGAGAAGGCGCGACAGGATCCGGCAATGCACGTCGCCGTCGCGGCCGTCGTGGCGGCCGTCGTCGCCGTCGTCCTGATGAAGCAGCCGGAACCGAAGCGACGGGACAGAACGCGGACACTCAATCGGAAATCGATTTCGACGAAGAAGACGCACAAGGCAATGACATGGCTGTGGAAGAAAAGCCTGCAGTCAGTACGATGCCGCGTCCGGCATCTCGTCCGGCCGCTGTCGCTGCGGCATCCGCAACTCCGGCTGTGCCTGCACACTCCACATCAACTGACGCCCAGAAAGCGTCGACTGCGCACGCCGCAACGGAAATAGTCAAACCAGAAATAGCATCAGCATCAGCGCCGAGCGTGCCGATCAGTCCTGCAACGCCTATCGCGACCTTTGTATCGCCCACTCCGAGTCCCGTGGTCGTCACTGACAAACCGGCCACAGCCAAAGTGCCGACTACAGCCGTTGCGTCGTCCAGTGATGCTGATCCAGCCGCAGGAATTCCGGTTGCTGCGCGCACCCAGGCGAGTCCGCCCCCCGTACCCGCAGTGCCGATCACACCGGTACCGACGGCCGCAACTGTCCTATCGGCTGCGTCGAACGCGACCACGCCAATCCAGATGTCGCAACCTGCCACTGTGCCGGCTGGTCTTGCTCCGGGGGCACCTTCCACAGCGACAGCGCCGGCCACGACGCCACGACTCATCGCGCCTGGCGTGGCTGCGCCTCCAGCAACACCGGCGGCCGCAGCGCCGATGCGTTCAGCAGCACTGCAACCGACGATGCCACCACCGCCGGTGAGACTGAGCGACGCCATCAGCGCATCGATCAGTCAATCCGTGCACCAAGCGAACAACGCCAAGCCCTTGCCGCCGCGGGGTGTTGCGACGCCAATTCCGAATGCAGCGCCCGTAGCCGTGCCAGTGCAGGCATCGTCGAGCGTCGCGCCGCCAGCCGTAATTGTGCAAGCTGCTCCCCTGCAGCCGAAGCCGACACCCAGCGCGGATTCGACGACGCCCGTGCCACGCATGCCCCTACCCACGCCGCTCGATCCCGATCGCATGCAGGACAGCGACAACGCCGTCTGATCGACGGGCTGGATCGATCCACAACTCACCTGAGGGGCGTCCATACGACGCCCATTCAGAGGTGCGACTGAAAATGTCGCGTGTTCCGGCGTTCTGCGAATTCACTGCGAGCAGGTGTAGCAAGACTCCGCGAACGCATCGCCCGAAGATGGTCTGCATTCCTGCCAACCCGGTTTCCGTAGAGCAGATGCGCAAGCGTTCCGTTTAATGCGGACTCACCAATCCGTACTGGGTTGCCAATCGCGCCAGTGCAATCCCGTCCTGCACGCCGAGCTTCTCGAAGCTGCGGTACTTGTGGGTGGCGACAGTTTTCGGACTCAGGTTCAGTCGCTTGGCGATGTCTTCCATGCGCAAGCCCTGACACAACAACATCACGATTTCGAGTTCGCGCGGCGACAACGTGTCGAAAGGCGACCCTTCGCCGGACAATTTTCCGAGCGCCATTTTCTGCGCCACTTCGCTGCCGAGATAACGCTTGCCGCGCGACACATCGCGCACCGCGCGCAGTAATTCCTCTGCGGCGCAGGCCTTGCCGAGATAGCCACTCGCGCCCGCGTCAAGCAGGCGTCGTGGCATCGGACCATCTTCCTGCACGCTGACGATGATCACCCGCGCACCTGAATCGCCGCGCACGATGCGCTCGGTGATCTCCAGCCCACTCACACCTGGCAGATGCAAGTCGCACAACACCACATCGGGTTTGAGCTTGCGGATCAGCGGCAGACCTTCCTCGCCCGAGGCCGCTTCGCCGACCACATCGATGTCGGTTTCGTTCGACAAAATCATCCGGAACCCGGTGCGTACGAGCGCATGGTCGTCGAGTACAAACACACGAATCATCGGTCGTTCCCCGGCAGTCGCGTCGGACTTCCCGAACCGAGCCTAGCGCGCGGCTTTACATGCTGGCAATGGGCACGACGGGAACAGCATCGGCTGGCGCGCAAAACCAACGATCACCACCATCTAGGCTGGTTTCTCATCCATTGCGTCGGTCCTGGTTTTCCGCTCGCACAGTTCATCGATCAAGCGCTGCAGGAACGCGTCCTGCGCTGCGAGATGCTGCTGGATCTGGATCGATTCGTGCAGCACCGCTTCGGCATCGTTGTAAGTATCGATCGCGCGCTTGTCGGTCGCCTCGCCTGCGATCTTCTGACCGACCATGATGATCGACAGCAGCACCAGTTGAATGAACGTCTGCGCAGTCCATGCGACCAGCATCGCGGTGCCGCCCTTGATTGCTTCCGGCAGGCTGACCAGGGCCAGCGCCGCGAAAATGTAAGCACACCACATCGTGCCGACCCCTTCGGTGATCTTGACGCCGAGGAACGTATTGAACCGGGTGATCGCACCTGGCTGCTTGGCCGCATCGGAGGCAGCCTTCGGTGAGTTTTTCTTGCGATGCGCGATGTGCGGGTGCGGAACGTGCGCAAAGATCGAACTGACCGACGCATGTTTATGCGCGACGCGTGCTCCGCAGGCGGTGCATTCGCCGCCATCTGCGACAAGTTCAGCACCGCATTTTGAACAGACAGCCATGGCCACACTCCCGATGATTTACCTGGATTGAACCCGCCAGCGATGCGCGCCTGATGATCAAACGCGAAGTCAAGAATATGCTATCCGTTCGGTTCGCCAGTGTCTTCGGAGAGGACGAACGCTCCGGCGTTGTGCGGCGTTGACGGATCGCTGAAGTCGAACATCGCGTTGATCGGATTGGCTAGCGCGTCGAACGAGCCCTGCCCGATCCGCTGGCCGTGCAACCAGTTATCCTCGACAAAGCGAATGATCGAAGTCTGATCGGTCACCGTGTGATCGACAAAATTGCGTCGCGCCCACGGCGATATCGCCAGTAACGGCAGGCGCGGGCCATAGCCACATCGCCCTTGCGCATGCAAGGATTTCGCGTCCACTCCGGCCAGCGCCGTGCTGCCGTCGCCGCATGCATGCGCCCCGGTCAGCGCGTCTTCACTGCTGCTGGACTGGTTGACGATCGGCGGCATCTGGTGGTCGTACCAGCCATCCGAATCGTCCCACGCGATGACCACGGCCGTGTCCTTCCATTCAGAGCTTGCCTGCAGGAAGTTGATGACATGGACGACAAATGCCTGCTCGTCCAGCGGCGACGAATATCCCGCGTGGCCATTCTGCGCGGCGGTTGCCTTGAGGAACGACACCGCCGGGAAATTTCCTGCGAGCACCGCGCGATAAAAATCCTCGATGTCGTATTGATGATTGGCGGGATCGTCGCCGTGACCAATCGCCGCAACGGATGCTGGCCGGGCATGCGTCGGATTGGCGGTGCTGGCGTAGTACTGGAATGCCGCGTGGTGCGGCACGTAGTCGTTCTTGAACTTGCCTGTCGCCAGCGATGCCGAACTGCGCTTGCAACCAGATGTCCCATTGCGGTTAGTGGCCGACATATCGAAGCCGCCCTCGAACCAGCCCCAACTGACCTGCGCATCGTTCATCAGGTCGCCGATGTTCCTGCCGGCCATGGCGACGTGCGGGTGCAGGCTGCTGGAACACACATCATGCAAGGGATCGGGATCGTTGATCAGGGTCTTGCCGCCGCTGCCATCGTCAACGGTGAACTTCCCCACCAGCAGTCTGCTCTCGGCGATGCCATTGGCCTGCCCGGATACCAGATTCAACGCACCCGGCGTGGATGACCCGAACGTCGTCCCGTAGGAGTTATCGCTCATCGCATAGCGTTGCGCGTAATTCCACAAGGCGGTGACGGTATTGCCATCGTAATAACCCATGACCAAACCCTTCGTCGCCAGCGGATCGTTGGCCTTGCCGCGATTGTCGTCGCCTTCACCCACCGATATCGGAAATTGATCCATCAAGCCCGCATGGAATGCAGCTTGCTCGGGGCCATAATCGTGATCCTGATCGGCTGTCCAGGCCTGCGAGCGATCCAGCCGGAAAGGGTTCACTGCGCCATTGCCATTGCGGCGATTCAAACGGTTCGGATTATTGGTCAGCAATGTGCCTAGCAAACCGTTGACGGTCGGCGTATCGGGCGCCGCATGGAACACCGGCTCGCTTGGCGAGTTAGCCGCATGCGGATAAGTCGCGAAGTAATGATCGAACGAGACGTTCTCCTGAAAGATCACCACCAGATGCCGGATCGGCGTCGCTGGCGCGGATGTTGACGTGAACGCCACGCCGTTGGCGGCGATCAGTGCTGACAGCAGGATGCTATGGATCATCGAAACTCCCGATTGGCATGGCCGCGACATCGTGCACAAATGCACCGAGTGAGACATTGTGCGACAAGCGAATGTCGGCAATTTACGCAGTTTCATCGCAACCCGGCAAATGTTTACAATGCAGGCAAGCAATTCCATGCGACCATAAGCCATGAATGACCCGACGCTGGAAGAATTGTTGTCGAACGTCCTGCGCGACACCGGCTGGATCATGGCTGGCGGTTCTGCGCAATTCCGCCAGGGCGCATTGTCGGAGTTGCAATCGAGCTTGCGCATGGTGCGCCAACACGCCGGCACCGAGCGCGTCCTGAACGCAGTCAAGGTGCTCTCCGAAAAGGCAACCCAAGTCGCCGGCAGCAGCACCAACGACACCGAAACCATCATGAATCTGCGCCGCATCCTCGAAGAATTCGAGAAAGCAATGAAGGCGTATCTGGCCACGGCGAAGAAGCGCTGAATCTCGTCCCTACCCCGCGACAACAGCAATGCTGGATCTTGTGCTGATACTCGTGGTTCGTAGAACGAGCGAGCCTATCCCTGGTATCCGCATACCCAGCACCGGACGGACCGGGTCCTTGCACGCAGGAATCGCTTGGGTCCCGTTCGCGCGCCGTTGAGCGGCGTGGTCACGACCTACAACAACGCCGCCACCCTCGACGACTGCCTGGCGTCGCTGGCATTCTGCGACGAGATTGTGGTTCTCGATTCGGGTTCGACCGATGCCACGGCCGAGATCGCCGCGCGGCATGACGTGCGCCTGCATGTCCAGCCCTTCGCCGGCTATTCGGCGCAGAAGCAGGCCGCTCTGGATCTCGCTCGAAATGATTGGGCCTTGTTGCTCGATGCCGATGAATTTCTGATCGATCCGGCGCGCGTAGTGATCGAACGCGAACTCGTAGCGCCGCGTTGCGATGGCTACCGCCTGCCACGCCGTGAATGGTTGTTCTGGCGCTAGGTGCATCCGGGGACGGCATCCAACTGGCAGTTGCGCCTGTCCCGGCGTTCGCGTGGGCGAATGAATGACGTACCTGTCCACGCCGAACCCAAAGTTCCGGGTCGCGTGATCGACCTGCCAGCGCCGTTACGCCATCGTGGCGAAGCCGACATCGCGGCCCGCGCCGAAAACGTCAACCGCTCCTCGACCTGGATGGTCGAACACAAGCGCAAGCGCGGAACCGGCTTCGTCGGTCTGAGGATGCTGCTGTATCCGTATCTGGCGTTCATCCGCTTCTACTTCATCAAGCGTTATTTCCTCAATGGCTGGGCCGGCTTGATCGCCGCGCGCGTGCAGGCGTTCTACGCGTTTCTCAAGTACGCCAAGCTGGATGAAGCGAACCGCAGAGATGAGCGAGGGCCCGAATGATGATTTGATACCATCATCGCTATCTTCCGCCCATAGATACGGGGGCGGACTCTACAGCTCAAGTCGCGACGACGCACTCATAACCGGTTTGTAGATCATGGATCTCGCGATCACAGTAACTCCAAAGCGTGTTTTCGGAGCGCGCGTACGGTGCACGATCTGTGCGATGTGCGTGACACTCATCGCCGGCTGCCAGTCCTTGGCAACGATGCCTCCCTTACAGACGGCGACACCCGCGCAGTGGCGCAACGCCCAGACCGCCGATGGAAATTCCGCTCGGGCGCCCGACCTTGCGGGCTGGTGGCATGCATTCGGAGATGCCCAACTCGACGCGCTGGTCGAACAGGCGCTGGTCAACAACCTCACCATCGCCCAGGCGCAGTCGCGACTGATTGCAGCGCGTGCCATGGCGGAGGCCTCGCGTAGCGAGTTTCGGCCGAATGTCCATGCGGGCACGCTGGCCACACCCGACCCGGATGCCACCACCAGTTACTTGCAGGGCAGCATCGATGCGCAGTGGGAAATCGGCCTGTTCGGACGTGCAGAAAGCACACACTGGGTCACGCGCGCCAGCGTGGATGGCGCTGCCGCCGATCTACAAAGCGCACGGGTAACTCTGGTTGCTGAGATCGTGCGCGATTACCTCACGCTGCGAGGGGCGCAGCAACAGATCGCGTTGCTTGCACAGGTTGCCGAGGCCCAACGGATGCGGCGTGCATTGATCCGGCGTCGGCGGGTGCTCGAACTGGCTGCCGAGAACGAGCTCAGCCGCGCTGATGCCGAAGTCGCGCAAGCCGAGGCTGCACTTGCGGAGCCGCAGATCCACCTCGAAACCAGCGCGCAGCAATTGGCTTTGCTGTGCGGACGCGCCGAGCCGCAGCCGGAATGGTTTGCACCTGCGGCATCGCCAGCCTTGACTGCGGATACGCCGGCCACGATTCCTGCCGATCTGTTGCGCACCCGTCCCGACATTCGTCACGCCGAAAGTGCGGTGCTCGCTGCTGCCGGCGAGCTGGGTATCGCAAAGGCCGATCTGTATCCACGATTGAGTCTGATAGGCGCGATTACGACAGCGACCATCATCAGCGGCGGCGAATTCGGGTTCGGCCGCGCGGTGACCTCGTTTGGACCTGGCATCGACATTCCGCTGTTCGACTGGGGCATGCGCCGCGCGCACGTGAAAGCGAAGGATGCCGAACTGTCTGCGACAGTGTACGGCTACCGTGAAACCGTGCTTGAGGCGATCGCTGAAACAGAAACCGCACTGGCAGCCTGGCGTGCACAGCGAGAACACGCAGCGAGTCTGCGACGGGCGGTCGCCGCGCATGAGCGCGATGCCATCAGTATGAAGCGCAGCCGCAGCCTCGGATTGACTGATGGTCTCGATCAGGCCGCGGCCTCGATCGCATTGAGCCAATCGCGGCTGGAATTGCTGGACGCCGAACATGCGAAGGCGCTGGCGTACGTCGCACTCTACAAGGCGCTGGGTGGCGCTCCGGCACCGATCGTGGACGCGGCGCGCTGATGGTCGCACTTGCGCGCAAGACCTTGATCTACGAATGGCGTCGTTTCCTGCCGGCTGCGGTTGCAGTCGCGTTCTCCGGATTGCTGCTGCTGATGCAGGCGGCGTTGATGCTGGGCATCTTCGGTAGTGCAGCGGTCTACATCGACCAGTCCGGCGGCGATCTGTGGGTCGGTTATCCGGGCACTCAGAGCATCGAACTGGGCCGCCCGATTCCGCGCGATAGCGAAATGCGGCTGCTGGCCGATTCGGCCGTGCGCCGGGTCGAGCCGTTCCAATGGGTCGATGCCGATTGGCGCGGTCCAGCCGATCGCGGCGGATTATCGGTGTTCGTCTCGGGGATTGACCCACACGCCGATGGAATGATGTATGCACGCGTGCTTGATCCGGCATTACGCCAACGCTTGTTCGAACCCGATGCGGTGATTGTGGATCGCGCCGACCTGCCCAAACTCGGCATGAAGATCGGCGACAGTGCGGTAATCAATGGCCGCCGCGTGCACCTGGTTGGCGCTGGCAGCGGGCTGCGCGCGCTTGGCGGAATCAATGTTCTGGCTTCAAGCGATACCGCGCGCCGCTTGGACAACGACCATACCGACAGCGGCAATGTCGCTTATTACGTGGTGCAACTTGCAGACCCGGATGCCGCCGAAACTGTCGCAAGACGATTGTCCGCCGCATCCGGCGGGCGCTACGCAGTATGGACGCGCACGGCGTTCGCGCGGCGCGCGGTGGACTACTGGATGTTCGGTACCGGTGCCGGCCTGGGCGTGCTGTTCCTATCGGCAGTAGTGTTTCTTGCGGGTGCGGTGATCACCAGCCAGACACTGATGGGCGCGGTCGCCGGTTCGATCCGTGAGTATGCAACCCTGCGCGCGCTGGGCGTGAGCATCGGCGGATTGCGCGCGGTGGTGCTGGAACAGGCCGGATGGGTCGGCGTGTTCGGATTGCTCGCGGGTCTGGCGGTCGGCGCGCTCGCGTTGCTGCTGGCGCGCGACCAGAACGTGCCGGTGGAATTGACCTGGCTTAGTGTTGTTCTGTGCAGTGTGCTGGTAATGACCATCGCGCTGCTGTCCGGATTGCTGGCGGTGCGCTCGTTGCGGCGCGCCGACCCCGCCACCTTGATGCGCTGAGACGAACCGATGCTCAAGGCCGAATCGCTGCGGAAATCGTTTGGAAACGGACGCGCACGCATTGATGTGCTGCGCGATCTGACGCTCGACATCGGCGCGGGCGAACTGACTCTGATCTCCGGTCCGTCTGGTTGCGGCAAAAGCACCCTGCTGTCGATCCTGAGCGGCCTGCTGAATGCCGATGCGGGACGCGTGATCGCGCTCGGCGAGGATCTGGCGCGGCTCAACGAGCGCCAGATCGAGCGGTTCCGCCTGCACCACACCGGTTTCGTATTCCAGGGATTCAATCTGTTTCCGGCACTGACCGCGCTCGAACAGGTTTCATTGCCGCTGAGCTATCTGGGCTTCACCTCGGCCAAGGCCGATGCACGCGCTCTGGCGGCGCTGGAGGAAGTCGGCCTCGGCGCACGCGCACGCTTGCGGCCGGCGTCGCTGTCGGGCGGCGAGAAGCAACGCGTCGCGATTGCGCGTGCGATCGCCAAGGAGCCGGCGCTGCTGTTCGCCGACGAACCGACCAGTTCCCTTGACGCCGCCAGTGGCCAGGCCGTTATCGACACCTTGCACCGCATTGCGCGCCGGCACGACACCACGGTGCTGTGCGTGAGCCATGATCCGCGCTTGAATGCATACGCCGAACGCGTGCTGGCGATGGAAGACGGCAGGATCCTGTCCGATCACAGAGCCGCAGTGCCCCTGGAGGAAACAATCCGATGAAAACCCGATCCATTTCAGCCGCCGTTCGTTCGGCATGCGTGCTGTCCGCCGTGCTGCTCCCATTGTGGCTGGGCGCCTGCTCGAAGCCGGCGGCCGCCACTGTCACTGTGCAGGCGTCGAAATCCGCCGCCTCGGCGGCGGTAGCGCGCGGGCGGGTGGATGTCGAAGGCGGACTGCTGGCGATCAGTGCCGGACGCGACGGCACCGTCGCAGCGGTGAATGCGGGCGATGGCGATCGCGTGAAACAGGGCCAGGTGCTGGTGCAGCTCGATTCGCGTCCGGCCGATCTGGCCGTGGCATCCGCGCAGGCCGAGGTCGATCAATCGCATGCCCAGGCCAACGTGCTCGCAGCACGGTTGCCGCCGCTGGAGCAGCAATCCAAACGCTTGGCGGCCGCCGCCAGCGATGGCGCCGGGACCGGACAAGCGGCCGACGACGCGCGTAACGCCGTGGTCGTGCTGAGGGCCGAACTCGACGCCGCGCAATCGGCCATTGGTATTGCCAGGCAGCACTTGGCTGCCGCGCAGTTCGAGCGGGAGCAGATGAGCATTCGTGCGCCGGTCGCCGGCCGCATCGTTGCGCGCGAGGTGCAGGTCGGCGATCGGGTCGCCCTGCAGTCAGGCAAGGAATTGTTCCGCGTACTGCCGGACCGGCCGCTGATCGTGCGCGCTGAATTGGGCGAGGCATTCGTGGACGCGGTGCGCCCGGGCATGCGCGCCGAGGTGATCGCCGATGCGAATCCGGGAACATCGCTGACCGCGCACGTGTTGCGTGTCGGCCAGGTGTTCGGCGCGGCCCGCCATAGCGATGATCCACAACAAAGCCCGGATGCGCGCGTGGTCGAGTGCGTACTTGCGCTGGACAGCGGTTCCCTGCGGATCGGGCAGCAGGTGCTGGTGCGCATAAAGCGCTGATAGACCGGGAGTGGACGCTAGTTCGGTTATCCCCTCTCAATTGCAGGAACATTTTCCGACCTGCCGATCAGGCGAACCCGGCAGATGCCAACATGGATTTGGCGGAAGCGGTGAGATTCGAACTCACGGAAGGGTTACCCCTTCGCTAGTTTTCAAGACTAGTGCCTTAAACCACTCGGCCACGCTTCCAAATAACTGGTCAGGACGAGTGCCACAACCACTCGACCAACTTTCCATGCTGCAATTCTCGCATGCAAAATCCGGGGCGTCGCCTCACGCCGCCGACTTCTGCTGCGCGTGCTTCTGCATGGCTTGCAACGCGCATTCTTCGCGACTTTTCGTGCAACCGTTGCGAGAGGCTTCGAGCAATGGCGGCAAGCGTTCGGCGAGGAAGTCAATGAACACGCGCACGGCCGGCAGCAGGCCGCGACGCGATGGAAACACTGCGTGGCAGATGCCTTGCGGCAGCGACCACGCTGGCAGCACGGGTTCGAGTTCGCCGCGCTGGATCGCCTCGGCGCAGACTGTCTCTGGCAACAACGCAATGCCGAGCCCGCGCTTCGCGCTTTCCATCAACAGCGGAAAATCGTGGCCCATCAGGCGCGGCTGGATATCGACCCGCACGGTCGCGTCATCTGGACCGTGTAATTCCCAGCGTTGGCGACTCTCGTCCTCGCTCATGCTCAGCGTCAGATGGCCGGCTAGTTCCTGCGGCAAATTCGGGCGGCCTTTCTTGTCGAGATACGACGGGCTCGCAACGAGCAGTTCGCGAACCTGGCCGAAGCTGCGCATAACCAGACTGCCGTCGTCGTTGAGTTGCGTGCGCACGCGCAGCGCGACATCGAAGCCTTCGTTGATCAGGTCCACGCGGCGGTTGCTGACCTGCATCTGCAAGCGCACCAGCGGATGCATCATCAGGAAATCAGGCAGCAACCCCGCGAGTTGTTGCTGCGCGAGCGCGACCGGGCAACTGACCTTGACCACGCCGCGCGGTTCGGCGCTGAGCCGATCCACGGCTTCGCGCGCAGACTGCGCTTCCGACAGCATCGCCTGTGCATGGCGATAGACGTTCTGACCGACTTCGGTCACCGCAAAGCGGCGCGTCGAGCGCTGCAACAACCGCACGCCGAGGTCGGTTTCGAGTTGCACGATGCGCCGACTGAGCCGCGATTTAGGAATCCCAAGCGCGCGTTCTGCGGCAGCGAATCCGGCGTGTTCGACGACCATCGCGAAGTAATAGAGATCGTTGAGGTCTTGCATGACTGGTACCTCGCTACGATCCGTGGTTCGGCAGTATCACCATGGATGACGGCTAATTTTCAGGCGACGATTTCAAGACCGCCCATGTACGGCCGCAGCACGGCGGGGACGGTGATCGAGCCGTCGGCATTCTGGTAGTTTTCCATCACTGCAATCAGCGCGCGACCGACGGCGACGCCTGATCCATTGAGTGTGTGCACCAGTTCCGATTTGCCGGTCGCCGGGTTGCGCCAACGCGCCAGCATGTTGCGCGCCTGAAAATCGCCGCAATTTGAGCACGAGGAAATTTCGCGATACATGTTTTGCGATGGCAACCAGACTTCGAGGTCGTAAGTTTTCTGCGCAGCGAAACCCATATCGCCAGTGCACAACAGCATACGCCGATACGGCAGTCCGAGTTTTTCCAGCACGACTTCGGCGCAGCGCGTCATGCGTTCGTGCTCGGCATCGCTTTCGGTCGGGCGCGCGATGCTGACGAGTTCGACTTTCTCGAACTGGTGCTGGCGGATCATCCCGCGCGTGTCGCGGCCGTGACTGCCTGCTTCGGCGCGGAAGCATGGGGAGTGCGCAGTCATGCGCAGTGGCAATGACGTATCGTCGAGGATTTCGTCGCGGACGATATTGGTGAGTGGGACTTCGGAGGTTGGGATCAGGAAGTAAAGCAGCTCCAAGTCATTTGTTCCACATATCACTTCGCCGTCGTTGAGCTCCAAAACATCGTCCGTTTGATGCTGCCAAATCTGGAAAAGATCATTTTCGAACTTCGGCAATTGCCCCGTCCCGCGCATTGATTCCGCATTCACCAACAGCGGCACATTGCATTCGAGATAACCGTGTTCGCCGGTGTGCAGGTTGAGCATGAACTGCGCGAGTGCGCGATGCATGCGGGCGATGCCGCCGCGCAACACGGTGAAACGCGCGCCGGATAGTTTCGCGCCAGTGTCGCCATCGAGGCCACCGTGGCGCGCCCCGAGTTCGACGTGATCCTCCACCGCGAAATCGAAAGCGCGCGGCGTGCCCCAGCGATGCTGCTCGACGTTCGCATGTTCGTCCACGCCGGGTGGAACGGATTCATGCGGCAGATTCGGGATGCCAGCGGCGATCGCATTGATCTGCGCTCGCAAATTTTCAAGCCGCGCTTCGCTGGATTTGAGTTCATCGCCGATCCCGGCTACTTCGGCCATTAGCGTCGCAACATCCTCGCCCTTTGCCTTGGCCATGCCGATCGCTTTCGAGCGGGTATTGCGCAGGTTCTGCAATTCCTGGGTGCGCGTCTGCAGCGTCTTGCGCTCGGTTTCGCAGGCTTCGAGGGCAACCACGTCGAGCGCAAAACCACGCAGCGTCTTCAGCTGTTCGGCCGTCGTGGCAAGCTCACTTCGCAGAAGAACAGGGTCAAGCATGGAACACTCCGGGAATCTTTCGCCCGGTATTATCGCTGGTGGAACGACCGCGCGGCAAACTGCGCATGATTTGCGTTGATCTTCCGGCTGAGGCTAACTGGCACGGTTCCCCCAAAATACGACCATGACCCACTACCCCGCTTCTACCGCTTCATCACCAGTCCATCGCTTGCTCGCGAAGCTGCGCACCGCCTTGCGACAGCACTGGATCGGGCTACTCGTATTCGGAGTGGCCTTGACCCTTGGCATCGTGGTCAGCGCGTTGTGGTTGCACGCACACCATGCGCAGCCAGCAACGACCGCTGCCCATGCTGCAGTCACCCCCGACCCCACCCATCCACCACTACCAGCACCGATGCCGGGCGGCTTGTCAACGCTGCCGGCACAGTTGCCTGCTAATCCCAATGCTGCGTACATTGAAGCCAGGCCCGTCGCGTCTCCTGAATCCACGGAAGCACCGCCCGATGCCATGACAGGCGCTGCCCAAAGTCCCGATCTGCCAACTTCCCGCACCGCAGGCGCTGGCGACAGCGAGGCGCAAATCAGCGAACGCACGCCGCCGGAATACCCGCTCGAATCCCTGCGCGCCCACGAGGAAGGCGAAGTGCGCCTACAGATCGCGCTCGACGCGCTCGGCAATGTCGAAGACGTGCGTGTGGCGGGCACCAGTCATTCGCGGAATCTTGATCGTGCAGCGATGAGCGCAGTGCGCAGTTGGCATTTCCGTCCCGCGACGCACAACGGACAGCCTATCGGCAGCATGATCGAAGTGCCCGTGGACTTCCGTCTAGACGAGCACTAGGCATCACTTGCAATCCTGACCGATTATTTCATTGCGCCGTGATTTCTTTAGACTCGCGCAACTCCATCCCGACCGCGCTCGCGAGTCGGACGAACCCGGGAAACGAGGTCGCAACATTCGCGCAATCGTGGATGAGGACTTCGCCATCGCAACGTTGTGCGGCGACGACGAATGCCATCGCGAGACGATGATCGCCGAGACTGTCCACATCGCTACCGCGCAAGCATCCATTTGCGCCTAGACCGTGGATTGTCGCGCCATCCGGAGTTTCGTCCACGCGCACGCCCAGCGCGCGCAGGCCTGCGGACATGCCCGTTAGCCGATCGGATTCCTTGACACGCAGTTCCGCCGCGCCGCTGACCGTGGTCGCACCTTTGGCAAATGCAGCGGCGACGAACAGCGCTGGAAACTCGTCGATCATGTCCGCTACCCAATCGACTGGAAGTGCGATGCCGCGCAACTCCGCCGAACGTACACGCAAATCGGCAGCCGCCTCACCGCCAAGATTGCGCTTGTTTTCCTCACGAATATCGGCGCCCATCGCACGCAACGCGGCGAGCAATCCGGTGCGGCGCGGGTTGATCCCGACATCGCGCAGCAGCACATCCGAACCAGACACGATGCTCGCCGCGACGATGAAAAAAGCTGCCGAGGAAAAATCGCCAGGCACCACGATGTTGGTCGCGCGCAGGTGATGTCCGCCTTCGAGCGCTGCTTCGCCGGGCGCGTAACGGATCGGGCAACCGAATGCGGCAAGGATGCTTTCTGTGTAATCGCGGGTTGGTTGCGGCTCGCGGACGCGGGTCGTGCCGTCGGCGTACAAGCCGGCGAGCAGGACCGCCGATTTGACCTGTGCACTGGCGATCGACGACTTGAAATCGATTGCCTGTAGCGTCTTCTGCGCGTGGATTCGTAAGGGCGGAAGCCCACCATCGAGCGCTTCGATCGATGCACCCATCCGCGTCAGCGGCTCGATCACGCGGCCCATCGGTCGCCGCGACAGCGACGCATCGCCAACCAAAGTGCTGTCGAATGCCTGCCCCGCGAGCAAACCGCAGAGTAGACGCATGCCGGTGCCGGCATTGCCGCAATCGAGTGCGTCGCTGCTGCCGCGCAAGCCATGCAATCCGACGCCATGTACGACGCGCTGGCCATCCGCAGACGCATCGATGCGCACGCCGAGTTGCGACAGAATGGCAGCTGTTGCGAGGGTGTCGTCGCCTTCGAGAAAACCGCTGATATGCGATGCGCCATCGGCAATCCCCGCCAGCATCACTGCACGATGAGAAATCGACTTATCGCCCGGAACGCGCGCGTCGCCGCCCAGTGCGCGGCATCTCGATGCTAGCCAGTCGAGGTTTTCAACCATTCCTCTTCGCAAAATCCGCCATGAAATCCACCAATGCTTGCACGCCTGTCAACGGCATCGCGTTGTACAGCGAAGCGCGCATGCCACCGACTGCCTTGTGGCCCTTGAGCGCAAGCAAGCCGGCGGATTCGGATTCCTTGAGGAAGGCCGCATCGAGCGCATCGTCGTGCAGGGTGAAAGGCACGTTCATCCATGAGCGATCGCCTATATTCACCGGATTCTTGTAAAAACCGCCGGAGTTGTCGATTGCGGCGTAGAGCAATTCGGACTTCGCACGATTGCGTGCGGCCATTGCGCTCAGGCCACCCTCGCTATCGATCCATTCCAGCACCAGGCCGGTCAAGTACCACGGGAAACTCGGTGGCGTGTTGAGCAGCGAATGTTCCTTCGCATGCGCGCTGTAAGTGAAAATCTTCGCGAGCGGTCGCGTCTTGCGCGTCAGCAAATCGTTACGCACGATCAGCACGGTCAGGCCGGACGCGCCCATGTTTTTCTGGGTGCCCGCATAGATCAGCCCGAAGCGATCGACATCGACGGGACGCGATAGCAATGTGGACGAAAAATCCGCAATCACCGGCACGTCGCCGACGTCAGGAACGGTCTCGAACTCGACACCGTGGATGGTTTCGTTCGGGGTCAAGTGCAGGTAGGCCGCACCCGGCGTAAGCAACCAGTCGGCGCGATCGGGAACCGATGTGAACTTGCCCGTTTCGCCGCTGGCGACCACATTCGTGCGCACGTAAGGCGTCGCTTCCGCGAGCGCCTTGAGTCCCCATGCGCCGGTCAGAAGATAATCGGCCGTGTCGTCGGGACCGGCGATGTTCATCGGAATCTGCGCGAAATGCTGGGTTGCGCCGCCTTGCAGGAACAGCACCGCGTAATCGGAGGAGATGTCCAGCAGGCGGCGCAGGTCGGCCTCGACTTTTTCGGTCATCGCGACGAATGCCTTGCCGCGATGGCTGATCTCCATCACCGAGGCGCGCTGCCCGCCCCATTCCAGCAGTTCGGCTTGCGCGCGGCGCAGCACCGGTTCGGCAATCGTGGACGGTCCAGCGCTGAAGTTGTAGCCGCGCGACATCGGGCTTCCTTAAAGAGGTTGGATGGCGCAGTGCAACAAACTGGCGCGCGGATTGCAAGGCGCGCGATGCGACCAATGTCCAGGCAAGTTTTAGCCGCCCAATCTTGGCCCAAACCACAACAACGCAGTAATCGCGGCACCAAGCAGCGCTGCAGAGGCAATCAACCACCAGACCGTGCTGCCGTTCCGGCGTGGCAACGCGTCGGCTGGACTGGCCTGCTGCGAGGATTGCATGGAAGAGTGCGCCGAGGACACCGGGCGCATTGTCTGGGTCGTCGGATGATTGGTCGTCGGCAATGGCGTGGTGTCGTGGCGTTGCACCGGCGCGCTGAGGCCGGGCGCTTCGAGCACATAGCGGTTCTGTTCCCAGACCAGCTGATCGCCCGCCATCAGCAGCGCGTTGCGCACCGGTACGCCGTTCAACACGGTGCCATCGCCTGCGCCCAGATCGCGTAACACGACGCGATCGCCATGCAATTCGATGCGCGCCTGGCGATCACCCATCGCCGGTTCGTCCAGACGCAGATCGGCCGAATCGCCGCGACCGACCAGGATCGGATCACACAGCGGAAAGCTGCGCCCGTAATGCGCACCGCCGACGCCACGCAGCACGAAGCGTTCGGAGCAAATCGTGTTGTTGCCGGTATTTTCGCGATTCAGCGCAGCACTGGCCGGCGGCAAATGTGCGGATTTGGGATCGAGCTCGCTGCGCAACAACATCTGCACGTTGCCGAGCGAAATCAGATCGCCGGGCCTGACCAAGGCGAGTCGACTGACCGGACGTGCATTGACATGCGCGACCGCATCTCCGCTTTCGATCACCAGCCAAAGTCCCCGCCTGTCGTTGGCCAGAACCGCATGTCGGTCGGTCAATTCATCGAGGCGAACGCGGCTGTCGGCACCGCTGCCCAGAGTGATGCGGCTGGACTCGATGACATCGGGGTGCTCACCGTTCGGAAACGTCAGACGCATGTAGCCTCCTCTCGCAGCGCGACTCTATCATGCGCAATCCAAACGCAGCACAATACGCCCATGGCCACTATTGATATCCATTACCCGCATACGCACAGCATGAAAGACGCGCGCGCTGCTGTCGAGCATGTCGCCGAGCGCATGACGGAAAAGTTTGGCATCCGGCACAGTTGGGACGGCGATCACCTCGACTTCAGCGGCACCGGCGTCAAGGGGAGGATCGCTCTGGCCAGGAAAGAAGTGCACCTCACGGCAACGCTCGGCTTTCTGCTCTCGACATTCAAGGGATCCATCGAAACCGAGATCCTGCGCTATCTGGAACGCGATTTCGGCTGAGGCGGTTTCGGCTTGCGCGAGACTCTGTTCGTCTTGCCTGGCAATGGTGCGGGCGCACGCGAGGCTGACGCAGGGTTTTCGGTCTTTTGGGCGAACGGATCGGGCGCTCCAGCGAACAACCGACTCAACACTTCGGTTTCCTGCGCGACGATGCGCTGGACGAAATCCTCGGCACCACCCAACGTACGAAATGCGCCAAAACCGCGCTCGAGGAACGACTGCAACGCACCGAGCCCGGCCAGCTTCGCGGGCAAGCGGGAGAGTTTCAGCAATTGCCAAAGGGTTGGTGTGTGCACGGCAGCATCGAGCGCGAGTCCAATGCGCCGGATCAAGACGATCTGCTCGCGTCGCAGGCGCCGATGCCCGACCTCGCGATAAGCCTCGGCATAGTTGAATGCATCGATGGCTTCGCTTTTTCGCAGCCGCTGCGACAAGGTTTCGGCCATGCGCAAGTCAAGTGCGTGGCTGACAGCCGACAGCGCCAGGGCATCGCCAGCCGTTGCGATCATCTGCGCCGGCAGGATGCGCGTCATCATCGGAAGGATGCGCGCCACATCGTTGTCGCGACCGCTGAAATCGCGATCGCCGTAGAGATCGGCGAGGAAAAATTCGGCAGCCGGTCGCGACACCGGATCATCGAGGAATCGCTGGAAGCTTGTCGCCAGCCGCTGCATCTGCCAGCGCCGCAACTCCGGCAAGCGCGGATCGTTGTTGCGCGGCTCTATCGCCGGATCGTGCAACGCGCGCTGGCATCGCAGGCGATGCAGCACCCGACCCCGGAGTGCATCCGACACCGGCGCATCGGGTTTTTGCTTGCGTTGTCGATTGGGTTGCACTCGGTTCTCGGTCATCTGGTGCAGTGCACACTTTAATTCGGTGGCATGAGGCTACAATCGCCGCGACTTCGACTCAACGAATAAAGCATGCTGCTGATCCAACCCGCACAGCAAACTCAAAAGCAGCAATCCGGCCAGACCCCGTCGTGCCAGACTCCGTCGCGTATTGGCCTGGCCGTCGCAGGCGGCGGCCCCATCGGCGGCATGTACGAACTTGGCGCGCTGCGCGCGCTCGACGACGCGATCGAAGGTATGGATCTCACCCGCCTTGAAGTGTATGTCGGCGTCAGCTCCGGTGCATTTCTCGCGGCCGGACTTGCCAACCGCATTTCCACGGAGGAAATGTGCCGAATCTTCATCACCGGCAAAGACGATCGCCTGCGCTTCAACCCGGCATCATTCTTGCGCCCTGCACTGCCCGACCTCGTGCGTCGCGCATCCGCATTTCCAGCGATGCTTGCCGGTTGGGGTCGCGACGCGTTCCAGGGTCGTCGCAGCGCACGCCTTGGTGATGCATTGATGCGCTTCAGCGCGCTGATTCCACCGGGTTTGTTCGACAATTCAGGGGTCGAACATTTCCTGCGCGATGTATTCACCATCCGCGGCCGCAGCAACGATTTTCGCGAAGTCGCCGCGCCGCTGTATGTCATCGCAGTAGACATCAACAGCGGCGAGGCATTGCGCTTCGGCAGCGACGACTGGGACGACATTCCGATTTCGCGTGCCGTGCAAGCCAGTGCCGCGATGCCGGGGCTGTATCCGCCTGTCGCCATCCGCGGCCGCCAGTTCGTCGATGGCGCATTGCGGCGCACGATGCATGCGTCAGTCGCACTCGATCACGGCATCGACCTGTTGATCGGATTGAACCCGCTCGTTCCGTTCAACGCCGGCACTTCAGCCAACAGTGGGCAGAAGACCAACCTCGTCGATGGCGGGATGCCGGTGGTGCTGTCGCAAACCTTCCGCACCCTGTTGCAATCGCGAGCGCAGGTCGGCATCGGTCGTTACGCGCAGCAATATCCAAAGACCGACAAGATTTTTCTCGAGCCCAATCCGGACGATCGCCGCACGTTCTTCACCAACGTCTTCAGTTTTTCATCACGATTCGCCGTGTGCCAGCACGCATATCGCGTCACTCTCGACGATCTGCGCAAGCGCCATGCCGAACTCGCGCCATTGCTCGCGCGGCATGGATTGAAACTGCGCAAGGACGTCGTTGACGACGCGCAGCGCACCCTGCTGGGCAGCCTGCACGAGCGCCCGCATCCCACCGATACCACCGAACGCCTGCGACGCGCGCTCGATGACGTCGAGCATATGTTGAAATCGCGTTCGAAAAAAAATATCCCGCGCGCGCCTCGAACCGCATGAACCGCGCGCCGGCGCTGGTGTGAAAACTCTAGCCATCGGGCTGAAAATGCTTCGCTATCCAGACACTGTATCCAAACCTATCAATCCCAGAGGAAACACCGATGGCCAAGCTCAAATCGTCCGCCCGCGCAAAAAAAACCGCGCACAAGACACCCGACCTGCAAGACAAGGCCGAGCAGATCAAGCGCACGATCAGCGGATCGGCGCAGCACATCTGGATGGCTGGCGTCGGCGCATTCAACCGCGCGCAGGAAGAAGGCACCAAACTTTTCGAGGCACTGGTGAAGGAAGGCATGCACATCGAACGCAGCACGCGCAAGTTGGCGACCGGCAAGGTCGATGCCATGCGTGACGCCGTCGAGGAGCACGTTGGCGCCGCGCGTGGCCGCGCTGCCGACACCTGGGATCGTCTGGAAAAAGTGTTCGAGGAACGCGTACAGCGTGCGATGACGCGCCTCGGAGTGCCAGGCCGCGACGAAATCGCGGCACTGATCGATCGCGTCGATCAGCTCAATCGCGAATTGCGCAAGTTATCCGGAGTTTCGGCGAAGACCGTTCCGCATGCGAAGACCAAGACCCCGCGAAAGCCTGCTGCGAAAAAAACTAGCGCGAAGAAAGCGGCGCCTGCCAAGAAGGCTTCCGCGAAGAAGAAAAAAATTCGCAGCATCGGATAGTTGATTCCGCTTGCGTCAGACCATCCATCACAACGGGTGACGGTGGGTACTTCGCGCAAGACATCTGACCCGCGATTCTCTGAAATTCAAACGGCGCCTGCGGGTGCCGTTTTTTTACCAGTGGACACCACGCATTAACGATGCGAACGCAATCTGTTCGTTGCTCGGCTGCGCCGCAGCGTCGCGCATGCCCTTGATGCCTTTCGCCGCCGCTGAGTCCGGAAACAGTTCAAACGCGGTGTTCATCACCACTTCGTACATCTTCGGCGCTAGCGCGTTGATAGTTGCCGCAAAGATACCGAGACGGGTGGCGATGCGGCTCGGGCGTTCGATGATTGCCTGCACGATCAGGTCAGCGGCCTCGTCCGGCGACAATGTCGGTACCGATTCGTACATCTTGGTCGGCGCGATCATCGCCGTCCTCACCAGTGGCATATTGATTGTCGTGAACGCGATGTTCTTGGCCGAGAACTCGGCCTGCGCGCAGCGGCTGAACGCGTCGAGCGCAGCTTTGCTGGCGACGTAGGCAGAGAAGCGCGGCGAGTTCGCGAGCACGCCAATCGAACTGATGTTGACGATATGTCCCTTGCGACGCTCGGTCATCTTCGGCAGTAGACCCATGATCAGCCGCAGCGAGCCGAAGTAATTCAATTGCATCGTGCGCTCGAAATCGTGGAAGCGGTCGTACGACAACTCGACTGAACGCCGGATCGAACGCCCCGCATTATTGACCAGCACATCGACATGGCCGTGTTCGGCAAGGATTTCCTTCACCAGCCGATCGCAATCGGCGAGGTCGGCAAGATCGGCCTTGTAAGCCCAGCACTTGCCGCCGGCGGCGATGATTTCGTCGCGGGTCGCATGCAGTTCCTCTTCGCCGCGCGCGACGATCAGCGTCTTTGCGCCGGCTGCAGCGACCTTCTCCGCCGCCGCCTTGCCGATGCCTGCCGAGCCGCCAGTGATCACCACGACCTTGTTGTTGACCTTGCCCTTGAGCGAGCGATCGACGAACAGGTCAGGATCCAGATGACGTTCCCAGTAATCCCAAAGCCGCCATGCGTAAATCTCCAGCGGCGGCACTGCGATCTTCGAACCTTTCAATGCACGTTCGGCTTCGCGATTATCAAAGCGCGTCGGATAGGTGATGAACTTCAACGATTCCTTCGGAATTTTCAAATCCTTCAGCATCATCGCGACGAAGCGCTTGATCGGTGGCAGGTTGCCGACTGCCGCGCGGATCGGAAACGGCACGAACGAAAACATCCGCGCGTCGATACGCATCGTCATCTCAGGTGCGTGGCCGGCGCGACAAAATATATTAAGGACTTCGCCAACGCGCTGCGGATCGGGATCGACGAGGTGGAAACAGTGTCCGTCCAATCCCTTTTTGTGTGCGATGTGATCCATCGCGTCGGCGACGAAATCCACCGGCACAATGTTGATGCGCCCACCTTCGATGCCAAGCGTCGGCATCCATTGCGGCAGCATCTCGCGCATCTTCTTGATCAGCGGAAACATGTAGTAAGGGCCATCGATCTTGTCGATTTCGCCGGTCTTCGAATCGCCGACCACCATGCCCGGGCGATAGATGCGCCACGGTATCTTGCAGTCGTTGCGCACCAGGCCTTCGGACTCGTGCTTGGTGCGCAGGTACGGATCGTCGAGGCCTTCGGCTTCGTCGAACATGTCCTCGCGGAATACGCCGGTATACAGGCCCGCTGCCGCGATCGAACTTGTGTGATGGAAGCAGCCCGCATTCAGCGCGGTTGCAAGTGCGATTGCATGCTTTGTGCCGTCGATGTTGGCCACCCGCTGGCTTTCGGCATCGGCGGCTATATCGTAGATCGCCGCCAGGTGGAAGAAGTGATCGACCTTGCCTGCCAGCGCGCGGATCTTCGCAGCCGGCACGCCCAGCTTGGGTTTGGACAAGTCGCCCGCAATCACCACCAAACGCTTGCGATCCCAACCCATTTTTTCGGCGATGCGCTCGAACTTTTTTTCCGACCCAGCGCGCACCAGCACATGGATCATGCCCTTGCGCTTGAGCAGGTTGCTGACCAGATAACGGCCGATGAAACCGGTCGCGCCGGTGACGAAATAACTCATCGCATTGCTCCCCAACGGTTTGCCGGCGCGGCGCCAGCTCTGATAGGCCACTTGCCAGAGGCCATCCGGCGACACAACGCAAGTCGATGCAGACTGGCGTTGTCCCTCTACGGGGGTCATGCTATCACCGCAGCCTCACTCCACAGCGCTCAACTAGGTGTCTCATGACCGATCTCAAGACACAATTCGAAGATGCCGCCAAGGCGGTGATGAATCTCAAGCACCGTCCCGACAACGACGTGCTACTGAAGTTGTATGCGCTGTACAAGCAAGGCTCGGAAGGCGACGTCAGCGGCCCGAAACCCGGCTTCTTCGATTTTGTCGGCAGCGCCAAGTACGAGGCCTGGGAAAAACTCACAGGCACCAAAACCGAGGACGCGATGAAGAAATACGTCGCGACGGTCAAATCGCTCACTGTCTGATGCTATCGAACGCGATGTCGCGCGCACCTATGTCACGCGCATCTATCCCACCCGACACGCGCGTTCGCTGACGACCATGGCGCGCCAGACCAAGCAGCGCATCCTCGACGCGAGTCTCGCGTTATTCAACGCTCAGGGTGAGCCAAACGTCACCACCAACCACATCGCGGACGATCTTGAGATCAGTCCGGGCAATCTGTATTACCACTTCCGCAACAAGGACGACATCATCGAGCAGATCTTCGCGCGCTTCGAGGAGCGCATGGATACCGCGCTCATCGCCCCGGAAGATCGATTGCCCGAACTCGAAGACATCTGGCTGCAGTTGCACCTGGTATTCGAGTGCATTTCCGAATACCGTTTCCTGTACCGCGACATCGTCGACATCCTGAGTCGCAACCGAATGCTGCGGCTGCGTTTCGCGCGCATCCTCAAGCGCGCATCAGCCAGCGCCAGCACGGTGATGCGCGGGCTGGTCCGGAATGGCGCGATGCGCGCATCGGCCGCCGAGATCGACGCGACCGCGATCAATATCCTGGTCATCGCAACATTTTGGCTGAACTACGCCAGCGTGCGCGGCGACCGCGACGAGAACGAGTCGATCCGGCTCGGCATCGTGCAGGTGATGATGCTGATCGCGCCATTCCTGCGCGATGCAGAACGTTTGCATCTGAACAACCTGACGCTGGCGTATCGGGTGTAACGCCGCCGCGGACAGCAGCGCGCATGCATGCCGCCATTCCGACCTGCGCCGGAATGGCGATCAAGAGCGAATCCTTCCTCGAAAAATGGAATGATTGCCTGAATCAGGCGACCTTCCTCGGCTTGCGCAGCGTGCGCTTCGCAACCGGCTTCGCGGCCTTGCGAGTACGCTTCGCAGCGGCCTGATTCGCTTTTGGCTTGGCGACGACGATGCCGAGACCAATGGTCGTGTCGCTGAACCTGCGCAGCAGCGGCTTCAGGCGGGATTCGACGTCGGCAACCATCTTGCTGGCAGCCGCCGCAGTTTCCTTGCGGGCCACGCGTCCGAGGCGTTCGAACTCATAGCGAAACGCGTTGCCGCGCTCGACCACACCTTCGACGACGCCTACGACCACGCCTTCAACCAGGATGCTCGTCGCCTCAGGCATGCGACCGGCGATCGCTGTCGCCTCCGTCCACGCGCTGCCGGCATTCTTGCGCAGCAGGGAGACAGCGCCGAGACCGGCAAGCAGCACATCGCGCGCGGGGCGGCGGTTCATCGATTCTGCGTTGCGTTGGATGCTCATGATTCACCTCTGTGTGGTTGGAAACAGATCCGGGGCGACCGGATGGATAGCAGTATCCAAACAACCGTTTGAGCAATGGCACTAGTGGGTTCGGGTCCACTGCATGACGACGCAACGAATCGGAAAGCCTTTCGGCGCTTGCCATCCGGACACGCTGGCGACATGCTCGCGGTGTCCGCACAGGAGATCGTCATGGCAGCGAAAAAAAGCGCATGGGCCGCGTTTCCGCACCCATCAAAAACCTACGATTACGCAGGTGACAAGTTGAAGGCCTCGTGGGCTGCGCTGCACGCAGGCGACTGCGAACCATTCCCGGATGTCAAACGCGCTGCTGCTTTGCTGAAATCGCTTGCGAAGCCGCCCAAAGGCATCGATGCAGCGAAACTGTCAGAGACGTTGCAAGAGGCTTGGCGCGCGTTTCATCACGGCGACTTCCATGACGCCTACACGCTGGGCGAAGCGCTCGGCGTGCTTGGCGCGTCCGTCGCGGTGAAGGCACTCGGCATCCATGCGACCTATCTGGTTGAGGATGAAACCGAACGCCTGCATCGCTTCGAGATGGCAGCCGGGATGGCCGAAAAAGCCGTCGCTGCCCTGCCCGGCGAATTCAACTCGCACTACCGGCGCGCGTTTGCGCTGGGTCGTTACAGCCAGGGCATCAGCATCGGCAAGGCGCTGACGATGGGACTGGCCGGCAAGGTAAAAGCAGCGCTGGACAAGACCATCGAACTCGCCCCGAAACACGCCGAGGCGCATACCGCGCTCGCGGTATTCCACGCAGAAATAATCAACAAGGTCGGCGCAATGCTCGGCGGATTGACCTACGGCGCAAAAGCGTCACAGGCAGAATCGCATATCAAGACCGCGCTCAAGCTCACCCCGAATTCGCCGATCGCGCACGTCGAGCACGCAAACATGCTGATCCTCCTGCACGGCGCCAAGAAGGAAGATGCTGCCGCCGACGAATTCGAGAAAGCCACCAAGCTCAAGCCGGTGGACGCAATGGAGAAGCTCGACCAGGAGTTTGCGAAATCGCAGCTAGAATAACGGACGCAGGTAGATGCCAGAAACGAAAAACCGCCATCGAAGTGGCGGCTTTACCTAATCCGTGACCTGCATGATGTGGTGGGCGGTACAGGGCTTGAACCTGTGACCCCTGCCGTGTGAAAGCAGTGCTCTACCGCTGAGCTAACCGCCCTGATGAACGCCTGACCGCCGCGAAGCATAAGCCGTGCTGCATCGTGCGGTCAAGTCGGAGCAGTATCTGAATCGGTCCGCATAGTGTCATATTAATCGCTGCCAGCAGAACTGGATTGGATCAGTGCGGCTTTTGGTTTCAATCGCAGCAAGGTCATGCCGCGATTGAGCGCTGCAAACGCTGTCACAGTTCGTTCCCGCCTCATGGTAAGCCAGAAATAGCCAATGCAAAGACCGACGAACACCAGTACCAATACCGGTTGCGGCACCTTTGCGTACAGTGCGACGCTCGCTGACAGGCCCAGTAACAAATTAACCACGACCAGAGTCATAGTCAGCTGTGCCGGGGTGAAGCCGGCGTCTAGCATCAGGTGATGCATATGTTCGCGGTCGGCACGAAACGGTGACTGGCGACGCATCAATCTGTGCACCATCAATGAAATGCAGTCGATCAATGGCGTTGCCACCAACCATGGCGCCAAGATCGGAGTGACTGGATGGGTGCTGCTTTGGGTCAACCGGAATGAAACCCAAGCGATGGTGAAACCAAGGAAGACACTGCCAGCATTACCCATGAAAACGCGAGCGCGGGGCTGCCACGGAAACCGCATGTTCATCAACAGGAAGCCCAGGACTGCACCGGCAAAAATAAGCACTGGATTTGCGAGAGCGAAATTCCCGCAATAGATCGCGGCACAACCCAGCATGCTCAATGCAGCGAGCACGATGCCACCCGCGAGTCCATCAACGCCATCGATCATGTTGATGGCGTTGATTACACCCACGGCTGCAAACATCGTGAACGGCACTGACAGCACGCCCAAGCCAGTCGACTTCACGCCGAACAGGCCACCGATATGCTGAACCACGACACCTCCACCGTAGATCATTACCAACACCGCAGCACATTGCGCAATGACACGTACCCACCAGGGCAGGTCGTACAAGTCGTCAAGCATTCCTATCAGGATGAGCAATCCCGCCGCGCCCATGAACGCGATGATCGTCGACGACCAAAAGGAGAACCAGGCGATTGTGAGAAAAATGGATCCCCAGATGGCGATACCGCCAATCGTTGCAGTTGGCTCATCGTGGTCCTTGCGGCCTTTAGGGTGATCCAGCAGGCCAATCTTGTATGCCAATGGCAACAGCAGCCATAGGAGAATCAGGCAAATCGCTGCCGACAACGCCAACTCCAACGATGCCCGTCCAAGGCTGAGCGGTAGAACGACCATGATTTACACCATCAACCTTTGTTTAACTGACGACATTGCACGTCATATCTTATGGATTTTACTCGCATGTGTTCCTCACTGTTTCAGGTGCCAATGCTTGGGACGTTGTGTCGACGATACGGGGCGGCTTGTTCGAATATTCCTTAATGGAAAAATTTATGGAACCCGTGACGCAAATAGAGCGACCAGCTTCCGAACGTCGACTTCCCGTATGTGTCCTGCATATACCTTGGAGAAGGACGCAAACGTTGCAGCATCCACCGGCAACGCGTAGAGACATCAGGTAATGCCCTCAAATTGGACCACTGGATATAAGGCCACCAGTCCATACGGGATACAGCCAACTGTTCCTTGCGGGACAAATCGGTCAGAGCTAGTTTCACTTGTACCGGCACGAAAGTGGAAAAGGTCGTCTGGCTCGCTTCCAAAGCCGACAAACACGTACCAGCGAGCCCTCGCCCACCAGCCAATTCAAGCAGCCTGCACCAGTGAGCCTCGGAAAAGTGCTGCGCCAAGAGGTGGAAGTCGTGAATCCATTTCAATCGGTCATCTTCCAGATGCATATTCAGAACCCGATGCATAGCTGCGTGCAGGAAGGCATGTACTGGTTCTGGGCCATACGCATAAGGCGAGAGACGCGACAAGTGCTGTGCCGATCCAAACAACTCTCCTGGAGAGACGCACGAAAAATAGACAGGCGCCCCACCAATACCCCAGTGCAAGTCCACTTCCACTGGCGCGGCCGCCACATCGCGCACGCAGGTAATTTCGCAAGTTGTCAGGTCGCCCGGCAAGACTCGCTCACGCCGCTGATAACTCAGCCTGGCCAAGACCGTAACAGCGCGCTCGGCTGCATCCTGCGTTTCCATCAGCAAATCGATATCGGCCCGCGCTCGAAGATGCGGTGATGGGTAGAGCCAACATGCCAGCGCGGAACCCTTCAATAACATCGTGGGCAACCCAGCGTCATGCAACAGACCGATCACCTGACGGGTTTCGGACTCCAGCAACAGGTTGCGCACCGCATCTTGGCGGGCTATATCGGCCAGACCGTCACGAATCTCTCTAGAGCAAACCATTTCATTGCGGGCCACACGCTCATAGGCGAGCGCCGACACTCCTTGCGCCGCTGCCTCGGCCACGACAGATTCTGCTGAGAACTCCAACTCTGCGAACGACGAAACATCGCGATCGCTAATCAACGCGGCTAACCATTGACGGATCATCTGGGGCCTATTCCGGGAAGTGCTCAACATGTTAGTAGGTTGGATGTGGAACGCCGATGAGTATTTTTTTCATCGGACCGAAGACTCGATATTTTGCAATCAGGTTGCAGAGCCACCGTAATAGCCGCGGTACCAATTCACAAACTTGGAGACGCCCTGCTCCACCGACGTCACAGGACTGTAATCGGCGTCGCGTATGAGATTATCCACATTCGCTTCTGTATCGGGCACATCGCCAGCCTGTAGCGGCAGCATCTCCATCGTGGCCTTGCGGCCGAGGCAGTCTTCGAGCACCTCGATGTAGCGCAACAACTCGACAGGCTCGCGATTGCCGATGTTGTATATACGATACGGGGCGAGGCTCGTAGCCGGATCTGGCGAAAAGCCGTTCCAGTCGGCATTCGGCTGCGCAACACGATCAAGCGTGCGCACCACACCTTCGACGATGTCGTCGACGTAGGTAAAGCTGCGCTTGTGGTGGCCGTGGTTAAACACCTTGATTAACTCGCCCGCAACGATCGCCTTGGTGAACAGGAACAGCGCCATATCCGGCCTACCCCATGGACCATACACGGTGAAGAAACGCAGGCCGGTGCATGGGATGCCATAGAGGTGAGCATAGCTGTGCGCCATCATCTCGTTGGCTTTCTTGCTCGCCGCGTAGAGCGTCAGAGGATGCTCAGTGGGCTGGTGTTCGGAGAACGGCATCGTCGTGTTCGCACCGTACACCGAACTGGTGGAAGCAAACACCATGTGTTCGACACCATGATGACGACAGCCTTCGAGGACATGCAGGAAGCCGGTGATGTTGCTCGACACATACACGTGCGGATTTTCGGCGGCATAGCGCACACCCGCTTGCGCAGCGAGATTGACCACTCGCTGTGGTTTGTGTTTTTCGAAGACCGCTTCGATCGCAGCGCGATCGGCAAGATCAGCGGTGACATGCGTGTAGCGAGGATGATCGATAAAGCGAGCCAGCCGTGCCTTCTTGAGGTTGACGTCGTAGTAGTCGCTGAGGTTATCCACGCCGACGACTTCGTCGCCGCGTTCGAGCAGCGTTAAGGCGAGCGCTGAACCGATAAAGCCTGCAGTGCCGGTGACGAGAATCTTCATTGGTTACTCTCTTACAATCGTCCGTCGACGTCGCCGATGGGTAGCAAGCTCTTGACGTCGAACAGCACGCCGTCCGCGTTGAGTAAACCGCGCATCCACGCTGCGCCGCGTTCGCGGAAACGGTCGTGCCCGACTGCGAGGATCACCGCATCGTAAAGACCGGCCTCGGGTTCGACGGTCATGGTTAAGCCATATTCGTGCTGCGCTTCGGCGGTATCCGCCCAGGGATCGTGCACGTCGACTAGAGCGCTGTAATCGACGAACTCTTGCACAATGTCCGTGACCTTGGTGTTACGCAGGTCGGGGCAGTTTTCCTTGAAGGTCAGCCCCAGCATCAGGATGCGCGCGTCGGCGACTGGCTTGCGACGGCGATTCATCAGTTTGACGACGCGCTGCGCGACGTACGCACCCATGCCGTCGTTGATGCGTCGACCGGCGAGGATCATTTCGGGATGATGGCCGACCGCCTGTGCCTTGTGCGTGAGGTAGTACGGATCGACGCCGATGCAGTGGCCACCGACGAGACCTGGACGAAACGGCAGGAAATTCCATTTCGTGCCGGCAGCAGCGAGCACTTCGGACGTATCGATCCCGAGGCGATCGAAGATCATAGCAAGTTCGTTGATCAGCGCGATGTTGACGTCGCGTTGAGTGTTCTCGATCACCTTCGCAGCCTCGGCTACCTTGATCGAGCTGGCGCGGTGCGTACCAGCGGTGATAATGCTGGCGTAGAGCGCATCGACGAATTCCGCGATCTCCGGCGTCGATCCCGACGTGACCTTCTTGATCGACGTCACACGATGCTGCTTGTCGCCAGGATTGATGCGCTCAGGGCTGTAACCGGCGAAAAAATCGCGATTGAAGATGAGACCGGAAACGCGCTCAAGGATCGGCACACACACTTCTTCGGTCGCGCCCGGGTACACCGTGGATTCGTAGACCACCACGTCGCCCGTTTTCAGCACGTGGCCGATGGATTCGCTGGCCTTGATCAGCGGAGTAAAATCGGGCGTCTTGAACTCATCAATCGGCGTCGGCACGGTGACGATGAATACGTTGCACGCGCGTAAGTCGTTAAGTGTGTGCGTATAGCGCAACCGTCCTGAATCCGCGAGTTCCTCGGCGCTAACTTCAAGAGTGTGATCCTTGCCTTCGCCCAGTGCGACGATGCGTTTCGCACTGATATCAAAACCGATCGTGGCGTAACGCTTGCCGAATTCGACTGCCAACGGCAATCCGACATAACCCAGTCCGATGATGCCGATCTTGCTCTCGTTTAAATCCTGCATGTCGTACGCAAGTCCATTTTTTGGTTAGTTACCAATGATCGCCGATTCCGGTAACCACGTCACGCCTCGCGCATGCCATGTTTTCCCGGCGTCAGTCAGTTCTGAACGAATTCAGCGCATTGACGTAGAAAGTTGCCTTTTCGTCAGTGAAAAAGCGTATCAAGAATGCCGAGCATTCGCTCGGCCAGAGTATCGCGGGAAAATCGTGGCGCAGTATTCCATGCGATCTTGCGTAACGATGCCATTCGCAGCGGATCGTCTGCCAATGCCGCAATCGCGGTTGCCATCGCTGCGGGATCCTCGGGAGAAACGCAAATTCCTGCCCCCGTGTCATGGATGATCCTGGTTGCTTCGCCATCGGGCAAGCTCATCAGGATCGGGACACCCATTCCCATCGACTCAAAGATCTTGGAGGGAATCACCTTAGTGAATGTGGTACTGTTGCGGAGCGGAACGATCGAGACGTCGCACAAGCTCCACAGTTCGGGCATACGCTCCTTGGGCTGACGCGGGATCAATCGGACATTGGTCAATTTGCGCTCGACGACGAGTCGCTCCACGGCCCCGCGTTCCGCGCCCGAGCCTGCGAAGAAGAATGCGATGTCGTCGCGGGGCTTCAGAAGCTCGGCCGCTTCAAGTACTTTTTGCAGCGCATGCGCCATGCCATGCGTGCCCATGTAACCGGCTACAAACTTGCCCTCCAATCCATATTCACGCGCAAGTGCTGCATCGCGCGTACGAGGCTCATATCGATCGAGATCCACACCGTTGATGATCACGTGGATCTTTTCGCAATCGATTCCGCGCGCTACCAGATCGTCGCGGAACGATTCGGTCACCGAGACGATCACCGCGGCCCGGCGATACAGGAACAACTCCACACGCTCCAGCATGCGGATCGCGAAACTCTTCTTCATCGCGCCCACCGCCATAATCGATTCCGGCCAGAGATCACGCAGCTCGAACACGAACGGCCGCCACCTCGCGACTGACAGGGTCCAACCGCCGACCGCGCAGAAGAATTGTGGCGACGTCGCGACCACGACATCGGGCCTGCGCTCGAACAGGCCCATCACGAACGCCATCAGCATGAAGCTCATGTAATCCAGCGTGCGCTTTAGAAATCCCGCGTTCGCAGCGATATAGGTCTTGACCCGTACGACGCGAATGCCGTCAATCATTTCGACCTGGCGCCATCGATTTCGGTATCCCGCAAAGACCCTGCCTTCGGGAAAGTTCGGCGCGCCCGTGATCACTGTCACGGCGTGGCCAGCGCGCACCCAGCGAATCGCGTGCTCGTACAAGCGCGTGGCCGGAGCATTGCTCTCCGGAGGAAAATTGTCGGACAGAAAGAGGATGCGCATCCTTGCGGTCAGCTCCAGAGAAACTCGGTTTCCAGCGTGGGCCCCGTGAATGACAGAGCAAGAACCCGGCAAGACTCACTGACACCAAACCTTGGGTGCCAAGTACTCGGCATCACGGTCGTGCCGGTTTGTCCACGGCTCCGCCATTGCAATTGACGCTCGTCCGGCGCCTCCGCAATGACCTTGCCACTTGCCATCGGCGACAGATCTGGAGCCAAGCGAAAATGCGCGACCGCTGTTTGAAATCGCCCGGTGAGCGTATCGGTGACGCGCAATCCAGCAACGTGCAACTCCCACCGACGGCGATGGATCACCGCGCCCGGCAGGCGCTGATAGCCATCATGTGCGGCCTCGACCCATAACGTATTGCCAGTTTGGCCCCAATGCACATCGAACGGTCGCGCCCGGCGCGCCACGCGAAAACTGCCCCAGACTTCCGACGAATCGACACCATCAACCAGTACCGTATTGTGCATGGCCGTGCGGCGCTGATGGAGCCGTTCGCTGGTCGCCTCATACGTCGACGTACCGCCATTTACGAGGACGCGCCGCTGATCCAGCGACAACTCGAAACTGAGGGTGTCGGCGTGCGCGTGGCCTGGCAAATAGTCGGGGCCAATGGCAGCCACATCGACGATCAACACGGCCACTCCTGCCTGCAAGCGCACGTACCCTGATTCCACCAATGCTTCGATGTCGTTCAACGCCGTATTCGCAACCGCGATATCCAATACCCGTGCGTAATCGTCGAGTGCCGCAGTATCAGGCGCAATGTCGAACGCGGCGTCATTGAAAAAGGCGATTGCGCCATCGGGATGCGACATCACCCGCAACCAGTGCAACATCCGTTCCGCGACCGCGCGCCAACGCCCAACATCTGCTTCTAAAAACAGCCCGGGATAAATCGCTGCCAATTGCACCAGATCGAGAATATCCTCCAACACGATCGCGTGATACATCGGGCTGCGTTCGAAGTGGCCTCCATCGGCAAGGATTTGCTCCTCCAGTTCATGGCGCAGCAATGCCAATCCTTTCGCATGCCATGCGGCCGCTTCGTCACCATCAAAGAAGGCGCCAGCAAACAGCAATGCCTTGGCATTCGCCCATAGATGATTGCCGAGCAGATGGATTTCCAGTCGCTTGCGAAGGAACCGGACTTGCACCACAAGGCTCTGCGTGGCGGCATCATCCAGCGCATGTCCAGACAGTGCCCACTTCACCCAATTCACAATACGTAGCGAACTCGGATACGGCTCCCAGCCATTGCCAAGTCCCGGCGGGTTCTCGGTGATCCAGCGCGTGACCAACGATGTATGCCAGGCCGTCCGCGCTTTCGGCGACGATGCCAGCAAGTCGTCAAAATAGTGCGCGTTGTACAACCACAGTTTTGGCCAGTCCCCGCGGTTCCAATCCGCAGCGGATGCGATCGTGCGTTCAACGCCGAGGAATTGGAATGTTGCCGCATCACGCATCGAAGACGGGCGACTACATCCCTTCCAGACCCCAACCGCACCGCGCAACATCGGAGCAGCACGCAAGTCCGGTACCGGCTTGTTCAAACGAAACCACAACCGTCCGTAGAGTTGCACAGGTCGCAAATAACGCACCGTCTGCCAATAGCGCACCAGCGTTTTGAGCGACATCAGTGGTCGACCAATACCTGTTCCAGAGCCGCCACGATACGTTCTGCGGTTCTGCCATCCCATTTTTCCGGAATCTTTCCTTGTTTCCACTCCCCAGCAAACAGCCGATCTAGTGCAGGCTTGAGCAGCGCAGGATCGGTGCCAATCAGTTCGTTGGTTCCGATACTGACAGTCTCGGGACGCTCGGTGTTATCGCGCAGCGTCAGACAAGGCACTCCCATCACTGTGGTTTCCTCGGTGATGCCTCCGGAGTCGGTGATGACAGCGCGCGCATGCTTCACCAGATAGTTAAACTCGAGATAGGACTGCGGATCTACCATACGGATATTCGGCGACAGGTTGGCCAGCGCCTGCAGGGCCTTCGCGGTACGCGGATGCACTGGAAAAACCACAGGCATTCCGCGCGTTTCCTCGCCAATCACCATCAGCAATTTCGCAAACGAACCACTCATGTCCACATTGTTCGGTCGATGCAGAGTGAGAACGAAGTAACCGCCATCGATTAGTTTCAATTCGCTCCAGAACGCTGGCCGCCGCAAACGATCCAAGTTCGCGAGCAACGTATCGATCATCGTATTGCCGACAAAGAAAATTCGCCCGTCTTCCACGCCGGCGCGGCGCAAATTTTCATCCGCGGTTTCGCTGGTCGTGAAGAACCAGTTACTGATGGCGTCGGTCACCATCCGGTTGATCTCTTCCGGCATCGACCAATCCCCGGAACGAATGCCCGCTTCAACATGGGCAACCGGCACGCCCATCTTCTGCGCGGTGATCGCGCAGGCCATCGTCGAATTCACGTCGCCAACCACCAGGCAAAGCGCGCTGCGCGCCTCAAGCAGCAACGTCTCGTAGCGCGTCATGATCGCCGCCGTTTGTTCCGCCTGCGTGCCGGATCCAACCTCGAGATTGACGTCTGGCGCGGGGATACCGAGCTGCTCGAAGAAATCTCCCGACATGCGCGCGTCGTAGTGCTGCCCGGTATGGATCAACCGGTATCGAAGCGAACCGCCCTGTGTCTTCCTGGCATCCAGTGCACGAAGAATCGGCGCGATCTTCATGAAATTGGGACGCGCACCAGCGATGATGTCGATAGATACAGTCACTGGATTCGCTCGTTCGGCTCAGCGACTTTCTCCAGTTGAACGATCAATAAAATCCTGAACCGCGCGAGCAGCGCAAAAGCATTGACGAGCCGTTCGTAGGCCGCTCCGACTAAATAAATGGGCCACGCAAATCTCATGTATTCCGGTCTTCCCTCAATGCGCTCGATTCTTAAAATTCCCAGCGCGGATTTTTCTGCCAACGCCCTCACATCGCGATCGGTATTTGCTCGATACAGGGTAGGAAACGTATCCACCTCAGCGCGGCCACGCAGTCGGTTCACGAACCGGTGGAATCGGTGCGGTGTCAGCCTGGCAATCATCGGCATGTAATGCGTCTTGTTTGGCGTCTTGAACAAAAAGACGCCACCTGGCTTGAGTACCCTGCGCACTTCCTTTAGCACATCAAGTGGTTCCGCAAGATGTTCAAATACGTTGTCGGCGAATACAACATGAAAACAGGCGTCCGGATATGGAATTCGGCCTGCATCCGACACCCTGCCTTCGTCCAACATGGGATTGCTCTCGACACGCGGATCCAGATCGACACCGCAGACCTTCGCTGCCATTCCCCTGAAATTCATCTGCTGCACGATGCCGGCGCCGGCACCAAGATCCAGAACGATTGCAGTCGGAGTCAGATGGCAAAGGATCCGTTCGCGAAAGAGACGATCGTCCCAGTTCCTGGACTGGCCAGGATAAAGAGCGCGATCGAGTCCCTCAATTATGCGGCTCAAGAGAGTGACGCCGCTAATTCAATGGAAACCCGGCTCACTTCAATGATTTCTTCCACAGCAATGGGCGCAGGCAAACCCTGACGTATCGCATGCACGAATGCGTCGACGCATTGCTGTGCGCCCTTGTCTTGCCGCCAGAGGTTGAGCTTGCGGAATCCTTTCCACCCCCATCCACGCAAGGTCCGGAAGTTGTCCAGTTGCAGAACCCGCCCGGCGCAAAAGACTTCAAGACGTTCCTTCGGGAAGCCCTTGTCGCCGTTGGCCAGATAAAGGATTGTTCCGACTGATCCGTCGATGAATTCGAGCGTGAGCGTGACTTTGTCTTCGGTAACGGCTAACGATGGATGACGACCCAACGCGACCGCGTGCGAACGCACGATCGACGAGCCGGCCAGATGCCGCAGCAGGTCAATAAAATGACATGCTTCGCCGACTATGCGACCTCCGCCAACTGTCCTGTCCTGGGTCCAGTGATCAACTGGAATCGCGCCGGCATTGACCGTCATGATGAAGCTCTTGGGCTCGGAAACAGTCAAAAGAAGCTGCTTCACCTTTACCACTTGGGGAGCGAATCGCCGGTTGAAGCCAAGCATCAATTGCTGGGTGGATCGGCGTGCCGCTTCCACCTCGATTTCGGCCAATTGATCAAGGGTGAGGCAAAGAGGCTTCTCGCAGAACACATGCTTGCCTGCTCGCAATGCCATCAACACTTGTCGCGCATGCGCATCATGTCGTGTAGCCACCACGACCGTATCGACCAACGGATTGGACAGAACCGCCGCCGCATCAGTGGATGCCTCAGCGAAACCGAATTTGCGCCCGAAATGTACCGCGCTCACGCCACCGCCGCTGACCACAGCCTGCAATTGCGCCCCTGCTGTCTTGAAAGCGGGAATCAGCACACGACCGGCGTAGTTTCCCGCACCGAGGAATGCGACATTCGCTTTTGCCGGAGTTGAGGCTGCGGCATGCAATCGCACACTGCGGGTAGCGAGTGCAACGACATGTTGGACAGAAGCTTCGGGATATTGCAGCACGATGCCGAGCGACGGTTTTCCGGACGACAGCAGATCGTAGGCCTCGATCGCATGATTCAACGCAAACCGATGCGACACCAAAGGTTCCACGTCAAGCCGACCATTTGCTATCAAATCCAGCACAGCCTCGAAATTTCGCTGCTCCGTCCAACGCACAAAACCGAGCGGGTAATCGTTGCCGGCTTCTTCATAGGAGGAGTCGTAACGCCCGGGGCCATAGCTGCAGCTCACCTGGAAGCTCAATTCCTTTTCATAGAAATCGGCACGCGATAATTCCAACCCGACCACTCCCACCAGAACGATCCGGCCACGCTGACGGCACATCGTCGCAGCCTGACTGACCGGCTCGTTACTCTTTGTCGAAGCGGTGATGATCACTGCATCCACACCACGTCCACGCGAGAAAGCCTGCGCGGCAGCCAACACATCGCCGCCAGCGCCTGGATTGATCACTTCGGCACCGAATTGCTGCGCAAGCGCCAGACGCTCGGGATCGAAATCAATTCCCAGCACCCGGCAGCCCTGCGCTCGCAGCATCTGCACCGTCAACAGACCGATCAGCCCCAATCCTGTCACCACCACGCATTCGCCCAAGGTTGGGTTGACGAGGCGGATGCCTTGCAATCCAATCGCAGCCAGCACTGTGAATGCTGCTTGCTCATCGCTGACATTCTCTGGTATGCGCGCGCAGAGATTCTTCGGCACGCACACCACTTCGGCGTGCTTGCCATTGCTCACGACGCGATCGCCAACCATGAAACCCTCCACACCTCGTCCGACCTCAGCGACAACGCCTACATTGCAGTAACCCAGTGTGAGCGACTGATCCAGCTTGCTGCGCACCGCCTCCAGGGTGGTCACCAGACCCTCGGTTCGCACCTTGTCCAGCACCATGCGTACCTTGTCCGGTTGCTGGCGTGCCTTTTCGATCCAGTTTGCCTTGCCGAATTCCACCAGCATGCGTTCGGTACCAGCCGACACAAGAGTCGTGCTGGTGTGGATCAACAACTGGCCATCCGCCGCACGCGGAGAAGGAACATCAGCCAATTCAGTGGCGCCATCCCTGAGGCTTTGAAGAATCTGTCGCATTCAATTTTCCCGATACTGTTGCTGAAACCGTAGAGACCTGTCGTCAATAAATTGCTTGCACCATAGCTCGATACACATCAACGCCAGCAGGCTATATGCATGATCAGCCTTGCCCGCGACATTCTCTTCGATCATACGCTGCACCGCTTCCGGCTCGAACAGGCCGCGCTTGACCAGCGTTTCTGCCGAGAGCAAATCTCGCATCATGACTGCGAGCGGTCCACGCAGCCATGCGCGCAGCGGTACCCCAAAACCTGTCTTGGGCCGATAGATCACCTCGTTTGGAAGAATGCCTTCCATCGCTTTCTTCAAGATCCATTTTCCCACCGCGCCATGCTGGCGGAGGTTATCGGGGATCCTGGCCGCAAGCGCCACCAAGTCGGGGTCCAGAAACGGCACGCGGGTTTCCACGCCTGCTGCCATGCTCATCTTGTCGGCATAGCTGAGATTGTGGTCAGTCAGAAAGTAGCGTTGATCAAGCAGCAGCATCCGCTGTAGCGTTGTCGCGGTCGCAGGCATGGCCGACAACGCGTCGAGCAGCGGTTCTTCGCTGATTGCATCGCGAAGCCCAGGGACAAATAACGAGCGTACCTCGGCGGCGCGGCTCCATTCGAAATAGCTAGCCAGGCGCGCGTCACCCTTCTGTCCGATCGTTTGCAACCCTTGTTTGACTCGCCGCAACGACGCCGGCCTGGCCGGAAGCGATTTTCCGATTCCGCCGAAACCGCTTTGGATCCATCTCGGCAGAGCATCCCATGCAGTATGCATCTGCAAAACCCGATGCCTGCGGTAACCAGTAAACAAGTCGTCGCCACCGGTGCCGGACAAGAGCACTTTAATACCTAACTGACGTGAGCTTTGGCTGATGCGCAAAACATTCAGCGCCGCAAAGTCTGCTTGTGGTTCGTCCAATTGCCATACCATGCGCGGCAATTCATCCGCCAATTCCGAATTCACGTGCACCACATGCAGATCAACATCCAGGTGCTTAGCAACCCTCTGCGCATAGGGCAGGTCGCGGGCTAGTCCTTCCTCGCGTGCCATTGCACTGTCGAAATCGAGCGTGAAGCATTGCAAGCGTCCCGCACTGTACTGGCGTGCCTCTGCGACGATCGCGCTGCTGTCCAGACCTCCCGACAAGAAAGCGCCCACGGGCACGTCGGCGACCATCTGTCTTCGCACCGCCTCGGCAAGCGTCTGGCGTATCTGTTTCACCCAGTCTGACGCATCGGGCAGCGGGTCTGCCCCCGGCGCAGGCAACTCGTAGTGGCGCCAACGCCGGACGATACGGCCAGCCTTCACCACCATCGCCTCACCAGGCAGCACCTTCTGCACATGCATCAATGGCGAGCGCGGCGCCGGACACCAGAGATATCGGACGTAATGCGCCAGTGCCTGCACATCCAGGTCATGCGGAATCCAGGGGAAAGCCAGCAGTGCTTTGATCTCGCTGGCAAACGAAAAAGCATCTCCGGCCTCGCTGAAATAAAGCGGTTTTACGCCCATTCCATCGCGCGCGACAAACAAGTGTTGCTCGGCCATGTCCCACAGTGCGAACGCGTAGACGCCGTTGAGACGCGACAGCATTTCAACGCCCTCGCGTGCGTACAAGGCCAGCAAGACTTCGGTATCGGTATGCGATCGAAAGCGGTAGCCGGAATCGACAAGCTCGGCACGCAACACGCGGAAATTGTAAATCTCGCCATTGAATACGATCGTGCAACGGCCGTCGGCCGTTTGCATCGGCTGGGCACCATCAGGCGTCGGATCCTGGATCGCCAGACGGGTGCTGTACAACGACATCCCCTGCTCAGGGAGGTCGTAGCGTCCATGGCCATCTGGACCTCGATGCGCCAACAAATCGCAAACATCAGCGGTCTGCAAATGATCTCGCCTGCCCAGAACTCCTGCAATTCCGCACATGGGCGCGACCTCAACCGGGAATCGTTGAGGTGGAGCGGGCCGACCAGCCGCAGGCTACATCGACGGCATCCAGCAAGCGCGTGACGGCTTTTTCGACCGCGAACTCCTGCTCGGCAAGCGCAAATCCAGCCATGGCCACGCGCGCTCTGAGTTCGGCATCGCCGACGATTCGCTTCAACGCGCCCACCAGCGCATCAGGATTCTTCGGGGGTACCAGCATGGCCTCTTTGCCATCGGTAATGACGTCGGGAATATTGCCGACGGCAGAAACCACGACAGCCAGTTTCGCCGCCATCGCCTCGACCATCGCATTTGGCAAGCCTTCGGCCCATGAAGGCAGCACGAAAACATCGGCCTCCCGATAGGCAGTTTCAATCTCTTCCGTGGACAACCAGCCACTGAATCGAACCAAAGGTCGCAATCCGTTTGTATCCACAAGATTTTGCAACTCATCCATTGCGTGCCCACCACCGACGATGTTCAAGCGGACGTTGAAGTCGCGCGCCAGAATCCGGAATGCGTCAATCATTTCAATGACGCCCTTGTTGTGTTCAACCCAGCCGACGAACAACAGCTCGACTGGTCGATCACCGCGCCAGACCGATCGCGCCCGACCAATCTCCAGCAATTGCGGCGTCGCGGTCCAGTTCGGAACGATGGGAGAGAATTCTTGAGAGAAACCCAGTTCATCGACCGCAAACCGCTGCCATGCAGGCCCTTGGCAAAGGATCATTTTTGCGCCGTGCCAGAGGCGTCGTAACCAGAATCGCGTAAACCAGGATTGGCGCGCCGCATCGATCATGCGTCCGCCACGTGGAAACAACAGTGCCGGCACCCCACGCAATGCCACATACCTGGCCATGATTCCCTTTTCAAATGCGGACGCCCCGGCCGACGCGAACAGAATGACGGCATCCGGCTTCGCACCCTCGAATGCGCGCAGGAATCGAACGACGCGTAATAGCGCAAGTGCTCCTCGCACGAACAGACGTGGCGGCGGATTGGAGATTTGCGTGCTGTCAACCAGAGTCAAAGTCGCCTTCGTTGGCAGCGACGAGGCGAGCAATAGTCGGCAACTCGAAATAACTCCGCCGAAGACTTTGGCGCCAGCGGGCGGAAAGGCACCGACAATGACCAACCTGGGAAATCCTGATGTCTTGTCTTGTCGAGCAATCAATCGAATTTATCCTGTAGTGCCTGCAACGCGGACTCAAACCAGAAGCAAAGAATCTAAGGCGAGGATGCGACCATGGGCGCGGCTTCGACACCTCCATTATGGCTGAACACGCAATGCGCTTCGCCTGCCTCATCGACAAGAAACAGTGACGCCTTGTTGAACCCTTCCTCGGTGGTTCGGGTAATCAGTAGCAAACCGCCTGGCCTCAGATAGCTCTTAAGATTGGCTATTCCAACTGCAAGCTGCTCGTCGCTGAAGTACGCCTTGTTGAGAATGTTTGCGGCGCGAACGAAATCGAATTGGTTCGTAAAATCCGGGTTCCGCACGAAAAGATCGTCTTCAATCAGCCTGACATCTTTGCGCTGCAGCAATTGAGGGGAGACAAAATAAATATCCTTACTGGCACATCGTGCTGCAAAAAACTTGTTCATCATCCTGTTGATGGCTCGCAGGAACCACAGGCAGACAAATCCCATCCATAGATAGTCCCTTCTTCTCAGCCAATTCTTCATGCTCAGGCCGAGGAGCGTAAAGCGAAGTGGATAGCCGTTTTTCTGCTCCAATACCCGAAAAAAGTTGCCCCATCGACGCTCCCTGCCAGAAAGCGTCAAATCGGTAGCGGTCATCTCGAACGCTATGCCGGAACGTTCAAGAAGCTCGCTCCACTCGGCAGTGGTAACTCCTGTAGAAATTCCGACGTCCAGTATTCGAACCGGACCGGGAATTGCCTTGATGGCTTCGATGATTGTTGGATCGATGTCCGCAAACCTTTGAGGCCGCGTTGTCTTGAACGAACCGTTCTCCATGCGAAGCTTCGCATATAGTGAAGGCCCGTCTGGAATTTCTTTAGTTTCACTGCTGTGCACGTAGTTAACTCTCAATGTCATTTTTGCGTATCGACCAAAATGATTTCATGTATAGCTCGTCTGGCTGCCTGCCACGCTGCAATTATAAGGATTCCGTATGCGATCAGGAGCGAAAGCGAGATCAACACGGTGTCTCTTCCGAATATGGCTTGGCATCCGAACAACGAAAGCAGCCAGAGCGCCGATAATCCAGCCATCAAAGCAAACCGTCCCATGCTGACCCAAAGTTGGTTGTAGGCGGCATTAAGCGCCGCCAGCGCTGCAGCTGCCTGGATCAGTCCATAGGTCAGCAGGTTGTGGAGACTCAGAGCAATGTGGAGGTAGCGGAACAGGAGTGGACTGGCAAGCAAAGCGATCACACACATCGGCAGTCCAAGCGCTAGGTACGTTCGTTGGGCGGCCGCCAGCATTCCCTCAGCGGAGCCTCTGCCAGCCCGTACCAAGGCAGGGATGAAGTAGGAACTCAACGCGCCAGGCACGAATACCACTACCGAAAACACTTGAAGGCCCAGCGCGAAGGCAACAACACCTTCAATATCACCGGAGTTCTTGGCCCGCAGATTTGAGAAGAATAAGCCGGCAAGTAGCATCAATCCAAATAATCCAGAATACAGCGCGTTCCAGACTTGACCCGCGCCTACTGGTTTGATCGTCGTCTCGCCTGCTGCAACTCCATGGTGCAAACGCGCATCCAAGAATGAAGCAATGGTCACCAGCAACATCGTGATTCCGAGCGTATCGAGGAAGACGTTCAGGTCTCGCAAAAACGACAGAGAGCATAACGCCGCAAGAACAGATGCCGCAGAAATGATCCCTGCATGACACAGCGCTGAAAAATTTCTCACCTGCTGATTTTGCACGGCCTGGGAAACACCATTCACGAACACCGCGGAGGTGTAGCTGGACAGGAAAATCCAACTCTCCGGCATTCCGATGGAATGCACCACGATCGTCGTGATTGCGAGGATGAGTAGCAGGCCGATGATGACGCCGCGCGTCGCCAGCCATGCCGCCTCGCGATTATCCTCGCAACGGATGACACTGGGTGTGATCGCCAGGGTCGGCAGCGACCCAGACAAATTGGCGGCGGTAATCAACAGCACTGCATTCGCGTAACTTCTGGCGCCGAAAAACGTCGCGACCAGGAAACCGATGGCGATTGGCATGAGTCGCGACAACAGTGCCGATCCCACGACCAGAAACTTGCCACGGCTCAATGTGGCACCCGTATGCGAGCTATCTCGAATATAGCCATGAATGCAACAAGGCAACCGGCCATCTGAATCAATGATACGGCATCCGATCGGAATGCAAAGGTCAGCACGAATACCAAGACGAGTCGACGCAGGGTCCCAACCTCATATTTCGCGGTCAAACTGCCAAAAAAAATGCCGAGGAGAACCGGGCCAAGCACCCAGAAGTTCATGTAACTCTCGACGATAATTGAAAACCCCCAAGCTCCACCATGGGAAGCGGTGAATGGGTCGAAGGTATTTACATACCAAACTGATGGGGCGACTGGACGATCTGGAAGCAGAAACTTGGGCACCACCGAGAGAGGCGCGTCCAGAAACGTAAGTTTTGAGACTGCGTCGTAAGGACGCGATAAAACGTCCTGCGCGATTCTGCCCCAACCGCCGAATTCGCCTTGACTTGGATCGACGGCAGCAAAGACATCCATCCTTTCCCATACGCCTGGCCACTGATAGAACGGAACTGCGCGAAAAATCGAATACAACGAAAGCACCAAGAACGCCGGAATTGTCGATAACAGGATGGTCGTGACTGTCTTCCTGCGCAGAGCCAAAATCGACAGGCAAGCGATCATCTCCGATAGCAGTATCCGGCGATCTCCAAGCATCACCAGACTGACATATGCAAAAAGCGCAAAGGCCGAAAAAAAGCAAAATACCGTCAAACGGGAATAGGGCTTCCCGCGCCGGCGTGCGTCGATACAGACACCAAATCCGTACATCGGCCCCGCCACTGCGAAATAGATGAGAACCTGCGTCCTCGTCGTCAAACCAAGCATCTGGTCGCCGCGGGTGATGTCGCCGAGCAGCTTGCCGACATCCGCATACACAGAGACGAAATAAACTCCCGACCCGATCAGCGCAAGCACCATCAGAAGATGCATGTGTCCTTGGGATGGTAGGTCTCGAGCCGGTGGAACGACGAGCGGCTGTGTTCGCTTGAACAATTCGTAAGCGATGAGTAATGCGGCTGTATACAGCAGCCCCAGCGGCACCGCCATTGTGAAGTAGATCGACGGGTCGATCAGCGGATCGGCGCTGTCTGCGACATAACCGATCGCAGGCGAGAGCAGATACAACGATGAAGCTGCGGTGATAAAGCAAATCGGGCTGAAGGCGCCGTGCATGATTCCGACCATGCAAACGGCCGCGACCACCAAAGTCATCACCCCCATCGAGGCCCCCAAGACGCCGAATGCCGGATAGAACAGCGCGACGCCGCTCGCCATCATGATCGCCAATAGATAGGTATAGCGCATGGGCTTTGCGTCTTCTCAACAGGACAACGGGATGGATTCGGGCACTGACATCTTGCAATGATCGCCGATCGTGCCTTCCAGGGTCATGTATTGGCGATCCGTTTTTTGTGCGCTTCTTTTTCCCCTCCGTCACAACCCGGCGCGAGCAGCGCACAGCTCATGCCGAACATCACCAGAATGGTGGTTTTGCGCAGCGGGTAGTCGAAGTAGCTGTGCAGCAAAACCATCGCGATCGACAGGGTTGCCGCGCGTGAAACCAATGTCGCCGTACGGTGCTCCCCCGGGCCGCGCCATACGCGCCACGACGACCACACGAACCAGCCCATGTAGCCCCCGATCAACAGCAAGCCGGGCACCCCGGTTTCAAGCCATAGCTCATGGTAATCGCTATGAGCGCGATTGATGAAATACGGACCGATGTCCTTTTCCGGGGAGACCGTCTGATATGCCTGCACAAATGTTCCGAGCCCGCTTCCCAATAGACCAAAATGATCGGCAGCGCGCAACGTTGTTGCGTGGATCTGCCAACGCGTATTAGTCGAGGGACCTTCGTCGAGCCGCGCGAGCGTTGCAGATGCGGCAAGTTCGACAACGATCAATGAGCCGAGCAATGTGCCGACCGTCAAGGCCCAGACCAGCTTTCGGTTCAAACCGAGATGTCGCATCAATGCGAGGCTGCCGACAAGCCCCAGCCCGCCCAGCACGAGAGCTGCGCGCGAGCGGGTCTCGAACATGCCTACCAGCAGGGCGAGAATCGCCATCGACAACAAGGCTGCCCACGGAAGCCACCTTTTCGATTTGCCCTTTCTGTGTTTTAGCCAGATGGCAATCCCCATCGCCACGATCAGCGGCAGGGTCATCGCCAGAAATGTGGCGAAGTGATTGTGGTTGGAGAACAAGCCGGCAATCGACTGGTCAGTCGCAACTGGATCTCTGCCTGCATGCACAGTCGTCAATGCGAGGCTGGTTTTTGCAAGAGCAGCGTTCGCTGTTGTTGTGGAATCACTCTCGGAGGCGCCATGCAGCAAGACCCCCAAAACCAATAATCCGATCGCACCTGCGAAGAGGATCGACAGCATGACTACACGCTGCCTTTGCGACATCCAGCGCACCGCGAGAAACATGCCGATCGCAGGCAGTGTCCATTGCAGCGCACGCTCGGTGCTCAACGGATTCAGGCTGAGGGATGCCCACGCGGGCGTTACGCCTACGCTGTGCATGTCTTGCATCAAGTCGGCGCGGCCGGGAAGAGCTGTCCACAATGAAAGCGGCAGTGGCACAAGTTGTACGAATGCCAGCACCACGATTCCGGCGAGTATGCATAACGCAACGCGATCCGGACTCCGCAGCGGGCTTTGCGTCCATTGCACACTGGCAAGCACGATCAAGGGCAACGCAAGCAGTTGCACGACAGTGTCGCCGAATGAACCCCCGCTGCCGCCGAACAGCAGACCGCTGATGAAAACTACGCACGCCAGCAGGAACAGAATTGGGGAGACCCCAGCCGGATCGTTCCAGAACGGTGTGGATAGAGCCGATTCACTTCGGTGACGTGACGAATGTCGGCGATGCGAGGCGGAAGTCATGCCAGAAGCAACCACAGCGCCGGCAATGTTGCGCTTATTCGAATCGACATCGGGACCCACTGCGCTGAATTTGCGAAAGGAAAGACGGTTGCCTAAAAAAAGCAAGGCCGCGTCGAGCGCGGCCTTGTCATATTGCTGTCGGCGTGATTATGGCAGGCTGATTGGCTCATCATGATGGCCGCCACCGCCCGATCCGGCAATCGCTGCTGCGATCAACACGACGCCGACTGCACCAGCAGCTATGGCGTAGCTGTTGTCTTCCGGTGCTTCGACGGCTCCGCAAGCTTTCGGGTTGCCGTCCTCGTCACGGTACAGGTTACCGTCCTTGTCGCGACACTTATCCCGATCGTCCTTATCGCCAACGGCTTGAGCGTACATCCGTCCAATCTTTTTCGCCGGAAGTGCAGACTGGGCACCAGGAGCCATGGAATTGACACTGAACAAAGTTCCCGACTGGATAGCCGCTTTGCTGCCATCGGCATACGTTAATGTCGCCGTACCGCCCTGCATGACCATCACACGATCGCCGGCCTTGAGGGTCTGCCCCGGTTTCGCAGTGACGAATCGCGATCCGGTGTTCACCATTACGGTGCCTTTACTGCTCGACAATGTCGGTCCTGGCGCATCAACTGTGGGAGCAGCACCCGCAACCGCTGTGGCCCCCATCAGCACTGCCGCGACGATCACGTTGAAAATCATGGCATCACCTTTCATGGGTAGGTACTCGATTACGGTTACAGGAAATCTACGCCTTCTGCCAACTCATTACAAGGCTTCTGACGCCGTCTCAACTGCCTGATTCTTTCCCCGGCCCTGCAACGTTTGCCGGAATCTTTGTCATATGAATGGCCGACCCCTACAAACGCGTGATCGTCAGGTCATCGAAAATCGCGCTGCCTTCCAGGGGCTGTCCCTTGAAGATTCCCAACCCAAGATCGAGCCGCAACCATTGGCTAGCGCAATCCGCATCCGGCACGTCAAAATCCACCTGAAACCTCCCCCACGCGATATCTCCGGTAAACGGCTGAGATGACGCCAATGGGCGCTGCATGCCTTCAGCGCACCACAAGGTCCAGTGAAGGCCGTCATCGCTTGTGATCCCATTCGACTGTGCCATGCCTGTCAGCCGATAGTGACCTGGCCCCAGGATCAGCCGCTGTTTGATCGGCTGGTATTCCACTGGCAGCCCGTCGAATCTGATCTGCAGTACATTGTCGGTCGTGGAGGCCATGCGCGGTGCGATCAGCACATCGAACCCCATGCCTTCCACTGGAAGTTGCCAAGCGAATCCACGGCCGCTGGGCGGAAATACGAAACCGCCATCATAGACATTGCCCAGAAGTGTCCGCTCTGCCTTGGACAATGTCGTCACCCATGTAAAGTAGGCGCTATCCCAGCGAGCATCCTTGATCTGCCGCTGCATCAGGAGATCTGCTTCGGTGCCATGTCGAGGAACCAGCAATGGGTCATCGCCACCGCGCTGAGCGAAAATTCGATCTACCAGGCGCGGATCGGATCCAGACGCAGCCAGCACAGTCAAAAAACGTAAACGCCAAGGCGGCCGGCTCTCAAGCAAATGGGAGAGCGGCCCGAGCACTCCAGGGTACTGCGATAGCAATACCAATCCTGGCATCAGGTCCGTTGCCATTTCCGGGCGTATGCGCAATTCCATATCTACTTGATGCAATGCCTCAGGCAGATTTCCACCTGTCAAAGCGTATTCGAGAAGTTTGCTGCGAGTAGGCAAATCGCGCGGAGCGCGACGAATTGCGATCCTTAACAATCGGCTGGCTTTTACCTTATCTCCGAAGAAATTGGCAAAGGTCGCTAGATCGCGGTATGCGCGGCCATCGAGCGGATCGGCCCGCAATGCGTTGAGTGCGAGTGCTTTGGCTTCGGAAAACCGTCGATGCGCCAAAGCGTCATCTGCGGCATCGACGAGCGCCTCTGGATGCATCGGACGCCAGAACAGCGCTGTTTGCGGAGCCGCATCGACCCATGAATCGGCCAAACCCATCGTCAGCACCCGCCAAGCCAGAAACAGGGCTATCGACCCAACTATGGCGAGTGCGGTCCAGGCGGACGAACTCCAACCCACGGCAGCAGGAGAAGCGAAGCGCATTGCCCCCACTCCGGTACGCGGCTCACGCATGTTCATGAAAAGCTGCCGGTCTGGTTTCGGGTGCAATCGGCATCACTTCTGCATTTTTGTGCACAATGCGCTGAATTTTCCAGCGACCGTTGATCAGTCTTGCTTCAATCTGAATCCAGCCCTTTACATGTTTGACGAATAGTTCGTCGTATCGGCGAAGGCGAACGTCGAATGCTCCGCTGCCGGTGATATGGTCCGCTTGGATTATCCATTTCATGCCGTTCAGATCCACGTTGCGCTCGGCAGTTTCCCGGAAGAGAAGCTGGTAATCCTCGGTTATTGCATCGATGCCGCCTCGATTGTCGACCGCATCTGGGGCGAACAGTCGCATCATCTCCGATAGATCGCCTTTGGCATAGGCTGTCGCGAATTTGCGCGGCAGCATACTCGCGGCTTCCTGCGCTACAACAGTATCCGAACTGATCGAGGGCGCAACAGGAGAGATCTCCGGCCGCGTTGCCGCATCAGGTAGCTCCATCGCCGAAATCAAGTTGGTGGCGTGTCGTTCGGACTCCCGCAGATTTGATGCAGTGCTGGAGGAAATCGGCAGCGCAAGAGTGACTGATGGCGCTGGTGCTGTCGGGAAACCCATCTGTGGCGATTTCGCTCTTGCTGTCTCCAGTGTGGGAGGTGCCCGCGAGGAAGCGTCTGGCAAGGTCGCAACTCGCATCATTGCCGCAGTGGGTTCGGTTCCGCTGTCGGCGCTGATTTCGGTTGCGGTCGGTGCACTCGCTGCCGATTGCGCTGATGATGAAGTCGCGGCAGTCGGTATGCCCGAAGGTTCAATGGGCTGACTCAATTCGATTACGTGTTCATAGAATGCAATCCGGCGACGGAGAACCGCCTCTTGCGCGCCGTCATCCTTCACCGCCGGATCCAATCCGTCTGCGGCAATCACCTCGTCCGTCCACAGATCGCTCTGAGTCGAGTACAACAAGACCACTACCATAAATGCCAAGATCCCCAAGCAACCGAGGACAAACATCGGTATTTTGCTGATCGTCTGTGGCGATAGTACTGAATGCGGGTAAGGAGTCTCAGATCTCTGCAACAATGGCCGCCAAATTGTTGGCAACAATGCCACTTCCTTTGATTTGATCGACCGCGCTGAGCTTGCATCGTATTCGCGCCGGTGCTGTTCCGAATTCAGCGAACTCCATGCACGGTTGACACGTTGCGAATACGTGACCTCCCAACGCTCCGGATTCCGATCCGGGTGCAGCCAATGCATCAGCCAGCGGTAATGTTCCTTGATTGTGTCGTCAACGGCGTCCGAACGCACGCCGAGCGCGCGGTAGCTATCCGCCCGATCGTCAAATAAGACCTGTTGTATATAGAGGACTGCGGCCTCGACGATGCGTTGCGGAGATTCCGCAGTGCGTGCGGCAGCGGCGGCAAGAGCTTCGCGGTCGCCAGCGGCGATGCGAATCAATAGCAATACCGCATCTGGCAGAGGTCGTTCGCGCACAAGCTGCGATCTGCAAGGCGTTGCATGCAGCGCCAACGCCTGTTCGAGTGCGTCGGTGCGGTTGTCCGTCACTGCTTCTGTAGCTTGGCTTGATCGCCGCCATAAGCGTGGTAATCGTGATCGCCGTAACCATAGTAATAGCCGCTGATGCGCGCGTCATACTTGGTTAACAAGGCACCTACCATTCGCGCGCGCGCTGCGGTCAATCGCTTGACGGCACCTCTGGCAACATCGCGACGAGTTGAAGCTGAGTCCACGATCAATAACGTGCCTGCCACGATATGCGCCAGAATTACCGCGTCGGCAATTCCCATTGTTGGGGGGCCATCGATGATCACCTGATCATACTTCGCCATTGCTACAGTCAACAGCGACAGCATTTTCCCCCCGGCCAGCAATTCGGCTGGATTCGGCGGCAACGGGCCGGTAGTCATCACGTTCAGATTTGACTCTGGCAAGTTATGAATCACTTCTTGCGGATTCGCCGCACCAGACAATACATTACTCAGCCCGCTCGTGTTCTCAAGATCTAGAGTGCGGTGCAACGAGGGATTGCGGAGATCAGCATCGATCAACAGTACGCGTTTGCCAAGCTGAGCAAAGTTGCGTGCAAGAGCGAGTGCGCTGGTCGATTTACCCTCGGCAGGAGTTGCGCTGGTAATCAATAATGTGCGCGGCACACCGGCGTCTGTGGAAAATTGAAGAGCTGTGCGTACTGATCGATATGCCTCGGCGAAAGCGGAGCGCGGATCCTTGATCGCCTCGTTCGGAGTGGTGTCCTTGAGTCTTGGTATTACTCCAAGCACTGCCAGACGGAGTAATTTCTCGACATCTTCAGGTGTCTTCAGGGTATCGTCGATAAATTCGAACAATACTGCGAGAGCGACACCTAGAGCCAGACCGAAAAAAATCGCGAGTATCAAATTATTACGAAGATTGGGCTTGTACGGGGTGTCCGGAATTGCGGCACGATCGACGATGCTCATGTTGTTGTTGGTGATACCGCCGGCGATGCCGATTTCTTTATAGCGTTGCAGCAGTGCGTCATATAGCTGCTGATTGGTATTCACATCACGGGCGAGCACGCCATAACGTACACTGCGATTCTGCTGATCTAACACCTGCGATTTGACCTCGTTCATTTGTTGCTTTAGCAGTTCTTCGTGTGCGTGCGCTGCCTGGTATTCGGAACGAGCTGAAGATTTGATATTGCCGAATTCGGCTCCAATCTCTTTGTCGAGTTCATCAATTCGGCTTTTCAGAGCTTTCATCAATGGGTACCCGGGCTGATAGACGCTAAGCCGCTCTTGATATTGCGCCATCAAGTCGGCGCGATTCTGCCGCAACTGAGCGACGATTGATCCGTTGATCATGTCTCCAGGTAATGCAGTGCCGGTGGCGCCCGCTGCCAGCTTTGAACGCGATTCCGCCCGAATACGAACGTCTTCTGCAGCTGCAAGAGCAACGTTAAGCGCTGCAAGATTATCAGCCGGCAGTGAGGATTTTCCATCAGCGCCGAGGAATATTTTTTCCTGCGCTGCAACTGCCACAAGTTGGGTTTCAGACTCCTCGAGTTTCTGTTTGAGTAGCGCCAAATGTTGCTCAAGATAGCGTCGCGCGTACGCAGAGGCGTTGAAGGTATGCTCCAAATTCGCTGCTATGAAGTTGTCAGCGATAGCATTGGAAATACGTGCCGCTAGTTGCGGATTCGTGCTGTCGAAGTTGATTTGCACCAGCCTGGTATCCCTAACCGGCTCAATATCTAGTTGGCTGTTGACGAAGTCGCCAAGGGCAGCGGAATCGGAGTCTGAGGCGAGCGTCGTCTTTTCCTTTTTTTTGCCGTGCAACAACATGGAGCGGAGCTTGGACCACAATGATGGATCTTTGAGATGGAGATACATCGGATCGTTGGCCAGATGCAGTTGCGATGCCACCCGCTGTGACAATGCCATGCTCTGCAACAATTGGTACTGTGTCTTGTAAAACGTGTCGTCCGCGTAAGCATACGCATCGCCGGTATTCATACCCTGCACCTGCACGACTTGCACCGTATCGCGGTCGATCTGGATGATCGTCGAGGCACGATAGATCGGAGTTTTGAGCAAGGTCGCGATCAGCACCGTGAAAAATACGATTCCGAGCGACACGAGCACCGTCCACTTGCGCCTGACAGACACTCGCCAGAGGTGCCTAAAATCGATCGCATCTTCTTCTGGCGACCGATCATCGCCTTCCAGATCTAGCGCGAGTGCGCGATCAGGTGGCGCCGTGACGACCGCGATTGCATGCTGTTGATGACCGGTCGGCAGATGATCGTCTTCTGACTGACTGGGATTGTGTTCGTCCTGCATTGATCTTCCTGGATGCGTGAAGCACTAAAGCCCGGTGGCGGTGCGGAATAAATAAAGGACTGGCGAGGCCTGAATAAAGGTATGCAATTTGCTTTTCGATCCGGAGATCTCGACTACAACAATGTCATCACCGTAAACCCTTGGATCGTCGGCTGCACCATGGCGTATTGCATCAAGATCGAAGACCGCAGCCATTTTCTGGCCCTTGATGACACGGAATATCACGACGCCGCGGGTATCTGCCAACTCCGCCAATCCACCCGAACCGGCAATCGCCTGTAGCAATGTCGTAGAGCCCGTCAGCGGGAAGACACCGGGTTTCAATACCGCGCCCTCAACGGTGACGCGCTGGCTAGTGTATTCCTTGATGAAGACACTGACTTGTGGCGCTTGCAGATAACCATCGATAAGCTTACTAGCGATGTTGTGTTGGAGTTCCTCAACAGTCTTGCCGCCAGCATGCACGATACCAATCAACGGCAATGAGATGTCTCCCCCGGAGTTCACGCGCACATCCTCGCTGAGTTCGGCAATTCCCAAGACCGCGATGGTGAGCAGATCAAGAGGACCGATACGATATTCGGAAGCTCTTTCATAAGTGGCAATGATGTCGGGTGCAGGAAGCCCATTTGCACTAACCACCACATGGCTGCTGCCCGGCGTAAGTACAAGCTGGCTTGCACAAGCTGCAAACAGCAAACAAGCTACCAGTGCGGCGAGCCGGATCGAACATGATGCGAATCGCATGAGCCATTCCTTGAATATCAGCCGGTTTTGAACAGGCGTTGCCAGAAACCTTCTGCTTGGAACCCGCCATCATACCTGCTGGAAGCTCTGGAAGCTCGCCGGATGCCAGATTGTCGAGGTTTCCACGCGCTTGGTGAGCACCTGATGGACCGTTTCGGCATCACCAACCCGCTTTGCTGCAGCCTCGCGAGCCTCTGTGAGCAAGGGCGGTCGCTTGTCAATGTGATGCGCGTCGGTGGCGAGCAGATGCGCCAGCCCCTCATTGAGCATGCGCTCAGCCCAGTATTTGCAATTGCGCCCGAAACGATCGGTCAGACTGCCAGCCTGATCTGCATCAGCGCGCCGCCATGCACCGGGCAGCCGAATACTTCGTAATGCGTGTCGATCCACGACAACCGTTCCGGAAGGGTCAATACAGGCACGATGCCGTCGACCATGAGATTGAACACCGATTCCACGAGCCGCGGCGGCGCGACATGGTGCGGCGGCTTGAACATAGAGACAACGCGTGTCGTCGATTCTACGAATGCGTCGCGCATGGATTCCCGCCAGCAGATCCGGAGTGAGATGCGTATCGGCGCCGACGGCCAGCGTTAACGCGATGTCCTCTTTTACCAGCACCTCGCGGAACGCTGCGGATTGCAGCGAGGATGCCGTCACGATCGTTCTCGTACAGTCCTGAGTAGATATGCCGCGTGCAGCGACGTGGGTAATACCGTCGGCGGCCGAGCCACCGCGACGGCGACCGCGCGACCGGCGCGCCATCTTCGATGCCAGGCAGCATGTGGCAATGCAGATCAATCATCCCATAATTAATACCACACCGCGCTCGAACGAATGATGCGGTTGGTTGAACGCCGGGACAATCCGCAAGCCCGGAGCCAGCCTAGCGCATTTTGCTGTTGCGCAATTCGACGAGGCTGCTCGGCGGAGCAAACGCTTCGGCGCTAGCCTCGTCCCAGAAGTCCTCGAATACAGCATGGCGCGGTGTTCCCGCCAGTAATGCCCCCGGCTCCAGGAACTTGTAGAGCGATGCAAGCGAACGTACTTCGGTGGGTGAAACGCGGCTGATGATGTGTTCGGGGCCAAGTTCTTGCGGATGGTTCAAGCCGGCAGCCGCAAGCAATTCCTTCAATGCGCGCAGGGTGTTTTCGTGGAAGCGGAACACGCGCATCGCCTTGGTGTCGACGTCCAGTGCCTTTTGTCGCGATGGATCTTGCGTCGCAACGCCGGTCGGACAGCGATCGGTGTGGCAGTTCTGCGACTGGATGCAACCAATCGCGAACATGAAGCCACGCGCAGCATTGCCCCAGTCGGCGCCCAGCGCGATGATCCGCGCGAGTTCGTACGCGCTGGTGATCTTGCCTGCTGCGCCGATGCGGATGCGGCCGCGCAGGTTCAGTCCGACGAGGGTGTTGTGCACGAGCAATAAAGCCTCGCGCAGCGGCACGCCAACGTGATCGATGAATTCCATCGGCGCAGCGCCAGTGCCGCCCTCGCCGCCATCGACGACGATGAAGTCGGGAAGGAGGCCGGTTTGTTGCATCGCCTTGGCGATGCCGAACCATTCCCACGGATGCCCGATCGCCAGCTTGAATCCGGTCGGCTTGCCACCGGAGAGTTCGCGCAATCGCGCGACGAATTGCAGCAGACCGACCGGCGTTGAGAACGCGCTGTGTTGCGCCGGCGAAATGCAATCCACGCCTTGCGGAACGCCGCGCGCTTCGGCGATTTCGGCCGATACCTTCGCCGCCGGTAGCACGCCGCCATGTCCGGGCTTCGCACCTTGCGAGAGCTTGATCTCGATCATCTTCACCTGCGGGTCGCGCGCCGCTTCGATGAATTTTTCTTCACTGAAGGTTCCATCCGCATTGCGGCAACCGAAATAGCCGGACGCGACCTCCCAAGTCAGGTCGCCGCCGTTAGCGCGATGGTGGCGCGAGATCGAACCTTCGCCGGTGTCGTGATAGAAGTTGCCCATCTTCGCGCCGGAGTTCAGCGCGCGGATCGCATTGCCGGACAGCGAACCGAAGCTCATCGCCGAGATGTTGAACACGCTCGCCGAATACGGCTGCGCGCAATCGGGTCCGATCACGATGCGGAAATCGTGCGATGCGATCTCGGTCGGTCGCATCGAATGATTGATCCACTCGTAATCGTGCGCATAGACATCGAGCTGCGAACCGAACGGCCGCGTGTCGCGTTCGCCCTTAGCGCGTTGATACACGATCGACCGTTGCAGACGCGAGAACGGATTTTCCTCGGTGTCGCGCTCAATGAAGTATTGCCTGATTTCCGGACCGATCGACTCGAGGAAATAGCGGAACTGCGCGAGCACCGGATAATTGCGACTCACCGCATGACGGCGTTGCACCAGATCGTAGACACCGACAGCGACCAGAACGCCGAAAATCGACGCGCCCCAGATCCAGGCCAGATCCCGCAGCATCGCCGCACACGACAGCGCGAACAACACCACGCACAACCCGAATCCCCACAACCTGGCCGGCAAGAAGCGCATCGCGGAATCCCATTGCATCATGGTGCCGGGCGGGCATTAAAAGCCACGCCACAGGCGTTGCAGTATCTACGTCTTGCCTACGTGCACGACGGATATACCCCGGATACCCCCACATCGTGCCGATCGGACGGCAATCCGCGCGAGTCGGCAGACTTTGGGCTGTCCGTTGTCGGCTGGCAAGTGGGTTCCTGTTCCCGCCCTGTTATTTGCAGGGACTCACGCGCGTGAATGTATTGAAGAATTCCAGATGCCGACGGCAACATGGCGCAATGGATCGGAGCCGGGCGGCCTGCCCGTCTTGCAAGATTAATCAACACCACGCCCGCCGCCTTACGGGTAACCATGTGTTGGCAGGTTGCCCAAGAGGACGTCACCGTCTTTAGAAAGAACCGCGCGCGTGTCCGGCGTGGCCGCAGGTAAATCTACGATGCGGGTTGGATGACGGCATCGGCCAATGCACCTGAAGCGACAAGCCCATCTCACTTGTTGCATCGCCACATGACTCTCTAGCTAGAGCGTGTAGAGTCCTCCGGGACTCTGGGGAGAAGGTCGCGAATCGTCTTGCAAGAATCCACCACATACCTGCGGTACTGGGTGCGGGATGTCAGTGGAAACCCGAAACCTCGCCGCTCTTGAGATCAATTACACCAACGTGATGTCCGACCATCCGTTCCATCCAGGAGAGCATGCCCATGAACCGACTCAAATTGCTGGCAGCAGTTGTTGCAAGCGTGTGCGCGATGGGTGCCATTGCGGCCCCGACCGGCGCGACCCACTTCGTCTCACAGAGCACCGAAGGCAGTCAGCTGCGCGCAGGCGACCGGCTGGTAGCGAATGGCGATGGCAAGGTGCGGCTGTTCCGCGATGGCCGCGTCATCGCCACGTTGAACGATCCAGAAGACGTTGTCGGGCATCGCATTGACGCGCGCGCACCTCTGTACATTACCGACGCGGAAGGCAACAGGGTGCACGGCGACCTGGCCGCCTCAGTCGAGGATCTCTACGTTTCGCGGGATGCGCCGCAGATCATCATGCGCAACCGCGCTGCGGCCCGTGCGAATTCGGTGCAGGCGCACGGCGGTGGGGGCGGTGGCGGCAGCGCCAACATGACGCTTCATGGAGGCAACGTGCTGGTCACCAACAAGACAATGGCGATCTTCTGGGGTTCCTGGGGCAACCCGGGCGACATCATCTCCGGCATCGACAGCTTGTTAGGTGGATGGGGTGGCAGCGGCATGGCCGGCGATTCCACCGAGTACTCCGGCACAACCAACGGCAACGTGACCAGGACTTCGACTTACCTGGGCCATACGATCGATGCGACTTCGCCGCCCAGCAAGGCACTTAGCACCTCCGGAGCAGTGTCGGAGGCCTGCAAGATCACCGGCAACGCGCCCGATCCGAACGCCGTCTATTTCATCTACACCTCGACCGGCGCCGGACACGTGAGCTATTGCGCGTGGCATAGCTGGGGCGCGTGTTCGAACGGCGCGCCAATCCAGGTCGCGTACATGCCGAACATCACCGGCATCGCCGGATGCAATCCGGTCAGCGATGTCACCAGCGAATCCGAAGGTCTGGCTGCTCTCGCAAATGTCACTACGCACGAATTATCCGAAACGATCACCGACCCGCGCGGCGCCGGCTGGTTCGATTCTGGCGGTGCCGAGAATGGCGACAAATGCGCATGGTCGTTCCACAACGACGTATCGCTCGGGGGCAAGCAGTGGAAGCTCCAGATGGAATGGTCCAACGCTGCCTTCACGGCGGGCACAGGCTACGCGAACGGCAGCGGCCAGAAGGCTTGCCTGCAATAAATGGGCAGAGTTCCATGGGCCATTGCGCGCCCTGCAGCGAACGAATGGAAACGCCTCGGGACTTCCCGGGGCGTTTTTCATTGTGGTGCCCGGGGCGGGAGTCGAACCCGCATGACCTTGCGATCGAGGGATTTTAAGTCCCTTGCGTCTACCAGTTTCGCCACCCGGGCGTGCGGGCATGGTGCCGCAAGCTCAGCCGTAGTGAAAGCCGCGCGCGAAAAACAGCATCCCGATTGAAGGCCCGGCCAGGAAATCGGCTTAGGAACATCCGAACACCGATTTCGCTATGCTTGGTGCTGGGGATCGTTTGACAGAGGTGTACCGTGGCAAAAAGTCGTAGCGAACTGGACACCATTCTCGACGAACTGGAAGCCGAGCTGCCGATGCTGTTGAAAGACACCGAAGATCAAGACGACTTCTGGATGGCGTTCACCGGCCTGTCGGACGCAATCGAAGACAGCGCGGCGCCACACGATCTGGAATACGTCCGCAAGCGGGTCAACAACATGCTCGATTCCAGCGGACTGATCCCTCCCAAATGATTTTGGCGACGGCATGACTGCAACACGTCCAATGCCGACTGGATTACATGGCGCGATGCGGCACCTAAACAGATTCCAATGACGCAAAAAAAACCCGCTGCCATGCGGGTTTGAGGACATCTTTGGATAGTTTCAGATTGCTATTTGGAGGCCGAGGTCGGAATCGAACCGGCGTACGCGGCTTTGCAGGCCGCTGCATGACCACTCTGCCACCCGGCCACGGGTGTTGTTGCATGAATCTGCTGCGCAAACCTTGAAAAACAAAACCCCGGCGAACCGAGGTTTGGTAAAACTGGAGCGGGAAACGAGACTCGAACTCGCGACCCCGACCTTGGCAAGGTCGTGCTCTACCAACTGAGCTATTCCCGCGTGAACCGGCCATTTTACGGATCGTTCCGTGACTGTCAACGCCCGAGCGGATTTCCACGCCAATTCTTGGCCGCACCCGAGGTTTCGTCGGCGGTCATTCGCCTCGCAACGAAGGCCATGCGGCGCGGAGATAGCTGTATCCAGACATCAGCGTCAGCACGGCGGCGATGGCCAGCAGCACTTCGCCGATGTGGAAGATCGGCAGGCCCATGATGTCCTCGTGGTACAGCAGCATGCTGATCGCGGTCATCTGCACGATCGTCTTGAGTTTTCCGAGCCACGCGACCTTGATTTTGCGACCATGACCGACTTCGGCCATCCATTCGCGCAACGCTGAGATCGCGATTTCGCGGCCGATGATGATGATCGCGAGGATCGTCATCCAGTGCGTGTGGTGAATCTCCACGATCAACAGCAAAGCGACCGTCACCGCGAGCTTGTCGGCGACCGGATCGAGGAATGCGCCAAATGCGGAGAACTGGTTAAAGCGCCGTGCAATCCAGCCATCCGCCCAATCCGTGAGTGCGCCGAGCACGAATACAAACGTCGCAAGAAAGTTGGTCCATGGATGCGTCCATGAATAGGGCAGATAGAACACAAGCACCAGTACCGGAATCAGCAGAATCCGGAATAACGTGAGCATGGTCGGAATCGTGAGCTTCATCGCGCATGATCCTGCTGCATCGGACGACCGCTTTCGCTGAAACCGTGCAGCGCGGCGTAGATGCGCGCCGCAAGCGCGGCATCGATGCCCGCAACCCGCGCGATGTCTTCGACGCCCGCGCTCTTGATGCCGGTCAATCCGCCGAAATGGCGCAACAGACTTGCGCGGCGGCGCGGCCCGATGCCGGGAATGTCTTGCAGACTGCTGGTGTCGCGCGCTTTCTGCCGGCGACCACGATGACCGGTGATTGCAAAGCGGTGCGATTCGTCGCGCAATTGCTGGATCAATTGCAACGCCGGCGATTCCGCTCCTGGTCGCACGCTCGATCCATCCGGACGAATCAGGGTTTCGTCGCCTGCGCGGCGTTCCGCGCCTTTCGCCACGCCAATCAATTCGACGCCGTGTACGCCAAGTTCGCCCAACACATCCATCGCCTGTGTGAGTTGTCCCTGTCCACCATCGATCAGCAATACATCGGGCAACAACGCATCGCCTGTTTCCGCGCCGCGAAACCGCCGCTCCAGCGCCTGCCGCATCGCCGCATAATCATCGCCGGGTGTGATGCCAGTGATGTTGTAGCGCCGATACTGCCCGCGCACCGGGCCCTCAGCATCGAACACTACGCACGATGCCACGGTCGCCTCGCCCATTGTATGGCTGATGTCGAAGCATTCCATGCGCTTCGGCGGTGCATTCAGGCCCAGTAATTCCTGTAGCGACTCGACACGCGCGCGCTGGCTGGCGCTGCTGCCGATCTGCTGGGCGAGCGCGAGCGCCGCGTTGCGGCGCGCAAGATCCAGATAACGCGCACGATCGCCGCGCACCCCGGATTTGATCTCGACCTTGCGCCCGGCGTGCTCCGACAGCGCAGCTTCCAGCAGTTCGCGATCGTCGAGCGGATGACTGAGCACGATCTCACGCGGTGGTCGCTGCTCCGCGTAATACTGGGTAACGAACGCAGTCAGCACTTCGTCCTCGCCAGTTACACCGTTGAGCCTGGGAAAAAAAGTGCGGGTGCCATGGTTCATACCGTTGCGGAATGCGAGCAACAGCACGCAGGCGACGCCTTGCGACAGTTCGCAGGCGAGCACATCCATCTCGACTGCTTCGCCATCCACGTATTGGCGCGCCTGCACATTGCGCACCGCTGAAACGAGATCGCGCAACCGCGCAGCTTCCTCGAATGCGAGCGCTGCGCTTGCCTGTTCCATGCCCGTTGATAATTCCTGCGCCAGCAAATCGCTGCGCCCTTCAAGAAACAATCCAGCCTGGCGTACGCTGTCTTCGTAACGGCGCGCTTCGATCAGGCCTACGCACGGCGCGCTGCATCGGCCGATCTGATGTTGCAGGCAGGGCCGGCTACGATTGCGAAAAACGCTGTCCTCGCAACTGCGCAACAGAAACAACTTCTGCATGACATTCATGGTTTCGCGCACCGCGCCCACGCTGGGGTACGGACCGAAATAACGTCCGGACAGCCGCCGCGGTCCGCGATGGAACGCGATGCGCGGCCAGGTTTCCTGAGTCAACACCATGTACGGATAACTCTTGTCGTCGCGCAACAACACGTTGTAGCGCGGCTTGAGCGATTTGATCAGCTGGTTCTCGAGGATCAGCGCCTCGCTCGCGGTACGCGTGGCGATGACTTCGATGCGCGCGATCTGCCCGACCATCGATGCGATCCGCGCCGACTGCACGCTGCGCGTGAAATAACTCGCGACCCGATGACGCAGCGACGCGGCCTTGCCGACATACAGCACCGAATCGTCGGCGGAAAACATGCGGTACACGCCGGGCGCTGTGGTCAGCCGGCGCGCGAAAGTCCTGCCGTCGAATGGAAGCGCAGACTCTTCGGTCATTCGCCCACCGGCAGCCGCCGCACTGCGCCGGTGGCGATCTCCACGCGCAGGATTTCGTGCGCATTGGTGTTGGCGATCCACAACGCACCGCTGCTCACCGCGATCGCAGTCGGGCAATTGAGCTGACAGGACAGTTGGAATTGTTCGACGATGCCGCCGCCTAGCTTCAGTTTACGGATCGAATTGTTGTAACTGTCCAGTATCCACAGATGCGCGGTTTCCGGATCCTTCGCGACGGCCATCGGATATTGCATGCGCACTTCCGGGCGCCCGCCGATCGCGTCGCCGAACTCGAACAGTCCGTGTCCCAGCAGCGTCTGGGTCTTGCCGCTGTAGCTCTGCAACGAACGCAGTGCCGATGCCGCGGAATCGGTGACATACAGCAGCGCGTGCACCAGCGCCAGGCCGGACGGTTGTGCGAATGCGCTGGCACGGCCATCGCCGTCCACCAGCGCCAGCGCGCCGGAACCGGCGACATGCTGCAGCGTCCTCTGCGCGTGATCGTAGGCCCATATCTGATTGCAGCCTGCAAGCGCCACATAGGCGCGATCTTCCGAGGCCGCCACCGACCATGGCTGATCCAATGCCACATTGCGACCTGCCCCAACGACGCCTTCCATGGGTTGGCCGGCGCGGCCGTTGCCGGCCAGGGTCAGCACGTCGCCATCGACGAGCCGGATGCGCCGCAAAGCGTGATTGCCGGTATCGGCGACGAACAGAATGTCGCGACCGATCGCCAGCCCGCGCGGATGCCGAAATGACGCGGCATGGATCGGCCCATCGATGAACTCGGCCTGGCCGGATCCAAAACGACGCAATACGCGACCATCGCGCGTGCATTCCAGCACCTGATGATGTCCGCTATCGGCCACGTACAGATGGTGATCGGTAACCAGGATGCCGGATGGAAATGCGAGCGGTTTTTCAGCTTCGGGCGGATTCAGCGGCGGCTTCTTGCCATCGACGATATCCAGATCGGCGTTTCCGATCAGGGCCTGAATATGCTTTTCGAGGATGTCGCGATGGCGATCGCCAACAATGATCTCGCGCACGACTCCAGTGGAATCGACCACCACCGCTGTTGGCCATGCGGTGATGCCGTAATGCTGCCAGGCGATGAAAGCCGGATCGTGCGCAACACGTACTGTCACTCCGAGCCGTCCGCACGTCTTGCGGACAAATTGCGCATCGCGCTCGGCATCGAACTTGGGCACATGCACCGCGATGATCTGCAACGCGCCGGCGAATTTCTTCTGCAGGTGGCGCAAATCTTCCAGCAGGTTCTGGCTGTACGCCGAACCCGCACTCCAGAACGCCACCACCACGACCGAGCCGCGCAAAGCAGCGAGGCTGGTTGACGGGCAATTGATCCACTCCAGTCCGTGCGTGAGTTCCGGTGCGGTCGTATTGAGCATCATCGCTTCCAGTGGCCGGCTGCGCCGGTTGGACCATTATGCAGTCAGTTGCAGTCGGGTGAGCATCGCGTCGGTCGCTTTGTCCAGCAGTGCATACACGCGCCTGAAATCCTCAAGCTTGCCATTGTACGGATCGGGCACTTCCGCCTTTGCGCCCAGTCCTGCCCACGCCAGTAGCAGCACCGTGCGGGGCCACATGATGCGCGACGACACCGTGTGCAGGTGGCGCAGGTTGTCCTTATCCGCGCATAACACCCAGTCGAACGTCGAGAAATCGTCGCGGCTGATCTGGCGCGCCCGCTGGTCGTCGATCGCGACGCCATTTTCGCGACACACCTCGATCGCCCGCGGATCCGGCGGACTGCCCGCGTGCCAGGAACCGGTGCCAGCCGAGTCCACCCGGATTCGCGAGGATAGCCCGGCTGACTCGATCTTGTGGCGCAACAGGCCTTCTGCGATCGGCGAGCGGCAGATATTTCCCATGCAGACAAACAGAATGCGTGTGCTCATGCCGATTGCAGCCGTGCCGCCAACTGGAGTTCCGCGCGTGCCAGATCGGCTTCGGTATCCACCCCCGGTGGAAACAACACCGGCGTCACCGCTACTGCGATCCGCGCGCCGGATTCGAGAACTCGTAACTGCTCCAGTGCTTCGATCCGCTCCAGCCGTCCCGCCGGCATCGCGGCGAACCTGCGCAAGAATCCAACGCGATACGCGTAAATGCCGATGTGCCGCAGCCAGCCATCGGCGAGCGTCCCGAGCCGTTCGCGTGCGAAACGGTCGCGATCCCATGGCAATGGCGCGCGGCTGAAGTACAGCGCATCGCCGTTCGCGGCAAGCACGACTTTCACCGCGTTCGAATCGAACAGGGTCTGCATGTCATGGATTGGCGCTGCCAAGGTCGCCATTTCGGCACCGGATTCCACAAGGCACGCAGCGACTGCACGAATGCCTTCCGGCGGCGCAAACGGTTCATCGCCCTGCAGATTCACCACGATGCGTGCGTCGTCCCAACCCAGTTGCGCAGCGCATTCGGCAAGGCGATCGGTTCCAGATGCATGATCGACGCGAGTCATGCAGACCGTCACTCCGCGGCCTGCGAGCGCATCGACGATGCGTGCATCGTCGGTCGCGACGATCACCTCGTCCGCACCGGCAGCAAGCGCGCGTCGCACAACATGCAGGACGAGTGGTTCGCCAGCAAGCAGGCGCAATGGCTTGCCGGGGAGGCGCGTCGCACCCATGCGTGCCGGGATGGCGACGACGAAACGCAGGTCATTCATTTACTTGGTCCAACCTTCAGTGACATCAATCGATCGAATTCTTCGAAAAAACCTACGGAGATTTCAGCAGTCACAGGCAAGCACCAGACATCCGAAAGGGCGAAGGCCGTGCATTTTACCCAATCCTTTTCGGTCATCACGATTGGCAGAGCCTCTTCGAATTGCAGATCTGCTGGCGCATATGCATGGTGATCCGGAAACGGATGTTCGACGAGCACTAGTCCGTGGTCGCGCAAGCTGTCGAAGAAACGCTTCGGATTGCCAATTCCAGCCACTGCATGGATGCGTTTGCCACGCCAGTCCTGCAATCGCTGCGCTGGGCGGTTTCCTGCCAGCAAGTCTTCACCGACAAGGCGGAAATGATGTGCCGGCCATTCCTCCGCAGGCGCATCAAGTCTGTTTTCAATGCGCAGGTCGGTACTTTCCCGGTATGGCTCACGCAAGGGTCCCGCGGGAAGCAGTCGCGCATTGCCGAGACGTCGTCCTACTTCAATGACTTCGATTTCAAGATCGCGATGCAGGCGATAGTGCTGGAGTCCGTCGTCCGCCACCACAATGTCAGCGCCGAGTTCGATCACGCGACGCGCGGCAGCAACGCGATCGGCATCCACCACCACCGGCACGTTGCAACGGCGCGCGATCAAGACTGGTTCATCGCCACCTTGTTCCGCCGATGTCTGCGCATTGACCACGCGCTGACTGCGCGATTTGCGTCCATAGCCTCGACTCACGACTCCCGGCTTCCAGCCCTGCTTGCGCAGATGCTCGACCAGCGCGATCACCAATGGCGTCTTGCCGCTGCCACCAACGGCGATATTGCCGACGACGATCACCGGCACACCAACGCGATGCACGCGCAGCCAGCCACGCCGATATGCCGCGCGACGCAAGCGCACGACCGATCCGTACAACGCAGCCAGCGTGCGCAATGCGAAACCCGGCTTGCGTCCGCCGTACCAGCGCGCCTCAAACCAGTCGGTCGTAGCACTCATGCCATACCGCTCACGGCGTCGCAGCGTCGCGAAACTGCATCCTGTGCAGATGCGCATACAGGCCGCCGCGCGCCAGCAACTCGGCATGCGTGCCCTGCTCGACCAGACGTCCCGCATCCAGCACCAGAACCTGATCGGCGTGTTCGATCGTGGACAATCTGTGTGCGATCACCAGCGTCGTGCGATCGGGAATCAGGTGATTGAGCGCGTCCTGCACCAACCGTTCGGATTCGTTGTCGAGCGCTGCGGTGGCTTCGTCGAGGATCAGGATCGGCGCGTCCTTGAGGATCGCACGCGCGATCGCGAGGCGCTGGCGCTGGCCACCCGAAAGCAAACCGCCGTTCTCGCCGATGCGGCTGTCCATGCCCTGCGGCATGCGCTCGATGAACTCCTGCGCATTCGCCGCAATCGCCGCAGCACGAACCGCATCGATGCTCGCGCTGGCCTGTTCACCATAGGCGATGTTCGCTGCGAGAGTGTCGTCGAACAACATCACGCGTTGACCAACCAAGGCGATCTGCCGGCGCAGATCGGCCAGCGTGTAATCGTCCAGCGATATGCCATCAAGCAGAATGCGGCCGGCGTCGGGCTCGTAAAAACGCGGAAGCAATCGCACCAGACTCGACTTGCCGCTGCCGGAGCGCCCAACAATCGCGGTAACCGTGCCGGGCCGCGCGACGAAGCTGATGTCGGTCAACGCTGATTCCGACTGACCGTGGTAGCGCAAGCCGACGTGTTCGAACACGATCTCGCCGCGCGCACGTCGCAAAGGTCGCTTGCCTTGGTCGCGTTCCTCTGGCGAATCGAGCAGGCCGAAGATGTGCTGGCACGCCGCAACCCCGCGTTGCACGGCGCCTTGCACATTGGTGATCCGTCGCAGCGACGGGATCAATCCCATCATCGCGAGCATCAGCGACACGAACTGGCCTGCATTCATGCGTCCGGCAAGGGCTTCGTGTCCGGCTAGGAACAGGATCAATGCCAATGCGATCGCGCCCACCGTTTGCACCAGCGAAGACGAGATGCCCTTGGTCACTTCGACCTTCACGTTCAACCGCAGGTTTCGGTTCGCGAGTATGTTGTAACGCGCGAGTTCGGCCTCGCGGGCACCATAGATGCGCACTTCCTGCTGGCCAGCAAGCGTCTGCTCCGCCGACTGCGCCATCTGCGCGATGCCATCCTGGATGCCGCGGTTGAGCCGGCGATAGCGTTTGCTCACGAAACCCATGATGCCGGCGATCAACGGCCCCATCACGACTGCGCCGATGGTGACTTTGGGACTGTTCCAGACCATCACCGCGATCATCGCAACGATCATCAAAGTGTCGGTGACGAGAATCTTGATCGCCTCGGTGCTCGCCTGCGCGACCTGCTCGGTGTCGTAATTCAAGCGCGAGACGAGTTGCGGTACGGCCGTCTGATCGAACGCGGCACTCGGCATGCGCAGGTATTTCGCGAGCATCGTCTGCCGCAAGTCGCGCACGATGCTGCGCCCGGCGCGCGCCATGCCGTAGTCGGTGGCCAACGTCGCCATTCCGCGCAACAGGAATAACGCGATGATGGCCAACGGCAACAGCGCGCTTAATTCGCGGTTTTTCGCAATGAAAGTTTCGTTCACTACCGGCTTCATCATCGCGGTGAACGCGCCCGCAGCGGCCGCTTCGATCACCATGCCGACGCCAGCCATCGCCAGCAGTGGCCAATACGCGCGCGCATATCCAAGCAGTCGGCGATAGGTTTTCCACGGCGACGGCGTGAGCGCTGCGCCGTCGTTCACTGCACCGTCGTTCACTGCATCGGCTTTCACCGTTTGACTTCGGGGGTGGTAGCGATCGACACCTTCTCGAAGCCTTCTTCGCCCAGCGCTTCCAGCGCCGTCACGACCGCCTGATGCTGGCTGCGTGCATCTGCGCTGAGCACAACCGGAAGATCACGGCGATCGCCGGCGGAACGCTCGATCGCCGCGCGCAACGAAGCGACGTCGCGTTCCTGGATCTCGTCCTTGCCGATGTAGTAATGGCCTTCGGCATCGATGGTGATCGTGACTGGCGCGACCTGTTCGGGCGTCGTGGCCGCGCCGGCTTGCGGCAGTTGCAACTTCAATCCGCTGTGTCGGTTGAAACTTGTGGTGACCACCAGGAAGATGATCAGGCAGAACACGACGTCCACCAGCGAGATCAGGTTGATCTCCGGCTCATCGACCGACGACCGACCGCCGCCAAGATTCATCCTGCGCTCCTGCGCGTACGCGGTGCGCGCTTGGGTGCCGGATGCGGTTCGGGCGGGGGTTCGACTTCCGGCAATACTGCGGGCGCACTGGCCGGCACAACGATGCCTTGATCGTCCAGCGTGTCGAGCAGGCTCATCGCCTGCTGTTCCATCTCGACCACATAATCGGCGATACGCCCGCGCAGATAGCGATGGCACATCAACGCCGGGATCGCGAGGCACAAGCCGCCGGCCGTGCTGATCAAGGCCTGACCGATGCCGCCTGCCAACTGGTTTGCATCACCAATGCCTTTCTGAAGGATCTCCAGAAACATGCGGATCATGCCGAACACAGTGCCGAGCAAACCCAGCAACGGGCCGACCGAAGCAATGCTGCCAAGCGTGTTCATGAAACGCTCCATGCGATGCACGACATGGCGACCGACATCCTCGATGCGCTCCTTGATCTGCTCGCGCGGGCGATGGCGCACGTCGAGCGCGGCGGCGAGCAATTCGCCAAGCGGAGAATTGTGGCGCAGCACGTCGATATGGCGCGGATCTAGCTGACGCGTCGCCGCCCATTCGCGCACTTCCAGACCGAGGCCAGGCGGCAGCACGGCGCTGCGACGCAGCGTCCAGAAACGCTCGACGATAATCGCCAGCGCAACGATCGACAGCAGCACGATCGGCGTCATCACCCAGCCGCCGGCTTTCAGGAATTCCAGCACGCGTTCACCTCGATTCCGGTTTGACCGCTAGTCTAGCTGATGGCGCGGCGGGCTCGTGCCAGAAGCGAAGCAGGCGCTTGCGTGTGCGTTCGACAACATGTGCACCGCCCGCATTCAATTGCACACGTACAAGGCCGTCGCTGGCGCTGTCTTCCGGCGCGATGCCCTGCGCGATATAGCGCTTCACAACATCGGGATTCGGCAGCCCGAAACGATTGCCCTGCCCCACGGAAATCAGCGCGAGTTTCGGATGCACCGCTTGCAGGAACTCGGGCGTCGATGAGGTCTTGCTGCCGTGATGCGGCGCGATCAACAGGTCAGCGCTCAACAGATCGGGCTGTTCGCGCGCCAGCCGCTGCTCGATGATCGCCTCGATATCGGCGGGCAGCAGCGCAGACCAACCCGGTCCGCTGATGCGCAACACGCAGGCGCTGTCGTTTTTCAGATAGGGAAAGTATTGCGGCGGATGCAGGAAGCGGAACGTCACGCCATCCCAATTCCATGTCGCGTCTTTCAGGCACGGCTGATAATCCTGCCCCCTTGGCCAGCCCGCAGGCGCATAGCGCAGTGCGACCGGATACGCACGCCGCACTGCATCGGCGCCGCCGGAATGATCGTTGTCGCCGTGGCTAATGACGAGTGCGTCGAGATGGCGAACACCCAGCGCGTGCATTGTCGGAACGACGGCGGCCTCGCCCAGATCGAGCCCACCGGTGTATGCAGGTCCAGTGTCGAACACCAGCGTGTGGTGCTGTGTGCGCACCAGCAATGCCAATCCCTGGCCGACATCGATCATCGCAAGATCTGCCGTGCCTTGCGGTATCGCGGGCAAGCGCGGCCATAGCAACGGCAACCACAACAACAAGGCAAGTGGCTTGCCCGGAATACCGCGCGGCAGCAACAACCAGAAAGCGCCGGCGAGCGCCAGCAACAACGCGATCGCGCTCGGTTCGGGCAGCCAGATCAATGCGCCGGGCCATTGCGCGGCGTGTTGCAGCAGCCACCACAACGCATCCATCAAATGTCCAGCCAGACGCAGGATCGCTCCACCAACGCCCGGAAACACCAGATCCACCGCCAGACCAATCAGCGACAACGGCGTCACGATCAAGGCAAAGCCGGGAATGCCGAGCAGATTGGTGAGCGGCGAAACCAGCGAGGCCTGCCCGAAAAACCACACCGTCAGCGGCAGCAATCCGAGCGAGACGATTCCCTGCCCGCCAAGAAACCAGCGGAATTTTTCACCTTGCGTCGCGTGCGGCAGGCACCACAACAACCACGCCACGCCGGCGAACGACAGCCAGAAGCCGGCCGCCAATACCGACAACGGATCCACAAGCAACATCGTCACCAACGCCAGCGCCAGCGCATCGGGCACCGAGCGCGATCGGCGCAGCATCCGCGCCAGCAACGCGGTGAAAATCATCAGCAACGTTCGCACCGTCGGCAACTGGAAGCCGGTCATCGCGGCGTAGCCGAAGCCGAACAGCAACGCCAGCACGATCTGCGCTTGCGGTCGCGGCCACCACAGACCGAGACGCGGAAATATCCAGTAGAACAGCCACGCCAGCAACGCACCGAAGCTCGCGACGATACCGACATGGAATCCCGAGATCGCCACCTGATGATTCAGCCCGGTTTCGCGCAAGATGTCCCAGTCGGCCTCGGTGAGCGCGCGGGTATCGCCCAAGGCGAGTGCGCGAACGAAGCGCGAACTTGGCATCTGCATCGCATCGGCAATCCGTGCCGACCAGCGTTCGCGAAGAGCATCGATGCTCGCCGTCGTTCCGAACTTGCGTGCCGAAGTCGGATCGCGCACGTAGCCGGTTGCGGCGATGCGCCGCTCCAGTGCGAACTCCTCGAAATCAAAACCACCCGGATCGAGCACACCGCGCGGTCGCCGCAGTTTCACGGTGAATTGCCAGCGTTCTCCAGCGGCGACCGCCGCATCGGTGCGGTACCAACCCAATCGCAGGTGACGCCCCGCGATGCCGTCGGGGTTGCCGCTGCGGTCGGCGATGAAATCGAAGCGCAATTGATGATCACCCAGTTGCGGCAAGCCATCCACATGGCCAGTCACCACCACGTCGCGCCCGACCAGATCGGACGGCAATCGCACCGACATCGCATGACCGCCCTGAATGCACGCCCATGCAAAACCGAACAGCAGCACGCCAAGCCAGCGCCAGCGCTTTGACGCAATCCATCCAGCAACGCCAGTAGCTGCCAATGCGATGTTCACCCACAGCGGCGGCAACGCAAGCAATTGCATCGCCAGCACGACGCCTGCAACCAGCGCCGCTGCGCAGGCGACTCCAAATGGCGGAAGGCGTTGCTTCACGTGTTTTTCGGCAGCGCGCGAGCCAACGTCGCGCATGGATCAGACCTCGTGCGAAGCGAGTTCGCGCAGCGCGCCGCCCGTCAGTTCTAGCACACGATCCATACGTCGCGCGAGGCGACGATCGTGGGTGACCAGCACCAGCGCAGTGCCGATTGCGCGATTAAGTTCGAGCATCATGTCGAACACGCTGGCAGCCGTCTTCTCATCGAGATTGCCGGTCGGCTCGTCGCCGAGCACGCAGGCCGGACGATTGACCAGCGCACGTGCGACCGCTGCGCGCTGGCGTTCACCGCCCGACAATTCGCCGGGCTTGTGTTGCAGACGCGCGCCAAGCCCGACTCGTTCAAGCAGTTCGCGCGCACTTTGTTCGATGTCTTTCTGCACGCCGCCACGAATCAGCAATGGCATCATCACGTTTTCGAGCGCAGTGAATTCCGGCAACAAGTGGTGGAACTGGTAGATGAAACCAAGCGCGCGATTGCGCAGGTCGCCACGAGCGTTTTCACCGAGTTTCGACATCGCCTGTCCCGCCACGTAAACCTCGCCTGCAGTTGGCGTATCGAGGCCGCCGAGCAGGTGCAGCAATGTGCTCTTGCCGACGCCCGAAACGCCGACGATGGCAACGCGCTCGCCGGCACCGACGTTCAAATGAAGGTTGTCGAACACCGGCGTTCGCAGCTTGCCTTCGACATAGGTCTTGCCGAGGCCGTCGCAGCGGATCACTGCATCAGTGCCGGAGGTGGCTGAAGTCACGGCGCTCATTCGTAACGCAACGCGTTGGCCGGGTCGATGCGCGCCGCACGCCATGCCGGATACAGGGTTGCAAGGAAACACAGCACCAGCCCCACCGCCGCTATCGTGCCGACATCGCTCCATTCCAGTCGCGTCGGCAAGCCGCTGATGTAGTACACATCGGCCGGCATGACCTGGACGCCGGTAACACGTTCGATCACCGCGACGATGCGATCAAGATTCCTGGTGAGCGCAACGCCGCCAATGACACCAAGCACCACGCCGAGCGTCCCGATCACGCAACCCTGCACCATGAACACGCGCATGATCGCGCCGGGTCGCATTCCCAGCGTGCGCAGGATCGCGATGTCGGCCTGCTTGTCGGTCACCACCATCACCAGCGACGACAGCAGGTTGAACGTGGCGACGCCGATGATCAGCACCAGCAACAGGAACATCACGGTCTTTTCCATTTTCAGCGCGCTGAACATGTTGGCGTTGTCGCGCGTCCAGTCGCGAATGCGATACAGGCCGCCCATGCGGTTCGCGAGGTCATCGGCGACGCTGTAGGCCTTCCACATGTCGGTGAACTTGAGGCGCACGCCGGTCACGCCGACGCCCATGCGCAACAGTTTCTGCGCGTCCTGCATGTGGGTCACTGCGAGGCCGACATCGTATTCCTGCATGCCTGCCTCGAAAATCCCGACGACGGTGAATGCCTTTGCGCGCGGGATGAAGCCGATCGGCGTGACGTTACCCTCGGCGACCAGCACAGTGACCTTGTCGCCGACACCGACGCCGAGTTCCAGCGCAAGTTCCTTGCCGATGACGATGTCGAATTGTCCAGGCTTCAGGTCGGACAATTTCCCGGCGAGCATTTTCTTCGAGAGAACGGACACTTCATCTTCGCGCTCGGGCAGAACGCCGCGCAGCAACACGCCCTGCTCGCTGTTCCCCTGCAACATCGCTTCGCGTTCGACGTAAGGCGCCGCCCCGACGACGCGCTTGTCCTGATGCGCCATGCGCACGGCGTCCTGCCAGTCTGGCAGCGATTCGCCGACGCCGCTGATCGTCGCGTGCGCAACCATGCTGAGCAGACGCGTGCGGTATTCCTCCTGAAAGCCGGTCATCACCGCAATGGTAGTGATCAACGCGATCATGCCGACCGCGATCCCGAGGATCGAGACGCCGGAAATGAAAGAGATGAAACCTGTGCGACGCTTGGCGCGGGTATAACGCAGGCCGATGGCGAACGAGAGCGGTTTGAACATGCGCTATTGTGCCAGTGTCGGCGTCGGAAACGCTGGCAGTGCAATCATCGGCACTGCAACACGGATCGGGAAATGTTCATTCTGCGAGAGCAGGCTGCGTCGGCGTGGTGGTTTCCTTCACTTGCATCGCGAGCCGCAAGGCACGACGGCCACGTGTTCCGAGCGTATCGGGCCACCAGACATACCGACGTCGCTTACCGCTGGCGTCCACCAGCGTCAGTACGACCAACCCTCCTCGAATGCTCGCGCCAACATGACGCAGCGATTCGATATGGTCATTGCATCCGACCTGCCAATCCGCATCGCCGCCCTGCCACGTCAACATGCAATCCGAACGACTCTGTTCTGCACGCAACAGCCAGCCGCAATACGCGAGCACGAAAACGCTGCCGATGTCGCATGCAATCAAGGGCAATACGGACAGCCACAATGAAGCGATCGCCGCTGCAGCCAGCACGCAAAGCGCCGCCGGAAACCAGCGCGAACGTCGCCACTCAAGCCGACAGGTTGCGGATGCGTCCGACGAGTTCATCGAGTTCCCTGTCATCCGGCTTTGCGGTGCCCATGCACCAGCGCCACAACGCATCGTCCTCGCAATCGAGCAAGCGCGTGAACGCCGCGCGTTGGTCTGCATCGGATTGCGGATAGCCACGATCCAGCCAGCGTGTCAGCAATTGGTCGAGCTCGCGCATGCCACGACGGCAGCGCCAGCGCAGGCGCGGGATTTCGGAATCGTCCACGAACGTCGTCTCTGGGCCGTGATGCTACTTCAGGTGGTCTCACGTTTGCCGTCCATGGCGACACAGTTGCACTTGCCCGGCCCGGCCATCCTTGGCCGGGCGTTCGCCGACACGCGAGCCGATGGCTCGCAAGCGTGCCGGCTCACCCACGACGCTGCAGCATCAGCTTCTTGAGTTCCGCGATCGCCTTCGCAGGGTTCAATCCCTTCGGACAAGTGCGCGTGCAATTCATGATGGTGTGGCAGCGGTAGAGCTTGAACGGATCCTCAAGGTCATCAAGCCGCGCGCCGGTGTCCTCGTCGCGCGAATCGACTATCCAGCGATACGCCTGCAGCAGGATCGCCGGGCCGAGATAGCGATCACCATTCCACCAGTAGCTAGGACAAGCGGTCGAACAGCAGGCACAGAGGATGCACTCGTAGAGGCCGTCGAGGCGTTTGCGCTCTTCGGGCGACTGCAGGCGTTCGCGATCCGGCGGCGGTGCGCTCTGGGTGCGAATCCACGGCTTGATCGAAGCGTACTGCGCGTAGAAATGCGTCAGGTCGGGTACGAGGTCCTTCACCACCGGCATGTGCGGCAGCGGATAGATCGGCACCTCGACTTTGCCGCAATCCTCGATCGCGCGCGTGCATGCCAGCGTGTTGACGCCGTCGATGTTCATCGCGCACGAACCGCAGATGCCTTCACGGCACGAACGGCGGAAGGTCAGCGTCGGATCGATCTCGTTCTTGATCTTGATCAGCGCATCGAGGACCATCGGCCCGCATTTCGCGAGATCGACCTCAAAGGTATCGGTGCGCGGGTTCTGGCCGTCGTCCGGATTCCAGCGATAGATCTTGAACGCACGCACCTGTTTGCTGCCCGCAGGCGCAGCGAACCGCTTGCCTTTGCCGACCTTCGAGTTTTTCGGAAGCGTGAATTCGGACATGGTGTCAGAGCCGGGAACAGGGAATGGGGAACGGAGAACCGGTATAAGCCTCAAGCTCGCACACTGGGTACTGCCGGTCGCGTTGATAAATCATCCTGCCACTCCTTCTGCTCTTGAGCTGCCCGTTCCCTGTTCCTGTTCCCTGTTCCCCGTTCCACCGTCAATACACTCTTGGCTTCGGCGGCACCGAGGCCACGTCGTCGGTCAACGTGCTGAGATGCACCGGCCGGTAATCGATATGGGTTTGGTGTTGCGCATCAACCCAGCACAGCGAATGCTTCATCCAGTGGGCGTCGTCGCGATCCTCGAAGTCCTCGCGTGCATGCGCGCCGCGCGATTCCGTACGGTTCGCGGCCGACACCATCGTCGCCTGTGCCTGGCCGAGCAGGTTTTGCAGTTCCAGGGTTTCGATCAGGTCGGAATTCCACACCAGCGAGCGATCGCTAACGCGCACATCAGCGAAGGACTTCGCGACTTGCGTGATCGTGTCGACTCCCTCAGCCAGTCCATCACCGGTGCGGAACACCGGTGCGTAGCGCTGCATGCCATGCTGCATCGCATCGCGGATCTGGGCGGTCGAAAGAGTCCCGCCGGCATTGCGCAGCCGGTCGAGGTTCGCGACGGAGCGGTCGCAAGCCGACTTCGGCAACGTCGAATGCGCCTGCGCGGGCTTGATCTTTTCTGCACAGCGTTCGGCGACCGCGCGACCGAATACGACCAGGTCGAGCAGCGAATTGGAGCCGAGTCGATTCGCGCCGTGCACCGACACGCAAGCCGCTTCGCCGATCGCATACAAACCCTGCACGATGGTGTCGGGATTGCCGTCCTTCAATGTCACGACTTCGCCGTGGTAGTTGGTCGGGATGCCGCCCATGTTGTAGTGGACAGTCGGCGACACCGGGATGGGCTCCTTGGTCACGTCGACGTTCGCGAAAATCTTCGCGGTCTCGGCGATGCCCGGCAGTCTCTCGTGGATCACCTTCGGGTCGAGGTGATCGAGGTGCAGGAAAATGTGGTCCTTCTTCTCGCCGACGCCGCGGCCTTCGCGGATCTCTACGGTCATCGCCCGGGAAACCACGTCGCGTGACGCCAGATCCTTGGCGTGCGGCGCGTAGCGTTCCATGAAGCGCTCGCCCTCGGAATTGCGCAGGATGCCGCCTTCCCCGCGCACGCCCTCGGTGATCAGCATGCCGGCACCATAGATGCCGGTCGGATGGAACTGGACGAACTCCATGTCCTGCAGCGGCAGTCCGGCACGCAACACCATGCCGCCGCCGTCGCCGGTGCAGGTGTGCGCAGAGGTACACGTGAAATACGCACGCCCGTAGCCGCCGGTGGCGAGCACGGTACCGTGGGCGCGGAACAGATGCAGTTCGCCGGTGGACATGTCCAGTGCGAGCACGCCCTTGCAGGCACCATCGGCATCCATGATCAGGTCGAGCGCGAAATATTCGATGAAGAACTGCGCGTGGTGCGCGAGAGATTGCTGGTACAGCGTGTGCAGCATCGCGTGGCCGGTGCGGTCGGCCGCGGCGCAGGTGCGTTGGGCGGTGCCCTCGCCGTAATGCGTGGTCATGCCGCCAAACGGGCGCTGGTAAATCTTGCCTTCCTCGGTGCGCGAGAACGGCACGCCCTGGTGTTCGAGTTCGATCACCGCCGCCATCGCGTTGCGACACATGTACTCGACCGCGTCCTGGTCGCCGAGCCAGTCGCCGCCCTTGATGGTGTCGTAGAAATGCCAGCGCCAGTCGTCCTCGCCCATGTTGCCGAGCGCGGCGGAAATGCCGCCCTGCGCTGCGACAGTGTGCGAGCGCGTTGGGAACACCTTGGTGATGCAGGCGGTATTGAGGCCTTTGGCGGCCAGCCCGAAGGTGGCGCGCAAGCCAGCGCCGCCGGCGCCAACCACGACCATGTCGAACTGATGTTCGGTGATTTTGTACGCAGTCGTCATGAAAGACCCAGATTGAAAAATGGTTGCGCGTTGACGGTGAGGCTCATGCCGACAGCGCGATGCGCGCGATCGCGAACACGCAGGCCAGCGCGCCAAGCACGCAGGCGAAGTTCACAGCGATCTGCGCCGTGATCTCCAGCCAGCGCGTATGCACGTAATCCTCGATCACCACCTGCAGTCCGAGCTTCGCGTGCCAGAACAGCGCCAGCACAAAAGCCAGCAGCGGCAACGCATATCGTGGATTGGCGACGGTAGCGCGCACGAAGCCCTGGTCGGTACCGATCAGCGACACCAGCATCCACACGAACCACGGCGAAAGAATCGCCAGCGCAACCGCGGTGAGCCGCTGCATCCACCAGTGATGAACGCCGTCCTGGGCCGAGCCGAGGCCGCGGGCACGCGCCAGAGGATCGCGCATATCAGTCGGATCGTTCATCGGCATGCTCATGCAGCAACTCCGTGAGTCAGCGCCAGCATCCACAGCAGGCCGGTGAAGACGAACGACAACACCACCACCGTCCATCCCGAAGCGTAAAACTGCTTGATCTCGAAGCCCTTGCCCGCGTCCCAGAACAAGTGGCGGATGCCATTGAGCAAGTGATACATCAGGCAATAACTGAAGCCGGCCAGCACGATCTTGCCCGGCAGCGAGCCGGCGAGATCGGTGAACTGCGCATAGCGCTCCGGGCTGGCCGAGACGGCCAAGAGCCACCACGCGATACCAAACGCGCCGATCGCAAGAATCACGCCAGTGATGCGATGCAGGATCGACATCACCGTGGTGATCTGCGGCCGATACACCGAGGTGAAGGGCGAAAGCGGACGTTCGGGAGTCGCCATGGGCATTTCCATCTTCATTCGTGCGGAACCGACGCGTTGCGCGAACGCGGTCGCATCCGTGCAAGCACATTCAATCAATCATGCGTCAGAAATCGATGCAGCGTCCGTTTTTCTCCCAGTCGCCGAAGCGCGTCGGTTCGGGCCCATCGCGACCGCCGATCTCGCGTGGCAACGGCGGCTTGACCGGCTTCGCGGCGTCGCCGGATACGGGTTCGCGTTCTGGCGGGGCATCGCCAGCATCGGTTGCGTGCGGTGTTTCGCCTATCATTCGGGAATTGCTCATCTGAGCGTCAAGTTTAAGACCCGAGGCCATGACGCACAAGCAAGACGCGCCTTTCGACCGTTTCCCGCTGCCCGGATGGCAGGTCGTGGAGGCCAGCGGCAGCGACGCCACAGCGTTCCTGCAGGCGCAACTGATGAATGACGTGCATGCGCTGACGCAGTTGCAATGGCAGTGGAACGGATGGCTGAACCCGAAAGGTCGCGTGATCGCCCTGTTTGCATTGATCGCGCAGGATGCGGATCGCTATTTGTTGCTGGCTCCCGACTTTCCGGCTGCAGAACTGGTCGCACGGCTGCAGCGGTTTGTGTTCCGCAGCAAGGTGAAACTCGATGTGCGAGCGGATTGCGTAGTGCTTGGCACGTTTGCACAAGCGCAATGCGCGAGCGGTTCCAGTGCTTATCTCGATTCAAACGCGGACAACGAATTCGTTGAACTCGATGTCGGCGCGAGCGGTGGGCCGCGCACATTGCGCATTGAAACGGAAACGTTCGATCCCGCTGATGCGATGGCTGTGGGAAGCGAGGCGCGCTGGACCGCCTTTGATCTCGCCCACGGACTGCCACATCTGCCTGTGGATCAGAGCGAAACGTGGACGCCGCAAATGCTGTCGCTGGAACGGCTCAACGCCTACAGCCTGAAAAAAGGCTGCTATCCGGGACAGGAAATCGTCGCACGCACGCATTATCTCGGCCAGGCGAAGCGTGGACTTGCGCGGATTGCAGGCAAAGTTCTGAAAGTTGGGAATGAAGTCAGCGCTGATGGCCGTGTGCTGGGTAGCATCGTCAGCAGCATCGGCGACGAAGCGTTGGCGGTTATGGCGGTGGATCGACCGAGGTACGGGCTGCAATGCGCAGGCATGCCGTGCGGCGAAGTACCGTTGCTTGACGGACTTGCGCGATGATCGCGGCTCTTCGCGGGCCGGAATTCGCCGCGAATCGACCATTGTTGCCAACGACAGAAGGACCGCGAATCCCATGCGCCGACTGCTCTTGCTGATTCCATTTGCAGCTACGCTTTTCGTCCCCTTTTACAACCGTGAGCAACCGGCGCTGTGGGAATTCCCGTTCTTCTATTGGTATCTGTTTCTGTGGCTGCTGTTGCTGCCGCCGCTACTCTGGTTCATCGACCGTGGGCGCAAGTCATGACGGGCGCCGTGCACTGGACTGCATGGGCGGTGTTCGCGTTCTTCTTCGCATCCGTCACCGTGATCGGCTTCGTCGCCTCGCGCTGGAAAGCCGGCGACCTCGACCTGTTGCACGAATGGGGCCTCGGCGGACGCCGCTTCGGCACGATCGTCACCTGGTTCCTGCTCGGCGGCGACCTGTACACGGCGTACACGGTGATCGCGGTGCCGGCGCTGGTGTATGCGGTCGGCGCGTTTGGATTCTTCGCCCTGCCCTACACCATCATCGCGTTCCCGATCTTCTTTGCGTTGATGCCGCGACTGTGGAACGTCTGCCATCGCCACGGCTACATCACCATCGCCGACTTCGCCGTAGGCCGCCACGGTAGCCGTTGGTTGGCACTCGCGGTAGCGCTGACCGGCGTACTGGCGACGATGCCTTACATCGCGCTGCAACTGGTCGGTATGCAGGTCGTGTTCCAGGCGATGGGCTTTGGCGCCGTCACCCAAGGCGCGGAAATCGCTCTGGTCGCAGCGTTCATCGTGCTCGCGCTCTACACCTACACGAGCGGCCTGCGCGCGCCGGCGCTCATCGCCTTCGTCAAGGACACGATGATCTACATCTTCGTGATCGCGGCAGTGATCATGATTCCGCTGCAACTCGGCGGCTACGGCGCGATCTTCACGGCGGCAAATCAGGCGTTCGCGGCGAAAGGTGGCGCGACCGGCATCGTCCTGCAACCCGGGCAGGCGATGGGTTTTGCGAGCCTCGCGCTCGGTTCGGCGATGGCGTTGATGCTGTACCCGCACGCATCCACCGGCGTACTCGCGGCGGACAGTGCGAAAACCATCCGCCGCAATGCCATGCTGCTGCCGGCGTACAGCGTGATGCTCGGGCTGATCGCGCTGATGGGCTACATGGCCATCGCCGCGCATGTGCAGGCCAAAGGCACGGCGATCGTGCCGGCGCTGGTGTTGCAGAGCTTCCCGGAATGGTTCGCCGGATTCTGCTTCGCCGCGATTGCGCTCGGCGCATTGGTGCCGGCGGCGATCATGTCGATCGGCGCGGCAAACCTGGTCACCCGCAACATCTGGCGACCGTATATCAACGCGAACATGAGCCCGAGGCAGGAATCGTCCGTCGCCAAGGTCACCTCACTCGTGGTCAAGTTCGGCGCGCTGGCGTTCGTCGTGTTCCTTCCGCTGGAATACGCGATCAATCTGCAATTGCTCGGCGGCATCTGGATGCTGCAGGTGTTCCCGGCGATCGTGTTTGGCTTGTACACACGCTGGTTCCGCGCCAATGCCCTGCTCGCTGGCTGGACGGTTGGCATGGTGTTGGGCACGACGCTGAGTTGGTTGCAGGGGATGAAGCCGATGTTCCCGATTCCGGGGCTCGGCATGGTTTATATCGGGGTGACCGCGCTGGTTGCGAACATGATTGTGGCGGTTTTGTTTACCACCATCGCAGATGCGCTCAAGACTGCGCGCAGCAAGGATGCAACCAATGCGGCAGACTATTCGGACGCGTGACGCGTTTAGCTTTTGGCTTCTGACCAACCTCCGCGCTGCCAATTAATCCGATCAGCCCTCGCAATCGAAATTTACCAGCATGTCGGAATTGAGCGTCATGCCCTTGCCGAGGCTGATCGTGCCTGATTTGCGCAAGTGAATGTCGTCGCGGTTCAGACGCAATTCGTCATCGCCACCGATGCACACCCAGGTGCCGTTGGTCGAACGGTCGGACAGCACGAAATGGCCGCGCTTGAATTCGATGCTCGCGTGGGTGCGGCTGACCCAGTCGGCGGCGACCACCAAGCCATTGCCTTCATCACGACCGAGCGTGAATGGATGGGATTCGGGCGTCAATTCGATCGTGGTGTCGCGAAAGTGCAACATCAATTTGCCGGGCTGGACTTCCGGCTCGGCAGTTTTCACCGCGCGCTGCACAGTGGTCATGCCCGAGGTGTCTTCCTGCCAGATGACATCGACGATCTCGATCGGCAGCAACTTGCCGCTCACGCGCGCGCGACCGAGGCTGCGCAAGCTGATCGGCGGGCCGGTGAGTTCACGCAACGAACTCGCGGTGGTGACGATCTGCTCGCGTTTGGCGATGGAGGTCATGCGCGCGGCGACGTTGACCGCATCGCCGAATACGTCGTTGTCCTCGAACAATACCTCGCCGTGATGCAGGCCGATCCGCACCGCGAGGTTATCGCGCACGAAATCGATGTCGCGCGCCATCTTGCGCTGCATATCGCAGGCCGCCAGTACACCCTGCAAGGCACTGCGGAAGGTACACATGATTTCGTCGCCGATGGTCTTGATGACCTTGCCGCCGTGCGAGTTGCACACGACAGTCAATGCGCCGAGCACCGCCGCGATCAGCCGTCGTGCCTCGACGTCGCCTTTCTGCTCGAACAGTCGCGTACTGCCGCTGACATCGGCGAAGAGGATCGTACAGGGCTGGGTGGCGGACATGAGACGATGATAAGCCAGGCAAGGATGCAGGTCATCCGTTCTCTATCAAGAACGCGATCAGGGGAACTGATCGGCCATGTTCACAATATCCAGCTCGGACGGAAGCACCAGCAGCGCCGCCCCCGCCAGTGGCGTATAGGTGTCCTTGCCGACCACGCGCAGCAGGGGCTTGGCGCCGTGGCCAGCTTCGACGACGGCGGTAATCACGCCCTCGCCTACTCCAGCACTGTGGCGGCCTTCGTCCACCACCAGGATCCGCGCGCATTCGCCGGCATGGCGACCGATCATGGCTTCGTTGAGCGGCGCCAGCCAGCGCAGATCGACCACGCGCACTTTCCAGCCATGTTTCGCCTCGATCTGGCGCGCAGCACGCAGGCTCATTGGGATGCCATTGCCGAAGCTGAAGATCACCAGATCGGTCGCGGCGGGCTCGTATATGCGCTCCTCGCCAAGCGTCATCACTTGATCCAACGTCGGGTAGGTGAAACACCAGCCGCCATCGCCGGTCGCGTACAGATCTTTCGTCATGTACAGCGCGATCGGTTCGAGGAAGGCGCAGACGCGGCCATCGACTTTCGCCAGCGCAGCCAGCGTGCGCAACATCATCGCCGCATCGTCGCCACGGCTCGGGCAACCGACTACAAGCCCTGGAATGTCGCGGATCGCAGTGATCGAATTGTCGTTGTGGAAGTGGCCTCCGAAGCCTTTCTGATAACCCAGCGAGGCCATGCGCATCAGCATCGGGTTGCGGTACTGGCCGTTGCTGAAGAATTGCAACGAGCACGCCTCACCACGGATCTGGTCGCAGGCGTTGTGAAAATATGCGAGGTACTGGATTTCCGGCACCGGCAGCATGCCCATGTTGGCGAAGCCCTGCGCGAGCCCGAGAATCATCGTCTCGTCGAGCAAGGTGTTGAACACGCGCGCGTTCTTGAACGATTTGTGCAAGCCTTTGGTGACGGTATAGACGCCACCCTTCTGCGCCACGTCCTCGCCGAACAACAGCGTTTCCGGCATCTTGCAGAGCAGGTCGTGCAGCGCGTTGTTGATCAGGATTGCGAGATGGCGCGGTGGCTGGTTCTCCGGCAACTTCGCTTCGCTGCCAAACACCGCGATGCGCTTGTCGGCGAAGTCCGCGCGCTTCGCTTCGGCCATCACCTTGGCGGGCGTGTACGGCGCGAGCGGCGCCATCACGTCGGCGAGATCGGTCAGCTTCGGGCGGCGGTCGGCTTCATCGGCGGCGGCAAAACATTTCTTGCGGATTGCTTCGTATTGCGCGAGCAGCGATTCCTTGGTGTACAGGCCCGACTCCAACCCGATCGCTGCCGAACGCAGCAACGGATCGCCAGCCTCTACCTTCATCAGTTCCTCGACGCTACGCCATTCAATCTCGAAGTCGGTGCCGGCGTGGCCCATGATCCGGGTGGTGCGCAGGTGCAGGAAGGTTGGCCGGCGCGTGGTGCGGCAGTGGTGGACGGCGCGCGCTACCTGCTCATAGCCTTCAAGAATGTCGAGCCCATCGGCGTAGAAATAATCGAGATCGCGACGCTCGGAGAAATTGCGCTCGATCCAGCCATTCGGCGTCTTCACCGAGATGCCGATGCCATTGTCCTCACAGACAAACAGTACCGGGGCAGGCAGCTTTTGATATGACGTCCAGCCGGCTGTATTGAACGCGGTTTGCGCGGTCGCGTGGTTGCTCGACGCATCACCGAACGAGCAGATCGCGATCGAGTCGTCTGGAAGCGGTAGCTGATGGCCGATGCGCTTGCCCTGCTCGATCGCTACCGCCGTGCCTAGTGCTTTGGGCAGATGCGAGGCGATGGTCGATGTCTGCGGCAGCACCCACAACGGTTTGCTGCCCCAAACCTTGTGGCGTCCGCCCGAAGCGGGGTCGTCCTTCGATGCGGCAAAGCTCAACGCCGAATCCATGATCGGATCGAGGCCCGGCAGCTTGCGGAAACGCTCAGCCATGAACGCGCCACTGCGGTAATGCAGGAAGGCCGGATCGGTATGCCGCGTCAGCCGCGCGACCATCGCGTTGCCTTCGTGGCCGCTCGATCCGATCGTGTAGAAAACCTTCTGCTGCACGCGCAGCACGCGCGCCATCAGGTCGAGGTGACGCGAGATCAACTGCGACTCGAACAGCTCGAGAAAATCGCGCGCCGTGCACAGGCTGTCGCCAAGCACGGATGCGTCGAGCGCAGGTTTATGCTGCGCGAGGCCGTCCCATTGCTGCACGAACTCGATGAAGTTCTGGTCGCAGACTTCGGCGCGATTGACGTTCTTGTGGCGGGCGGGGATCGGGGTCGCAATCGCATTCATGGCGGGTATTCACTGTGATGCCGCACGCGATGCGTCGGCTTGGCAACGATGGAATGGGTTTCAGATTTTGGATTGCATAATCAGCGCGATGTTTTCTTCGGCATATGGAGGCATTGCGATGAAGCCCGGCTGCGCGCTTACGCGATCGAGCCAGCAGCGAATCGCTGGATACGTTTCGAGATCGAGGCCACCTTCATCAGCACAGTGCGTATAGCCGAACAATGCAATATCGGCGATGCCATAACCTGTCGCACTGAACCACTCGTTCGTGGCGAGATGCTTTTCCATCACCGCCAGCGCCTGATGCCCACGCTCGTGGAGCTTCGGCAATTCAGCGCGGCGCCGCGAATCGATTGGCGTCCAGCCGCAGATAAAACGCGCGACCGCAATGAAAGGCTCGTGGCTGTATTGCTCGAAGAACATCCAGCTCAGCGTTTGCGCGCGCTGCCATGCATCGCCGCCAAAGAATGGTGTGCCATCAGCAAGCCAGCACAGGATCGCATTCGACTCGACCATCACCCGACCGTCATCGAGCTCGATCATCGGCACTTTGCCGTTCGGATTCTTCGCTAGGTATTCGGACGTGCGCGTCGCGCCATGCGCGCTATCGGTCTCGATCCAGTGATGTTCACGACCGATGTGCGCAAGCAGCAACCGCAATTTGTGGCAATTACCCGAGGGCGAGAAGCCATAGACGTTGATCATGCCCTGCCCTCCTGTGCGTGCCGCGCGAACCATTCCTCGCGCGACTGACCCCATACGTCCACAACGACCTCCTCAAACGGAGCTGGCATATTCGTCCGCCGCTTGACGCGCGATCCGAGCCGGCGTGCCACATTCTGCGAGGCCACGTTGTCGGTGTCGATGCAGTGGATGATGTCGCTCCAATCCAGGTTTGAGAACGCCCAATCGACGGTCGCCGTCGCCGCTTCAGTGGCGAAGCCCTTGCCCCAAGCCCTGCGGTGGAGGATCCAGCCGATCTCATTGCCCGGCCAGCCCTCAGGGCGCCACGGACCGATGCTTCCAACCCATACGCCGCTGGACTTCTCGATCACAGAAAACATCGCGAATCCCTGGATCACCCAAGCGCCCGGGCCTTGGAGGAACTTGCGCCAAGCCGCCGCCCGCGACAGCACGCCGCCGAGATGGCGGGTCGCTTCTTCGTCCGCGTACGTCTCGGCATAGGCATCGAAATCCTCGCGCTTCGGCAGCCGCAGGATCAGTCGTTGGGTTTCAATCAGGACGTCGGGGACGAGCATCGCATCAGAACGCGTTGATGCCCGTCAGTTCGCGGCCCACCACCAACTGGTGCACGGTCTCAGTGCCTTCGTAGGTGATCACCGATTCGAGATTGAGTGCATGCCGGATCGGGCAATGCTCGGTGGTGATGCCGGCGCCGCCGAGGATGTCGCGCGCCTCGCGGGCGATGTCGATCGCCATCCGTACATTGTTCCACTTCGCCAGCGACACCTGGGTCGGCTGCATCTTGCCGGCGTCTTTGAGACGACCGAGCTGCAATGACAACAACTGCGCCATGGTGATGCGACGCGCCATATCCGCAAGCTTGAGCTGCACTGCTTGATTCGAAGTGATCGGACGATTGAACAGGATGCGTTCGGCACCGTACTTCAACGCTTCCTGCAAGCAGGCTTGCGCCGCGCCGATCGGGCCCCAGGTGATGCCGTAGCGCGCCTGCGTGAGGCAGCCGAGCGGACCCTTCAGCCCTTTGACATTTGGCAAGCGATTGGCTTCCGGCACGCGTACGCCGTCGAAGAACAATGCAGACGTGACCGACGCACGCAAGCTCATCTTCTTGTGTACTTCCTGCGCGGTGAAGCCCTTCATGTCTTTTTCGACGAGGAAGCCCTGGATGCCGTCGTCGGTCATCGCCCAAACAATGGCGATATCCGCAAGATTTCCGTTGGTGATCCACATCTTGGCGCCGTTGATGATCCAGTCATCGCCGTCGCGCTTGGCATGCGTTTTCATATTGGCCGGGTCGGAGCCACCGTGTGGCTCGGTCAGGCCGAAGCAGCCGATCAGCTTGCCTGCGGCCATTCCCGGCAGCCAGCGCATGCGCTGTTCCTCGGTGCCGTAGGCGTAGATCGGGTACATGCACAACGACGACTGCACGCTGACGAAGCTGCGGATGCCCGAATCGCCGCGTTCAAGCTCTTGGCAGATCAGGCCGTAACAGACCGCATTGAGGCCGTGACCGCCGTATTGCTCCGGCAATGACGAACCCAGAAGGCCGAGTTCGGCGATTTCCGGCACCAGTTCCTGCGGAAAACGGCCCTGGTCGAAGGCGTCGCCGATGATTGGCAGCACGCGCTCGTCGGTGAAGCGGGCCACGGCGTCCTGCACCGCGCACTCCTCTTCGCTGAGCAGGGAACGGATGTCGTACAGATCGAGCGGATTCAGTGGCATGGGATCGGAGCCGGCAGTCGCAGGAAGAGAAAGATCGAAACACGAACCGCGTATTCTACCCGGCGGGTCGCGACGCCGTAACCCCTTGATCCGCGGGGAAAGGGATACCCAGATGCTGATCGATAGCCATTGCCACCTGGACGCGTCGGAGTTCGACCACGACCGCGACGCCGTGATCCAGCGCGCGCGCGCTGCGGGCGTGACGGCGCAGATCATTCCCGCGATCTCTGCGAGCGGTTGGCCGAAACTGCGCAACCTGTGCGCGAACCACGATGACCTGCATCCAGCTTTTGGACTGCATCCGATGTTCCTCGCCGATCATCGCGACGAGGACATTGACGCCTTGCACGCGTTACTTGCGACCGAACGCGCTGTCGCCGTCGGCGAATGCGGCCTGGATTTCCACGTCGAAGGACTCGACGCACAGCGCCAGCAATTTTTCTTCGAGGAACAACTGAAGATCGCACGTAATTTCGACCTGCCGGTGATCGTCCATGCGCGAAAAGCGGTCGACGCAGTGATCGCCACGCTTCGACGCATCGGTGGGTTGCGCGGTGTCGTGCACAGCTTCTCCGGCAGCGAGCAACAGGCCGAACAACTCTGGAAACTCGGATTTTGTCTCGGCATCGGCGGCCCGGTCACATACGAGCGAGCACAACGGCTGCGGCGGATCGTAGCGACGATGCCGATCGAATTTCTGCTGCTGGAAACCGATGCGCCGGATCAGCCGGATGCGATACATCGTGGCGAGCGCAACGAACCAGCGCGGCTGACCGTGGTGCGCGATTGCATTGCGGGCCTGCGCGGGATGCCCACAGATGCACTGGAAGCAGCAACCAGCCTCAATGCCGCGCGATTATTCTCTCTTCCAGACTGCGCTTGATTCGCGTGATGACTACAGTGACGTGTTCTTCAACAACAACTCCAGCGCCCGCCCCACCGCCGCAAATGCGAAGACGCCTGTTACATGCGTTGCCGCGCCCAGTCCGCCACCGCAGTCGAGCTTGAGCGCCATGGCTGGATCCATTTTCGGGCGTACGCCGCTGACGCTGCCGTCGGGATGCGGGTACTTTACGTTTTCCATCGAATACACGGCTGGCACGCCGAAGTATCGGTCGGCATTGCGCGGGAAGCCGTGCTCGGCGCGCAGCTTCTTCCGCATCAACGCCAGCAGCGCGTCGTGTTCGGTGCGACTGAGGTCGCGCACGCGTACCAAGGTTGGATCGGCGCGCCCGCCGGCGGAGCCGACGACGACCAGCGGCAACTTGCGTCGCCTGCACGCGACCACCAGATCGAGCTTGCTGCGCACGCTGTCGCATGCATCGATGACGAGAGCAAAGTTGCGCGCAAGGATCGTTTCGAGATTCGTTGCGATCAGGAATTCCTGCACGACATCGACATGCAGCAGCGGATTGATCGCCATTGCGCGCTCGGCCAGAGCAGTTGCCTTGTTGCGACCGTACTGTCCATCCAGCGCATGCAATTGGCGGCTGGTGTTCGACAGACAAATATCGTCCGCATCAATCAAGGTCAACCCGCCAACACCGCTGCGCGCCAACGCTTCCACCGCCCACGAGCCAACGCCGCCAAGGCCGACGACCGCGACATGCCGATCGGCCAAGCGAAGCGCCGCGCCGCGGCCGTACAAGCGGTCGATTCCGGCGAAGCGTTCGCGGTAGAGTTTTTGCCTTGCGTCCATGGGTTCCGCAGCGCCCTGATCTCAGGGTTCGACGATCCGGTCTGCATGATATCTTGCCGTCCTCATCAACCCTGAATCTCCATCCCACGGAGGCTGCATGCGTTACGCACTCTTGATCGTTCTCGGCTTGGTCATCGGCATCGTCGGCACGGTGATGACCATGAACGCCTTGCATAACAAGCCCGACTTCCCCCGCAGTCTGATGACCATGCAGGATTTCCATCTGGACGCGCTGCAAGACAACATCAAACAGAACCACTGCGCGACCACCGACAACGTGCCGCATCTGCAGGCATTGCGTGCGTTGTCGAACGATGTCGAACCAATCTTCATGGCTGGCATCGACAAGGAAAAGAAACAGGACTTCGGCCAGAAAGCCAGCAACATGCGCGCGAGCATCGATGCTGTCCTCGCGGCGCCACCAGCCGATTGCGCCGCAGTCGGCGCGGCGATGACCAAGATCGGTCACGACTGCAAGTCCTGCCACCAGGAATTCCGCAACTGATCGCACGTGCAGTCGGGATTCGTTGACACGCTCGAAGTTGACCACCAGCTTCCGGTCGGACGACATTCAGCGTGCGGTCACTACTGTTGCGCGCACCATTGCAGCATCGGTTCGTGAACCGCGATCGCGATGAACCCCATCACCAGGAGTTGCACATGAATGCACGTCTGCTTTCCGCCGCTGCCCTGACGCTTGCGTTGTCGGCCTGCGCAACCGGCCCTGGCTATTACGGCCCCCGGCCTGGTTACGGGCCGCCTCCGGGCCGCTATGTCGCGCGCTGCGACAGTTGCGGTCGCGTTGAGCGCATCGAGCAAATCTACGGGCAGCACCGTTCCAACGGCACCGGCGCAGTGGTCGGCGGTATCGTCGGCGGCGTGCTTGGCAATACTGTGGGCAAGGGCGATGGCCGTACCGCTGCAACCGTGGTCGGTGCTGTCGGCGGCGCAGTCGTCGGCAACGAGATCGAGAAAAACAACAACGGCGCGACCACCTTCGACATCTACGTGCGCATGGACGACGGCCGTCGTCTGATCGTCAACCAGCGCGACCCGTACGGCATCCGCGAAGGCTCGTATGTATCGATCGAAGGCGGCAAGGCGCGATTGATCCGCTGATAGAAATCGAGATCATTTGTTCAATGCATCAGCGACCGGCCATGTGCCGGTCGTTTTGTTTTCAATCAGATGACTGCGACGCACCAGTTGCACATAAAAACCCGAAGCGTCGCCGCTCCGGGTTGTAATACAAGACTTGGATTGAGCTTACATCGGCTCGACTTCTTCGGCTTGCAGACCCTTCTGGCCCTGCACCACCTTGAAGCTGACTTTCTGGCCTTCCTTGAGACTCTTGAAGCCAGTGCCCTGGATCGCGCGGAAGTGTACGAACACGTCCTCGCCGTTATCGCGGGCGATGAAGCCAAAACCCTTGGCGTCGTTGAACCATTTCACGGTGCCCATCTGACGATCCGACATAAATCACTCCTGATACTTTCGGTCT